>JBAZAY010000133.1:0-2559 GCA_041671725.1 Gallionella sp. | reverse complement strand
ATTTACACCCACTTCTTTTCCTCGGCTGAACGCGACTCGCCCCACAGCGCACCGACAGGCAGGTCGAGCAGCGAATAAGCGCCAGCTTGCAAAGCCGGTAACGACTGCGCGGCGGCAAGCATCATCCTCGCGGCAAGCCTCATCTCGTCGAAACGCGCTTCCAGCAAAAAAGAGCAATGACTGACATCTGCCGGTGCGCTATGCCGCTCCAGCAACACGCCACGGTTTGTTTCTTCCAGTTCAGCAATGCTGGGTACCGGCAATACCAGCGTTTGCTCATCCAGAAACAGCGGATCATTGACGATGGCGCGCTCCACTTCGCCCGCATCCGCCGATGCTTCTAATTCGACATAAACATAGCGTTGAACCGTTCCTTCTATGGATTTAAGCTCCGTTGCCAACGCTTTTTTGACGCCTTTAATGCCCTCCGCCGCCAGCGTATGATGCAGACTTGCCCCCGTGTGCAGGCTGGTTTCAGTATGCCCATGAGGGGCCAGCAACGCAAAATAGTTGCGGAACAAGGAAAGCGCGCCCGGATCGCATCCCGCGCCAACGACAGCGGGTACTTTATGAAGAAGCGCGGTCCGATGAATTTCCGACTTATGATTAAAAAAGGCCTCATCGTGGAAGCGCGCGCATTCCACGACCGGAATGCCGCGTTGCAACAGGCCTTGCGCAACGCTCATGACCGCATCGGGGGGAACACAGATAAGTGCGACATCGACTTGTTCCAGCTCGCTGATGTGGGTAACAATAGGCACTTTCGACCCGGAATCTGAGGAAGTGACGGTGCGCTTTACAATACCCACCAACACCGTATTTTGATCGGCCAAAATAACGTCGACGCATTTGCGTCCCAAATTTCCCAGACCGATGATCGCAAGCCGCAATTTTTTCATGCTGATTCCTCCGTTGTTGCTATGGGTCAGCGCTCTATCCTCACATTTCCTCGTTGCGATGCAACATGGATTTGGATATTCGGCGCTACGTTAGCCGCAGGTTTAAGCCCATGCCCCCGGCGCAAACTCAAGGCCGACGATACCACGACTGCCGGGTGTTGACCAGAAAGTCCGGTGCTCCAGCATTACCAAAGGTGTGCAGCCTATTCAGGCTCTGGATCGGGAAACCCACCATCGATAAACAAGCACCCCATATATCGCAACATTAATCAGTATCACAAAACCCGCCAACCCAAACTGAATGTCCCTCGTGAGTCCGGCGGGATAAATCACCGGAAGAAGATAATGCTCGATAAAGCTGCCCGAATAACCGGCATCGCCGGCGGTTTGGCGAAACTCAACTTCCATCAACGTAAGCGGACACAGTCCGCCGGTCAATTCAATGAATGCGCCCCAGCAGGCGGCCGGTAGGTGGGCCAGCGCAATCCAGGATAAGCGCCGCGCAAGCAGACCACCGAATATGACGAAGCCGATAAAAAGGAGGTGGAGGACAAGAACGGAGTCCGCTAAGAGTCGATAAATCATTTAAATGTTTTCGCTAGTTCCTAAGTTCAAGATTGGGATCCAGTGAAACTGCATTGTTCTTGTTGAAGACTCAAACTTCACCTCCAACCTACATCAACGCTCAGAAATGCGCATTTGACCATGATCTTGCACTATATTGAATTGTTGCAACACATTCATCCCTAATAATGGCTCGCTTAGATTTGGCATAATCACGGCTGCAACGTCTTCAATTAGAAACGAACCAATCTTCAGTTTTGGAATAGTAACCGCACACCCGTTAACTAAGCCATTGGCAGTGCTCATCATCACTTGCTTTTTACAATCAATTTCAGCGTTACGCGCGACTGAACTAGGCAATGAAACAACCGACGCGCCCGTGTCGATAACAAAAGTCAGTGCGGTGCTGTTTACCTCGCCCTCTAAAAAATAATGCCCATTTGAGTTTTGATCAATCACCAGAGTTTTCTTTGCCTTGATAGCTGCCTTTGTCGTTTTGATTTCTACCAATGAGGAAGTCGCTTGTGCATTTTCCGCACAAGCTGATTTTTGGTACTTCATCTCGCCTTGCTGATTTCTGCATTTATAAACCATTTCGCCAGAAGCATTGATGCTGAGGGAACTTAAGGCGACTACGGTTAACAACAGTATGCTATTTTTGCTCATAAATTAAATCTCTGTAGGTAGCGGTGTATGGATTTTTATAGCTAGTTATCACGTTACTTTTCGAAAAAAATCCAGAACGGTATCAAGGCATTTCACGCTTCAAGTTATGAGGGATAGTGCATAGGATGGGTGAGGCACGAAGCCCATCTTTACTATTCGCCAGCATCAAGATCAAACTCTCCCGTATGCCCCCAAGCCAATGGATATATTAAAGTCTCTCTGATCACCGGATACGAGTGATGGGCTTCGTGCCTCGGCCCTATTCGCTATGCTGAGTTGATTTTAACGCATTCTTACTATGGCCTTTTATTTTAATTTTAGTAACGGATATGAAAAATACAAATCACTCAGCCCGCAAAGCTTCCAACGGCTCCAGTCGGGCGGCTTTCATGGCCGGGGCCACTCCGGCGGCTATGCCGATCAGCAATGA
>JBAZAY010000132.1:0-2609 GCA_041671725.1 Gallionella sp. | reverse complement strand
GATCCTGATAAGATGATCTCCTTCACACGCCGTCAGTTGAGAACGTTGAAGGACAGTGGTTATAACATGTGGCAGTTGGTCTTCGGAGGTAAGTACGCTTCTCTCATTCCTCAAGATGAGTGGACAGTCGATGACTCTGTTGCCACGATGGACATAATGATCAGAGACGCTGTCCATTTGATCACTGGAGGCATGAGTCTCAGTTCCATGAACAAGAGTGAGAGAGACGATGTGAAGACAAAGGTAAGTCATCTCTCTCACGTGATCGAAGTTGCCATTCAGTCTCTCTACCCAACCGTCCACATGAAGGAGAGTGAGGTTCCTTCCGGAGACGAAGTCTATGACCCTCTCCTTCTTCCTTCAGACCCATCTCCAGAAGTTGTCGAAGGAAGTGCTAGTGACCTCTCTAAGACATCCTCTTCCCTCATGACTTGTGGACAGAGACACACAGAAGACGAAGCTCATTGTCCTCAGCAAGACTCCTCGTCGTCTCCTCATCAGAGTTCGCTGACAGCGAGTCCGTTGTCTCTCAACGATGTTCATTGCCATCAGCAAGACTCTTCGTCTGATGGTGGAAGTGATAAGAGGAGTTCTTCTCTCCAATCACACTCGGTGACTGCATCTCTGATGCACTCAACTCCTTCGGAGGTGACCGCGTCTTCGACGCGCTTAGCTCCTTCGGAGGTGACCGCGTCTTCGACGCGCTTAGCTCCTTCGGAGGTGACTCGGTCCAGTGGCAGTGATAAGACTCACCTCTCTAATCCTATGGGTGGTGAAGTGATAGAGGACAAAGTGATCGTCCCTTCTCCCAAGAGACTCCTAAGTCCTTCCTCTTCATCGGCGTCTTCAACTGGTGAGAGGACAAAGTCCTTGCTGTCAAGAGATCCATTGAGGAAGCCACCTGTCATGTCTAAGAGTACTTCCTCATCAGAGAAGACAACTCCTTCGAAGGAGTTGAGTGTGTTAGACAAGACATCATTCCCTACTCACATTGCCTCAAGGCAAGTGAACTTGCCTTCGGCAGCTCTGACTAATGTGAGGCAAGTGGAGTCTCCAGTGACCGCGTCCTCGACGCGCTCAGCTCCTTCGGAGGTGATCACATCTCCAATGTACTCAGTCCCTTCGGCTGGTCTCGAGGCGAAGAGTAGTGTGGGAAGAGAGACTCAGAAGGCAATTAGTAATGTCCTCTCCACTCTCACTACCGCGGCGCGGAACGGTGGAGATGAAGAGGTGAAGAGGATCTCGGCTCTCTTAGCGTTCGCAGTTCCTAATGGAGATGGACAGTTAGTCTTGAGTCATGCGTCTAGTAAGGCAGCTGATCTTACTCCTTCGGCTGCCTCTAGTGGAGAGACATTGGAGGCCTCTGTCATCGGCAGCTCCGTCGCCAGTGGTAGTAAGAGAGCAAAGACTCATGATGAAATAGATAGACCAGACGTCAAGAGCTGGATGACAGATTGTCTCGCCGATGACCCAAGCCACTGTGTGATGACAGATGCCATCTTCTCCTCTTACCAGAGCTGGATGAAGACCAATGCCTTGTCTCTCTCTAAGTCTCTTCATCGACCGGAGCTGTCACGAGCGCTTAACAAGACTTCACTTAGCAATTGCATGCTCGGCTATAAGCTCGAGAAGAAGCCTGTGACCGTGTGGGTGGGCAAGAGAATAGTAAGACACTAAGCCTTCGTTCTCCTTCCTTTTTCTGTCGTCCATGAGCGTCGCCTTATCAGACGAATGCGAATTGAGAAAAGGAAGAAATAAAAGGTTTTGTTTCCTCCTAGGGAAGGTCTCATAACCATGATGAAGGACTCCTTCGGACTCCCTTTCACCTCCTCAGACACCTCTTAGCACGTCCCCAACACCTCTCTGAGAGACAAAATTGGAAAACCAAGTTAGTCGGTTTGGAGGGAGGCGAGAAAGACCCGAGGCCGTTCTCGTCCCAAAAAAACTTCTTTGGCCAGCTCCAAGTTTAGAGCTCCGCGAGAGTCCAATTGGACGTCCCAACACGTCTCTGACTCCTCTCTACGAGCTCCCTGAGACCATCCTCGGACCTCCCGTTGGACTCCCTCGCCATCCCCTTAACCGCACTTTATTTTTTATTTCCTCATCTGACCAATTCCTTCCTCTCTCATCACCGGCTGATGGAGTCTTGTCCCCAAGTCCTCTCGCGACCCGAGAGAAGACAGAGGCATGTCTCTCTCCGAGACCAGACCTCTTCCTCTCTCGAGTCCAAAGAGGAGTCGAGGCCAACTCTCATCACCGAGTCAGAGACAAAAAGGAAAGGTCGCCTTGAAGGTCTAAGAACTTCTTTTCCCAAGTGAGAGTGAGGACACTAGTGAGACATCCAAAATGGTCTCCTAACTGTCCCCGAGGTCATCCTTCGGAGTCCTCGCGGTGACTCTTAGGACTTCATTTTGAGGCCTCAATTCGTGTCTCGAGAGGAGGACGATTTCAATCCCCAAGAACTTCTTTTCCCAGCCAAGAGACGAGACCTCTGTGAGACACTCAAAATGGTCTCCTAACTGTTCCCGAGGTCGTCCTCGAGGACACTCTCGGTTACCATTAGGACTTCATTTCTATCACCTCACTCATGTCCTCGGAGATAAAAGTGA
>JBAZAY010000131.1:0-2779 GCA_041671725.1 Gallionella sp. | reverse complement strand
ACCTCCCTCACACTATGTGCTTTAATAATGGCGGAGAGTCTGGATTTCTGCAAGCAGTAGCAATCTCTGAGGATGGAGTATGCTTAGGGAGTCATATCTGCTCTACCGAGGCATATATGCCTCATGATTTAGGTGTACTTGAGGGAACAAGACTGGATAGACACGAGAACGATTATCGTAAACATTATCCAGAAGGTTACATCATGGAGTTTATCCCATCTAACGCTATCAAAGATCATGAAAAGTTGAATGTAGCATTTACATTGAACGATAAACAGCGTAAAGAAGCGGAGGTAGCTAAGTGACACTTGATATAAAGAAAGAGTTCGAAGATATCCGCAAGCTCTATAGTGAAGACGCTATGCAGAAGCACTTTGCTGCTCTTGTCTATGGAGGATCAGGCTCTGGTAAGACTCGCCTTCTTAAGACCTGTCGAAGACCTATTCATATAGATAGCTTCGATCCTCAGGGAACAGTAACTATCCGAGACGAGATCAAGGCTGGCTGGGTTCTTGCTGACACAAGATGGGAGAATGAAGATCCTTGGAAGCCTACTTCCTTTAAGAAATGGGACACTGAATACGAGCGAAGACAGCGCGATGGCTACTTCCAACATATCGGAACCTACGCTATTGACTCTGCTACAACTTGGGCATCTGCAGCTATGAACCAAGTTCTCTTAACTGCAAAGGGAGGTAGCAGAGCAGGCACCCAACCTTGGGAGAATGACTATCTTCCTGCTATGTATATGATAGAGAACGCTATCAAGGACTTCCTCACTCTCCCTTGTGACATCGTTCTTCTTGCACATGAGAACACCCTGAAAGATGATGTTACGGGTAAGCTCTATGTAACACCTCTCTTTGTCGGAAAGCTACAGCAGAAGATACCCTTGTTGTTCACTGAGCTCTACTATGCTCAGACAACAAGAACAAGTGCAGGTATAAAGTACTCACTACTAACTCAGTCTGATGGAACCTTTCGTGCTCGGACTAGACTAGGAAAGGAGGGACTATTTATACAAGCTGAAGAGCCAGATATCAAGATGCTCCTAAAGAAAGCTGGCTACCCTACGGACGACAAGCCGTACTAACGACGATAGAAAGGAGGAATAAAGATGCCTACTAAAATGGACAAAGGCCCTGCGTTCGACAACTGGGATAAAGATCTTCACCCAAACCATAGCTGTGCAACGTGCCATAGCTACAACAACTTCCGTTGTCGTCGCCATGCTCCAAGTGGCCAGGAAGGTTGGCCTGCAGTCTTCCCAACTGACTGGTGCCAGGATCATAAGATGTCGAAGAACCAGATGCTGGCTATTCTCAAAGGGGGCGACTGATGGACTTAGACAGAGTAGTAGATGAGATCAAGATAGCCCTCACGAAGATGACAGAGGACAAGCTGACCCGATGTGAGACTGAGAACGAACAGTACAAGCTGAAGGTCTATAAGGTCGTAGATGTTATCCGTATAGATATCAAACCTAAAACTAACTAACCAAAGAAGAAAAGGAGAAAAAGAACATGAGCTTTATCTTAGACGTCGACACCCAGAATGCACCCGAGTTCAAATCCCTTCCCTCTGGCACTGAGGCCGAGCTTCGCATCGTTAAGGCGGAGATTAAGAACAGCAAGAAGGGCGATCCTATGCTGGCCCTCCGTCTTGATGTTCCAAACGAGCCGTACAGCAAGGACATTAACCACTTCATCATGCTGCCTACAGCTCAGGATGATGATAAGGTTAAGGCGCAGAAGCAGAATCGCCTGAAGGAGTTCAAGGCCTGCTTCAAGCTGGCTCCTGCTGGACCTATCTCGGCTGAGGATATGGAAGGTACCAAGGGATGGGCTATCCTAGATGAGGAAGAGAGCCAGGAGTACGGAACGCAGAATCGTGTGAAGCGCTTCGTTGTTGGGCAGTAGCTAAGAACCATAAGAGGGGAGTGCTACCAATGGCTCCCCTCTATGGTAAATAATTTACCAAAGGAGTCAACCATGTCTAGAACTAAACCGACAGATGTACCTATATCAGATGAGACATTCGAAAAGTTTAATACTCTTGCTGATAGTGAAGGGTACGGTGAAGATGAAGAAGATTGGAGAGCTTGGTTTGATGCTTGGTTTGATGGATACTGTACTGGAGCAGAAGAATGGAAGGATGGTGCATAATGCCTGAGCAATATACTCCCCGTCTAAGTATCGAAATATCTAAAGAAACCTTCCTCCGTATGCAGAACCTAATCCCTTGGGGGCTGAAGACTAAGGTCATGGTTATGCTTCTGGAAGATCTTCTCGACCTCGTCGAGGCTCATGGGAACATAGTCCTCGCTGCTATCCTTGATCGTAGGATGGGATCGAGAGAGGTTATAAAAGAGCTGAGAGGGAAGGAGCTAGATAATGGAGCTAAGTAACATTCGCAAAAGCATCTCCGAGATGACTGACGACGAGGTACGAGCAGAGCTCCTCGCCATCAGGACGAACCGTCGCATCTCGAAACGACCTCCACAGGTAGAACGAAAGAGCACAGTGAAGGCAGAGGTCTCTACCTCTTCCCTTCTCAACAACGTAAATGCAGAGCAGGCAGCTATGCTCCTGGCTCTCCTTAACAAGACGAAAGGATAGCTATGATATCTCTCAAGGAAATCCCTATCTCATCTATCTTCATAGGAGAACGCTTCCGTGAAGATCTTGGTGACCTAAATGAACTCGTTATGTCCTTTAAGAAGGAAGGAGTAATCCAGCCCTTAGCCGTTAAAGATAATGAAGATGGAACCTATATCCTT
>JBAZAY010000130.1:0-2780 GCA_041671725.1 Gallionella sp. | reverse complement strand
TCCACCGTAAGTGTTATAACATTCTTGTAGAACGACCCTATATCAGACAACAAAGGAACTAGCCAATCTCTCAACGAAGAGGGGAACTGGAAGGTAGCTGCCGCACTTACATCTACCCCTGCGAGACCGCCTACGCCTCTGGAAGCAACAGGGTATTCCTTGTTCATCCATTCTTCGACTTCGTCGAGAACTCCAAGTGCTCCCAGAATCGGGAGGGACTTAAGAATCATAACCCCTCCACGAGGACCTGCGAGAGCAAGCTGCATCCCAATATAGCGAGCAAGCTCAGGACCTCGAAGGGTGGAGATAAACTCCATCTCTTTCAGAAGATAAGGTTTGAACTGTGTAACCAAGCGTCCAGTCGGACCTCTCATAACCTCAGGAAGTGAAGCCATATCGTAGGTGAACTGTTGAAACCAGTTAGCCTTGATCGCTATATCTCGTGCAGCCTCTTCACTTACTCCTTCAGCCTTAGCCATAAGATAGTTCGCTGCAAGCGTTAGCTTACGAACAGGAATCTCCGGTGCTTGGAAAGCTCCAAGAGGCTCAATAGCTGCATGAGCTAACCTTCCAGCCTGTGTCTTGGGAGGGCTGAGAATTCCAAGCTTCTCGAAGGTACCTCTGGAGGTAAGCTCCCCTGATGCACTCTCCACTATATTCACACCAAGGAAGGGCTCCATAGCTTTGATGAAGTCTACTCCCTCTTGCGTTCGGAGGAAGGCTGCACCTTTCGCTATATACTCCGTACCCACCTTCGTCCACACATGGCCTAGACCACTAAGCCCATTGATAACTCCCTTCACAGGTGCGTAGCCAAGCTTCAGGTTAGCCTCCAGTTCTCTCGAACCAGCTATGAGCCTGGAGTATGTTCTCTGATGTCCTGTTCCCTCCAGCATCCCGTCAACAAGCTTATCCATTGCATAGTAACGACCCTTGACATCTTCTACAAGACGCTCAAGAAAGGCACTCTCCTCCTTCTTCAAGTAAGGTCGTTTGATCTCACGAGTCTTCATCGTTCCATCTTTAGCCTTGTACTGTTCAGTTCCCACTACCTCCGTTCTGCTTATGGCCTTCCTTATGTTGTCGATAGCAGGATCAAGAGCCATCTTACGTTCCATGCTATACATATAGTGATAGAGAACATCAAAGACATTCTTCTCACCTTGGAGGAACTCCTTCCGGTCCATCGTATAAGGAGAGAACTGCTTAGTAGGAGTGATATAAAAGCGTCCCTTCAAACCTTTCTGTGCTAGCTTGAAGGCTGCTTCGTTATTGATTCCTTCGATATTCTTCTTCAATCCTTCCTGAAGGTGGAACAGCAACCTATTATAGCTACGCTTACTAAGGCCAGTTGCAAGTGCCTCAAGGTTGATGTCTGTGTCGAGCTGGAAGTCTTTATCAGGATAGAGCTCAACAAGATCAGCAAACTTACGGGCTGCATCTTTCTCTGACATGGCTTTGGCATATAGCTTTCCTCCACTCACAATCCTCATAGCTCCACGCTCATGGTGAGACATATAGTCGTCGAGACCCCAATCGTCTATAGCCTTGTACTCCTTTGCTACGTCCCTGATGATGTCTTCGTCTACCCATTTCTTAAGCCTACGTCGACCAAGCTTATCAAGAACAACGTGTTGCTTGTACTTGGCTACAACCTCCTCGATAGGCCTACCAGCTATGATTTCAGAGAGTGCAGAGTTCTCACCCTCTGTAAGATTCTTCTTATACTCAGAGCGAAGATGATCCTTGTAGCTTTCCTTCACAGCATCTAGCTCACTTCGGATTATCTCAGCTGCTTTAGTTTCTTCAGAAGTTCCATCCTTAGTCTTTCCTTCTAGGATTCCTTTAATCCTCTCCTTCGACGCTGTATCTCGAAGCAAAGCTTCTGCTGAACGGATAGCTTCATTCCTCTTCGCCGCAGCATGATTCCCAAGGAAGCCAGCCTTGACAAAGTCGTAGGTGAGAGGTTCTAGCTTAGGATTCCTAACAGCACGAGTAGGATCCCCAGCTACAGCAAACATAGGAGTCTCTCCCTTATAGCGGACAAGACGTCCTATATTCTTGGCAAGGTTATCTATTAGTCCATCTGCACGCTCTGCATCTCCTCGCATTGTGAGAAATTGACCATTGACTTCAGAGACGATCTTGTTAGAGGCTGCAGAGGCTTTGACCTTTTCAGAAGAAAAGATTTGCTTGAGACGTTCATAGATCTGCTGACCACCAGTAGCATCTAATGTAAGCTCCCCAAGTGCACCTTCCTCAGGAGGTTCACTGGTCATGCCTTCTTCCTTAAGCTTAGCCTCCCACTCTTCCGCCTCTTTCACTTGATCTACTGGCTTACGAGACCTACGAGCCTTCGCCCTTACTTGTGCAAGATGCTTCTGGAGTTCCTCTCTAGTTGCAGGAGGCCCTGTCTTAGTAGGTGCAGGTTCAGCAGTTAACTGCTTAGCTTTTGGATCTCTCTTAGGAATCATATCTTTGAAGACGTTAAGCATTAGACCTACATCTTCCCCATTAGCATCTGAGAAGTCTTTTATAATCTTACGTCTCTTTGCATTATCTAAATCTTTGAACATTGTTCCTTCTGGATCTACTTCTGACAATGTTTCAAAGTCTTTATACGTATTATAGATCCTATCTACCACCTTGTTAAGAAGATTATCTGGTACCTTATCTACATCTATATCAATAGCGTTATCTGTAATACGAGAAGCTTTAGTTTGTTCTGGTGAGGCATAGGCAGGTTTAACATTCTCTCCCCTCAACACTGCGGCGTTCCT
>JBAZAY010000129.1:0-2983 GCA_041671725.1 Gallionella sp. | reverse complement strand
TCCATCGTCTTTATAGTATGGCTCACGAGTGCAGATACTTGTGACAAAATCAAGTCCCTTAGGAAAGTCTGGGTAGCAGATTGATGAGCTAACCATTGAGTCCTTAAGATTGACACTTCGTATTCCATACTTGATGAAGATGAATGTTGAGTCGAAGCAGACATTGTGGCCTACCTTTTCTATGCTAGGAGTCTCCAAGATATTTGCAATCTCCTGCCAGATCGCAATCTCCTGATCGATTGTGAAGTAGTCTCTACCCTCCATAACGAAGGGAATAGACATACAGTCATAGGGAGTACGAGCAATGGAGATGCAGGAGATCTCTTCGTTTACAACCTCGATGTCGAAGCCAAGCTTTGGACGATTGTAGCAGCTCTGGAGATATGCCATAGCTTCGATGAAGCTTGGTTCGATGTGAAGGCGACGAGAGGGGAGACGAATGTCTGGATAGGCGCTCTCCTCAATTGCACGACGAAGATCAAAGCGGATGAAGTGGGTAAAGATGTAGTTTCGCAGAGCAGATGCAGGATGGATGATAGGTACCACCTTCCCACCTTGCGGAGGCCAATGGCCTTGGAGGATTGAGCCCCTACGCTTTGAGATCTTATCCTGTCGACAGAGAGCCCAGAGAGCTACACCACCGATAGCGACGTAGACGTTAGCCTTTGTATGGGAGAGCTCTTCGTATAGAAAGTTCTCATACTTTGTATAAGCTTCTGTAACGAGAGTCCTTCCTTTATCGAACTTGATGAACTGTTCTATCTTATTATCCTTCGGACGTTCCTTGACTACGTTCGTTATGTAGATATCCTCTCGTGCAAGCCCAAGTCCGTGGATGATGGAGGTGAGAAGCTCTCCACTTACACCAACGAAAGGAACACCAAGACGATCTTCTTCAGCGCCTGGAGCTTCGCCTACGAAGACGATCTTGGAGTCGATAGGACCACTACCGCCGACTAGCTTTGGCATCCACCTTCCTCCTTGTAGCTCCTATACGCGCCAGGCTTGCTACCAGAGACTTTGATTATGTAAGAGTCTTTATACTCCTGTGAGAGATCCCACCCGAAAGCGAGCATACCTAAGTTGCTTGCAGCTAGGATAGAGTTGCCACTTCCGAGGAAGGGAACTGCAATCCTCGCTCCCTCCCAACAGAAGGTCTGCATCATATCCTGAATCATTTCGATAGGACGTTCGGTAGGATGGGACTTCTTAGCGCTGGCTACTGGCTTGTAGTAGAAGACATTACTCCGACCTTGTCGGATGATGTTAGGGTTGCCCTTTCGGACGTAGAGGAAGGGCTCGAAGCAACTGGCAAGATGGACGTTGGGATTATTGGTCTGGCCAACGTTTCCCTTGTACCAGATGCCTTCGTCTCCCTGAAGGTTATAGAGAGTAAGAAGATTCTTGATAACCTCTCTCCACTGCTTAGCATGCCAGACTATCATCCAGCTACTGTTGGACATAACCCTATTACATTCGAAGAGGACCTTCGAGAGAAACTCAGGGTAGTTTTCTACATCTACTTCATTATAGTTAGCTGTATATCCTGTAGTCATGTCTCTCTTCTGATTCGTGAGATCTATGGCATACGGTGGGTCGAGTTCGATGAAGTCTATCGAACCATTAGGGACACTTGCTATGCCAGAGAAGAAGTCTCCAACGAAGTACTGAGAGAGAAGCTTCTGGTGGACCTGCTCGATAGGAGTATTGGCTGTCTGCTCCTGTATCCTCTTCGCCATCTCTCCTCGGATGATCTCCTCTTGCATCTTAGAGATCATCTTATCGGCGTCAGAGGCGTTCTTAGCCTTCCCAAGATCAGGGAAGATCTCGAGAGCCCTGGCCCTCTGGATGTCCTTGATGAGAGAGACATGACTCTTCCCAAGGAGATCCGCCACATCTCGCTTTGAGACTCCCGGTGCATCCTCAGCGGTAGAGATCTTCTCCCCATGTATAGCAACCTGAAGCTCATAGATCTCCTTCGATAGCTTAGCACGATCCTTCCAGTCGAGATCCTTTCGATATATGTTTTCAGCAAGCTCGATAGATCGTCTCTCCAACTCGCTCAAGGATGCAGGATAGCAGCGCACGGGGACAGTTTCGAAACCTGCCTTTGTTGCAGCTGTATACCTCCGTCCGCCAGCGAGGAGGAGATACGTTCCATCTTCGTTGTCTCGAACAGCGAGAGGTTGGATAATGCCTTCCTTTTTCATGGAGAAGATTAGTTCGGAGAGATCTCCGAGGTCTTCCCGAAAGCGTTCTCCGTAGGTGATAGAGCAGAGAGGAACTTCTTTGAGAGATATCATCGTCTATCCTTTCTTCTTCTCGAAAGCAGCAAGAAGGGCTGCAGCCTGTGCTGGAGATATTCCAGCGAGGAGAGTATCGGTACTCATGGAAGTAGAGTCGTCGAGAGTGGTCTGGGGTTTTTTCTTTACAGAAGTGGGAGGTTTCTTAGGGACTCTCCTATTGCTTCTGATACCAGAGAGGAGCTCTCGAAGCTCATCGAAGGAACACTCAGAGACACTTTTCTTAAGATCGTTAAGTTCCATCTTTCAGCTCCTTTCCCCGTAACTCCTTCACTACATCTTGTGCTCCGATTCTTCTATCAAGAACGGCAGCGAGAACTACATTTCCATGACTTTCGACGAGGGAGAGAAGATCCTCAAGAAGGATAGACATAACCTTCGTTCTAAGTCCCCAGGGTATGCGGTCTTGCATACGCTTGAAAGTTTCTTCGGAGATTTCGACGCTGAGGCGCGGCGTATACTCCGTAGGCATAACTTATTCCCCCTTTTCTGCAATCTTGGATAAGGTCATTGAAAGTAGAGCAACTGGAAGGTATACCCAGTAAAGGAAGAACATAAGCTCACTTGCATTGACTCTTACCAAGATCTGGTAGAGTAAGTAATACCAAATAGGCATTACTAAAAAGATACTGAGTAGACCAGATATAAGGCGTATAGCCTTCATCGCAGTTCTCCTTTCA
>JBAZAY010000128.1:0-3249 GCA_041671725.1 Gallionella sp. | reverse complement strand
GTCTCGACTACTTGGTAGAATTAGGTATCACCGCCATTGAGTTGATGCCGGTGGCGGATTTCCCCGGCACGCGCAACTGGGGCTACGACGGTGTGCTGCTGTTTGCGCCTGACAGCAGTTACGGTACACCGGATGATCTGAAGGCACTGGTGCAGGCTGCGCATGCGCGCGGATTGATGGTGTTGCTAGACGTTGTGTACAACCACTTTGGGCCGGACGGCAATTATCTACATTCTTATGCCCAGCAGTTTTTTAGCGAGCGCCATCATACGCCGTGGGGCGCGGCTATTAATTTTGACGGCGACGGCAGCCGCACAGTGCGCGATTTTTTCATTCATAACGCGTTGTACTGGCTTGAAGAATACCATTTCGACGGGCTGCGGCTCGACGCTGTGCACGCCATTATTGACGACAGTCGGCCGGACATCGTCGAAGAACTGGCTGCGGCGGTTCAGGCCGGGCCTGGACAAACCCGCAAGGTGCACCTAATACTGGAGAACGACGCCAATACAGCTCGATATCTAAAGCTAGGAACCATTGCCGCCCAGTGGAACGACGATATTCACCATGCCCTGCACTGCCTGCTGACCGGCGAACGCGACGGCTACTACGCCGATTATGCCTATCGGCCGACACGCCATCTGGCGCGCTGTCTGGCGGAGGGCTTTGCCTTCCAGGGCGAGCCTTCACCGTTTCGCGATGGTCGTCCGCGCGGCGAGCCCAGCGGAGACCTGACGTCCGGCGCTTTCATCAATTTCATCCAAACGCACGATCAGATAGGCAACCGCGCTTACGGCGAGCGCATTGCGATGCTTGCACAACAAAGACCTCTGCAAGTTGCGCTGGCTGTGTTGCTGCTGGCGCCGTCACCGCCCCTGCTGTTCATGGGCGAGGAATTTGCTGCGGCAACGCCATTCCAGTTTTTCTGCGATTTCCAGGGAGAACTGGCCGACGCAGTCACCGAAGGGCGACGGCGCGAATTCGCCGGTTTCCGTAAATTCGCCGATCCCGCCGCACGTGCAGGTATTCCCGATCCTAACGATCCGGCTACCTTCGTAAGGTGCAAGCTCAATTGGGACTGCCTGGATGAGCCGCAGCACAAGGCCTGGCTCAAGTATTACCGCAGTTTGTTGGCGCTACGACGCACGTATGTAATGCCACGCTTGTCGGGCATGGACGGTGACGCCGAGTTCGAATTGGTCGGGGCGTCGGGCCTAGTCGTGCGCTGGCGTCTGGGTGACGGTGCTCGGCTGATGCTGTTGGCTAATCTTGGCGATGGTTCGGCCGAAGGTGTCCTGCGTTTTGCCGGTACTCCATTTTATCTCAGCCAACCCGACCTGCCGGAATTCCTTGCCGCCGGCCATATGCCGCCCTGGTGTGCGGCCTGGTTCATCAAGGAAGCTCAACTATGAAACATCCTGAGACGCCCGCAGCTGGCCATGACAGTGCGACTGAGAGCGCATCTGCCGCACCGGTCACGCTTCCATCCGCACACGCGGATAACTCCACTCGCTGGCTATTGACACGGGAAGACAGTAGGCGTGAAGAAGCGTTATTTCAGCCGCCCGCGCCGCGCATTCCATTGTCCACCTATCGCCTGCAATTCAACCGCGATTTCACGTTTAACCAGGCCCGCGGGATTGTCCCCTATCTGAGCGCACTGGGCATCTCGCACCTGTATGCTTCGCCCTATCTGAAGGCGCGGCCAGGCAGTCGGCACGGCTACGACATCATTGATCACAACGCACTGAATCCCGAAATCGGCACTTACGAGGAGTTTGTGCAGCTTTGTGCAACCCTCGCCGAACACGGTATGGGACAGGTGCTTGATGTGGTGCCCAATCATATGGGCGTACAGGGCGGGGACAATGCCTGGTGGCTGGACGTGTTGGAAAACGGTCAGGCATCCGCACATGCTGGATTCTTCGATATTGACTGGATGCCGATAAAGGCCAAGCTGCGCGGCAAGGTTCTATTGCCGGTGTTGGGTAACTCTTATGGTGCGGTGCTGGACAATGCCGAATTGCAACTGCGCTTTGATGCGGAACGCGGTGAATTCGTCATTTATTACTACGAACACCACTTTCCTGTGGATCCGGCGCAATACCCGCATATCCTGGCTCATCGCATGGATACCTTGAGCGCCCGGTTAGGACAGGACAATCCGTTACTGATGGAATACCAGAGTCTGGTCACTGCGTTCCGTAATCTTCCGCCCCGTGACGAGGACTCGCCTGAACGTCAGGTTGAGCGCAGGCGCGACAAGGAAGTATACAAGCGTCACCTTGCCGGTCTCGTTGAACAATCTTCCGACATCGCCGGGTTTCTGGAAGAGAATCTGCTCATCTTCAACGGCACGGCAGGGGAATCGTCCAGTTTCGATCTGCTCCACAACTTGATTAAGGCACAAGCCTACCGGCTGGCGTTCTGGCGGGTGGCCTCGGACGAGATTAATTACCGGCGGTTTTTCGACATCAACGATCTTGCCGGGCTGCGTATGGAGAACGACGAGGTCTTCGATGCGACCCATCAGTTATTGCTGCGGCTGATTCGGGAAGGCAAGCTCGATGGCCTGCGTCTGGATCATCCGGATGGACTGTACGATCCGGAGGCGTATTTTCGCAAGCTGGTCGAGCAGTGCAGCCGCACGGGGCACGCGCCTTATCTGGTGGTGGAAAAAATCCTGGCGGTACGCGAGGATTTGCGCACCGGCTGGCCGGTGCAGGGTACTACGGGTTACGAATTCACTAACCTGCTCAATGGGCTGTTTGTGGCTACCAGTGCCGCCAAGCGTATGACGCGCCTGTATAACAGCTTCATCGGAGAGCGTGTCAACTTCGACGATCTGCTCTACCGTTCCAAAAAGCTTATCATGGAAACCGCGCTGGCGGGGGAGCTGAATGTGTTGGCCAACCAACTCTCGAAAATCGCCGAAGCCGATCGTCATACCTGCGATTACACGTTGAACGGACTGCGTTCGGCATTGGCTGAAATAGTCGCCTGCTTCCCGGTTTATCGTGGTTACATCAGCGCCCGCGAAGTTGCGCCGGAAGACCGCCGTAACATCGAACAGGCCATAGCAGCGGCTAAACGCAGAAGTACAACGGCAGATACCAGCATCTTCGATTTTCTGCGTGAGGTACTTACACTTGCTGCAGCTGATGGAAAAACACCCGCGTATTATGAGCAGGTGCTTGCATTTGCGATGAAATTCCAGCAATTCACCAGCCCGGTCATGGCAAAAGGACT
>JBAZAY010000127.1:0-3350 GCA_041671725.1 Gallionella sp. | reverse complement strand
TACCGGACGCTTACAGACCAAGCTCGTGGGCTTGGGTCAAACCATCCAATCCGGCGAAAAGCTCGCGCATATCTATTCCACCGATCTTGCCGAAATCAGGCTGCCGTTACCGACGGACCAGCTGGCCTATCTCGATTTGCCGCTGGGATCAGGAGGAGGGCAGTGCGGCGCTTGCCTTAAAGTCACGCTCACCGCCGATTTCGCAGGAGCCTTGCAAACCTGGGAAGGCCACATCGTGCGTAGCGAAGGAAAACTGGATGATACCACCGGCGTGCTCTATGTGGTCGCCGAAGTAGTCAACCCCTACACGCAAAAAATCGAGCATCCGCCACTGCTGGCCGGACTGTTTGTACAGGCGCTGGTACAGGGAAAAGAGCTGCAAAACCTGTTTGTGCTGCCCCAAGTTGCAATCAATGCCTCCCAGCAGGTGTTGGTGGTCGATGCCGATCTGCGACTGCACATTCGCCATCTTGACGTGCTGCGCAATGAGCCGGATCGTATTCTGGTTAAAGGCGGCCTGAATGCAGGCGACCGGATTGTGACCTCCGGTATTCAGGTGCCGGTGGAAGGCATGAAAGTCAGGGTCGAATGATGGCTGCAAGGCGTAGTCCACGAAAACCACGAAAGGCACGAAAAGATGAATGGAAAATCTGAACTCCTTTGCCGAACGGCGTATTTCCCCAGTTGTGCTAGTTCCCAAGCTCCAGCTTGGGAATTCGGTGCGGGAAGCTCCAGCTTCCCGTCTCGCGAAGCTGCGACTGCACGGATGCAGGAGGTAGAGCAGCGCATGGAGCAGTCCTCTGGGTTCCCAAGCTGGAGCTTGGGAACCAGCGTAACTAAGCAAAGCGCATTACACAGTAATTCTACGTCTGTTCGCGTTTTTCGTGTTTTTCGTGGACAGTGCATAACTCATGAATAGTTCATCACACTATCGCCCTACCGGCCTGCTGGCCTGGTTTGCCTCCAATCCGGTGGCTGCCAATCTGCTGATGGTGCTGATTATTATCGGCGGTATCGTCGGTTTTAAGGTGATGGATAAGGAGGTGTTTCCCCGCTTCAACCCGCAGCAGATCGATGTTACGGCGAGCTATCCGGGAGCCGGCCCCCTGGAAATCGAGGAATCGGTGTGTGTACGTATCGAAGAGGCGATCAACGATATGCCGGGGGTCAAGCGGCTGAACAGTGAGATTCGCGAAGGTGAATGCACGGTCAAGGTGTCGGTGTTGCCGGATTATGATCAGGATCAGATCATCAGTTCCCTGCGCGGACGCATTCAAAACATCCCCCGGCTGCCGAAAAACCTGGAAAAAATCGACATACAACCCGCCACCCGCAATGGCGATGACGGCGTTATCTGGGTGGCTTTGCACGGCCCCACCGATCCGCTTACCTTGCAACGTTTCGGCGAGCGCATTCGCACGGATCTTGAACAGATTCCCGGCGTGCTTCGGGTGCGCAATTACGGCGAAATCCCTTATGAGATCGTTATCGAGGTGGCTTCCGCGAAGCTGAACCAATATCACCTGTCCTTGCATGAGGTCACCGAAGCCGTGCGCCGCGCCTCGCTGGATCAGTCGGGCGGATTGGTAAAAACGCCGTCAGGCGAATTGCAGCTCAGGGTCAAGGGCAAAGCCCAGGATGCGCTCAGTATCGGCAATCTGGTGTTGCGCACCCATGCCGATGGCACACGGCTGCGCCTGGGTGAAGTCGCCGTCATCCGCGATGGCCTCGAAGAGCAGCTACGGGAATGGCATTATAACGGCGAGACCGCCCAGGGCTGGGAAATCCATACCAAATACAGCGCCGTCGAAGTGGCGCGCCGCGTCAAGGGCTATGTTGCCGAAATGAAGCCGCAACTGCCGGAAGGTCTGGCGATGACGACCTGGTGGGATGATTCGCAGGCTTACGACGAACGGGTGCGCACGCTGGTGGAAGACGGCCTCGGCGGTTTTGTGCTGGTGTGTTTGGTGCTGACCTTGTTTTTGCGGCTGCGCGTGGCTGTCTGGGCCGGGGTCGGTATTTTTACCTCGGTGCTCGGCGCGTTGTGGCTGATGCCGGTGCTGGATGTGTCGCTCAACATGCTGTCGTTGTTCGGCTTTCTGCTGGCGATGGGCATTTTGGTGGACGATGCGATTATTATCGGCGAAAGCGTGTATTCGCATCAGCAGGACGGGCAAGATGCCGAGGCCAGCCTTGCCGGTGCGATTAGCGGCGTACAGGCGGTGGCCTTGCCTGTGATCTTGTCGGTCATGGTGGCTCTGGTGGCGTTCCTGCCTGGGCTGTTTCTGCCCGGATGGGCGGGGCAGATGATGAAGCCGATCTGTCTGGTGATGATTTTAACGCTGGTGTTTTCGCTGATTGAGGCGCTGCTGATTCTGCCCTCGCATCTGGCTGCGCCGAATCGTACGGCAATATCTTCATCCAGACTGGAGCGTTTGCGGGAAAAGCTCAATCATGGCCTGGACCAGTTTGTCGACCGCTACTACCGCCCGTTTTTGCAGCGTGCGCTGGACTGGCGTTACCTTACCGTCACCGGTTTCATGGTATTGATACTCCTGTGCGGTGCATGGCTGGACAGCGGTCGGCTGCGCATGTCCCTGCAGGCGGATGTCGTCAAGGACAGTTTCTGGGTTTCCCTGGCCTCGCCGCAGGATGCGCCTTACAGCGAAATGCGCAATCGGGCGCGGCAGGTGGAACAGGCGTTTTTTGCCCTGCGCGATGAATTGGATGGCGTAGGCAACGCAAATCATGATCCCAAGAAAGCCAGCGTCGTTGTCGGACTGGAAACCATGATTTGGGAGCACGGCGCCGGTTTCTGGACCGAATTTTCAGCGGAAGGGCGACAACGGATAGTCGTCGAGGATTTCATCAATGAGTGGCGCAAACGCGTCGGCGATTTGGGGCGCACCAAGATCGATTTTCTGTACAAGGAAGGCGACGTACCTTACGACATCGAGTTTGATCTCGGCGCCGCCGATCCTGAACTGCTGCCCAAGGCTGCGGCTGAACTCAAGCGAGCGCTTGCCGGTTATCCTGGCGTTTACGATGTGGTCGATTCCAGCGAACCGGGCAAGCCGGAAATCCGCCTGACTTTGAAGCCGGAAGCGGAACGTTTGGGCTTGCGCCTTGAGGATTTGTCCGAGCAGGTTCGCCACGGTTACTATGGCGATGAAGTGCAACGCTTGCAGCGCGGGCGTAATGAAGTCAAGGTGATGGTGCGTTACCCGCGCGATGAACGCCAGTCTCTGGATAGTCTGGCGGCGCTGCCGGTGCAACTGCCGGACGGTCAGCATGCGCCTTTAGGCACACTGGCTAAAGTGATATTAACCCCCGGTGTCGCCAAACTGATC
>JBAZAY010000126.1:0-3709 GCA_041671725.1 Gallionella sp. | reverse complement strand
GGGAGTACTACTTTATGTCGTGTGTGTGCAATAAATAAAAAACGAAAACTCCATACCTTTTATACTGATAACTCTAGTGGAACTCTCCAGTCATACTAAAGATTTTCTGATATTAAAAATTCTGGTAGATTTATGCATGGCACTTTAAAGAATTCGCAGACATTTGGAATCATTGGTTTCTTGTAATTAGTTGGAAACGATTTCTTTTCTGAGGTTATAACTGTTAGATTTCGCTTCTTGGCTATAGCTATTAGAATTGCATCATTTAAACTAGCCTTATTTGTAGTATAAAATTTAAACTCATTCACAATTTCTGCAAGTTCCACAAGGCAGTCGTCATAATCTACAAATAGTTTCTTGTGAGCTAATAACCATTTATGAAATTCTTCGACTGTCGTCTCATCGACCTCCTTGAATATAACTTCTGGAATAATAATTATACAATTACCGACCATGTCTGATATTTTATTCCACACATCACGAAACGATTGTGCCTCAATATCATAGGGTCTTTTGAATCCTGGAATTGAGCCCCAGAAATCGAGCATGGCACATGAGTCAATCACGTATTTTTGACTAAGTACTTGCGTTAGGTCGACTTGCTGAGCCACAATTAGTCTCCATTACTCGTAGCCCACTCATTAAATTTATTAATCTTATCTGGTTTAAAGCCTAAATATTTACCAGCCTCAAAGGGTGTAATCTTGCCAGAATGGTATGCATTAAACAATTCACCAAGAAACAAATTTCCGATGCGAGCTTTATTAACTACGTAAGGGTTAATCATCGCAGGCTTATTACTAGCTCTACTTTTCTCTTGACGGGCTTTTTTAGCTTGCCTTAAGGAATTAAACTTTTTATATTCTTCTGCACTCAACGTGTCGTAAAGTCGTGGGCTTATGATTTTTGCGTTCAGCAATCTCGTAAGAACTGCAAGCCTACTAACTCTTAACCGTCTCGCTATTTTTATAGCTGTTTCATCAGCGTTATCTGCAGAAACCTCATATCTTTCTAAAAACTCTTCAAACAGGGATGTTGGTATTAACATCTCGGAAGCAAACTGGTTGCAATAACTTTCAATAACACTCCTATTTAAGTCGCAGACCCCTGTATTTCTAAGTAGAATATGGCAAAGCTCATGCATCAATGAAAATATCTTTCCATTGTCTGTTTCGTCGGTATTCAAAACAATAATACCTTTTGATTTCCTATACAAAGAAAAGGCTCGGATACCGTCATCTTCACCCAGTTGATAACTTGAAACATTAATGTCTAGCTTGGATAATTTAATAATCCAGTACTTAATAGCTTCACTTGTAGATTTGAAATCAGGCTGTTTCTCGACCGATAATCCAGTTTCCCTCCTGAAGGCTTCTGCCATTTCTTTCGGTGACAATTTTGTAGTGAAGATAGGAATTTTATTTTCAGTCTCGTCAGATATATTTACAATAAAATCTATCAAGTAGTCAGCTTCTTCTAAAGCCTCGTACGTCTTATAGCCAAGTCCAGTTTTCTGGTTAGTAACAGTTCTGTGGTCTTCGTCATAGTTGGGTTTGGCAGGAGCTTCATTTAGTAAAAATACTGTCCAATTTCTACCGTACATAAATGCAAGTTTCTGAGCCGTTTTTTGGTCGAGTTCTTTGCCGTTTGTCTCAAGGTCGTTATATTCATCAACACTTATTTCTAGTTTTTTTGCTATGGCTTCAACTGGAATAGGCTTGTTCTTCCTAAGCCCTCTGATTATTTCTGGTTTGACGACAATATTCATTATTTATCTTATTATAGCTCTTATTATGCAGGGGTAGCAAAGCCTACAGTCCGAGTGCTATTTAATGGGGTACTACTTTATACCATAAGCGTCACTTATGCAAAAATCGAAAACTCTATACTTTTACCTCTGTAAATCGGCGAATTACTAGCAGTTTTTGGTTATGTAGCTATATACGAGTACTATGACTTTTTTCTATCTTTTTTGAAAGTCTTAACTAAGAGATACACAGCTATAGAGAAAACTAAAATACCACCTAACACTAGCCCACCAATAACTAGCTGTTGGTTGGTGTTCTGTTGCTGTTGTTGCAACTGGAGCTGTTCTTGTTGTAGCTTAAGTTTCTCTTGCTCAAGACTATTTTCTTTATCGTTTTGGGCTTGTTGAGCATTACGTTCTTGTGTTTTTTGAGAGTTCTCAAGAAAACTATCTGCTTCTTCTTGTGTCCATGCCATTAGTTATAACTCCTTTACAAATAAAAACGACAACCCCTCACTAGGGTTGTCTAGACTCAACAATCAGGTTTGAACCTAACTGCTTTCGCAAGGAGTTGCCGTATTCACGGTTCAAACGAAAGGCTTGTTGACCTTAATACTCTAATTGTTGAATCTAGACTCTTTGATTATATATCAAAGTTGCGAGAAACGCCCCTGTCGCTGAAACGATTCTTGCGTTTTCAATCAAAAGTTGATGTTACACCCATTCTGCACAATAAAAATGGCTAATCTGGATTAACCACAGGGGCGAGATTCGTAATGTTGGGGTGTTTAAGCTATGCTCTTATGAAAGTTTCAAACTGGTCAATGGTTAGTGTGTTTTCATTACCATTTTCATACTTCGTTATTTGCCATACATCGCTAGTCTGCACTGGAAGGTAGAATACTTGGTCGGTTAGTTTTGAAGCCTGCTGGTAAGCCTTTTTAAGTTCATCGACTTTTGCCTTGTAAAGACTAGCATCGAAGCCTGCTGGCATATTGCTAGACACATTCACGCTCTTAACCTCAAATATGTGAATACGGTTTTTGCTATCTTTCAAAACAAAGTCAGGGTAAGAAGAGTGAAGTGCTCCCATATAGTACTCGAACTTTATATCAGAGTTACCCACAAAGTTTTTGCCCCACAGTAGTATATCTTTACGGTTATCGTCTTTGGGGATGAGTTCTTGGTTGCTCTCTTCATCTCCAACCTTAACGGAAGCTACAGCACCACTGCTGGCGATGTCTTTAAGAATATCTGCCCAGTCCTCTTCAGCGACACTATCAAATGCAAACCGTGTTGCACCGTCACGGCGTTTCCATACCCAGTCACGGATGTTCACACTCTTTTCGGTATTGGTGTAAAAACTAATCGCTGGGAAGCTCACTTCTTCTGGGTTTACTTCCATACTTTCGATATAGTCATTTTCGTACTGGCTGTTTTCTTTGACGATACTCTCTATATTTTCTACAGCATGCCACCATTTAGAGTAGTCTGTTGAATATTCACTTATCAGCTTCTGCACATCGTTGTCGGCACTTTCAATACTTCGCCACAGGTCAAATATACTTTTACGAGTAGCAAACTTCTCTTGCTTTTCATTTAGGTACTGTTCAATGTCGAAGCCTGTTTTGTCGGTGAGTTTCTTTAAGCGAGTGGTCTTAATTTTTAGTTCGTTAGCTACTTCATCACCTTGAAGTTTTACGGCAAATACTTTGGCTTGGTCTTCTGGTTCTACACCCCATATCCACGCCGTAGTTGCTAGCTCTTGTGCCTCTTCACTCAAGTCTTCGTAGTCAGTCAGACGAGGGTTACGCCTTACACGCCCAATAACCTGCTCATCCAGTTGTTTGCTCTGACTATCACGAATCTGGTAAAGCATGCAGGCACGAGGAATATCCCAACCTTCACTAATAGTCAGCTTAAAGATGATTACATCTATGGTTGAGGTATTTTCTTTGGCGT
>JBAZAY010000125.1:706-3724 GCA_041671725.1 Gallionella sp. | reverse complement strand
CCAATAACATCTACTACATTTAATCCAAGTGATAAAGGTGCATCACTTATACTTTCAGGGGGTAACCTTACTTGGCATAACGCGTTTACTCCTCCTGGCTCCGTTCGTTCTATTGCATCTATCTCAAAGGGAAAGTGGTACTTTGAGTGTAGTCTAACCGCGACAGGTGAAGTAGGGAGTGTAGCAGCTATAGGTCTTGGCTTAAGTAGTGTTAGCCTAACAGGCTATTATCCAGGAGAACGTCCAGATAGTTATGCGATACGACTGATGCAGACTGGAGCGCCTGCTTATAAAGTAGGTATTATTAGTAACGGATCATATACAGAGATAGGTGCATGTTCTTCTACAATAGTTGCAATAGTTGCCTGGGATGCTGATTCTGGGAAGTTGTGGCTAGGATATAATGGAACCTGGTATGGAGCAGGGGATCCTGGTTCAGATATTGCTCCTACTTTTACTGGTGTGTCTGGTCTATTCTATGCTCTTGGAGGAGGAGATATAGGAGTAGCAGACACTGAGTATGGGATAGTAAACTTTGGTGCATCTTCTTTTTCTTATACAGTTCCATCAGGTTTTACAGGGAGTATAGTAGTCTCAGCAAGTGCTAGTTCTGGAGGAACTATTTCTGATGAAGGGAGTACTCTAGTTATTTCAGGAACTAATAAAGTTTATACAATAACTCCTAATAATGGCTTTAGAATATTTGATGTTGTTGTAGATGGCTCATCTGTGGGAACTCCATCTACGTATGAGTTTCTTAATATTACAGATGATCATACTATAGCTGTAACATTTACTTCAATTCTTCATCCTCTTTTTATGGTGATGTAGATGGACATTGACTCTAAAGAACAGCTGAAAGAAATAATGGCTCGATGCCTTCTTTCGACGAGAACATCTGCGAAGGTCCTCTTTGCTGATTCGTTCTATCGAGAGTTCGCTTCGATAACGGAGCCAGTCTTTGCTGCTCTTGATGATGATACGATTCAGAAGGTAGTGATCAAGGCTCCTCGAGGTTGGGGGAAGTCTACGATCCTGAACATAGCATACGCAGGGAAGAAGATTCTCTTTCGAGAGAAGAAGTTTATCGTTCCGATAAGTAGCACTGCGACGAAGGCTGTGATGGAGAGTGAGAACCTTAAGCGGGAGCTTCTCTCGAATCAGATGGTTCGGAAGATCTTTGGTAGTGCTAAGACGAATACGTCTAGTGGAGCTGAAGTAGGAATGGATGACTCCTTTAGCAAGGAGATGTGGGTTGCTAATGGAGAGACGATAGTGCTCCCTCGAGGCGCTGGACAGCAGGTACGTGGGGTTAGGTGGGGAAACTATAGACCTGACCTTATCCTCTTGGACGACTTGGAGGATCCTGAGGCAGTTGAGAGTGAAGAGCAGAGGAAGAAGCTGAAGCAGTGGTTCTTCGCTGATGTTATGAATTCGATAGATCGAAGGGACGCTAGCTGGAAGGTTGTCTTTGTTGGGACGCTTCTTCATGAGAATAGTCTCTTAGCCGACTTGATAGCTGACCCAACATGGCATAAGGTGGAGATAGATCTCTGTGATGATAACCTTCATAGTAACTGGCCTGACTTCATGTCGGATGAAGAGATCAAGAAGCTCTATGAGTCTTATAGACTCCAAGGCCTTCTTGATGTCTTCGCTCGGGAGTATCGAGGACAGCCGATAGCTAGGGAAGATGCTATCTTTAAGCAAGAGTACTTTAAGTATTATCTAGAAAGCGACTCCGCTTTTACCGAGAAGCTCTCTAGCTACGAAAACATAGTGATCATCGACCCTGCGAAGACGACGAAGGTCTCTTCTGACTATAGCGCTATTGTGGGGATAGGGGTAAATGTAGAGTTGCCAAGAATCTGCGTACGAGATATAGATGCGGATAAGATGCATCCTGAGCAGATATACGAGAGGGCCTTTGCTATGGCAGATCGTCTTGGGGCGAGGACTATTGGTTATGAAGTCACTGGATTGAATGAGTTCATAACTTATCCTATCACAACGTATATGCTGAAGAGAGGAAAGTTCTATAACTTAGTTGAGCTAAAGGCGAGGGGAAAGAAGGAAGACAGAATAGCAATGCTGAATCCTCTCTACCGTCTTGGCTACATTTGGCATAATAAGAACGTAAGCCAGATCCTCGAGAGCCAACTTATCGCCTTTCCTAAGAGCAAACGAGACGACGTGATGGATGCTGTAGCTTATATAGTTGAGATGCTTGAACTAGGGGAGCGATACTTCGCCCCAGATAATACGGCAGGCGAGAAGCCAGATGAAGATGAGTTCGCTGACCTCGCTAAGGAATATGAACCTGCGATGAAGAATTGGAGGGCTGCGTAAGATGCCTACTGTTTTAGATCCTAATAGTACAGGAGCTCCGATGTTGTCGGGAGGAGATGCTCAGTATGCTTATCCTCGAGGACTAGACCTTCGGCCAGGTTCTCCTTTTCACCAGGAGCTATTGACTAAGCTGAATCAGAGGGCTAGTGAGAGCTCGCAGGAGATAAGTAAGAGGCATAAGAGCTGGAAGAAGATAGACCAGACGCTTACGGCCTTTATTCCTCTAGACGAAGCAGAAGAGAAGATTAAGGATAATGATGAGAGGAAGCCAGTATCTATCGTAATCCCATATAGCTTTGCGACGCTGGAGACACTTCTTACATACTTGGTAGCATCGTTCCTCGACTATCCGATCTTCAAATATGAAGGGATGAGTCCAGAGGATAAGTTTGGTGCTATCTTGCTCGAGAAGGTCATCGAGGTACAGAGCCGCAGATCGAAGATGGCACTATCCCTTCATACTACTTTTCGAGATGCCTGGGCTTATGGCATAGGGACTAGTGCTCCTTATTGGGATAAGGTGTATGGCAGGAGAACAAGAGTAGTACCGGCTGGCTTCCTCTCAGCTATTTTTGGCAAGTGGATTCCTACAGGGCAGAAGAAGCAGAGTGAAGAAGTTGTTCTTTATGAAGGAAACTTCTTGAAGAATATAGATCCTTATCTACTCCT
>JBAZAY010000125.1:0-696 GCA_041671725.1 Gallionella sp. | reverse complement strand
CTTGACCCGAACGTACCTGTGCAGGAGACTCAGAAGGGTGAGTTCGTAGGGTGGATAGATCCTACGAACTATATGAAGATCATGGAGCATGAGCAGAGGGATAAGAGCTACTTTAATGGAAAGTTCCTTTATGGAATGAGAGGAAGTGCAGGGAAGAGTCAGTATAATAAGGTGAGTAGCAGTGGAAGGGATTGTACCTATAATAACTCCTATACGTACACAGGATCGTCTAGTGGCGAGGCTGCTCTTTCTACTTCTCCTATAGATCAGATCTATCTCTACATCAACTTGATTCCGAAGGAGTGGAAGCTTGGGACGAGTGAGTATCCTGAGAAGTGGCTCTTCTGCGTAGCGGCTGATCGCTATATAAGATGTGCTAAGCCGCTTGGGCTAGATCATAATATGTTTCCTCTGGTTACCTGTAGTCCTGACTTTGATGGATATAGTATGACGCCACTTAGCCGACTCGAGATGATCTCAGGGCTGCAAGGGACGCTGGATTGGTTAGTGAATAGCCATATAGCTAATGTTCGGAAGAGCATCAACGATATGCTGGTGGTTGATCCTAGCCTAGTGAACATAAATGATCTTCTCGATCCTGCTCCTGGGAAGCTCATCAGAATGAGAAGAGCTGCATGGGGAAGGGGAGTTGAGAATGCAGTTAAGCAACTATCTGTTACTGATATAACAAGGTCT
>JBAZAY010000124.1:0-3762 GCA_041671725.1 Gallionella sp. | reverse complement strand
AGAATCTGCGTGAGCAAGCTGGTGTGGTTATCGGCGATGCACAGTTCAACGTAAGAGCGTATCGTCGGCAAATGCTGCAAGCCATCACGCAAGCCCGCCAGATCACGTGGCCGCGCCGATTGCAGGGCGATGCGGGTGGTGATGCGCTCAATATCAGGAATCGCGGTCAGCGTGGTCGCCAGACCAATGCCCGAATCGGTTTGATGCATGGCATTAATCGCATGGTGGCGCGCTCTGGCAATCTGCTGATCGCGTGCGGCATGATGCAGCCAATGGCGTAACAGGCGCGAGCCCATCGCAGTGCGGCAATGATCGAGCAATGAAAACAGGGTCGGCGCTTCTTGCCCGCGCAAGGTTTCGGTCAGCTCCAGATTGCGGCGCGTGGCGCTGTCTAAACCGATGAATTCATTTTCATTTTCTAGCGTTAACTGGTTCACATGCTTTAAGCCGCGCCCTTGCGTGGCTTCGGCATAACGCAGCAAAGCACCCGCCGCACCCAGCGCAGCGCTGCACTGCTCGGCACCAAAGCCAACTAGCGACGTCACGCCAAGCTGATCTTGAATCTGCTTACGACCTTGCTTCAGATCGAAATGCCAATCTGGCAGGGTAGAGCACTTACCCGGTAAATCAGCGGCGATGTCGTCCAGCACATGCACACCGGCTGACAACAAAATTTCGGCTGGAGAAATACGTTCCAGCTCCTGCTGCAAGCGCTGCGCAAATGAAGTTTCGTCGCAGCTAAATTCCATCAACTTCAAGCCACCACTGGCCAGCGACAACCAGGCCAGGCCAATCTGCATCGTCTTGCGCTGGCTTTGCACACACAGCGCCAGCAAAGGGCGCTCCGACTTTTCGGGCAACAGTTCGGTATCCGTTAACGTACCGGGCGTGATGATGCGCATCACCTTGCGCTCGACCGGGCCTTTACTGGTAGCCGGATCACCAATCTGCTCACAAATCGCCGCCGACTCACCAATCTTCACCAGCTTGGCCAGATACGGTTCCAGCGAATGATAAGGCACGCCCGCCATTTTGATCGGCTGCCCATTCGATGTACCGCGCTGGGTTAAGGTAATACCCAACAGGCGCGACACCTTTTCGGCGTCATCAAAAAACAGCTCATAAAAATCGCCCATGCGATAAAACACAAGCGTATCGGGATGCTCGGCCTTGATGCGTAAATATTGTTGCATCATGGGGGTGTGGTGATTGTCAGGTGCAGGTGCTGCCATAGAACTGAATGATTCCTAAAAAAAGTGCAGGCGAAGCCGCAAAGGATAGCGTAAAACAAGGCGCACAATGCGGCGCTTCGTCAAGCGTTCCATGATAGCTGATTTGGTTGCTGCAGTGATAATAAGGGTGAGGTCGCTCTATAGTCGCAACATGGGGCACCACTACTAACGAAGTGAAAATTGAAATATTTTGTTTTTTTGTGCATTATGTGCATAATGTAGATATATTTTTATTTATCGAGGTGAATACAATGCTGGTCGAGTTCCGCGTCAAGAACTTCCGCAGCCTGCGTGATGAGCAGGTGCTTAGTCTTGTTGCATCCAAGGACAAGACTCTGCAGGACACTCATACCCAGATAACGGGCGTTAGTGCAGCGCCAAATCTGCTGCGCAGTGCTGTGGTCTACGGTGCCAACGCAAGCGGAAAATCCAATCTCATTAAAGCACTGCAATACATGCGCGGCGTGGTGACCGAGTCGGCGACAGCGATCCAGCCCGGTCAGACCTTTCCTGTGCAACCCTTCCGACTCGATGCTGACTCCGCTAGCCAGCCCAGCGAATTCGAAGTTACGTTCTTGCTCGACGGTGTGCGCTACCAATACGGATTTGCTATGACGGCGCAGCGCATTGTTGGCGAACATCTACTGGTCTACAAGGCGTTCAAGCCGCAGCGCTGGTTTGAGCGCCGCTTTGACGGCGAAACGGGCAAGGACGTTTATGATTTCGGTTCCGGCCTGAAGGGTTCCAAGAGTCTCTGGGAGGGGGCGACACGCCCAAACTCACTATTCCTGTCGATGGCGGTGCAGCTAAACAGTGAAGCATTGCGTCCGGTGTTCGACTGGTTTGCGAATCGGCTGGTGATCTTCAATGAGCAAGCTCAGCTTAACCCGCTAGTCACCATCCAGATGCTTAAGCAAGCCGATGGGCGCAAAGAGATCTTTAGCTTTCTTTCCTCAGCCGACATCAGCATTGCCGATATTGATGTAGAAACGCGCAAAGTGCCCCGTCAGGCGACCCTCTTCGATCTGTTGACGGGCAAAACCGAAGTGCACGTAGAAGAGGTGGAGGAGCACAAGTTACGCTTTCACCACGTCACTAAACAGGGCGAAGCCGTGTTTGAGTTGATGGATGAATCCAATGGCACGCGTAATCTACTGTTTCTTGCTGGCCCCGTGTTGAACATTCTCAGCAAAGGATTGACGTTGGTCATCGATGAACTCGATACCAGCCTGCACACCTTGTTGGTGCGTGAATTGGTGCGTCTGTTCCACCGTCCGGAAATCAATACCGGCGGCGCACAGTTGATCTTTACGACCCATGACACTTCGTTGTTGGATGCTCCTGATCTATTCCGGCGCGACCAAGTGTGGTTTGTTGAAAAAGGTCGCGATCAAACCTCGGCATTGATTGGCTTGTCCGAATTCAGCCCGCGCAAAAACGAGGCACTGGAACGCGGCTATCTCATGGGGCGATATGGCGGCGTTCCATTTCTCAGCCGCACCCTAGGGTTGAAACACTGATGGCTCGTGACAATTCGCCGAAAGAGCGCCAGAGACAACAATTGGAACGTAAACAAGGGCGGCGCGCGAGTTACGACCGCATCCTGATTGTTTCCGAAGGCAGCAAAACGGAGCCGAACTATTTTGGAGAGATCAGGGCGGCTTATCGTTTGCATACGGCCAATGTGGAAGTTCGCCCCAGTGAGCTGGGTTCTGCGCCGATTCAGGTGGTGCAATACGCTCAAATGCTATTTGAGGATGGCGATCGTCATAAGAAGATTCAGCGTCGCGCGTTCGAAAAGGTCTACGCGGTTTTTGACCGTGATGACCACGACAGTTATCTCGATGCGCTTGCATTGGCCGCGTCGCTGGACGGTAAGCTCAAGAACGATGCCAAACAGCCGATCCGTTTTCAGGCCATTGCCTCTGTCCCCAGTTTCGAGCTGTGGCTGTTGATTCACTACGAAGACATTCAAGCTCCGCTGCATCGTAATGAAGTGATGCGCCGCCTCAAGCTATACATGCCAGGCTATGACAAAGGCGCAGGCAACGCATATGCAATTACAGGTGGACATCTGGCCGTTGCCATTAAGCGCGCTGAGGTGCTGGCAGAGCGTTTTAGTGCGTACACCGAACCAGAGCCGTTCACGGCCGTCGTAGACCTGGTGAAACTTCTGACGATGCTGCGCGGTTAATGCCATAAGGGTGGTCTCTTCACATTCGTGTTGCTATCGACTTGGCTCGAATTACGTATTGACATAGTGCAGTTAATAACAGAATTTCTTTCAGCAACTACATAGCCTAAGTAAATAAAGGCAGAATATAGATTCCCATCCTCTTCTGAGTTATCGGAACTGGATATTCTCTGTGATGAGAATTTATTTAACAGAGTCATTTACTGTAGCAGTTCAATCATTTCCAAATAATTTAAGGCGTAGATAGAGCTATGGATGTATTGATTATCGTAGCAGCATTTTTCGGTAGTATTTTGGGCGGACTTTTTGGTGGTGGTGCGGGCTTGATTTTCACGC
>JBAZAY010000123.1:0-3831 GCA_041671725.1 Gallionella sp. | reverse complement strand
CGGACACCTGCTCAGTCTTATCAACGATGTTCTCGATATGGCCAAAATAGAAGCAGGCCGGATTGTTTTGGAGAGCAAGTCATTGGATCTGGGTGTGTTAGTGCGAGACATTACCGACATGCTGAGCAAGAGAGCGGAAGAGAAAGGATTGCAATTACTTCTTGATCAATCATCCGAGTTTCCAAGGTTTATCAAAAGCGACAAAGAGAAGCTGCGCCAAGTGATCATCAATCTGGTGAGCAATGCCGTTAAGTACACCAACCACGGCAGTGTGACCCTGCGTCTGGCAGTTCAGCCGGAAGACGGAGTGCTTCGCCTAATCATTGAAGTGGAAGATAGCGGTGTTGGCATTAGCCAAGCCGATCAGGAGCGTATTTTCGAACCTTTTGTGCAGGTGGGTAAGGCCGCCACCCATAAGGGAACCGGGCTGGGACTGTCCATCGTGCGCGAATACGTGAAACTGATGGGCGGAAGTATTGAGGTCGAAAGCACACCGGACATCGGCTCCCTGTTCCGTGTACGTTTACCTGTGCAAAGAGTTGAGGACGCGGATTTGATGTCTGCCGAGTCCGCGCACACAGAGGTGATAGGCTTGGAGCCGGGGCAACCAGATTACCGTATCTTGATTGTCGAAGATCAGTTGGAAAATCAATTGTTGTTACAACGCCTGCTGCAAGATGCGGGCTTTACCGTAAAGGTTGCCCGGAATGGAGCGGAAGGTGTTGAGATGTTTCAAAGCTATCATCCGCATTTCATCTGGATGGACAGACGCATGCCCGTCATGGACGGACTCGAAGCGACGCAACGCATCCGTGCTCTGGACGGAGGCAAAGAAGTCAGGATCGTGGCGGTAACGGCTTCCGCATTTATCGAACAACGCGAGGAAATGCTGGCCGCCGGTCTAGACGACTTCGTGCGCAAACCTTACCGACCCGCCGAGATATTCGACTGCATGACACGACATCTCGGCGTGCGTTTTATTCACAAGCAAGATGCACAAGTAGCAGCCGACTTGGCGCTCTCCACCTCAGCGCTCGCCAGTCTTCCAGAAGCAATGCGCCGGGAGTTGGCGGACGGATTGATTCTGGGTGACACCGAGCAACTGGCCAGGCTTGTTCTTCGCATAAAACAGCAGGATGTCGAGCTTGCCCAAGTGCTGACACGCCATGTGGCGACTTTTAATTACCTGCCTATTCTCAATGCCCTGGAAACAGTGGATAGCAACAACAAGGACGCAAAATCATGATCGGAAATATTCTCATCGTCGACGACGACTCAGGCGCATTAAAACTGCTAAAAGACATTCTTACTGCCGAAGGGCATGTCGTTCGCCCATTCAATAATGGTGAACTTGCATTGCGCTCAATTGCAGCTGAAGCGCCCGAGTTGATCCTGTTAGACATACGCATGCCGGTGATGAACGGCTTTGAAGTCTGCCGGCGAATAAAAGCTGATGAGCGGCTGAAGGAGACTCCCGTGATTTTCATCAGCGCAGCCTCCGATATGGAAGACAAAGTGAAAGCTTTTGCGGAGGGCGGCGTTGACTACATCACCAAACCATTCCAAAAAGAAGAAGTTATTGCGCGAGTTAAAACGCATATCGCGCTAAGTCACACAGTGCAAAGGTTGAAGAAAATCGCTGATGATCTTCGGGTAAGCGAAGAAAGTTTGAAGATGGCTCAAACCATTGCCCGTCTTGGACATTGGGAATGGGATATGAAATCAGGCCAGCTTATCTGCTCGGAAGAGATGTGCCGAATGCTGGGCTTGGAATGCCAAAATTCAGTAGTAAAAAAGGACGTTTTTCTGGAGTCAATCCACCCGGATGACCGCGAGCATGTGACAAATGTACTAAATGCTGTTTTAGCAGGAAGCGGCTTTGATATTGAGTATCGAATCATATTGCGTACCGGTGAAGTACGTGTTGTGCACGGACTGGGGCGGAACATTTTTTCGGAGGCACGCAAGCAACACAAAATCATTGGCATCGTTCAGGATATTCATGAGCACGATCAAACAAAAATGTTGGGGGTTATTCAGGACATTACCGAACGCAAAGTTTTGGAAAACAAACTTGAGGAACAAGCCAACACTGATTTTTTGACCGGTTGTGATAGCAGAAGACGTTTTCTGGAACAAGCGGAGCAGGAATTTTCACGCATCCGCCGTTACGGCGGGGAGATGTCTATGCTCATGCTTGATCTGGATCATTTCAAAAATATCAATGACCAGCATGGTCATCAGGTAGGCGATACGACGCTAAAAACGCTGGCACAGGTCTGCAAAAACCTGTTGCGAGAAGTGGATGTCATTGGTCGCCTTGGAGGCGAAGAGTTCGCCATCATGTTGCCGGAAACCGGAAGCGAACGTGCTCTCGAAGTCGCCGAACGCTTATGCATAGCTGTCGCTGCGGCGGAAGTCCCTGTAGCGGATGCGCCCCCGATCCACTTCACTACCTCTATTGGCGTAGCCGTTTTAACGGCAGAGGATACTCGAATTGACACTGTCATTAATCGTGCGGATAGGGCTTTGTACAAAGCAAAGAATGCCGGGCGAAATAGAGTGAGTATATGAAGTGGCATGATTAGTATTTTCGTAGGTCGGGTTTCAACCCGACCTACAAAAAACCTGTTTGGCTCCGGCTTGTCCGGCTTGGTAATTCAAGAAAATTAAAATGCCACATAAGGAGCACGCTGATGCATTTAATGTACTCGTATGAGTTTTTTCCGCACTTGGTCAGTGTCATTCTGGCCGCAATGGCTGCGGTATCGGCGATTTATCTGATTCCCCTTGCCGGCAAAGCGAAGGCATGGTGGCTATTTTTCGCCGCGCTGGTGTTGCTGGTTACTGATCGTGTACTCCAACTGTTCAGTTATAGCAGCATACTGCTCGATCCGGCTACTTACAAAGTCGTCAGCGATATGCTGGATGTCGCTATGGCCGGATGTTTGCTTGGCAGCGTGTATTACATCCGCGACATTTTTCTCGAGCGCAAGCAGGCGGAAGAAAAAATCCGCCAGCTGAATGAAGAGCTGGAAGCCAAGGTTAAGGAACGGACGCAGCAACTGCTACAGGCGCAGAATGAACTGATACGCAAGGAAAAGCTCGCAGTGCTGGGACAGGTCGCGGGCAGCGTGGGACACGAGTTGCGCAACCCGCTGAGCGTGATGAACAACGCGGTGTACTTCCTGCAAACCGTGCTGGAGGATGCGGATGAGACCACCAAGGAATACCTGAACATCATCAAGGACGAAATCGCCACTTCCGAGCGCATCGTGCCCGCCCTGCTGGATGCGGTGCGCACCAAGCCGCCGCAACCGGCAGCCGTGAGTGTTGCGGAATTGATTGCACAGACTTTGCGCAAATGCAATGTGCCGCCGACAGTCACCGTACAGCAGGACATCCCCGCAACGCTTTCTCCGTTGCACGTGGATGCGCCGCAAATCCAGCAGGCGCTGCGTAACCTCATCAGCAACGGTATCGAAGCCATAGAAGGCGTCGGCACGCTGGAAATTCGCGCGGTTGAAGACATGCCAGCCAAGACCATCACTGTTAGCATAAGAGATAACGGCAGCGGCATGACACCCGAGCAGTTGGGCCATCTGTTTCAGCCGCTATTCACCACCAAGGCGCGCGGTATCGGGCTGGGGCTGGTGGTAGTGAAGAACCTGACGCAGGCGAACGGGGGTAAAGTCGATGTACAAAGCGAAGTCGGCAAGGGCAGCGTGTTTAGCATTACGTTGCCGACCTAGCATGGATAGCTATCACGAGGAATTGATATGAGCGCAATGACAGCCAACGATCTTTCCAGCACCCAAATGAATCTTGAGC
>JBAZAY010000122.1:0-4082 GCA_041671725.1 Gallionella sp. | reverse complement strand
CGCCAGTTCACTATCGACAGCCAGATGTACGAGAAGGCGAACGCTGATGTCCTGAAGTATGGTGGTCTGCCTACGCCAGAAGAGTGGGCAAAGAAGACGGAGTCTGAGCGAACCTTTGCTACAATGAATAAGATCGTACCGAGGACTCCTGCTATTGAAGAAGCTCTTCGTGCAGCTAAGACGATGAGAGACTCTCTTGGAGCTAAGCTCTATGGGCCATCTTACCTTAAGCTTAGAGAGCTTGAGGATAAGAGTGGAGTTAATGAGACTCCTATTACGCTAGAGCAGTTGAAGAAGTCAGCGGAGGGAACGAGAGCTACATCAACTAGCTTCCTTCCTGATTTTATGAAGATGTTCTCTGATCAAGCTATTCTTGGTGGGCTCGCAGGAGCTGTTCAGAATCCTGTTTCTGCTGAAGAGCATCCTATTACTAAGTACCTCAGAAGTGGAGGAGATCTATAATGAAGGTACAGCTTACGGATGGTAGAGTCGTCTCGTTCCCTGAGGGAACTGATCCTGCAACTGCGCTTAGCTTTATTGAGAAGAACTATCCTGAAGCACCCAACGTAGCGGAGAGAGCCCTAGGACATCTATCAACTGGAGCGGGAGAGTTCATTCAGAAGGTCTCGAACCTGACTGGATATACCCCTTTTGGAAACGAAGCTACGATGCAAGGTTTCCAGAACATGAAGGAGCTCTTTACAGAGAACCAGTTTGCTAGAGCTACAGCCGCTCATCCAGAGACGACTATGCTTGGTCAGATCCTTGGTGGAATCACTGAGTTCATTCCTCAGATTCCTGCTTACGCAGCTGGGGAGGGTGCTGCACTTGGAGTTATGTCTAAGCTACCTATGCTCTCTAAGATCCCTGCAGCGTTGAAGGCTATACCTGGAGAAGGGATAGTTACCAACACAGCAAAGGCAGTTGGTCGTGCAGGTATCGCTGGAGCTACAGTGGGGACGATAGCAGGGACTCCAGCAGAGAGCGCAATCAGCGAGAAGCTCTTGACAGGAGGCGAGGAAGCTCTTGGCTTTGCTGGAGCCACAGCTGTCCTCCATCCTGCCTTTCGAGGTCTTGGTCTTGTCGGGAGAGCAGTTATCCGTAAGCTTAGAGGGAAAGCTACCTTCGAGAACGTGAAGGCAGAGCTGGAGAAGAGAGCTAAGGATAATCCTGCAGCTGCAGAGGATCTTGCGAAGCTAGAGGAAGGTGCGCAGGAGGAGCTATACGTTCCTAGGCCAAAGGAGGCTGAGGCTGAGATAGAAGCAGGAGAGCTGATTAAGCCTAAGGTTGTACAAGGGGAGCTTAACCTAGATCCTCTGCCAGCTGAGACAGAGGCTAAGTTTAAGGAGCTAGGTTATGATCCTGCTGACCTAGAAGGTCTGCCAGATAAGCAGCTTATTACGATCCTGGAGAATCAGATAAAGAAGCCTCCTGATGCTCCACCACCTAAGGAAGGAAGAGCTGCTAAGTCTATAGAAGTTCCTTCTGATGCTGTATTTATCGGAAGAGATACAGATGGTAACTATAACTATCAGAATAAAAAAGGGGAAGTGTGGACTGTAGCTGATCCTCCTATAGGTCGAGAGGGAGAAAAAGCTGTAGATATTATGCACACTGATGCCTTTAAGAAGAAGGAGGTAGCAAGTGATAGTACGAACCAAGAGGGGCTACAAGGTCGTAAGCGAAGAAGGAAAGGCGCTAAGCAGGGAGAACCTGAGCAAGGAGCAGGCGGAGAAGCGGTTGCAGCAAGTGGAGATGTTCAAGCACTTGAAGGAGAAGGTGCGCCGAAAGCGGAAGGGACAGCCGCTGCACCCTCTGGTAAAAAAATTACCATAGCACGGGAGGATATTCTTACACTGCAGAGGATGGGATATAGCGCAGCTGAGATCAAGGCGATGAAGCCAGAAGATGCTACAGCTACTATAGACGCTGTTAAGAATCTCCCTGAACCTCCAGCGGAGGAACTTGCTAAGGCTACAGAGGCTGCAGCTAAGATCAACGAAGCAGCTCTTGCTCGTGAGCAAGCGAAGGCTACTGCGGCTGAGAGACCTCCACTTACAGAGGAGCAGAAGCTTAAGATAGCAGAGGATCTCGAGGCTGAGTTAGCTGCTGATACTGAGCCTCTTACCAAGACTGCAGAAGCTATCATCAAGGCGCAGGAGCTTGAGGATCCTACGCTTGATACGCTCCTTGATGGTGCAGCTAGGTTGCCTGAAGATGTGAGGCTTAGATTGCAGAATCGAGATAGGATTGCTGAGAGAGTTGCTGCGCTTAAGAAGGGAAAGGTAGAGGAAGCTCCCGCAGCTGTCGAGCAGCCAGCTGTTGCTAAGACTCCTCCTCAGACGAGAGAAGAGCTGATGGCTTATCTTAAGAGTAAAAAGGGAGCTAATCGTAGAGCAAGAAAGAGTGATGCAGAGCTTGAAGCAGAAGCTAATAAGATTCTTGGAGAGGAAGAACATGAGCCTGGAGATATCGAGCATGTGCCAGAGGGAGATGGCTACACACTTGATAGCATGGGTGGGCAGCAGATCTATGAACGAGGAAAGGCTTTCTTCTCTAAGCTATCTCGCGCTGTTGAGAGTAAGCCTTTTACAAGAATGCCTGCTGACCAGCTTAAGAGTATGCTTAAGGGTATGCAGGTTAGTGAGAGGGAGATCGAGAATATCCTTGGAGGGTTGAAGGGAGTAGTTACAAAACAAGATGTCCTGGAGGAGATTAAGGCTAATACTATAGAGCTTAAGGATGTGGTGTTGGGAGCCGACTATAAGAAGGCGATGGAAGAAGCTAAATCGCAAGGTTTAGAGGTATGGCAACTTATACCTCTTGAAGGTAAGCCTACTCAGTTCTCCCAATACCAAGAACCCGGCGCAGTTCCTGGAAGTTATAGGGAGATGTTTGTGACGGCTCCGAGTAAAAATCCAGAGATATTTTCTGGCCAGCGAATTGCAGACTGGAATGATGGACATTCTGCATATGATGGAGTAGAGAATCCTATTGTGAGGATTCGCTTCAACGAACGAGATGTGAGTGGGAAAAAGATTCTCTTTGTTGAAGAGATTCAGGGACCGAGTGGGGATACGAAGTACACAGTTAATCCTAGTATAAAAACTGTTAATGATGTAGAGTATCTTCGTATACAACCTAATACACTTAACCAGGAATCTCCAAAATACTGGTTTAAGAATAAACTTACTGGAAAAGAATTTCCTGCTTGGGGAAAGACTAAAGAAGAAGCTACACAAAATGCTGTCAAGTGGCTTAATGCTCCTATAAATAAAGTTATAGAAGATCTGAAGTTTAACTCAAAGAAAGAAGCAGAAGCTTATGCAGCACAACATAAGATTGATCCTAGTCAGATAGAAAAAGTAGTCGAAGGCAACCAAGGCAAGATGCCTCCGGAACTTCAGGCTCGTATCTACGACATAGGTGTGAAGCGGATTCTTGCTTATGCTAAGGAGAATGGCTATGATGGAGTTGCTTGGACGACTGGTGAGATGCAGAGGCAAAGATATAAAGAAGCAGTTGTGAAGGAAATAGAGAGTGTTACTTGGTATCCTATTCCTACTTCTGGCGGAGGTAAAGAAGTTACACTCTTTGGTACAAACAAGCATAAATATCACTTTGGTATTAACAAAGATGGTACAATTCTACAAGCTCCAGAAGGCTTTGGTACTGCACAAGGAAGGAATATAGAAGAACTGGTTGGTAAGGAGTTAGGACCGCGTATCTTGAAAGAGATTGGTGGAGACGAGAAAACTGCAAATCTTAGTTTTGGTGGTGAAGGTCTCAAAGATGTTTACGACTCTCGACTTCCTGCGATGTTTAAGAAGTATGGGAAGGGGGAGGTAGGAGAGATAAAGATTGGTGGCAAAAAGGAAGTTTCTATCGATGAACTTGACTATGCAAATCGTAGAGACGGCTTGCCAGATCATCAACCTGGAGATACGTATCTTCTCGATGAAACAAAGAGTGTACCATACACCTCCATCTCCCCCAAGACTCCTCCAGAGTTTCCTCTCTACTCTGGCCCAGAAGCTGCTATCTACGACTGGCTCTCCAAGCTTGCTAAGTCTACTAAGACT
>JBAZAY010000121.1:0-4099 GCA_041671725.1 Gallionella sp. | reverse complement strand
CTTTCCAGAAGGCGGTTCAGTCCAACAAGGTTTATCTGCCGCGTATGCGTTCATCGCCATGTTTAAATTTCGCTGCGCGGCAGATAAACGCTATACGTTTAATCTGCGTTAATCCATTTAATCTGCGGACAAAAGCTTTTTCTAGGATCAGGAGTAAAAAATGCATGAGATGTCGCTGGCCGGGAACGTACTGCAAATCATCGAGGAATCGGCGCAATCGCAAAATTTCCAGCGTGTGCGCGCGGTGGTACTGGAAATAGGCAAGTTGTCCTCAGTCGAACCCGAAGCCATGCGTTTTTGTTTCGATGTTGCGATGACCGGCAGTATCGCAGACGGGGCAAGGCTGGAGATCATTGAGACAGAAGGGCGGGGGTGGTGTGCACAATGTGCGCGCGATGTGCCGCTGGCCGCGCTATATGAGCCTTGTCCGCATTGCGGGGACTATCGAGTCAGCGTGACGAGCGGCGATGCGATGCGCGTCAAAGACCTTGAGGTCGAATAAAACGGCGGGTGCAAGGCTTGTTTGATCTTGGAAAAAGCTGTTGTCCGCATAAGTAGTGGCTTAGATGCAGTTTTGTTGCGTCTTAGTCCAATACTTAGTAGTCTCATCAGATTAAATGGATTAACGCAGATTAAACAAATACTTATACGCACACTTGGTTAACCATTTGGGTGACGAGTAGTTATTTCGTAACTTGTTGTTAATCTGTGCGAATCTGCGTAATCTGCGGATAGAACTGCGGTTTTCAGGTTGAAGGGGGCCGTCAGGTGAATATCACCTTATCTTCCGAGTTGCCCGCCTGTTTCGACGGCATAAAAAAGGCATACAACCAAACCAGGATCCCGGCAATGGAGAGTGCGAGCAGCCCGCTTCCTGTACGCAATTGATCGTTACTCAAATAGGAATTGCAAAGGCGAACTGGCGCTTCAACGTACAGCCAGCCCACCACCATCATCATTGGCAACACATTACCCAGAAAAAATCCACGGACGATTATTCCGGCTACTGCCCACGACAACGCCAGCGCTGCACCCGCCAGAGCCAGCGAGAGAAACTTCAAAAAATCAAGCGTGGTGTTAATCAGCACGAGATCCAATGCCCTGGGAATCATCCAGAACATCAGAATCATCGAGGCTGCCAGCAGGCCGGTAACGCCTGCGTGATTCCATTTCTGTATGCTTGTTTGATTAAAAAGCCCTCTGGCAAGTAACCATCCTGCCAGTAAAATGAGAGGGAACTGGAGCAGCATGTGATACGCCATATCGCTCTCCATCATGCGGCGTATGAAGGGAATATTGAGCATCAGCAGCAGTCCGCTGCCAACAGCGGTTCTGGTAAGTGGATTCATCCTGAAAACCTCGGTTTTATCCGCAGATTACGCAGATTCGCACAGATTAACAACAAGTTACGAAATAATTACTCTTTACCTAAATGGTGAACCAAGTATGTGTATAAGTATCTGTTTAATCAGCGTTAATCCATTTAATCTGTGGACAACAGCTTTTTCTAAATTCATCATTGCAGTCAATTTGATTTCACCAATTCATCGAGCAGCTGCTTGCCAGAATCGTAGTTAGTCACCCGCAGTAGTTTTCCCGTTGGAGAAACCTGGATCAGGGCTGCATTGTGCTGGAACCCGCCCTGTTGATCTGCAATGGCGGTGACGCCGAAAGTTTGCAGCAAGTCAGCCAGGTCGCCTGTCTTGTCTGGCGTTGCAAAGCTCCATACATCGGGATCGGCCAGCAGGTGATCAGCGTATTTTTCCAGTACGGCATAACTGTCATGTTCCGGATCAAAGCTTATCGACAGCAGATGAACGCGGCTTTGTAAACCGCGTTCGATGATGTTGCGCTGAAGCTGCTGAAACTCGCTGCCCAGCGCACGGCAAAGTAACTGGCAGTTTGTGTAGATGAAGTCGACGATAATGAACTTGTGCTGCTCCTGAACCCAATCGCCAAAACGGTGCGTATGTCCTGACTGATCGATCAGGCGCACGTCCGGCACGACAGGCTGCCGGCGCGATATATTCAGACGGCGGGCCTGTTCGGATGTGATTACCTCGAAACCTTCGGTAATAAAAGCGACAGCCCCTATTCCCAGCAACACAAGAATTATCGAGGCTATAACCGTTTTCACCTGAGGGCGACTTTCAATCAGGCCAGTTTCGCAGGCTTGATGATGCCAACCAATGATCTGACAACAATCACCAATGCACTTAACACGACACCTGCTGCAAACAGCGAGCCTAGCTGGCTATACCAGACCCATTCCGGAAGATGTACTGCCATGCGGCGCGGAATACTCGCCTGGCCCGACATCAGGAAGATCAGCGCATAGGTGAACGCACTGACTGCAAAAGTCCACAGCATGGCTTTGTCCAGCGTACTGAAACCTTGCGCCTTTTCCTGATTCGACAGCCAGTTGATGAAGGCCAGGATCATCGCCATGCAACCCAACAGCAGATACAGGTGGAAATGTCCCGGTACCCACAGCGTGTTGTGCATCACCTGATTCACGGCAATCGTGCCATCGACTACGGCAGGTATCACGCCCGCGCTCCAGCCGAAAATAGACAGTACCAGCAGCGCTGAGGTCAGATCCCATTTGATGTTGCTGCGGTAGATCGTGCCGAGCGTAGCGGTCAAGGTGAGCGCCAACACGGGCAAACTGCTGGTGTAGGAAATGATCTGTCCCATGATGTGCATCCACAAAGGCTGCGCAAAATCCATCAGCAAGTGGTGAGGATAAACGGTTAACACCATCAGGCAGGTCGCTGACCAGGCCCATACGAACGGCTTATATACCTTCCAGGTGCGTCCGGTGTATTGCGGCAATATCTCATAGACTGCGATGACCGCCATATAGATGGTGGAATTGATGAATACATGGCCGAACAGGAAAATCAGGTTCTTCGCCAGCAGCGGGTGAATCGCGATTTCCGGCACGTACAGGTTGATCAGCATCATGCTCAGAATGACCGCCCCGACCAGGATCGCCAGGATATTGATGATCGTGACTACCGAGCTTGCAATGACGGTCGCGGGTGGTGCGTCCTGCCCGCTCTTGAGGAAATGCCAACCCAGCGATTTGGCGAAGCTGCCGTATTGCGCGATGATGGCGCGTGCCGCTTCCAGATAGAACAACAACATGCCGACGCCGACCAGCAGCACGCCGCCCATATAGGCCGCAGCGGCATGCCGGCCCCACATGCCCATGCCATTAGCCGGCAGCGGATAGAGGAAGGTCCAGGCAGCGGCGAATCCGCCGACAAAGATACCGCCCAGCACCAGCACGACCCCGGCCAGGAAGAAGGCTAGGTTGGCCCACGCAAATCCGGCTCTGAGATTGACATATTTACCCAGGAAATGCCACATCACCGCCGATCCGCCCAGGCCCGCAATCGCAACCATGCCGATTCCGTGCGCGGTCATCAACTGATAAAACAAACCCGGTTCGATCGGCAGCATCTGGCCTTGTGTCATGCGCATGACCAGGCCAAACACCATCATCAGCAGTACGACCACGCCCGAGATTGCCGCATAAACCTTGACTTCCGCACTGGCCAGCAGTGACTTATTCCTATTTAGTACATTCATTTTTGAATTCTCCGTAGCGAAACTTATTGGGCGACTACATGAAGTTCGGACATCATGGTGTGATGTCCCACTCCGCAATATTCCAGGCAAAGGATCTTGTAAGTCCCAGGTTGCTCGAAGGTATAGCGCAAGACATTGGTGACGCCAGGCATTCCCTGCGTCTGCGTGAGGATCTTCATGTCCGGGCCATAAATTGCGAAGCCATGGTTTACATCGGCGGAAGTCACCTGAAACTCAATCGGACGACCTGCCGGCAATTCGGTTCTCGACAAGACCCAATACCACTGATATCCCTTGGCCTGAACCTCAACGACACCAACGTTTGAAATTGCATGGCGCGCATAGGGCAGCATGGTCAGTGTGTATGCGACGATGGGAATGCACAGCAAAGTCACCCCCCATAGCACTCGACTTCTCCACAGGCCGGTTGCCGCAGCAACCTTGGCGCTATTCCCATCTCTGGCGCAGTGTACAGCTACGTATATAAAGGCAACCGCCAGCA
>JBAZAY010000120.1:1122-4125 GCA_041671725.1 Gallionella sp. | reverse complement strand
ATCCTCTTGTAAGACTTTTCAAGCTACTCTCAAGCAGTTAGAGGGTGTTGAGTTTGACTACATCCACTGCTCTCCCTTCTTGAGAACCCGTGAGACTTTGGCTCTTATCACTGTTGATGAGAAGGCGATTCTTAGCCCCGCAATCGGTGAGTATCTTGGAAATCATCGCAAGGGTAAGTTGGATCTCTCTCCCATCACTGCGTCACACTACTCTGACTTGACGGCTCTGGCCACTGAGACAATCAAGCAGTTACAACATCGAGTAGACTTGTTTCTGAGTCATCTACCCAAGACAGGGACTTTCCTCATTGTGAGCCATGGACTAGTCCTATACAACATCTGCGGTAGGAAGCTTGATGAAGGTGAGATGTACACCTTCACATTAGAGTAAGTACAGCCAGCTCATTCCTTTTTAACAAAGGAATACATCTTATCTTCTAGACTCATAGATCTTTAGAGCCTCTTCTTTGGTCACGAAATCACAGACGTCCAAATTAAGAGTCCGAGCCAAGATCTCCTTATCCTCTCTCATCATTTGGGGTGGAGGTGCTTCATACTCTACCTCCGCCTCGACATTTGAGGGATAGAGTGTAGCGTCAACTGCCTGTTCAACCTCATCTACAGTCTTAAACTTACTTAGATCCATCTTACCAGAGGCAATTAATTCCTCCACTAAGTCCTGCCAGTCATTTGGAATCATGTCAATCGTGATGGTAGCCTTGGCTTGAAACAAACTTCGAGCTAACTCACTGACTCGAGCTGTCAAGGTGCCATTGGCTATCTCCTCGATGATAATCTGAGCCTCTTCATCCCAAGTACAGTGATAGAGTGGTAAGGTTAAGATTTGAAGAAAGTCAATGGTGGGAATGGATATGACTGTGTTAGCATACGTCAGGACAAATGAGTCTGGGGTAGTGGCTAGGTTAGCTGGTTGTAGCTCCGTTTGCCAAAACGAGATCAATCCTCCCAGTGTCTTAGGATACTTCACAAAAAGAGAAGATTTAGCTAGTACTGTATAAACATCAAACTTATCTACCACTTCCTGTTGAGATCTTAGAGACGAGGCCGTAGGTTTCATCGTTTGTTTAATGAATATCTTAATCCCCTGATTGTATCAGTTTTCTTCACAGTTGTGAAGAAACACCATCCTGTTCAATCCTCCACCTCATCCACCTCACCTTCTGAGATATCTGAAGCGTCCTCCTCTTCTACTTCTTCTTCCTTACCCTCTTCTTCCTCTTCACCCGCTTGAATGCTCTCTTCATCCTCGTCACCCTCACCATTCCTCTCATCGGCATCAGTGAAGGTTGGCATGCGGTAGTTGGGCTTCTGACCAGTGTATTCAGCGTAGAACTCCGGGAGCTTGGCCTTTCTCCGACTCTGGATAATATCCAGCAAGCGATTGATATCCACGAAGCTACTGGTAGTACCAGCCAGCACCAACTTCTCACCGGCAAAGCCATCCTCTCCATAGGCATACTGGATGACATTGCCAGCTGTGTTTCTCACTGTGCCATCGGGGTAGACCACGGCATCTTCGAGTGTCTTGACAATTCGTCGCTGGATATAACCAGTCTCAGCCGTCTTGATAGCTGTACCAAATAGACCCTCTCGGGCTGCCACTTGATGATAGAACATCTCAGAGGCCGTCAAACCCTTCAGGTACGAACTAGCCACAAATCCAGTGGCAGCCGGCTCACGGGTGTTGCGTTCATAACACGGGAGGGTGATACCACCTGCCAATGGTGGGATAGGTCTCCCTTGATACTCTTGAGCTCCCACGAGTGTAATGATCGAGCCAAAGTTAGCATTGCTACCCTTGCTACCACTCTCCACCATCACCTTGATACTGTTGGCGGGATCAATGGACTCCAGAGCCAGCTTGTTCGAGCTGTTCTTCACGCTACACAGCATCTCACGCATTGTCTCTTGTCTTCGCATCTCTTCAAGGGGATTGTTTGAGCGTGGTCCCAGCTTCCAGATAGCCTGTTGTGTCAGATGGATGTTGTTGTTGATGGCACCTGCCAGAGTCGGATCAGAGGAGGAGCAGTCTCGCATCGAGACGGTATGACCCTCATACTTCAACCAGGGATCAGTCAACCATTTGGCTCTGGTGATGAAGTCCTCGGCGTGATCTGGGGTGTACATCTTATAAAGGTCATGTACGATCGAGTTGGAGACAGCCCCGACCACCTTCTTATCAACTGTACCCGCCACCAGGATACCCTCTTGGATTCTCACCACTGGCTCTCGCAGATCAGCACCATTCTTCTTGGAGTAGAAGTAGTCAGTGGGAAAGAGGATGGAGTAGAGTTCTCTACCAGTCAAGTAGTAGTCCTCATAGACCTCTGTGACGACCAGCTCACGAATCACTGACTGTAGGAGGGATGGTGAGGGATTGACGTCTCGCATGAGCCACTGTTGGTACTGCCTCTCTAGCTGGAATTGACGGCTCTCTTGATCAGGAGTGAGTCTGGCTAACTCAGCTTCCTTCAGCTCCTTGGCATTCAAGAGCAGACCAGCCTCAAGTCCTTCTTTCTCATGGGCAGAAATGGTATCCTTGACAAGATCTTCTCTTAACAAAGCTCTCTCATCCCTCAGTGCGACAATGGCATCCCGACGATCTTGATCCACTTGGCCTACAAAGAGGTCATAGTCATCCTGACTCAACTGCTCGGTATCTTGGAAGTTAGCATGAAGCCACTGAGTGTAGGACAAGGAGCCATCGGTTCTGGCATACTGCGATCGGGCTTGTCGTTCCTGGATGATACTGAGGGCTTGAGAGGTGAGAGTGGCACGGCGACGATCTTGGGCAGGTGTAGTGAAGGAGGAGGCCAAAGCCAAGTCCAGCATTCTCGACTCCACCACCTTCTCACGACGTCTCAGGATGAAACCGTCCTGTTCTTGGTGATGATCCAGGCCACGGTATCTATCAACTCTCTCCAAGAGAGAAGGTAGTTTCTCGTCCAGGCCGGCGGCATAGACGATCTCCTGGGTGTGTGA
>JBAZAY010000120.1:0-1112 GCA_041671725.1 Gallionella sp. | reverse complement strand
AGGTAGGAGGCCGTCATCGAGTCCTGAGTCAAGCCTACGACGGGTCGGTTGTGTTGAGCCGATACGATACACTCAGTGATGAACATTCTACCTCGGATTTCTCTGGCTGCCTCTGCGGTCTGGGGCACGTGAATGTTCAGCTCATCTCCATCAAAGTCCAATCCAAAAGGTGCAGCTGAGTTAACGGGCATCTGGATGGTCAGCTCGGGTACAATCTCCACCTCGAATCCCATCATTGACATCTTGTGTAGCGTCGGCTGGCGATTCACCAACACAGCATCTCCTGGGATGTGGATACCATCCTCCACACGTGATCCCATGATCCACCGATCCACCAAGTCTCCCACCTCCAACTGCTTCAATCCCTCTGACTCACCCACCATCGAGGCCACGGATAGCACCTTACCTTTTCTCTTACCTGAGCCTTTGGTGAGGTAGTTGACCTTACCTTGATCCATGTAGCGTTGAAGACGGATGAGGTTGACTTCAGTCACCAACTCTGGATAGGTGACGATCTTGGCCAGATACTGAGGGAGACCCACCTGGTTGAGACGCAGGTTAGGATTGGGACCCGCCACAGACCGAATACAGAAGTCCACTCTCTTACCTTGAGTATAACCTCTGATCAAGCGACCTTTGCCTGCGATGAGACACTTGAGTGTGCGATGGGGACGACCGTTGTTACTGTAGCGATACTTACCACTGGAGTTGTTGAAGAGGTATGAGAGTAGACTGTACAACAGATTGATGGCGATCTCCTGCTTGTTCACATCGGTGGCCTTTTCGATTGCTTCTCTCACCTTTATGATCTCTGAGTAGAGGTTGGTCAGATCGTTGTGTGTCACCTTGTCACCGATCACACGAGGAGGACGAGTACCAGGAGGTAGTACCAAGATGTTCTCCAGAACCATGTTCTCCAGTTTAGTGGTTCTGGAGAAGCCCAGCAACTCAACGGCATCGGGTGAGGCACTCACCAGTTTCAACAGTCGGTGGATGGCTTGAGCTGACATCATAGCCATATTCCCCACAGCAACCTTCTCATCTTTACCCCTGCCGTGGTATCGGATGTAATTACCTCGTTCTTTGGTAACATCCTTCAGAGTGTAGAGGGG
>JBAZAY010000119.1:0-4130 GCA_041671725.1 Gallionella sp. | reverse complement strand
GGGTGACAGTATCAACAATGATATGCATTTGAATCTGTTGCGAGTTATCGCCCACCGGGCAATATCCCTGCCAGAAGCATGTCGTGTTTTTTGCGAGCATCCGCTTTGCGGATTGCCTGCTAAAACCGTTTCGTGTGGTTCGTGGACAACTGCTTTTTCTAGCAAAGATCAGCATCCCTTACAGATTTTTCAACCTCGCCACAAACTCATCAACCGGAACCGGTTTGCCAAACAGATAACCCTGACAGAGATGGCAGCCGTGCTGATCCAGAAATACACGCTGCGCCTCTGTCTCTACGCCTTCGGCAATCACCTCCAACCCCAGATTATTGGCCATACCGATAATGGTCTGCACGATGATTGCATCGCTGTTTTTCACACCGATGTTATGCACGAATGACTGGTCTATTTTCAGCTGATCCAGCGGCAACAGGGTCAGATAAGCTAACGATGAATATCCTGTACCGAAGTCATCCATGGAGAAACGCAGCCCTATCTGCCTGAGCTCCTGCATCTTGACGATGGTGCTCTCTATGTTATCCATCACCAGACTCTCGGTAAGTTCGAGCTTGAGTCGCGCGGGTTCGATTGCATGACTGCTCAGTGTTTGAAATACTTTCGCGACGAAATCCGGCTGACGAAACTGGCGTGCACTGACATTGACAGCAAGCTGCAAATCGCGTGTGAGCGGGTCGGATTCCCATACCTTGAGCTGTCTGCATGCGGCATCCAGCACCCACTGACCGATAAGCAGTATCAGATCGGACTCCTCGGCCAAAGGAATGAATTGATAGGGTAAAATCAGTCCGCGTTGCGGATGCTGCCAGCGTATCAGCACCTCGGCACCCTGAATATGACCTGCCTGGCCGACCTGCATCTGGTAGTAAATTTGCAGCTGATTCTCCGCCTGAGCCCGGCGCAGATCGCGCTCCAGTTCAGCACGGGCTGCCAGCACCACCTGCATGGCCGGATCATAAAAACGCATGGTATTACGCCCGGCGTTCTTTGCCTGGTACATGGCCGTGTCCGCGTGTTTTAACAGTTCGTCCTCGGTACTATCCTGATTTCGAAACAGGCTGATGCCGATGCTGGCCGAACAATGATATTCATAATTTTTCAAGGCATAAGGCCGGCTGATAGCGGTAAGTATCTTGTTACTGACAGCTTCCGTCTGAGCTGCGACATGTGCAGGATCCGCACTCAGTTCATCCAGTAAAACAACGAACTCATCGCCGCCCAGCCGTGCTACCGTGTCCTTTTCGCGCACGCAACCCAACAGTCGGCGGGCCACCTCAAGGAGCAGCAGATCACCGATGCTATGTCCCTGAGTATCGTTAAGTGTCTTGAAATCGTCCAGATCGATAAACAGGACCGCACCGTGTTTGTCATGACGAGCACTGGCTGCAAGCGCATGCTGTAAACGGTCATGCAACAGACGGCGATTAGGCAAACCGGTCAGCGGATCGTAGAAGGCCAGTCGCTCTATTTCCTTTTCCGCCAGCTTGCGCCCGGTGATGTCGCGAAAATACCAGACGCGTCCATGATACATGCCGTCCGCCCCGCTGACGGGAGCCGAATACCAATCGATGGTTCTGCCATCTTTGAGCAGTATTTCCTCACGACTTTTGTCAGCGCTGTGCCCATACAAATAGTGAATGCGAGCGACAAATGCCGCCGAATTTTCGACCTGATCAGCCAGGGATTGAAGCAGGCTTGCATCCAGATGCAAGCTCAACAACTGAGGCGAGAGCTGCCACAGCTCGACAAATCTCTGATTATAGGAGATGACCTGTCCGTTTTCGTCGACCACCAGAATGGCATCCAGCGAAGTCTCCTGCTGAGTCATCAGGATTAAATTCTGAGCTTTTATTTTCGCGTCTATGCGCCTGCGCTGCGCTTCTCGATCAAAATTGACCAGCGCAAAGCTGATATCCGTCGCCATTTCAACCAGCAAATCGCGCGCCGGTTCATCAAAGGCGCAAGCCTCGGCCGAATACAGGGTGAAAGCCCCCATCACGTGTCCCAGACGATACAAGGGAAGCGAGGCTGAAGCGGCAAGGCCTGCCCGCCTTGCACGTTCATGCCAGGCTAATGTTGCCGGATCATTGAGAAAATCCTGGCACCAGAACGGCTGATTTTCGCGTATTGCCGTACCGGTCGGGCTGTGCTCATCCGCCGAGACATTCAGCTCATTGAGATACCCGGTATCGTCCCCGAAACTTGCGACCGTCTTCACCATATGCGTCTCTACATCAAGCAGACCGATCCACGCCATTTTCATGCCGCCAAACTGCACCGCGATGCGGCAGACTTCCAGAAATAACTCATCCTCGCTTTTACAGTGCACGATCGCCTTGTTGCACTGGCTCAACGCGGTATACAGACGCACATGACGCCGGATTTTTGCCTGATCTGCCTTACGCTCAGAAATGTTACGGATATTGCACTGAATGACCCTGACACCTTCACAGTCGTAGGTATTGCTGACGAATTCAACCGCAACTTCGACACCTGCTTTGGTTTTAAGCGGAAGATCCTTGTATCGGACATAGCCTTGCGTTTGCAGCTCGGCAAACATTTCCTTGCTCTGCGTAATGTCCGCGAATGAACCTACCTCCCATAGCTTTTTCCCCAAAAACTCCGCATGCGAATAGCCCAGCATCTCGATCAGGTAGGGGTTAACGTCTTCGATCTGGGCTGTATCTGCATTTAGCAGCAGGATGCCGTCCTGAGCCGTTTCAAATAGCCGACGATAACGGCTTTCGGATATTTTCAGCAATTCCAGTGCATGATTACCCGGCGTACCGGTAGCAGAGGCCGGAGGTGGGGAGCTTTGCATAAGGTGTCTCCCTGAGCCGGTTGCATGAATGCAACTGCAGTTAATGGGGGCTGATGACAATTTAACGATTCCTGACGGAGCAACGCTGCGTCTGAGCGTCACTGTGCACCGGCACCCTCGTCTTGACTGTGCGCTAACCCACACAGCGACAAGGCCGCAGGTCAAGGCCTGCGGATCAGGCGGGGTCACAGGTCGGGCCGAATCTTTCTGCAAGCGCCTTTTCCAGCTTGATCTGATCTGCCGTAAACCCGCGTATACCCTCGGCGAGCTTCTCTGTCGCCATCACATCCTGATTCATCTCCCAGCGAAATTGGGCTTCGGTCATCGACACCGGGCGGGCTTTGATCTCACCGGAATAATTCAACTGTCGTTGCAACCAGCCCCCCCCCTGTTGTAGCTCCGCCAGCAACGACAGGCTGACGGTCAGGCGATTCTTCGGCGTGGATGCGCTACACCAGGCAACCATCGGCTGTTGCACTTCGAACTTGAATGCCCGCCGTTTACTCAGCAAAAGCTAAAGACAAAATCCAAGACAACAATATTTTTATCGGGAAATATCCGGCGAGACAAAAATACAGTTTTTTAAACGAAAAAAAACCGGAAATTATCCCGGATTTAATATTTCTGTATTTTTTCGAAGACGCTAATTCATGCGGCAAGTTTTTCGTTTTTTAGTCAGCATGAACTAAAATTAAGACAGAACAAGGCAAAATTAACGTTAAAATTGGCAGATACAGATTGATACGAGTTGACGCAAATTAACACTTTGACCGTATTAACTACGTAATGCGCAACCATTTTATATGGCGTCCCCAACGAGATTCGAACTCGTGTTACCGCCGTGAAAGGGCGATGTCCTAGGCCTCTAGACGATAGGGACGTTGAATCTAAAACTGAGCAATCGCTCGGTTACTGCAAAATCTGGCGTCCCCAACGAGATTCGAACTCGTGTTACCGCCGTGAAAGGGCGATGTCCTAGGCCTCTAGACGATAGGGACGTAATCTAAAACTATTCTTCAATGGTGGAGATAAGCAGGATCGAACTGCTGACCTCTTGCATGCCATGCAAGCGCTCTCCCAGCTGAGCTATACCCCCGTTTCGAAGAGCGCGCATTATATGGACACCACCCGTATCTGTAAAGCGTTTTCTCCGTTTTTTATAAATATTTAGCCATACGTGCCAATACAACCTCGCGCGGAAACAAGGCCAGCACCGCATCGACAGATGGCGTATGCGTCTGACCGACCAGCATCACGCGCAATGGCATCGCCAATTTTGGCATCTTAAGAT
>JBAZAY010000118.1:0-4312 GCA_041671725.1 Gallionella sp. | reverse complement strand
CTCCGGTTTGACCGTCGGCACCAGTGGCTCCGGTTTGGCCGTCGGCACCAGTGGCTCCGGTTTGGCCGTCGGCACCCGTCTGGCCATCGGCACCCGTCTGACCATCGGCACCCGTCTGACCATCGGCACCCGTCTGGCCATCGGCACCCGTCTGGCCATCGGCACCCGTCTGGCCATCGGCACCCGTCTGGCCATCGGCACCAGTGGCTCCGGTTTGGCCGTCGGCACCAGTGGCTCCGGTTTGGCCGTCGGCACCAGTGGCACCTGTTTGGCCGTCGGCACCAGTGGCACCTGTTTGGCCGTCGGCACCAGTGGCTCCGGTTGAACCATCAGCACCGGTTAAACCATCAGCACCGGTTAAACCATCAGCACCCGTGGCTCCGATGGTACCAGTAGCACCAGTAGCACCAGTAGCACCAGTAGCACCAGTAGCACCAGTAGCACCAGTAGCACCTCGTTGACCAGTAGCACCGGTTGGACCTGTCGCACCGTCACGCCCATCACATCCGTCACGCCCATCACATCCGTCATGTCCATCACATCCGTCATGTCCATCACATCCGTCATGTCCATCACATCCATCACGGCCGTCCTTACCGCACTCCCCGTTCTTACCATCCTTACCACATTTACCATCCTTACCACAGCCGTCCTTACCATCACGACCATCACGACCATCACGACCAGGTCTACCGTCCTTACCGCACTCACCGTCCTTACCATCGCATCCGTTCTTACCGCACTCACCGTCTCTTCCATCCCGACCATCACAGCCGTCCTTACCGCAATCTCCGTCTCGGCCATCGCATCCGTCCTTACCGCACTCACCATCACAACCGTCCTTACCGCACTCACCATCACAACCGTCCTTACCGCACTCGCCATCACTACCGTCGCAACCATCCTTACCGCACTCGCCGTCCTTACCACACTCACCGTCCTTACCGTCACAGCCATTCTTACCGTCACAGCCATCCTTACCATGTCGGCCATCCTTACCATGTCGACCGTCCTTACCAGGTTCTCCCTGTTTTCCATCCTTTCCAGGAGGACCAGGCTTTCCACACTCTCCATCCTTTCCGGGATGACCAGGCTTTCCACACTCTCCATCCTTTCCATGTCTAGGTTGACAGTCCTTACCGTCTTTACCATCTTTTCCGTCCTTACCAGGTGGTCCCGGCTTACCATCCTTTGGCATAGTGATTACATATTGATCGGATCGCTGATCCTGTTTAGCCGAGCTTGTATTAGTGTTGGTATTGTTACATACGATATGTATAGGAAGTTGTTGTTGATCTGTCATTTTGTATACGGGGAATAATAATTATTAGCAATATTGTGAAAATATTATGGAATATTGTCCGATCTAGCGTAGCACTATCAAAGTAGTACCGATTAGCGTTGTAAATTGTCATATTTACATCTGCTATGATTCCAGAGAGAAGCTAGATTCTATCTTTATCTAAGAATAATTAGAACACTTGTAAATAATGGCAAGTACGGCACCAGTCAGAACGTATATCCGTCGCTCTAACGACGAGGAACGGAAGGCAGCTAGAGCCGAATCGAGTCGTAAGTTTAGGGAGAAGCAGAGGATGCAGTTAGCTTTGATTAACACACTACCTACACCGAGTCCCGCAATGATACCTCAACCACCTACCGGAACTGTAGAACTATTCGAATACCACCTTGAACAATTAACACGGTGCTATGACGCTCAAATACAGGAGCTACTATCCCAGTTCGTGGTACTCCGCAATGAGGTCAAAAGCCTACGGTTCAACCAGAACTCCAAAGAGCAAATCTGATTTCCCTCTTCTTCTTTCTATAAGAAGAAGCTAATAATGTTTGGTAGAAGTGCGGTCAAACGTGTCCTCATCGATGCCGAAGTTGTTAATGTCACCAAGATCAGAGGTGAGGTTGGTACCACATTTCGCATCCTTACTCGTGCCTCTCGTAAGTATTACAACTGTCTTGCCTCTTTTCACATCCCTATTAGAGAAGGAGACCATATCTCGGGATCTGGTGTAATGGAAAAGCACGAGGTGAGGAATGGCTATGAAGACTTTGTTAGGCTTATTGAGATGCCAATGGTTCAGGCTGATAATAGCAAGGATGGCTTGCTAAGGACGTTCTTGATAAATATCAAGGGTTGTAGTAGTATGAAGGCAAGAGAGTTGTATAGCTGGCTGGAGGGGAAGGTGGCTGAGGGTGTGCCAGTGGCTGAGGGTGTGCCAGTGGCTGAGGGTGTGCCAGTGGCTGAGGGTGTGCCAGTGGCTGAGGGTGTGCCAGTGGCTGAGGGTGTGCCAGTGGCTGAGGGTGTACCTACCCCAGACCACCCCACCACAGTCGCCACCTGGCTTGATTCCAAAGCTGAAAAGCTCTGTCGTGATGGTACCCCCGAACTCGCCATACAAACCGCCTTCCCAACCCTTGACACTCCTAAGTTCTTAAAGTGGTGGCACTACTACTCATCTGTAAGGAGAATGTATCTACTTGGTCTGACTCCAAAGGAAGTTAAGCGTATCCACATGCCTTATGACAAAGCTTACGAGCTTCTCATTGACAATCCATATCTTCTGATTACTCTACCTCTTGAGACATGTGAAATGGTCTTGAAGATTACCAAGCGTGTCCTACTTCCCACCGACCGAAGAGTAGGAGAAATAGCCAGACAACTCCTCTCACACGTGACCGACCGAGAATGGAGTTGTACACCTCTAAGAGTGGCTAACTACGAGATCGCTGATATGTCCAAGTACATGACTGAGCTACAAGCTCCTCTTTTTCCTACAGGTGTCAAGGCCAATGGGGATGAAAGGATTAGAGGTTATGGGTGTGTCGTGGAGTTCAACTGTATTTACCTCCAGTATCAACATGAGGTGGAGAGTGGCTTTGCCGAGTTTATTAACCGACTTAATCATCCTTTGGAATCTAATGGTGCCCATTTCAAGCAGGATGGTAAGCAACCCTCTAACGATCAGAGACTCGCAGTTGAGGTAGCTATGAGTAATGGTATTGTGCCAATTCCAGGGCGAGGTGGTACTGGTAAGACGCAGATGATTAGGTGGCTAGCGGATAACTTTGATATGCAACAGAAGAAGTATGTCTGTGTTAGCTTCACGGGTAAGGCAGTAGCTCGCATCAAACAAGTCACTAAGCTGACCGCTGTCTTTACCATCCATCGACTCCTCAGGAAGGACTTGGATGGTGCCACTGTAGTCATTGTCGACGAGGCGAGTATGGTTGAGACGCCCCTGTTCTATCAATTCATCAAGCTTCATCCTGAGATTGAGCAAGTGATCTTCCTAGGCGACCCACGACAGCTCTTACCCATTGGCTGGGGTAGTCTATTCACCGAGCTTCTGAACACTCAGCTACCTACTGCCTGGCTGAGTGTTCAACACCGTCAGGAGGTAGATGACGATGATGATCACATCTATCGCAATCTCCAGCGGATCCTTGATAAGCAGGACGTGGTGGACTCTAGTAACTTTAGGTTGTTAGAAGGAGGACTGGGAGATTTGTATAAGCTGGCTAACGAGCTTCACGATCAAGGTAAGGAGTTCACCATTATCTCACCGGTCAACCGAGTGATTACGGATATCAACCTCAAAGTCAGAGACATCGTCAATGGCGACAGTCGCTCCGTAACTGAGCCTCGTGGTGTGACGTGGCGGGTTCATGACCGAGTGATGATGACTGAGAACGCCTATAGCATCAATGTGATGAATGGTGAAGAGGGTAGAGTTACGGATTTGGATGATAGGTGGATTGAGGTACAGTTTGGAGATATCATCCACAAGATCCCTTTCTATGCCAAGCCTGAGGAACACGACCCAGAAGATGAGGATGACTTTGATCCACCTGTCACCACAAAGATGCTCACGCTGGCGTTCTGTCTATCAGGTCACAAGTCTCAAGGTAGTGAGTATGAGGTGGTAATCCCCTATATCTGTGATGGACTGAAAGCTAGTAGCTTCTTCTGTAATAACTTAGTCTATGTTATGGCTGGTCGAACCAAGAAGGAGTGTTATGTGGTGGGTCATGTCGATCAGTTTCAAGAGGCTATCCATCACGATCCGTCTCATAGATATGAGAATCTGAGTAAGAGAATCCAACAACAACAAGAGGTGGTGATCTAGATGAGAGGAGAGAAGAGAGGGATATACATCATGATTATGATGTATTACTAACTTGTATTACTAACTTGTATTACTAACTTGTATTACTAACTTGTATTACTAACTTGTATTACTAACTTGTATTACTAACTTGTATTACTAACTTGTATTACTAACTTGTATTACTA
>JBAZAY010000117.1:0-4621 GCA_041671725.1 Gallionella sp. | reverse complement strand
ACCACCGCCATCATCACTGACGACGGGTCTCTGTACATGTGCGGTCAAAACTACAGAGGACAACTGGGTACCGGTGATACCGTTGACAGACTTTCACCGATCAGAGTGGACACTCCTTACTCTGTGGTATCTGTTGCTACCGATGGCGATTATACTATGGCTGTTACAAAGAGTGGATCATTGTATGAGATCGGTCCGGCGAGATATCCCGACCACCAAGTCAATCTACTTGAAGGTGTCGAGACAATCACCCGAGTGGCTCGTGGTGATTATCGTACCATGGTCTTGACCTCAGACCTAAGCCTCTATGGATATGGCGAGAATGAATCCGGTCAACTCGGAACCGGTGACCGAGACGAGAGGGATGTCATGACCAAGATTGCTATCCCCGAGCCATTTCAGGACATTATCTGCGGTCTGTCTCAAAGCTTTGGTATCGGAGTGAGCGGGGACATTTATGTCTGGGGTGCGAATGGGGATGGGCAGTTGGGGTTGCCAGCGGGTGACGATGAGGAAGAAGGTGGTAATGAATTAGTCCTGACTCCGACCTTACTCGTGTTGTAGATGAGAGGGTGGTCTCATCTTCTTTCTATCATAACTTAGGTTATGATTAAAACTCCTCGCATCTACCTTAGAGTCACTATTGAAACTTTTTTCGAGTTCTCACAGTCTCTCCTACGCTCACCTCCGTAGCCACCGCCATCGCCATCATAATGAACGACCTCCATTCCTTCATCGCCAACACAACACATCATTCCACCCGTGCCTGTAGTGGCTACGAACATGGTGCCGTCATTGACAAACAGGGCAGACTCTTCACCTTTGGAATGGCTGAATCAGGGCAGTTGGGACTGGGTTACAGGTTGCTTCTTGGTGAGGGCGGAGCACCGATCGCTACTCCCCCAACCCACGTGGAATTGCCAGAACCTGTAAAGTCTGTCTCAAGTGGTGATTACCATACCGTCGTTGTCACTGAGACGGGTAAGCTCTACGCTTTTGGTTCGTGTGGAAATGGAAAGCTAGGCATTGGCTTGGATTCGGACTCCTACGAGCTACGTCCTGTCTTGGTGGATCTACCACTACCTGTGTCAATGGCGGCCTGTGGCGATCAGCATACAGTGGCTATCCTTGAGAACGGAGAGGTCTACAGCTGGGGGAAAGGTACCACTGGTCAGTTGGGGAATGGTAAGCTTGGTAATCGGCTATCTCCAGGTCTGGTAAGCCTACCCAGACCAGCCATCCAAGTGGCGTGTAGTGGTAACACTACCGCCATCGTCACCGACGATGGGTCGCTGTACGGGTGCGGTGCTAACAACTGGGGACAGCTGGGTACCGGTGATAACGTTGAGAGACGTTCACCGACCAAAGTGAACATTCCAGATCGAGTGGTATGGGTGGCCATTGGTGGATCTAGTACCACCATTATCACATCGAGTGGATTGTTGTATAGGGTCGGAATATCTTCATACTTAGACTCCCAAATCGAGATACCAGAAGGTGCGGGAGCGATCATCCAAGTGACGGGTGGATCTGGTGGGTCTCTGTTTTTGTCCGCAGACCTAAGCGTCTATGTATGCGGTGGAAACAGAGGCGGTCAACTCGGAACCGGAGACAGAGATCGGAGAGATACACTGACGAAGATTGCCATGCCCGAACCTATCCAAGACATCATCTGTAATATGTACCAGAGCTTCGGGGTTGGTGTGAGTGGGGAAGTGTATGTTTGGGGTGACAATGAAGCGGGACAGTTGGGGTTGACTGAGATTGAGGATGAAACAGTCTGTGTTCCGACCTTACTCGTGTTGTAGATGAGAGGGAATGGTCTCTTCTTTCTATCATAACTTAGGTTATGATTAATTATCTTGACTCGACTTTTTGAAGACCTTAAATCTCTTCCTTTCATCTTATCAATCATGAACGACCTCCGCTCTTTCCTTCAACCCTCTCACGCCCTCCGAGTCTCAGCTGGCCACTCTCACACAATCATCGTCAAGCAATCAGGTGAGCTCTATCAATGTGACTTCATTTATCACCCAAGCACTGCTCCACTACCACAAGCTCAGGGACAATTTCTTCAGTATGAAATACCATCGGCTATAGTCTCCATTAGCAGTGGTAGTTTATGTACTGCTTGTATTACAGTAGACGGGCAAGTATACACCTGGGGTACTGGAGATTATGGAAGGCTTGGATCCGGACATGAAGGCGATCAGATCACTCCAGGCCTCGTCCTCCTACCAGAGCCGATAGTACACATCGCTTGTGGTGGCTATCACATGATAGCGATTAGCTCCTCGGGTAAGCTCTATTCTTGGGGTGCCAACGATGAGGGACAAATTAGAGATGACAAGCTAAGCTATTATACCAGTCCTATCCATATTCTCCCTGAGGTCGTGGTAGTAGATGCCTGGTGCGGTGTTGATAATACTGCTATCTTAACAGTAGAAGGAGATCTATTGGTTCTGGGTCAGAAGAGTGCGTTTAAGGTCGACTCATCTATTGGGAGAATAGCTTCTATGTCCTATAGTGAAGACTCTCTGGCTGTAATCACTAAAGAAGGAGCTCTTTATATGACAGGTTGTAATGAGACTGGTAAGTTGGGAACTGGCGACACCCAAGACAGTCTCGGCCTTACCTTGATTAAGACCGTCACACCAGTGACATCTGTCATGTGCCAGACTTACACTACATGGATTAAAGGGGTGAATGGGAAATGCTACTATAGTGGTTGGTTTGGGTTAGTGGAAAGAGGTGATATACGACGAGATACCTTCACCGAAGTCCCATACGATAACTCTGTAGCTGAGATAGCGTCTCTGACATCTGGAGAATATCATACTCTGATATCTACTAAAGATGGAAAACTCTATGGTATTGGATCTAACGCATACGGGCAACTGGGATCGTTGCCGGTATCGGTCGCAAGCTTTACGGAGATTGAGGTACCCTAATAACTTAACTTGAGAGTTAAGTTAGTGAAAAATCTGAGTACTAAACATCTCCTCTGAAAACTGAGCAACTACTCTCTCGAAATGGCTTTCCCTTTCCCGTTTCCTGTCCTTCCTCCTCACCTTGACCATCATGTCGGTCGCCCCAAGAAGTCCTCAGACTTTGATACCACCATCATGAACCGCTACGCCCTCACTGCCGACAGTCCCCAAGTCGCACAGCCTCCACTGATCAAGATTCCACTCAAAGCACATCAACTTGCTGTTATCTATCGTGCCAGGCAGTTCGAACAGGGAGTTGTTGAGCTAGAGGATGGCAGACTTGACAGTAAGATCGCTGTGATGTCTGATAAAACAGGTGGAGGTAAGTCGCATGAGCTCCTAGGCCTCATAGCACACCATCCCCACCTCGTGCCCAGAGCCAGAATCACCGTCGCCAGTGCCAGCTCCTATTTCAACATTCTTCGCACCGTCGACCCAGTCAGACAGAACAAACCCCACACCTCAGCCAACCTTCTCATCTGTCCTCAGGCCTTGACGAGTCAGTGGCTGGAATACCTGAAACAAACCACTCTGACCTACCTCATCATTGACAAACCGGCTCAACTGGCTGACCTACCTCACTTTGACAACTTCCACGTCATCTTACTCTCGTCTCATGTCTGTAAGCCGTTTGCCAAGGCTATTCCGGGGAATCTGGTCTGGTCTCGGGTCATCTTTGATGAGGCTGATTCTATCAACATCCCTGCTTGTCCGGAGTTCAACGCATGTTTCTGGTGGTTTATGACCGCAACTCCAGGAATGCTGATGGTCAAGGTCAATAACAACGGGTTCATCCGCAACGTCTTTATGAACGCTTCTCTATCCATCACCAACTGCTTCCTAAAGTCCAACGATGTATTCGTCCAACAGTCCTTTCAGCTACCTGAGCCCATCATCACCATCCTGAGATGTAAGGCTCCAGGCTTTATCAGGATGCTGAATGGCCTGGTGAATCCAGAGGTTCAACAGGCGTTGGCTGCCGGAGACGTGGGAGCTGCCGTCCGAGGCTTGGGCGTAGATGTCATTGACTCTAACGAGCACATCGTGAGCCTCTTCACCCGAGCTTTGAACGATCAGATCAAAGAAGCCAAGGCTGAAGTGGTGTATCGAGAGCAGGTTCGCTACAACTCGGCAGTATACAAGGCGAAGATGTTGGAAGAGCTGAATGCGGGAGTGAAGGCGTTGGAACAGAAGCTGGTCTTGTTACAAGAGAGACTGAACGGACAGTTGGAGGATAAGGAACCGTGCTACATCTGCTTTGAGGAGCCAGTGGCACCCACTTATGCTAAGTGTTGTAAGAAGGCGACCTGCTTTGAGTGTATCACGACCTATTTGCTCTCGAAGGGAGGAAAGTGTAAGTGTCCCCACTGTCGAAGTGAGATGACTAAGGCCGATCTGGTGACGATACAGAAGCCTGTAGAAAGTGTTGGAGTGGGAATGGGAGTGAGTGCTAGCTCAAGCAGTAGCTCCAATGCCAAACCCGTAGAACTCCTCACCAAGCTTCAGACCCTTGAGAAGTGGCTGAAGACTACCATCCGGCTCGACTCACGTATCCTCTTCTTCTCTGAGTATGATGGTAGCTTTCCGGAAGTGATTGAGCTACTTCGTAAGTTGGGTATTAGCTATGGGGT
>JBAZAY010000116.1:0-4669 GCA_041671725.1 Gallionella sp. | reverse complement strand
GGAGCCACCGGTCTCACGGGAGCTACAGGTCTCACAGGAGCTACCGGTCTCACAGGAGCCACAGGTCTCACAGGAGCTACAGGTCTCACAGGAGCTACAGGTCTCACAGGAGCTACAGGTCAAACAGGTATCACCGGAGCCACTGGTCCAGATTTCGCAACATACGCCTCCATGACTTACGCCTCAGGATTTTATAGTCCAAGTACACCTATACTATTCACATTAATTACACCATCCTCTAATATCCAAGTAAACTCAGCGACACCACCTCCGACCTTTACCGCTCAACCTGGATTTGTCCAGTTCACAGTACCTGGTATATATCAAGTCAGCTTGAACCTGAAGTTTCTAGCAACAACGGATCCATCTGCGGGAATTGTGGTAGGATTAGATCCAGCTAATGCTACTCCTTCTTCGATCTTACCAAGTGGAGAACTACATCTATTCTCAGCCGTCACTGTAGCAGGAGTAGACCCAGTACTTTACGTTTCTTACACTCGACATTATACCATAGCTGGTGGAGAATGGCTATATGCTTTTACTAACGCTGCCATGACGGTGGATGCCAACTTCACGTCCACGCTATGTATAACTAAAGTTTCAAGTTAGGTAGGTGATAGGGTGGTAGATTTTCATCACTCATGCGTGATGAAAATAGTAGTATCCTCTTTGAAAGAGGATAGAGGAGATCTTGTATGAGGCTGGTATTATGGTAAGGTTTTCACCAATCTACGACGTATTTACATCGGCAGGGAACCGCTCTGGGAAGATTTCCCTCTGTAACGCCTTAGCTAATATCATTGCTTCATCTTTCGTTCTACCAGAGCGTGATCCATAGGAGAAGCATTTGGAAGTTATCTTACCATTCTTACCATTCTTACCATTCTTACCATTCGCACTATACTGATACCGAATAGTGCGTCTATCTTCAATTATTCGAATACAACCTCCTTTCTGTTGTGCTATTGACATATTAGCACACTGTTCAGCACTTAAAATCTTTCCAGTCTGAGCCAATGATATCTTGGCACGAGTTTCATCGCTAAACTAGTATCCATCTATTACATTATTTATAATGTAAGACTCACCCGGTTACAGATTCTTATAATCGCCCCAAGCAAGTTTTGTAAAAGCTCGCTTCATCGTTGAGTTATGTTCCGCTATCGCTTGATCTGTCCTCAAGTAAGTACACTGCCACTCCGGATCTAACCTCCCTAATCTCCTCAATAACACATCCCTAATAAAGTGAGCTGACAAGCAGTTGTTTCTATCTGGTGGCTTGATTTCGTGGTAGATGCTAGCAAACAGATCGGCGTCTCTGTCTAGATCAGCCTGTATGTCGTCTAAGTTCGGTAGTGGCTTGCTTGTAATCAGGTGAAAAATTAAATATATATCGTCGTAATGAGTGCTATACTTCTTGTCCCGTAAGATTTGGTATAGTGTGTTAATCGTGAGATCGCTAATCTTAATCCCATAAGCCTTGACGGTCTCTGAGAGGTCTAAGAGTAGCTCCTCGCTTAGCCGGTTCTGCTGTTTTCCCGTAAACTCAACGAACGCATCTCTAATATGCCCGCTCTTACCATAGTTGTTCCTCGAGCTACCACTCCTATCTCCTTCTTTATACGAGTTCTCAGACTCATAATCACTGATGAAAGCAGGACAATTAGAACAGTTACTCGCACCCTCCACCAAAGGAGTATTACAGACCAGACACACTGGCTCGCTATGGGTCTCTAAGACTACATTCATATCAATGTACCGACGGGAGATGGATAGGTACCTTACAATAAGATATTCTCTTCTACCTGTATTTTCATCAACTAACTTCTTAGCTCCAAAGACCCTTTCTTGCTTGAGAGAGGCTAACTGCTGATACTCATCTAGTAAGGGCTGGGTCTGTCGAATGTATGAGTTCTTACTTTCTTGGGTTTGTAACAGACGAATGACCTCCTCAAGGGCTTTGATCTCAAGAACCGCCATCTTACGTTCGATGACGGTGGTACTGTTAGCTTTAATCCACTCCAGTTGTGTTAGCTTCAGCAACTTTGAGGGGAGCGAGTCATGTTGTTGTTGGAAATGGGCTAAGATCTTATGATGGACTAGCACTATGTTATAATCGTCTTTAAAGGTACATGAGATAGCCTCTGTTTGATCGGAGGTCGAGCCTACGGGGTCGACGGTGGGATCGATGATGGCTTTCACTTTAGAACCAAAAACCCGACTCATTACACTTTTAACCTGTCTGAGAGGTGCTTTAGATGGTGAGCGGTGAGTGATAAAGTGTGGTATTTGGACTGAAACAGAATGAGTTAAGAGTGAGAAAGAGGAGTGATCCCTGTTTACAAGTGTCATCACTCTGCTTACTACTCACTTGTATCCTGTTTCACTATTCTCATGACAGTTATGAGAATAATGAAGGGCTCTAACAGTTCTTCTCTTACTACTCACTTTTAGCATAGCTGACATGAGACCAAAGCCTACTCATTACTTATTTCATCACCTAAGTGATGAAATGTCGCTGTCTCTACCTTCCTCCACTTACAACAGTGTAGCCGGATCAGACGACTGACTCAGTGAGCTACTATCACCAGCTCCCTCCTTCACATCTCCAGTTCCCAGTCCCAACGACGTCATATACACACCCACATCCTCATCAAGTGGAGCCACCTGATTCTGTGTCAGCTCACGAGTCACCACGGAACGAGGTAGCTTCACCTGGATAGAAGGCTTAGACCCAAAGTAGATGGAGTCAAAGCAGAGACTAGGGATCATCTCCACGTTAGATCTAACCGTCAACGGGTCAATGGTACGTTCCATCTTACGAGTGGATAGGTTGTAGCTCTGACCATCATCAAAGATCGTCACCATCTTGGCAGCCTTAGTGTCAGTCGCCTTGAACTCGACCAGCTTGGCATACATACGACGTCCCTTAGACTTGTCAACCTTCTTAGTCTCCTTGTTCTTACCGAACTCAGCCGGACACTTCAACAGAATCTTAGCTGAGGCTACAGAGTTCACGTTGTCAGGGTTGAGACCACACTGCTCGGCGTTGGTAGCCAGATACTCACAGCAAGCCTCATAAATAGACAACACCGCCTTGTTGAAGTGATGAGTGTCGTCCTTGGGTAGGTTGTAGCACACTGAGTGGCCTGTCACTTCCTTAGTTTTCTCATCAATGTTATCATTGACTCCGTAGCACGACATCGGGACTCCCTTCAAGATCACCGGCTGTAATGCTCCTCCCAACGCCGGGTTAGCATATTGGATCTTAGATCTTCCGTAAGTCTGCTTACTCTCACCAAATGTGCTTTGGACACACGCATCAAAGCGAAGGTTCGCCTTATCGAACACCTTAGAGTCAATAGATTGAGTAGCGGGGGTAGAAGAAGAGGAAGCCATAGTTAGAGGAGGTAGATGTTCTAATCTAAAGAATAGAACCAAAACAATAATCAGTTTTGACTATAGCACGAGCTCTAGTAAGTCGTCGAGATCGTGTGAAGATGGTTTATTGAGGAGGGAGATTACGGCACCGTGACAGTAGGATTTAAGGTTTTGATATTCGAGGTAGAGTTCTTGTAGAAGGATATCATCAGTAGTCTTGAGTGAACTAGTATGAAACACCTCCTCTTTCATACCATCATGAAAAGAGTGATCAAATACCCACTCCTCTAAGTCATCTTGTGAAAGATTAAACTTGTGAAGATAGACATTACGGTTCCATAACAGCCACATGTGATCTAGATACTCTTTGTAGTAGTGCGACCACTCAGTGCGATAGGACTCCATTTATCTTAAGGCGGTGAAAGGTTTAACTCATTCGACTTGTATAAGTCGAAATAGGTACTTTAAACGCTCCGACGTTTCAAAGCGGTTTCCACATCATCGTCATCCTCTCCACTACTTGAAGGAGATGGGGTCGGTGGCGGAGGAGGGATGGTTCTCCGACTATCGACTGGAGGATTGCGGATGGCGTCTCGGGCTGCTGCTCTGGCGGTGGTTCGTGGTGATTCTTCAGCAGGGGAAATGTGTCGATCACGACTACGACGCCCCTTATCCTTATTACCACTTAATCTTCTTGATCTAACGGGAGGCGATTCCTCACCGCTACCACTACTCTCAACCGGATCCGACCTCAAAGCCTCTCGGTTCTTCTGCTTCTTCATCGCTTCAAGGTCGGATCTTAACTCCTGCTGAGAGTGATTAATATGGATGGCTACATGACTGAGCTGTTTCTTTAACTCATCGATTTGGGCTTGTAGTAACTTGTTCTGGTTAATGAGGTAGTAAGCTAACCCACCGATTGCCACTACCTCGACCCCGATGTGTCCTATTTTCAGTGGATCCATTTTACAAGATGAGGAGACAAGTCTTAAATCGAATTGTGGTACGTCACAAATGGTGCGTCCCGATCTCTTCTATTCTCATGGTTTAGAGATAGCTATACCTTCAGACTTTAACGAACCAGAAGAAGTATGGGCTGAGAGAATAGCCTTCATCTTAGAATATGTCTTTACTCATCCTGACCTCGACGACTTAGAACCAGTCATTCTTATGTCACGCCAACACATAAACCGGTTACTATTAGGAGTCAAGTATACTCACGCCAGATAACGTTGTAAGACGTGTCTCAGAAAGATACTATAATGAACATAGTTAAGATCTTTAATGT
>JBAZAY010000115.1:0-4750 GCA_041671725.1 Gallionella sp. | reverse complement strand
GGATCCAGCGCCAGCGGGCGCAGCAGAAAATCCCAATGCGCAGAAATACCCGGCGAACGATGCTTGCGGGTATAGGAGAGAAACTTCTCCTGATTAGCCGAATCGGATACGGCAAGTACAACACCTTCAGCGGACAACCATTCGGCCCGATGGGCATTATGCTTGCCATGTCCGTCCGCATCCCAGCCTGTTGGATAAGCTCGCCCGAAGCGATACAACAAGTCGCATGCCACAGTAAAAGGCAGGTCGCTGGCTGACAATTCCACCTTGAGAAAAGCGACGTTGATATCATCGAAAAACCACAACTCGATATGCTCTACATCCAGCGTGATTGGAGCCTCACCTTCGCGCAATTCCAGCCGCAAAGCATCAACACCGCGCCGCCTGAATATTTTTATCGCGGATTCACCCAGCGGGTCATCTGCATCATGGGCTTCATGGCCATGGCTTTCGCCGTAGATGAAACGTTGCACATAGGGCAGGAAGGTGACAAATTCTTTGTAGTGCCTTTCTTCAAAGGCAAGATCATCTGCTTGAAACCGGTCTCTCAGCTTGCGCCAGGGATTGTCTTCGCCACCCTGTGCCAATAATTCCCAGTGATGCTGCACTTCCCCGCCACTCGCAAGCGGCATCAGTTGTACCGGCCAGAAAAGCACCTCGCGAAAATGGCGGACAGTGTGGTTTGAAGCGGCGGATGTAGTCGTCATCGTTTTTTCGTCTTGGCTTAGGCGCGTTACCGGCTTATGCGGATAGTGGTTTTCTCACACTTACTATACCAGCACTTCATCGAGACTTTCCATGATCTGTGCAAGGCGGTTCCTGCATTGAGCAGAAACGCTCGTCATCGGCAGGCGCAGTTCATCCTTGACCCAGCCGTCCCGAGCCAGTGCCGCCTTGACGGGGCCCGGATTTGGCTCTGAAAACAGCGTGCGAATCAAGGGCAATAGCCGCTGAAAGATCGCCCTGGCCTCCGCCAAATCGCCGCTTTGCACCCGCTCATAGAGCGCCACGAACAAATCGGGGCGGATATGTGCGGAGGCAGCAATGGCGCCACGGCCTCCGAGGCAGAGAGTTGGCAGGATCAGCGCATCATCGCCGCCTAACACGGCTAGAGACGTTTCGTTGATGACGTCGATGAGCTGGTTGATGTCGCCGCCACATTCCTTGATTGCGACGAAGCGCGGATTGCAGGCAAGAGCCTGCAAGGTGGGCAGCTCGATATTAACGCCAGTGCGGCTGGGAATATTGTAGAGCACGATATCGTGACCGGTGTTCTGAGCTATCGCCTCAAAGTGGCGCAACAGCCCCTCTTGCGAGGGGCGAACATAGGCAGGTGCAGCCACAAGAAAGCCGGCAATGTCGTGTTCATCGTAACGCCTGGCCTGCTCGACGACGCTGCGTGTATCACTGCCGCCCACCCCCATCAGCACAGGGCAGTCACTGCCCACGGCAGCGAGAACGGCATCCAGCAATGCTTGCTGCTCACTATCATCCAGGGCGCAAGCTTCGCCGGTGGTGCCGCAAACCACCAGACCGTGGACACCCTTAGTGACAAGGTTTGATGCCAAACGCTGGACTGCGTCGAAGTCAACCTGCCCTTGCCGGAACGGCGTAACCAAGGGCACCCATATACCATGTATAGATTTCATATTGTCAGGCTCCGGGTGCGCTTAAAGCGCCGCGATCCGGCCAATTTCACCGCTGGGCAGCGCGCGGATGATAGCCTCCATCGCCGCGTTGACGCTGACCCCGGCTATGGCGAGGCGCACACGAATGCTCTGTGTGCGCGGCACCGGCTCGATACCGAGGATGTCAACGACCTTGCCGCAACTCCTGGCAACGGCTTGCTGCAAACTATTGAGTAAAGCCGGAAGAATCGTGACCTGCAAGACGACCTTGGAGGCCGGGACTTGCATGGGGTGGGCAAATGGGGGCCGGAAAACGGGAACTGACGTAGACAGGGCGCGGTAAGAACGAAGCAACAGTGGTTGTGGTCTTCGTTGGGGAGGACGTGATTGAACAGTACAACTAATGATCGACTCTGAGTTACTCATATATACCTTTACGGTTATGAACAAGTACGCAGCTTAACAGCGCCGCTATAAAAATTTTGTTAAAAAAACAGGGGTGACTATAAAAGCCAGGTAAAAATTTGCATGGGCGTATCATCGACAGTTATTTAGTCACCCCAGCTTGCTTGCGCAGCGAAAGAACTCTTTGCGCTGATTGGTTTAAATTTTGAGAACACCACGACTATAACTCGGGCCAACCAAAGTAAGATAAAAAAGGCCAGCAGTGCGAGCACCAGCAATTTCATTAATAAACAAATAGTTAACTCTAACCATATCGCCACCAGGAAATGGCCGCGCACCGCGCAGACCATCAATTCCGGCCGATTTCGTCATTAGAATATTGCCTGTGGGCTTCCTCTCTGGTAACCAGCTGGCCAAACATGCCACCTGCGGGGTTTTCCTGAAAATGCTGATCGACAGCAACTACCTTGCGAGATTTATTTTGCTTGATTAAAAACCAGCCTAAGGCTGTACGGCTTAATTCGTTAATAAGGTTTGCCGCTTTATTGAAATTGAAAGTCATGATGCCACCTCCACAAATGTATTCGTTACGAAGAACCAACAAGCAATGCGTTATGCCGCCGATTTACAAAGGCTGTATAAAGCTTGTTCTGCATAGATTCAGTTGCCCCAGCTTGCTCGCGCAACCGAAGTATTCTTTACACTGAGTTGCTTAAATTTTGAGCCCCCCCCCGATCATGAATTGAGCCAACCGGAGTAAGACAAAAAAGGCCGTTAGCACCAGCACCAGAGTGATGAACATTTCTTCGAGATCATTCATACATGGATCACTTTAAGCTACCAATTTGCAGTTGGATAAGGCCTGTTTAGCATTGACAGTTCTGATATTTTCTAATTTACCGAAAGGTACTGCCGTAAAAATGGCAACAACGACTTCATTCACCCCGCTTTTAACAACCGGCAATGTTTCGCGGCTATGAACTGAAGACATTTTCATGTCTTCATTCCAAACACAGACAGGACGATTATTTTGATTTTTAATCCAACGTGCAAATGGCATGATTTACTCCACAAGACAAACTTACAAATAATGGTGAGAGCCTAATACCGGCAGACTCACCATATTGAACTGTTCTCATCTTATGGAAAACGGTATAAATACTTTATAAAACATGGCTCGAAAATCATAAAGAACTCGTAAAACCTGAAGACGAACTCATTAATTTTAAAAACCAGCCACCCACTAAAAACATAAATATATTCATATATATACAGTCATTTTACGCACTTTGCACAAGTTCACGATCCTTAAAATCAACGCTCTACACACTCAATATGCGCCAAAATAAAATGCGCATAGCGAAGAACGATTCGCTATGCGCATTTTGTAGATATAACGCGGGACATGAAGTCCCGCTGAATGTAAACGTCTATATCACAGCATGACCTTAGTACCCAGTTCAACCACCTGGTTGGCGGGCAGATTGAAGAAGCTCGCCGCGCCTTCCGACTGGCGAGTCATCCAGGAGAACAGGCCACAACGCCAAGACGACATACCGCCTGGACCATCTGCGACGTTCGAACGCGCGATGAAAAAGGTCGTGCCCATCGGATCGAGTTCCACGTCGTACGCGACTAATCCTTCCAAAGCCATGGGGATGTCCGCCTCCTGCCGGAAGCCGAAATGCACCGCGACGTTGTACATGCCGGGGGCGAGCCAAGTCACTTTCAGGCGCTGCTCAGGCTCGATGTAAGGCACATCGTCCGTCACCACATGCAGGAACAGTGTCTGCTCATGCAGCACCTTGAAGTGTTTGAGGTTGTGGAACAGTGCGCTGGGCACCATGGCAGGGTCGGCGGTCAGATAGACCGCCGTGCCCGTCACTCGCGGCACATCGGGTTGCGTCCCGCTGATGAAGTCTGACATCGGAATATCAAGCTTGCGCCGTTGATCGGCGACGAGACCGGTGCCGCGCTTCCAGGTGGAAAGCATGACGAATAGCACCAGACCGAGCGCCAGCGGCATCCAGCCGCCGCTGGCGATTTTTGCCAGGTTGGAGCCGAAGAACAGCATCTCCAGCAAGGCGAATACCGCCAATGCGGCCAGTAACGACAGCCGTACACGCCCCGGCAGCATCAGGGTGACGAAGACGGTCAGCAGGGTGGTGATGATCATGGTGCCGGATACCGCGACGCCATAAGCTGCCGCCAGTGCGCCGGAGGAGCCGAACTGGAACACCAGGATGATGACGCCGACCAGCATCAGCCAGTTCACCGAGGGAATGTAGATCTGTCCGCGCTGTGAATCGGAGGTGTGCTGGATGAGCAGGCGCGGCAGATAGCCCATGCGCATGGCTTGCAGCGTCATCGAATACGCGCCCGAGATGGTGGCTTGCGAAGCGATCACCGTTGCGGCAGTGGCCAGTGCAACCAGCGGCAGCATGAACCATTCAGGAGCCAGCAGGTAGAACGGGTTCTGGATGGCATCAGCCGAGCGTAGCACCAGCGCGCCCTGACCGAAGTAATTGATGATCAGTGCCGGGCAGACCAGTCCGAACCATGCCAGCCGCACCGGCTTGGCGCCAAAGTGTCCCATGTCCGCATACAGCGCTTCGCCGCCGGTGAGCGCCAAAAACACCGCCGACAGCAGCAGGAACATGCCGGTCGGGTGCTCGACGGCGAAGGCGATGGCATACATCGGGTTGAGCGCGCGCGAA
>JBAZAY010000114.1:0-4978 GCA_041671725.1 Gallionella sp. | reverse complement strand
CCGATGACCGTGAGCAGTTGGCACCTGAATCATGAAAAAACAATTTGACGATATTGCCTGCCGCCGCCGTTTTCTACTGGAAAAAATCAGGGCGCAGAAAATGGACATCGTTGAGACTGCACGGCACTTGCAAAAACCGCTGGCACTGGTTGACGCAGGGATCAAGGCAGTACATTTCATCCGCAGCCATCCCACGCTGGTGACCAGCGGCGTGGCTTTGCTGCTGGCATTGCGCCGTGGGGACTTTGTCGGCCTGAAACAGCATGGCTGGCGCATGTTATGCCTTTATCCTGCCACGGCCCGCCTGACCCGACAGCTTTCATCTCAGAAACGCGATACTGAGTTTGATTAAAGTGCTGTCGTAATTATCAATCCAACCCCATTAGAGCCGGCGTTGTTCACGCGTCCGGCTTCGTCGCATCCTCATTATCTAACGAGCCTTGCGCCGCAAGCGATCCGGCTGCAGTCGGCTTGCCTTTGAGTATCCATTCGAAGGCAACACCCACCAGCGCGCCAAGCACCGGCCCGGCGACGTAAATCCACGTAGTACTCAGGTTACCGCGCAGCAGATCGGGCGCGAACGAGCGTACCGGGTTCATCGATGCGCCACTGATCGGTGCGGCCCAAAATCCTGACAAAACAATGTACCCGCCCACTGCAATGGCGCCATTGGTGCCAATATTGCGTGCCCCTGATGCCGTGCCCAGAATTGTGTTCACCAGTCCGGCTGTCAACACGACTTCCATCATCAATGCCATCCCGCTGCTGACATCTTTGCCAGGCAAAGTTGCACCCAGTGAGCTTGCCGTACCGAACAGGCTTTGCAGGAATTCCACCGCAGCTACTCCACCCAACAACTGTGCCAGGACGTAGCCCGGCACACGACGCCATGGAAAATTTCCCCGCAGCGCAAAAGCCAGTGTCACTGCCGGGTTCAGATGCGCCCCGCTCACCGTGCCCATAAAGTAGATGATCACCATCACCATGAGTCCCGGGGCTGCCACCTGCATCTCCAGAGTTACCGCCCCGCCGCTTTTAGCCGCCACAACTCCGCCTCCGGCAGCGACCATTACCAGTAAAAATGTCCCCCAGCTCTCAGCAAAAATACGACGCCATTCATGCGCCGGATCCAGAAAGTCGGGAGAGACCTGCTTTTGCACCATCCTTCCCTGTTGAACAACGCTTTGATTCTTTTTGTGAAAACCCTTATTCATAGACACCCCCTCATTCAGTTCTGACACGATTCACGCGAAGGCGCGGAGAACGCAAAAAAAACTACTGGTAGTAACGCCACCTTCATTAATAAGGGATGTTAAGCCATCAAGTTTCTTCATTTTCCTCCGCATTTTCCGCGTCTCCGCGTGAGTTCAAGTTTTTTCATGTCACGACGAGAGAGGTTTGTGCCAAAGTGAGGACAACTATCAACGGGTGTCGCACGCTACTCCGTTCGCTGCCGTACATACGGCGAAAAATCATTGCTGTAGCTTTGCAACATCGCTGGTTGTATCCATGAATTCAATATGCAGTGAACCACCCAGGAGTGTCCAATGCCACTTGCCTATCAAGCTGTAAACAGCCTGCTTGCAGCCTTGCCTAGCAATGACTATCAGCACGTGCTTGACCGTCTTGAGCCGGTTACACTGACGTTCGGTGAGGTGCTTTATCAGTTTGGCAAACCCATACAGCACGTTTACTTTCCAACCAATTCGCAGGTTTCTTTACAGACACTGACAGAAGGACATCAGGCGCTGCAGGTCTGCATGGTCGGTCATGAAGGGATGCTGGGTATTCCACTGGCACTCGGCGTAGGCGATTCACCGGTGTGCGCTCTGGTACAAGGAAACGGAATGGCATTGCGCATGACCTCCGCAAACTTCCTGAACGAATTTAGACTAAATGTGCTCTTGCAGCGCAATGTGCATCGCTACATCCACGAACTGATGGTCGAATTGGCCCAAACCGCAGCGTGTAACCGATTTCACCACGTCGAGGCACGCCTGGCACGCTGGTTGCTGATGATGCGCGATCGCGTGCGATCAAATCAATTACATCTGACGCAGGATCTGCTGGGGCATATGCTGGGTGTAAGACGGGTTGGCGTGACCCAGGCTGCCGGCGCTTTGCGTCAGCGAAAACTGATCAGTTACAGCCGCGGCGAAATCATCATTCTAGACGGCCAGGGTCTGGAAGCAGCCGCTTGTCCGTGCTACCGAATCAACAAGCGCATAGATGACTCCACCTCTGCCTGAAGCCCATCCTGGCAGTTTCAAAACCGGCAAAAAAAGACCCGGAACGGGATTGCCGAAACCGGGTCTGAAGTACATCGGATGTTTATCAAAGGGGAAAGAATAAACACCTGCAATCATCATGCCGCTTTGCTCAAATTCACTCTGTTCGATAACACACATAATTTGTAAATCCACTGACCAAACTGCGGCGTCCGGTAAAAAACCGCGCATACAGTTGCCCTGAAAATCACTCTGTACGTTAACGCACATAAGTACGACACAGGGTGTGCTATAAGATATGAACGATGTCGCTTCTACACGCGCACCACTTTGTAATTCTGCACATGCTTCCGGGACGAGAAAATGCTCGCTGCTATAACCTCACGGCGTGACCCCAAACAAAACCACTTACTCGCCGCCTTGACCGGGGAAATATTCGATCAGATATCCCCTCATCTGGAACTGGTTGCAATGCCGCTCGGTGAAGTGCTCTATGAATCCGGCGGGCAGTTGCAGCACGTCTATTTTCCAATTAGCGCGATCGTATCTCTGCACTACATTATGGAGAATGGCGCAATGGCCGAAATTGCCGGGGTGGGTAATGAAGGCGTCCTCGGCATCGCACTTTTTATGGGCGGCAATACCACAACCAGCCGGGCTGCCGTGTATACCGGCGGCCATGGCTATCGACTAAAAGCAAAGGTGATGATGGAAGAATTCAATCGCGCCGGTCTGATGATGCGGCTCATGCTGCGTTACACCCAAGCCCTGATTACCCAGATGTCCCAAACAGCCGTCTGCAATCGGCATCATTCGGTTGAACAGCAACTGTGTCGCTGGCTATTGCTGACTCTCGATCGTTTACCCAGCAATGAATTGACCATGACGCAGGAATTGATTGCCAGCATGCTCGGCGTACGCCGCGAAGGGATCACCGAAACTGCCGGGAATTTGCAGCGCCAGGGATTGATCAGTTACCGCCGTGGTCATATCACCGTATTGGATAGATCGGGACTTGAATCACACACGTGTGAATGTTACCAGGTGGTCAGAAAAGAGTTCCATCGTTTGCTTAGCGACACAGGTGACATCAATAAAATTGCGACCCGATATGAATCCAGGCAAGCACGCTAATACCAGGACATCTTCTGTTTTCTTCAAGAGAGAACAACATATAACTATTTGAAAATACTAATAATTTAGATTAATTTGTTTCCATGCATTGGCAAATAGTTAATCCAGTAATTTTTCTATGTTATAGCCGTTTCCAAGCCAATATACGTTTTGCACGAAAGTTAAGCCATGTCCGAAAAAATTCACACAACCGATCTACTCAACTCAGCCGCAGGCTCGGCGGCGCGCATCATTGAGACTCGTCGTCAGGAGGCATTACTTAAAACCGGTGCCTTGCAGAATGCGATCCTCAATAGCGCCAACTTTTCGAGCATCGCCACCGATGAGCGAGGCGTTATCCAGATTTTCAACATCGGTGCAGAACGCATGCTGGGCTACATGCCCAGCGATGTGCTGAACAAGATTACCCCGGCTGACATTTCCGATCCAAAAGAACTGATCGTGCGCGCCGAGGCCTTGAGCCTCGAACTCGACACCCCGATTGCGCCAGGCTTCGAAGCCTTGGTATTCAAGGCATCACGCGGCATTGAGGATATTTATGAACTGACCTATATCCGCCGTGATGGCAGCCGCTTCCCGGCAGTCGTATCGGTCACCGCGCTACGCGACGATCAAAACGTCATCATCGGTTACCTGCTGATCGGCACCGACAACACCGCCCGTAAGCAGATCGAAGCAGAGCGTCAGCATTTGCTCGAGATTCAGGAAGAGACGAATAAACAACTGCAACAGACCAACATCACCTTGCAGATCAGCGAGGAAAGGCTCGCCGTTACGTTAAACTCTATCGGTGATGCGGTGATCGCGACCGATAGCGAAGCGCGCGTGACACTGCTGAATCCGCTGGCCGAACAGCTTACCGGTTGGACCCAGGCAGAAGCCGCCGGTCACCTGATTGACGAAATATTTCCCATCATACACAAGGAAACGCGTCAACCCGCCATTATCCCGGTAATGACAACCCTGGCTCACGGCACAATACACGGACTGGCCAACCACACCGTGCTGATTGCACGTGATGGTAGCGAGTGCGATATCGCCGACAGTTGCGCACCCATTCGCGACCGCGACGCTCAGGTGATCGGTGCGGTGCTGGTGTTCCGCGATGTCACCGGGGAATATGCGATACAGCAGACCTTGCGCGACAGTACCGCGCAGATCCAGACGATACTCAATACCGTGGTTGACGGCATCATCACCCTCCATGCCATCGGCGGCATCGTCGAGACAGTTAATCCGGCCGCTGAACGCATGTTTGGCTACACTGCCGCAGAGCTCATCGGACAGAACTTCAGCATGCTGATACCCGAGCTTGATCAAGACCAGCGCAATGGTTCCCTCGAGTATTACAGCGCGAGCGATGAGGCGCGCGCCATCGGTTTGGGGCGGGAGGTCATGGGGCGACGCCGGGATGGCAGTATTTTCCCAATGGAAATGGCGGTAAGCGAGATGTGGCTGGGTGGTCAGCGTTACTTCACCGGGATTTTACGAGATATATCCGCCCGCCGTCAGGCGGAAGAGGCGCTACTCAAGGCCGGCGCGTTGCAGAAAGCGATTTTTGACAGCGCCAACTTCTCCAGTATCGCCACCGATGCCAAGGGCGAGATCGGAAGAGC
>JBAZAY010000113.1:0-5071 GCA_041671725.1 Gallionella sp. | reverse complement strand
TTATGGTAGCTCATCCGGGGTGAGAGAGGGAGCTACAACGCTGTAATCGTTACCCTGTTCACTTTCAACATGGTAGCTCATCCGGGGTGAGAGAGGGAGCTACAACGTCCTCGTTGTCGCTCCCTGCTGGTTTATTATGGTAGCTCATCCGGGGTGAGAGAGGGAGCTACAACTGTCACTTATACCGGCCTTCAGGTTGTTCTATGGTAGCTCATCCGGGGTGAGAGAGGGAGCTACAACTTTGAAGAGAATGCCCCGCAAGGGGGCATCTCGTCAAAGTGGCGCTTCGCGCAGTTTGGCAAAAGATTCCTCCTGAGCTGCCATTGAGCGCCGCCTTGTGGCAAACTGTCGCTCTGTTCCATCACTACGACTACCCTATCTTGCAACCCTACGAACTGTTCATTGGCCTGCGCTACACGCGCGCCAAGCGGCGCAATCATTTTATCTCCTTCATTTCGCTGATTTCCATGCTGGGCATGGGCCTGGGCGTGATGGCACTGATCGTCGTGCTGTCGGTTATGAACGGCTTCCAGAAAGAAATCCGCGCACGCATGCTGGGCGCATCCCCTCATCTGGAAGTGGTCGCCGACGGCGGGCGGATGAACGGTTGGCAACCTATACTGGATGCGGTCGCCCGTCACCCGCAAGTCACCGCCTCAGCCCCCTACGTGGCAGGGCAAGGCATGTTGTCGTTCGGCCAGAGCGTGCAAGGCGTAATGGTGCGCGGCATCGACCCTGCGAAAGAGACCGCCATTACCGATCTTGCCAACAAGATCAAGGCCGGAAAACTGGTGGATTTGCGCAGCACTGAATTTGGCATCGTGTTGGGATCTGACCTTGCGCGCGCCCTGGGCGTACGGATGGGCGAAAAAGTCATGCTGATTGCACCGCAGGGTTCGATTACGCCGGCCGGGATGATGCCGCGCCTCAAGCAATTCCGCGTGGTGGGCATCTTTGAAATCGGCATGGCGCCGTATGACAACAGCCTTGCACTGATCAACATCAACGATGCACAAAAACTGTTCCAACTGGGCGATGCGGTGACTGGCATCAGCACCAAATTGCGCGAGATCGACAAAGCCCCTGACGTGGCCGCCGAGCTGCAAAACCTGTTGCCGTCAGGTTTATACGCCAACGACTGGACGCACCAGAACAGCAACTATTTCAAAGCGGTGCAGATGGAAAAGAAGATGATGTTCATCATCCTGTCGCTGATCGTCGCGGTTGCCGCATTCAACATCGTCTCGACACTGGTGATGGCGGTCACCGACAAGCAGGCCGACATCGCCATTTTGCGCACACTCGGTGCCTCACCGCGCAGCATCATGAAAATATTCATCGTACAGGGCGTGGTGATCGGCCTGATCGGCACACTGGCAGGCAGCGTTTGCGGCGTCTTGCTGGCACTCAACCTTAACGTGGTCATACCGTTCATCGAACACCTGTTCGGCGTGCAGTTCCTGGCCAAAGACGTGTATTACATCAGCGAACTGCCATCCGACCTGCGCTACACAGAAGTGCTGTTTGTAGCAGTATTATCCTTTACAATCAGCTTGTTAGCTACACTATATCCGAGTTACCGCGCATCAAAAACGCAACCGGCGGAGGCACTTCGTTATGAATAAGCAAGAAACTGAAAACCGCGAACTGCAAACCGGAAACTGGAAACCGGAAACCGTCATCTCCTGCCGCGATCTGAGCAAGACCTTCACACTGGGCAAGCTGCAAGTACCGGTACTCAGGGGCATCAATCTGACCGTTGCCAAGGGCGAACGCATCGCCATCGTAGGATCTTCCGGTTCCGGCAAGAGCACCCTGCTGCACCTGTTAGGGGGCCTCGACAATGCCAGCGCCGGCTGCGTGCAGATACTCGGCCAGGACGTGCAGAAAATGAACGAGACGCAACGCGGCGACATCCGCAACCAGTCGTTAGGCTTCGTCTATCAGTTCCACCATTTGCTGCCGGAATTCACAGCGCTTGAGAATGTCGCGATGCCGCTGCTGATCCGTGGCATGAAACGCGCCGATGCAGAACCGCTTGCGACTGCAATGCTGGAAAAGGTGGGCCTGGCACACCGCGTCCATCATCTGCCCAGTGAGCTGTCAGGCGGCGAACGTCAACGCACTGCGGTGGCACGTGCCCTGGTTACCGAACCTGCCTGCGTGCTGGCAGATGAACCGACTGGCAATCTGGATAGAGCGAGCGCAGAGGCCCTGTTTGATCTGATGCAACAGCTCAACGAACAACTGGGCACCAGCTTCATCGTCGTTACCCACGATCTCGAACTGGCAAAACGCATGCAAAAAAGCCTGCGGTTGGTGGATGGGGTTTTGGCTGGCTAACGGGCATAACAACCGCCCATGCACATTAGCCGGATGTTTTTTGAGTGTCCAGCGAGATTCTGCTGCAGCCATACTGCAATTAATACAATGCATTCAGTGTATTAACTTTTATGACAAAATAATTATCTGTCACCGTCACATGACCGCAGCAACTTTCCACCAAGCGCAGCTCGACGGGTGTCAGCGCTTCGTTGCGACGATGCAAGCAAGCCAGTCCCAAACAGAGAAATAAACAACAATTTATGTTTGTTCTGGCGCTTTCAATGGCAGGTTAATGGCAAACCGGCAACGGTGCCGCCGCTTCAGCTGCCGGCACTGCTGCAACGAGCAGCACATCCTGTACCGCTTGGTTGTCAGAACCTGCCGCCGTCGGAGCGAGCGTGTTAATGTCGTCTATAGTCGGTGCTTGCGTCAATGTCTGCTGTATTGGCGGATTGAACGGAATATTGATTGTCGGTATCGACATACTCACCAATGAAGAAACTACGGGCTGTGGCGCGACGGGTGCAGGTGTGGGTACAGAGTTGATCGTCAGCGCGCCGTTCACGTAGCTGATGGTGTAGTTGCCCGAGGTCAGGCCGCTCGGAGCGATCAGGTAGTTACCCGCATTGATTGCGCCTTGCGAGGTGCCGCCATAAGCCAGTGTCCCGCCCAGTACCGCATTGGTTTCGCCGTTGACAAAACCGCTGTAGGCTACGCCGTTGCCGCCGCTGTAGGCAAGACCATCATAGGTTTTGCTGGCGGCAACGGCTGTAACGCTCAGTGCGGCCGGATTCACCGTCAGTGCGCCATCGCCGTAGCTGATGATGTAACCTTGCTGATTGGAATACAACCCGCCCGGGATAATAAAATAATTGCCGGGAGTTATCGCACCCTGCGAGGTGCCGCCATAGCTCACCGTACCGAGCAGGTTGGCGCTAGGCGAACTGGAATAGCTCACGCCGTTTCCGCCGGAATACGCCAGGCCGTCGTAAGACTTGCCGGCATTGTTTGCCGTTACCGTAAGCGGCATCATGAAAGAGCGCAGCAGCGGATAGGTAAATCCGTTATACATCACCCAAGTGTTGGTAAAGTTCCAGCCGGGATTCACGTTGCCGTTGGCAGGGGTGCTTGACGTAAAATTGACCTGCTGCTGCATCTGCGCGGTAGTCATGCCTGTTGGCCCGGTTAAAATACCACTGCCAACACCCACTGTTGTGCCCGATGTTTGAGTATCCCAAAAAGAGCCAACAATGTTACCGCTGTTATTTAAGCCCACCAGCCCACCAACCGAACGAGCACCGGACACCCGGCCTGTCGCGTAAGAATTAGTAATCACAGAACCTGAAAAAGATTGATGAATGCCAACCAGTCCGCCTGCATTGACCACTACAGTGAGGCCGTTGACATTGCCTGTCGCATAACTATTTGTTATCGCACCATTATTCCATCCAACCAGGCCACCAAACCAGCCACCCGAGGTCCCATCATACCGACCCACTCCACTGATTAGTGTCAGGTTGCCTGAAGCGTACGCATTGGTAATTGAACAATCCGGCTGAAGATTACCTACCAGCCCTCCCACCTCCTCGACCCCACTGACATTGGCCGTTGAGTACGCATTCTTAATCGATCCGCTGTCAAGAATACCGACCAGCGCACCAACCCATGTATTCCCTGTCACGCTGCCGCCAACCAACCCGACATTTCGAATTACAGCATTCACACTGCCAAATAATCCAACATATTCTGTGGTCGGCCGGTTGATAAAAAGATTATTGATGGTATGACCCAAGCCATCAAACGTAGCATTAAGACCTAGCGGCAGAAAACCGGCTCCCGTATTCCAGGTAGAAGTTGCTGTGGCATCGATGTTGCTGCCCAGCGCGTAATTGCGGTAGGTACTGCCGTTAATGCCTTGCAGGTCGGTGCCGGTGGTGCTACCCGCAGCCCCCAGACTGGTAATGACCATATAATTAACCACTGAGCCATTAGAACCCAGTTTCGTGCTGAAATTTAGCCCGGCGGGAAGATGTACCGGCGCGTTCACGTTATAAGTACTGGTATTACCTGATGCCACCGCGCCCTGACCATACAGCAGCGCAAGACTTGCGGTTCCAGTTCCGTTCATGGTGCTGTTGATGTTGATATTGTTCTGCGCATTCAGCGTCAGCGTGTTCGCGCTCCACGATACAACGTCATTTACGTTCACATCGCCTGCCGTGCCGCCCGTTCCCGAACTACTCAGTATGCTGACATTACCCGCGACGAGGCTGGTTGACAGCGTTGCGCCTGTCATGTTGCCGCCGGTTGCCGCGATGGTGAAATCTGTCGGATCGATCAGCCATGTGCCACTTGTGCCGTTACCCGCATGCGTAGTCACAGACGCTGTATTTGCCACCCGAACATGAGCCGCAGAGGTGTCGATAAAACCGCCGTTGCCGCTGCTGGGAGCCGAGGCATCCAGTTTTCCGGTGACATTGACTGTGCCGGCCTGCATATCTGCCAGTATCTTGATCTGCCCCCCCCCTGCACCTTGCGCGCTGACCATACCACCTGCATCAACGCGCTGACTGGCCTTGAATACGATCCTGCCGCCTTGCATCGTCGCACTGTCGGCACTGACTGGTCCGCTGTTGCGCACCACCGTACCGAACAATCCGAGACTGCCGGATTGAGCGATCAGTTGCCCGACGTTGGTCGCATCGCCGGCCGGGGCGGTGATGCTGACCCTGAGGTTGGGGTCGGC
>JBAZAY010000112.1:0-5089 GCA_041671725.1 Gallionella sp. | reverse complement strand
AGGTTGTTACAACCAACCTTTATACATCTACTACTTAAACAACAACTACTGGCGGAGAAGGAGGGATTCGAACCCTCGATTCAGGTTATCCCCGAATGCTCCCTTAGCAGGGGAGTGCCTTCGACCACTCGGCCACCTCTCCGAAGCCGCGCATTATATGGACTCAGGGCTTCCCTGTCAAATTATTTTTGCAAACTATGCATCTTCCTGGTCAAGATCGAACGCCTTGTGCAAAACGCGCACGGCCAGTTCCAGATACTTCTCGTCGATCACTACAGAAATCTTGATCTCGGACGTAGAAATCATCTGAATGTTGATACCTTCTTCTGCAAGGGTGCGGAACATTTTGCTGGCAATGCCCACATGCGAGCGCATTCCAACACCAACCACAGAGACTTTCGCCGCTTTATTGTCGCCGACCACCTTGCGCGCGCCGATGTGCGGCAGCACCTCGTTATTGAGGATATCCATGGTCTTGGCAAACTCATTGCGATGCACGGTGAAGGAGAAATCCGTCGTGCCGTCCACACCGACGTTCTGGATGATCATGTCCACGTCAATGTTCGCATCGCTGACAGGCCCCAGGATTTGATAGGCAATCCCGGGCTTATCCGGCACGCCCAATACGTTCACTTTGGCTTCATCGCGGTTAAATGCGATCCCGGAAATAATGGCTTGTTCCATTTTATCTTCATCCTCAAAAGTAATCAGTGTGCCCTCGCCCTCTTCTTCGAAGCTGGACAACACGCGTAGCTTGACCTTGTACTTACCGGCGAATTCCACTGAACGAATTTGCAGCACTTTTGAGCCCAAGCTGGCCATCTCCAGCATTTCCTCAAAGGTAATGCTCTTCAGACGGCGCGCTTCGGGAACCATGCGCGGGTCAGTGGTGTAAACGCCATCCACATCGGTATAAATCTGACATTCGTCGGCGCGCAATGCCGCTGCAATCGCAACCCCCGTGGTGTCGGAACCACCGCGCCCCAGGGTGGTGATATTGCCGTCCTTGTCCATACCCTGAAAACCTGCGACCACTACAACGCAATCATTCGCAAGATCCGCACGGATGCTTTGCTCGTCTATGCTGACAATACGCGCTTTGGTAAATGCGTCGTCAGTCAGAATCTTGACCTGCCCACCTGTGTAACTCTTGGCATTAATGCCCAATTCCTTGAGTGCCATCGCCAACAGACCGATCGTCACCTGTTCGCCCGTAGAGATAATGACATCGAGTTCACGCGGATCAGGATTTGCCTGTATCTCTTTTGCCAGCCCGATCAAGCGATTGGTCTCGCCGCTCATCGCAGAGAGCACCACCACCACCTGATGCCCCTTGGCCTTGAATTTTGCGATGCGCCGAGCAACGTTCTTGATGCGTTCAGTACTGCCGACCGATGTACCACCATACTTTTGTACTATTAGCGCCACGATATATATCCGACTTAAAAAAGTTTGACGATTTTAGCTCACCTGACCGAAAAAAACGAGGCCAGATATATAGCCCGCTGGCCTCGCAGCATTTTTTGCGCAAATCCACTATATGGATCACCCGCTTAAACACATGAATCTGCCGGGTGTTAAACTTAAGTCAACTTCAGAGACTTCATCACACCATGACACAAATCACACCACGCGAAATCCCGGCGACCGCACTGCAACATCTACTTGAAGAGGGCTATCCGCCTGCCATGGCGAAAATTTTCGCGGCGCGCGGCATTGAGGATCGCCTGCAACTGGAAACGTCCTTTGCCCATCTGCTGCCCTTCGATAACTTAAAGAATGCGCGTGAAATGGCGCGTTTGCTGGCGAATGCGATCGCGGAACAGAAAAAGCTGCTGGTTATCGCCGACTATGACTGCGATGGCGCTACAGCCTGTGCGGTTGCGGTGCGTGGCTTGCGTGCCTTTGGCGCCAGCGTTGACTTCATCGTGCCTAACCGTTTTGAATACGGCTATGGCCTGACGCCGGAGATTGTTCATCTGGCGGCGAAAGGGTCGCTGTACAGCGGCGGGGCACCCTCGGACGTACCCCTTCGCTCAAAACAAGGAGCGAATAGCGCGACTATGTTTTTAGGAGAAGACCCTCGCGATCTTGCGGGCACGGCGCAATTGAAGCCCGATATTCTGCTCACGGTAGATAACGGCATCGCCAGCGTAGACGGCGTGGCCGAGGCCAATCGACTGGGCATGCAGGTATTCGTCACCGACCACCATCTGCCGGGCGACACACTGCCTGCGGCTGCCTGTATCGTTAATCCCAATCAACCCGGTTGCAGTTTCGCCAGCAAAAATCTGGCGGGGGTGGGCGTGATGTTCTACGTATTGCTGGCCTTGCGCGCCGAATTGCGCACCAGAGGGCAGATGACCGAAGAGCGCGGACGAAAACTCCTTGAATTACTCGATCTGGTCGCTCTGGGCACGGTCGCCGACGTGGTCAAGCTGGATCAAAACAACCGCATTCTGGTGCAACAAGGCTTGCAACGCATACGCGCCGGGCGTGCTTGTGCCGGCATCAATGCACTGTTGCAGGTATCGAAAAAGACGCCGAACAAGGTTGCAAGCCTTGATTTAGGATTTACCGTGGGTCCCCGACTGAATGCGGCAGGACGTCTGGATGACATGAGCATGGGGATCAACGGCTTGCTGACCGATGACGCCACCGTTGCCATGCAGATCGCCAGCCAACTTGACACCCTGAACCGGGAACGGCGCAGCATCGAGACGGAGATGCAACAGAGTGCATTGACAGCACTGGAAAAAATCGATTGTAAGGTGCGTTCCACGCACCAGGGTGCGCATAGCGCACCCTACGGAAATTCCCTGGTATTGTTCGATGAAACCTGGCATCAGGGTGTGATCGGCATCCTCGCCTCGCGCCTCAAAGACAAATTCCACAGGCCGGTGATTGCCTTTGCGCAATCCAACAATGGTGAATTGAAAGGTTCCGGTCGTTCCATCGCCGGCCTCCATCTGCGCGACGCGCTGGATCTGGTCAGCAAACGTCACCAGAAACTGATCAAAAAATTCGGCGGGCATAGCGCTGCTGCAGGACTCAGCATCGATGAGGCTGATTTTGAACAGTTTGTCGCGGCCTTCGAGCAGGTTGCCGGCGAGTTACTAAGCGCCGACGATCTGACGCAACGCATCGAAACCGATGGTCCGCTCGATTCGACAGGCATGACGCTCGACGCTGCCCGCCTGCTGGATGAACAGGTCTGGGGGCAAGGATTCCCTGCGCCACAATTCGACGACGATTTCGAGGTGCTGAATCAGCGCGTGGTCGGCGAGAAACACCTGAAACTGCGACTGGCTACGGATGATGGCAATATGATCGACGCCATCCTGTTCGGGCAAAACGCACCGTTGCCGGAATACATCCATGCCGTATACAGCCTGAGCATCAACGAATACAATGGCAATCAGAGCCTGCAACTCATCGTTCGGCATTGGGAGTAAAAAAACAGGACCAAGGATTGCGGATCAAGTTAAAAGCGGCGCTGCGGATCTTTCTCGCTCTTCGTTTCTTAATCCTTACTTCTCACTCCTGATTTAAGGGGTAACACGATGGAAACCGGTTTTCTGCAAATCAACGGCATCGAAGCCTTGCCGCAGTTCCTCACCAGCCTTGCCATTGGACTGCTGATCGGATTGGAGCGCGAACGCAATCCATCAGCCCGTGCCGGGCTACGCACCTTCGCACTGGTCGCCATTTTCGGCACACTGGCCGCCCTGCTCTCAACGAAGCTCGGCTCCCCCTGGTTGCTGATCACAGGCCTGATCGCTGTGGCTGGCATGATTATCGCGTCCTACATACACAGTCAGGATGAAGATCCTGGCACCACCACCGTGATTGCCTTACTGCTCAGTTACGGACTGGGCGCGATGATCTGGTATGACATGTCCAAACTCGCCGTAATGCTGGCGATAGGGGTTACCGCCCTGCTCTATTTCAAACCCGAATTGCGCGGATTCTCACAAAAACTTACGCGTCGCGATCTGGTCGCCGTACTGCAATTTTCCGTATTGACCTTCATCATCCTGCCTATCCTGCCCAACCAGAGTTATGGCCCTTATCTTGCCTTCAACCCGCATCAGGCATGGCTGATGGTGGTCTTGATCTCCGGCATCAGTCTGGCGGGTTATGCAGCGCTACATGTAGCCGGAACCCGTTATGGCGCGCCTGTTCTGGGTATTTTCGGCGGGCTGGCCTCCAGCACCGCCACCACGATGATTTATGCAAAGCACAGCAAGACCAGTCAAGCCATGTTGAACCTGGCCGGATCGGTGATCGTCATTGCCAGCATGGTGGTGATCGTACGCCTGATGATGGTCAGCGCAATGGTAGCTTATGGTGCACTGCCAGGCTTGCTGCCGGTACTGGCCAGCGGTCTGGTGTTCGGTTTGCTGGTCACGTTGTATAACTGGCGCAAGTTCAGCAAGCAGACAGAACTTTTTGTCCCCGAAACCTCCAACCCTGCCGAATTGCACACCGCCATCGGCTTTGGCTTGCTGTATGTCGTGGTGTTGATTGGTACGGCATGGATGAAGGATATTGCGGGCAGTCAGGGTTTATACATCGTCGCGCTGGTATCGGGGCTGACCGATGTGGATGCAATCACCCTGTCCAGCCTGCGCCTGTTCAATCTCGGTCAGTTGAACGAACATCAGACCGTGACGGCCATCACCATTGCATATCTGTCCAACCTGGCTTTCAAGTTCGGCATGGTGGTTTTCATCGGCGGGCGCGAACTTGCCAAACAGGTTGCCACCGGCTTCGCGGTCATCGCCTGCGGCATGCTGATCGGCCTGATTGCGCTATAATTGCACCCTTTTCAGCACGCAATTAATCTAAAAACACTGATTTAATCCGCAGATTACGCAGATTTATCCGGCAAGAAGATTTTCCCTCTCCATCTGGAGTGGTAAATTATCGACGCGGTGCAATCCTGCGATTAACCATCGTCAATCCGTTTAATCTACGGATAAATGTTTTTAAAATCAACCGCTTAGCCAAGCTCAGGACAATATCATGGAAGCCGAACAAATCAACTCACTGACCAATCAACTGCAGGATTTAGCCTTGCGCAGCG
>JBAZAY010000111.1:0-5244 GCA_041671725.1 Gallionella sp. | reverse complement strand
GTCCTTTATCAGACTGAAACCCTGGGCGGAGCGGGAGGGGCCCGGTGAATCCGCCAGCGAAATCCTGCACACGCTGAGCATGCGTCTCAACCGGGAGATCAAGGATGCCAACGTGCTGGTGCTGAATCCGCCGCCGATACGCGGCCTCTCCACTGCCGGCGGCTTCGAATTCGTCCTGCAGGACCGGGCGGGCGGTGACCCGAAACAGTTTGCACTGGAACTGCAACATTTGCTGGGTGAGGCACGCAAACGGCCGGAGATCGGTTTCGTGTTCGCCAACTACGATGACCGTATCCCGCAGATCGAATATCAGATGGACCGTGAAAAGGTGAAGTCCCTGGGCATATCCCTGAGCGACCTGTTTTTCACGCTGCAGACTTTCATGGGCGGCTACTATGTGAACGACTTCAACCTGTTCGGCCGCACTTTCAAGGTGCAGGCGCAGGCCGAGGGAAATGCACGGGCAAAACCGGAAGACATCAACCGCTATTATGTGCGCAACGCCAATGGCAACATGGTGCCGCTCGGGGCAGTGCTGAAGCCCAGAACCATTAACGGTCCGGAATTCTTCGAGCGCTACAACATCTATCGCGCTGCCACCGTCAACGGGGTTCCCGCACCCGGTTTCAGCTCCGGGCAGGCAGCCCAGGCCATGGAAGAGGTGGCCAAGACGCTACCCCATGGCTATGGCTATGAGTGGTCCGGCGCCACCTTTCAGGAGGAGCGGGTCCGAGGTCAGACGGGCTACATCTTCGTGCTGTCGCTGATGTTTGTGTTCCTGGTGCTGGCAGCTCTGTACGAGAGTTGGGCGATGCCGGTGGCCATCCTGCTGGTCATACCCTTCGGCGTGCTCGGCGCCTTCTCGGGTCTTGCGCTGCGCGGGTTTGCCAATAATGTGTATGCGCAAATCGGGCTCATCATGCTGATCGGACTCGCTGCCAAGAATGCCATCTTGATCGTCGAGTTCGCCAAGCTCGCCCATGAACGCGGAGCCGGCATCGTCGAGGCGGCCAGGAGCGGGGCTCAATTGCGGTTGCGGCCTATCCTGATGACGTCTTTCGCCTTCATCTTCGGCACGTTACCGCTGGCAATCGCTACCGGCGCAGGCTCAGGTGCCAGAGAGTCGATCGGCACCACCGTTGTGTTCGGCATGCTGTTCGCCACCCTGATCGGCATTTTCGTGATTCCGGTCTTCTATGTGGTCATACAGCGCATCAGCGAACGCAAGCGGCCATTCCGCAACGAAGCGATTGAGGACAATCTGCAGGCGGCTGTGCTGACAGAGCAAGAGGCAGGAAAACCATGAGAACGATGGCTGCGATCATGATGGGTGCGGGTACGTTGGCGGCGTGTTCGGTGGGGCCTGAATACCATCGCCCTGATCTGGATGTGCCTGGCAGCTACCGTTTTCAGCAAGAGAAGCCTGGCGCCAAATCCTTCACCGATCTCGGATGGTGGGAAGTCTATCAGGACAAGCAGCTGCAGCAGATTCTGCAAACCGCGCTGGAAAATAACCGCGATGTAAAGATCGCCGCTGCCCGCATGGCAGAGGCGCGAGCCCAGGTCGGGGTGAGCCGGCTGGCCCAGTTCCCGCGAGTCGACGTCACTGTGGGGGACACGCGGCAACGCACCTTGCAGGTGGGCCGATACGCCACGTTCGAAGTCGCGTCCGGTTTGACGCAGGTCTCATTCGAGGTCGATCTGTGGCGTCGACTCGACAGCCTGAGCGATGCAGCCCGTGCCAACCTGCTCGCCACGGAGTATGCGCGCGATGCGGTGAAGGTGACGCTGGTGAGCGATGTCGCGGCCGCCTACTTCAACCTGCTGGCACTCGACCAGCAATTGCACATCACTTTGAGCGCCATCGCCAACAGCGAGAAATTCCTGGCGCTCACCCAAAGCAAGTTTCGCCAGGGAGCGGCGTCCAGCCTGGATGTGAGCCGTGCACAAGCAAGCATGGCATCGGTCAAGGCCAACCAGTCGGACATCGGGCGCCAGATAGCGCAGACTGAAAACCAGATGCAGATTCTGCTGGGGAAAAATCCGGATGCGGTCGCAAGAGGGACACTGGACGAGGCATTCATGGCTATTTCGCCTGAAATTCCTGCAGGTCTGCCATCGACTTTACTCGAGCGCCGCCCCGACTTGCGCCAGGCCGAGGCCGGACTGATAGTCGCGACGGCCAACGTACGGGCGGCAAAGGCCGCGCTGTTCCCGACCATATCCATGACCGGCAGCTACGGCTCGCAAAGCCTGGCGTTCTCCGGCCTGTTCAGTGGTCCGTCACAGGTGTGGTCGTACGGCCTGAGTTTCCTGCAGCCAATTATCGACTCCCAGCGCAACGGCTACCAGCTCGATGCTGCCAGAATGCGCGAAGAGCAGGCGCTGCTCCAGTACCAGAGCACTGTTGCGCAGGCGTTTCGCGAGGTGTCCGATGCGCTGGTCGCATGGCAAAGTTACAACGAGTTTTTGCGCGACCAGGAGCAGCAGGTCAAGTCTTTGCAGGAGGCAAATTCACATGTGCTGCGTCGGTACGAGACAGGTTATTCCTCGTACTTCGAAGTGATCGATGCGAGCAACAGTCTGTATGCCGCCCAGTTGCAGCGGGTGCAGGCTTATCGCAACAGGCAGGTCTCTTTGGTGCAGTTATACAAGGCGCTGGGCGGCGGGTGGTCAGTACCTGCAACACCGGACTGAGGGGGAAATGCATCGCAGCTGACACAGAACAGGAACAATGAAGCCGGTGTGGACAGCAATGATATAGGACAAACACCGATAGAATATTCCACAATTTGCTTAACGGTTACTCAGCAAAGCGCTGATGTTTTAAGACCGGCCACACCGTCAAAATAACGCTTCCAAATGGTGATTACCATTCCCGTCCACCACACAGAGAGCCATCATGACAGGATCAGCTTATCTAGAAGTTATACGTGAAGATTATATGATCAACCCGACTGTATTGGAGCGACAGTTCGTCCCGTCGGGGTCATATTCACTCAGACGCGCCAATTACATCAATAAAATCAAGCAGGAATCGCTGTTAAGCTCCGAACAGAAATACGCGTTAAAAACGTTGTTTTTGCCGGAAAACCAGTAACTATAGGGAATTGAAAGCTTCAGTATTGGTTTGCACGAATTCATAGAGGAACAGTTCTACGAAACGCGCGACATGAAGGGAGCAATTGTTTTGCTTATCCTGAAAACCGCAGTTCGAGCCACAGAGCTCACAGAGAGTTTCATGGGTTTTTCACTTTTTGTTGACTCACCCAAAAGGTAATTGAAAAACTTATTGTAACTATCTGTTTTGCGAGTTTTTACCCACAGGGCAAAATCCCTGCGAGAAGCGATTGCGAGTTGATGCCCGCAGGGCATCATCCCTGCCTACCCCGCTTTACTCGGTGATTTCGGTGTTCTCTGTGGCTAAATGCTTTTTATAGGCTTATGAAATAACTGGACGCCGTTGATTGTTACAGCATGTATGCGAGACATAGAACTCGATGAGCGCGTCCATTAAAAGGAGATATCCGTGGACAAAGACGCTGTACTCAAAACGCTTAACCGCATTCTGGCGTTGGAACTGGCAGGCGTAGTGTATTACACGCATTACGCACTGATGGTATATGGCTACAACCGCATTCCCATCGTCGGCTGGTTGCAGAAGCAGGCCGAGGAGGGGCTTGCGCATGCGCGGATGGCGGGTGAACTGGTGACTTGGCTGGGCGGGCACCCATCGCTGGGCATCGGACCGCTGGTGGAAACGCATACCCATGATATCGGCGACATTCTGCGCGAGTCACTGGCGCATGAAGTTGAAGCGCTGACGAGCTATTATGAACTGCTCGATCTCGTGAAGGACAAGGATGTCCGTCTGGAAGAATACGCCCGCGATCTGATCGTCGCAGAAACTGCGCACCAGGACGCTGTGAACAAGATGCTGCGCAAACCGAACCAGGTCGAATCCTTTGTCGCGTCATGGCAGATGAAAGCATGAACAAGGTTTTTTAGAACGGGCTTAAGCGCTTTCTTTACGTCAGGCAACGCCTGTCAGTGACAAGGCGCTCGCAAGCGGGCGGTTGACTGAATCTCAGTCTACATTCCCGTCATGTGAAAAATACGTTGGACGCCGTCCCCTGGTATATAGTGGGCTAACTGTAGAAAACGATTGGCCGTGCAGTTAATTTTGTTCAGGCACCATGGCGATATAACCACTAATCGGGGGTAATCTCATGCCGCGTGATGTTCCCATCGGAAATGGCACGCTGCTTGTCGCTTTCGATTTCGATTACCAGTTGCGAGATTTCTATTTTCCGCGCATCGGTAAGGAGAACCACGCGCTGGGATATCCCTGGCGTTTCGGCGTGTGGTTGGATGGCGAGTTTTCCTGGCTTAATTGCCAGAACTGGACGCTGCATCTGGATTACGTGACCGATGCCTTGGTAACAGATGTCACCGCTACGCATTCACATTTGCCACTGCGCTTTTGTTTTACTGACACCGTCGATTACGAAAAAAATATTTTGATCAGGCGGGTGAGGGTGCAGAACCTGTCTCCCAGAGCGTTATCGCTACGTCTGTTCTTTCACGCCGATATCAACGCGCTGGAAAACGAGATTGGTGATACGGTTTTTTTTGACCCCAAAAACGCAAGCCTGATCCACTACAAGGGGCCGCGCTATTTTTTGATGAGTTGCGCCACCGAAACCACGCTCGGGGTCACGCATTTCTCCACCGGAACCAAACGTCACCACGGGCTGGAAGGAACCTGGCGGGATGCGGAAGACGGCGAGCTGGAAGGCAACCCCATCTCTCAGGGAGCGGTAGACTCGGTGATCGGTATGCATCTTGACCTGGCCGCAGGACAGGAAAGTGTTTGCCACTACTGGGTGGCAGTGGGGGAAAAATATAGCGAGGTCGAAGAACTGCATCGACTGGTGGCGGAAATCGGGCCAGACCGCTTGATTGAACGAAACATCGATTACTGGCGGCATTGGGTATCGGCTGGGGACAGAGATTTCGGCGGGTTGCCAGCTGCGCTGGTGTCGCTATATAAGCGCAGCCTGTTGGTGTTGCGTACACAGATCGACAATGGTGGCGCGGTGATCGCCGCCAATGATACCGACATTCGCCAGTTTAACCAGGACACCTACAGTTACATGTGGCCGAGTGATGGTGCGGTGGTTTCCCAAGCCATGGATCGCGCAGGCTTTGGCAGCCTCAGCCAGGGTTTCCTGAAATTCTGCA
>JBAZAY010000110.1:0-5380 GCA_041671725.1 Gallionella sp. | reverse complement strand
CGAGGTCCCCAGGTCCCCGTGCCACGGGAAACGAGGGTCGTCATGCCAGCTGATTCATAGCGACCCTCGATCATCGGGAATCGTTGCATGACCAGATAACCGAAAGGCCATATCTGTCCTCCGTGGCGACGCTGTTGTTCCCGGTGTTCGCCGAAGAGCTCAGCGTCGAAGAAGGGCCGCCGCTAACCAGTGAGTGATGCAGGGCAGGGTTGGTTGGATATTCATGATGGGCAATCAGACCGAGACAACGTCATTTTCGAAAAATCGGGAATGACGGGGTAATGGTGCGTATTGTAAAATATTGTTTTTATTCAGTAGATTACGAGATTGTGAGGCGGCAAGCGACTCTTGTGGTTGAAAATATACAGTCTGAAAGCTGACGTTTGTGAAATTCCGCATCCAGACAGCGTCTGACGAGATTCCAGATGGCAACGCTTCAGAAGTGTCTATATAAGCCGGTGCAATTCAGATTGTTTGCAAGTCGGGTGAAGAGCCCAGTTCATACAGGACGTTCAATGTTTGATATGAGCGGATTGCAAAGGGGCAACAGCTCGTGGCCTCAGTTGTGCCAGATAGACTGAATAAAGTACGGCAGAAAAAAACACGTCATCACCGTCAGGGGGAAAGCAGTGATGACGTGAAAAGCACCAACTAAATAACGATTTATTGCGGGTTTAGAAGTTGACTTGACCTTGCAGCAACATGCCATTTTGCTTGTTGCTACCCGTGAATCCAGGAGCAACCTGGCCCAGGTTGGTGTAGGCTGCAGTCAGCGTAAAGTTCTTGTTGGCGACATATACGATGTGGAAGTCGTATGCAGCATTTTGATGCAATACGCCATCGGTAGCAGTCACGCCATTGCTCGGTTGGGCGCGGTACTCTGCACCGACAATGACATTTTCAGCTGCAAAAATTTCGACGGACAATTCGGGGTTGACGCTGTAACCGGTCTTTGAACCGGCAGTTGTTCCGCCGCCGAAACCGAGCAGGCCCAGCTGGTTAGCCTTGGACGCGCGCAATACGCCGTTCAGCAACACATTCTTGCCGCCGATGTTCACGATCTTGCTTGCAGCAGCGTAGACGTCAGCACTCGATTTATTGATGCCGAAGGCTGGTGTATTGAGTAAATTGGCCAAATTGCCGCTGGCATTCTTGTACACCAGGCCGAGCGCGAATTGCGGCATCGAATCGCTCATGTCGTTCAGTTTCACCTTCAGGCCGAAATTGTCGACATTGTTGGTATCTGCGCCAAGCGCTGAGAGTCCTGTGCCGTTCACATTCAGCATGTTGCGCGCATAAGAAACTTCAACCAAGTTCGCAAAGCTGGTGTTGACAGCCAAGCTGTTGATACCCAGCTTTGGTGTGCCGAGATGGGTGAGCGCAACCGTCGGGCCAGAGGATAAAAGCGCCCAAGGCACCAGTCCGCCGCCAGCTTGACCGTCAATGTTGGTGATGGCTGCCTGTGCGCCCGATGCGAACAACATGCAGGCTATTGCTCCCGCTCCTGTAACTTTCTTCATAACTAACTCCCAATTTATTGTTTTGAACGTTTTTGTTTTTTGTTGAAACGATGGTAAAAACTATGCTGCCAGCAAAAAAATATGGATTACTTTAGATGCCATTACGCCCTTTTCTATAGTAGACCCCTCAGTCAAAACAATAATGCGTCGAGTTTAAGAGGGTAATATTTCACATGCAGCGGAACAGCGCTGCCCCATAACAACTACCGCTATACAAACCGTGGAACATGTGCGAATCGTAGTCTCACTAATCCTTAGTGACTATAGGGGCATCATCTATTCTTTAACTAGGGAAAACACCTAGCGAAAGTTTCTTTATCCTGAAAACCTCAGTTCTATCCGTATAATCAGCCACTTAGCGATCATTCTTTGGTTGCTTAGTGGAATGGCTAGTCGTTTTATCAGATTCGCGCAGATTAACAACAAGTTACGAAATAATTATTCTTCACCCAAATGGTGAGCCAAGTGTGTGTATAAGTATTTGTTTAATCGGTGTTAATCCATTTAATCTGCGGACAACAGCTTTTCCAGGTTGATATAAATTGACGAAGTGCGACCAAAAAAACAGGCATCCATGATGGATGCCTGTTTGGCGGAGATGTGGCTTGTGTCCTGCAATACTTATCCGGTAGACGGCATTTTTTTCACGGGGCGGGATTCGGGTATAGCTTGTGCACCGCTTCGATCTGCTCGATCACGTCGGTAGATAGCACAACATCGTGACTTTCCAGATTTTCCGTCAATTGTGCCAGCGTGGTTGCGCCCAGGATGACGCTGCCGGTGAACCAGCGGGTGCGGGCGTAGGCCAGTGCCATCTGGGCTGGGCTTAGCCCCGCTTGCTGTGCAATATGTACATAGGCTGCGCTGGCGGCCGATACGTTGGGCTTGTTGTAGCGCTGGCCGAAACCGGGGAACAGCGTGATGCGACCATGGGCTTGTGGATCGGCGAGGTATTTGCCGGTGAGATGTCCGAAGGCGAGTGGACTGTAGGCCAGCAGGCCGACGTTGGCGTGATGGCAGACTTCCGCCAATCCGCTTTCGAAGCTGCGGTTCATCAAATGGTAGGCGTTCTGAATTGATGCGATCCTGGGTAAGCCCAGTTGTTCGGCACAGCGTACGAATTCGCCAACTCCCCACGGTGTCTCGTTGGACAGGCCGATGTGCCTGATTTTCCCAGCCTTGACTAATTCTGCCAGCGCCAGCAATTGCTCAGTGATCGGCACTGTGTCGTGTTCCAGCGCGACATCGTAACTGGTCGCTCCGAACATTGGCACGTAACGGTCAGGCCAGTGAATCTGGTATAAATCGATATAGTCGGTCTGCAGGCGAAGCAGGCTGGTATCGATCGCTGCATTGATGTGTTCGCGATTGATGCGCGGGCCATTGCGTATCCAGGAAAAACCTCGCGCAGGTCCTGCGATCTTGCTGGCGACAATCAGTCGGTCGCGTTGTTGGTGTTTGAGCCAGGAGCCGATATAACTTTCGGTGCGTCCTTGTGTTTCAGCGCAGGGGGCTACCGGGTACATTTCTGCGGTGTCGATGAAGTTTACCCCGTGCGATACCGCCAGATCGAGCTGTGCATGGGCATCCTGCTCGCTGTTCTGTTCGCCGAATGTCATCGTGCCCAGACACAAGGCTGAGACATTCAGATCGCTGTCGCCTAATTTCCGATATTCCATGATCGTCCCTCAATTGTGATGCGGCTATTGTAACTGTGAAAAATATTGTCCGCAGATTACGCGGATTATCCGAGATTAAACACGGCTGGAGTAGACAGGCCATGCGTCACTGAAAACTTGGCGGGCATGGCGAAGATGCTCACCCCGATGATCCTGAAATGGCAGTGTGGTCGGGTGTTTGTGATTATTTATTAACGTAATCATATGGTTGTGTTAAAAACTGTCGCGCCTGTGGGTTGGTCGTGTTCGGTATTTGATCTGCGTGAATCTGTGTAATCTGCGGATAAGTTCGTCGTTTCTGGAAGTTGAGTGATAGCATCCGCATATGATGATGCCTGTCCTGTTTTTGTCTCATGGTGCACCCAGCCTGGCGCTCGAAGCGGGGGAGACGGGCGCGGCCTGGCGACAGATTGCTGCTCAATTCCCCAAACCTTCCGCCATTCTGGTGCTTTCCGCACATTGGGAAACCCGTATCCCGACCGTCAGCGCTGCTGCTGAGCCTGAAACCATACACGATTTCAGCGGTTTCCCAGCAGAGTTATACAAGCTGAGCTATCCCGCGCCCGGCGCAGCAAAAATGGCGGAAGCGGTGGCGCAGGTGTTGCGTCAGGCAGGGATGCAGGTAGCGCTGGACGACACGCGCGGTCTCGATCACGGCGCGTGGATTCCTTTAAGTCTGATGTATCCGCAAGCTGATGTTCCTGTCACACAACTCTCGATTCAGCCGGAACAGGATCCCGCCTGGCATCTTGCGCTGGGTCGTGCGTTGCGTCCGTTGCGTGAACAGGGCGTGTTGATCGTTGGCAGCGGTTCGCTTACGCACAATCTGCGCGCTATTTTCCGTCATCCTCAAGGTGCGCCTGTACCAGCTTGGGTTGTCGAATTCTGCGACTGGATCGCGGTAAAAATCGAGGAGGGCGATCTGGCTGCGCTCTGCGCCTATCGTACACTTGCACCCCACGCAGAGATGAACCATCCGACCGACGAGCATTTGCTGCCGCTGTTTGCAGCCCTTGGTGCGGCGACCCGGATTGATAACGCTCAACACCTGAATCAGGTGATGAGCTATGGCTTGCTGGCGATGGATGCCTGGCTGTTTGATGTTGTCTGAGGATAAATCTTGCCATCATCCGAGAGCAAAACTAATGTCACATAACCATCAACACGATGCGCATTGCGGAGGGCATCATCAACACGGCGATCCGAACAGTCGTGCCTTTGTCATCGCCATTGCACTGAATACGATTTTTGTCGTGGTTGAGTTCGCCTGTGGCCTCGCGGCCAACTCGACGGCGCTGATGGCCGATGCCGGTCACAACCTGTCCGATGTGCTGGGGCTGCTGCTGGCACTGGGTGCGGCCATTCTTGCCCGCAAGACACCGGGCGGGCGCTACACCTACGGTCTGCGCAGTACCTCGATTCTGGCGGCGCTGGCAAACGCGATGTTCCTGATGGTGGCGTGCGGGGCGATTGCGCTGGAGGCGATGCAGCGCTTTTCGCAACCTTATCCGGTGGATGGCTGGACGGTCATGCTGGTCGCGGGTATTGGCATCATTATCAACGGGGTGTCGGCGTGGCTGTTCGTCAAGGGCAGTCAGGGCGACTTGAATATCCGGGGGGCTTATCTTCATATGCTGGCCGACGCCGCAGTCTCCTTGGGGGTGGTGATTGCCGGTGTTGCGATGATGTTCACAGGCTGGTACTGGCTTGATCCGGTTATCAGTCTGGTGATCGTGGCCGTGATCGTGACGGGGACCTGGGGGCTGCTGCGCGAGTCGTTGCGACTGGCATTGAATGCTGTTCCTGCAAACATCGACGCAGCCGCTCTGGAAAATTATCTAAGGCAATGTCCCGGTGTCGCCGATATTCACGATCTGCACATATGGGGTATGAGCACGACCGAGAGCGCTTTGACGGTTCATCTGGTGATGCCGGAGGGTTATCCCGGCGACGCTTTCATGGACGATATTGTGCAGACGTTGAAAGAGCGCTACGCCATCGGGCACAGTACGTTGCAGGTAGAACTTGGTACGACCGATCATAGCTGCGTGCTTCATCCGGATACGCTGCACGCACACTCAACAGCCATTTTTGATTGATCCTAGAAAAAGCTGTTGTCCGCATAAGTAGTGGCTTAGATGCAGTTTTGTTGCGTCTTATTAGCAGTGGCTTAGGTGCGGC
>JBAZAY010000109.1:0-5487 GCA_041671725.1 Gallionella sp. | reverse complement strand
AACCGGAGAATCTGAAGTATCGCTTCATCGACGATACGAACTTCTACGGAGAAGGTCAGGCAAAGCAGAGTGGTCCTGGGACTAACGCTTCTCGTAAGGATGGAACGGACGAAGAGTTCCTGACTGAGGCTTCCCTCGAGCTGCATCACCCGAGCACGATGGGATTCCTTAATGGAGTAGGCACGGATAACGATCTGTAATCGCCGCGCTCTACTCCTCTCAAGCGGCGAGATAGGAGGGGAGGGTCACTCCAGAGGCTCTCTCCTCCTTATCGAACCGAAACTATGGTAAATTATTTACCAAAGGAGAGCTAAGATGAATGAGAATCAGTATAAGTCAAGTGGACTTCAGAGCTCTGTTATTATCAAGACAGGAGCTGGTCAGTTTGGAGGAGTCCTTATCATAACGAATGGATCAGTAGATGCATCTGTTATTATCTATGATGCACTGTCAGCAACTGGAACTGAGCTCTTTAAGGGAACAGTGGCAGCGGCGAGTAACTTTGGCTCTTTCTTCACTAGCTTTCCTGTCAAGGTGAAGACTGGTATCTATATCACAGTAACTGGTACAGGTGCTAAGGCGATTGTCTACTATCGCTAGCTAAGGAGATAGTATGGACTACAAGGATGTAAGGAAGAAGTTCGTCGAGCTCTCTGGTCGCTACGACTTGATAAAGTCAACAGATGAAGATGATGGTGCTGACTTCTTCATCAACAGCGGGCAGAAGTACCTGGATCGACTTCTCGTCAGTAACAAGATGTGGGCTCGCTATCCTGTTGCACTGGCAGCTGGAGAGTATATAGCGAAGACGACAGGGATTAGAGCGATTAAAGAGGTCTGGATTGCTAACAGCGATGGGAAGATTCAGCTAACTCCCTGCACGATGCAGCAGCTAAGGACGGAGTACTCAGACGAGCTTGCTAGCGTTACGCAGGGTACTCCAGAGTACTACGCACCTGCAGTCTTTCGTCCTGCTCCTGATACGCTAGTCACAACAACTGGTCTATATGATATCGCAGACATTCTAACGTATAGTGCCACAGCTCCTGCTCAGCATTTTAACTACCATGGAGTAGTAATAATGCCACCTCCTGATGTTGCCTATACCTGCATCATCTGGGGACTGTTCTATAGCCCAACGCTGTCTGCGACGCTTAGTGGCTCCACTTGGACTCAGGTTAAGAGCTACTGGACTGAGGTCTTTCCTGAGATCCTTATCGAGGCAGCGTTGTTTAGGTTGGAAGGCTTCTATAGGAATACGGAAGGGGCGAAGGACTTCAAGGCTACGTTGATGGAAGATGTATCTGGACTTGACCATGACTCGGTTGAAGAAGACCTTGTCGGTGATATGCAGATGGGAGGCTAACGTGAGAGAGCTACTTCTTAATGGAAACACAGTAGAGCAAAAGCTTAAGCACGCTGAGATTATCCTTGGCCGGTTAGCTAGACGGGAGAAGAAGACTATCTCCGTTCTTATGCCTCCCTGTCCTATCTCAGCCTATCGAGATGATATCCCTGGAGTAGGGATGTTCTATACGTTTCTCTCCTCAATAGAGGGAACGATAAAGAGCGTCTGTCTCGAGGTTCAGTGCACTAAGTTTAAGGGTGCTAAGATCTCTATGCTTGTAGAGAGTAAAGGAGCTTCTGCAGGTGCATCCTTTCCTATAGCGAATAGTATAGGTTCCTTCGAGACATCTGTTGGAGTGAAGAAAGGAGATAAGGTTGTCTTCTATCTTCTTGAGATAGACCGCGCACCTGAAGAGGTTGGCTCGATATCTATCGCTCTTGGCTTCTCTATCATCCCGATAAGGCAAGAGGCAGAAGGTAAGACACTTGCTATTGAGGAATAGAAGATGAAATCTTTTCCTACTGACATTAAGGTTCATGGACTTCGACTGGATAAGTCGAGTCAGAAGAATAGTGGCTACGCGATAGACTGTCGAGGTGTACGAGGTAGGAAGCATGGGCTAGAGGGGTATAGTCCTGATATTATGAACGCTCCTACTATTGTCTACGGAGCAACTACACTATCCCTTACCTTCGACTGGCCCTTTCCTCAGTTCTTCCAGACTGACACTGGGATCTTTATTGGAAAGAGAGATGGCCTTTACCAAGTAGTCTTCACAGCTGGAGTCTGGACAGCAACGAAGGTTTCTTCTCTCTATAGTGGCAATGTAAACTGGCCGTGGACGTTAGCTAACTGTCCAGGCTTTCCTGTCTTTGCAAGTGGAGATCTTCTTGTTTACTATGATTATACGAATACAGCATGGGTAGCTTTTAACAAGGCAACCTTAGGTAGTACAGGAGGAACTCATTGGGACGTAACTTGGGATCAGCCAGTTGCAGCCTGCTTCTTTGAGGGTCAGGTTATAGTCTGTGGAGGAACGGACTCAACTACGTTTCCATCAAACTCAAGGATCGTAAGGTGGAGTGAGATAGGTGCCTTCAAGTTCTTAGGAAAGACTGCCACTTCGATCTCGAATGTAGCTGGTTTCACCTTTGCTCCTACAGATGATAATGAGATTCTTCTCCGCTGTCTTAAGTTAGGAAAGAAGGTTATTGTTTACGGAACTTTTAGTTGCTTCGAGATGCGGCCAGTTGAGAATCCTGCACCTACCTTTGGCATTAAGCACCTTCGGAATATAGGGATTAGGAACCCTCTAGCTGTAGGTGGAAGTGATTCGTTGCATATCCTGGTTGATCGAGAGGGCTATATATGGAAGGTTACACTTGACAACTACGGTAATCCTGTTGTTGATAAGATAGGCTATGGAGAGTTCTTTGCAGCGGCTCAGAAGAACCATAGCATAGCGACTGGAGAAGATCTTGTTAACATAGTCTACAACGATCAAGAGGAAGAATTCTACATTGGTAATGGGAAGGAGAGCTTCCTCTTTCGAGAGGGTGAGCTAACAAGAATCAACAAGTGCATCACGTCTATCATAAGCTATCGAAACGCAGCGGTTACGGATAGTAGCGATCTTGACTACATTAACACGCTACCTATTGGAGCTTATAGTCAGGTCGATGACAACTGCTTCCTTTTCCAGAGTGATATTATTGACTTAGGGATAAACGCTATTAAGACGATAGAGACGGTCGACCTAAACGGTACGCTTCCTTCTGATGTCTATGCTGAGGTTATGATAGAGACTAGAGCTAATAGGACTCAGCCCTTTCGATCTACCAAGTGGGTGAGAACTAATCCTAATGGCGTTGCATCTCCTATCGTAAGTGGCGTAGAGATGAGAGTGAATGTAAGGACGAATAAGATAGATGGTCTAACTCTGGAGAGTCTCCGCTTATGGTGGAAGCTTAGTGACAAGAGAGGAGTGCGTGGAAACTATGCTGGTGCAATTACTTCCGGATCAGGTAGCTAAGTACTGGGAGCAAGTGAAGTTTGCTGTGCAGAGTTCATTTCCTCCAACTACGGTAGCAGAAGATGTAAACCTGAATAAGGTTCTAGAATCACTATTAAGCGGTTCACTGGTTGCGTGGGTTTCGGTGGATAAGGAGAGTAGGAAGATCGTAGCTATTGTTACTACCACCATCATGGAGGATGCATGCTCATCTACAAGAAACCTGTTGATCTATAGTCTCTTTGGAGTGAGTAATATAGGGAAAGAGAACTGGACAGATGGCTACGAAACACTTATGAAGTATGCAAAGAGTAAAGGGTGCAGACACTTGGTAGGCTTTACGAGAGTGGAGCTTATTAAGAAGCTCGCTAAATTCTATGGTGGAGACGTAGAGAATACATTGATATCTATTGACGTCAACAACTTTGGTAAATAAATTACCATAGGAGGTAAGGTAATGAGTGGAGGCGGAAACTCAGGTGGAGGGTCTGGAGGGAGTAGCGGTACGATAGACTATCCTGCGTACATGAAGACGATTCATGGACTGTTGCTGGATGGAGGAGGAGCAGATACACCTACGAGTAGTATAGTTGACTGTATCAATACTGGTCTAGCGACTTCTCCTTATACAGGCTTAACTGCATATGCTCCTGATACTGACATTACAGCACAGGAGACTGCTATCTCTGCCTTTAGTGCTCTTGCTGTTGCTCTCTCTTATCATACTGACTTCGACGCAATGGCAGCTGCAGCGGTTGCACAGATTGACGCAGTTGTTCTTCCTTCTAGCTACGTTACAGCAAAGGCAGCATCGTTTGCAACTGATCTTGATACTGCTATTGATACTGCTACATATGCTCGCTTCCAGTCTGGGATGCGTGATATAGGGGCCGTTATGACATCTGCCTTTACGATAGGTGCAGCCAACATCGAGGCAGAGAAGACGAGACAGGTAGCTAAGTTCACTGCGGACCTTAACTTTCAGGTAGATAGAGAACGAGCATCTATGATTATGTCCTCTGTCCAAGTTATGAGTTCTATGCTCACCAATAAGATGGAATGCAATCGAGTCTTAGCGGCTCTCATTCTTGAACAGAAGAGAATGAAGATCGTGGCGAAGGATGATGAAGAGAAGAGGAACGCAGAGATAGATGTCCTCGATGCCAAGTGGGATCTTGAGCTCTTTGCCTACGCTTCGAATGTTCTGGCAGGTATCGCAGGTGGTACGACAGGACAGGGAACAAGGGATAATCGTAGCCCTCTCTCTAGTGCTCTTGGTGGAGCTCTTTCAGGGGCTGCTGCAGGCGCGATGATAGGTGCACAGATAGGTGCAGTTGGAGGTCCTATGGGAGCAGGTATAGGGGCTGCTATAGGTCTTGGTGCTTCTTTACTGTAGCAAGAGAAAAGGAGAAATAAGATGGATTATGCAAACTTGTTCGGTGGAGGTGGAGGATTTAGTGCAGATCCTAGTCTTGCAATAGCTCCTACAGCAGCTGTTCCCTCAGCCTTTAGTGAGATCTTTGGCAGCCCTGATAAGCTAGCCCTTATAGCAAGTATGGTAGGGAGGCTAGGTTCTTCTCTCTCGAATCCAGGTAGTCCTGGAGACGTACTAGGAAAGGCAGCTGGAGTGATGGCTCAGGCAGGTGCAGTGAATAGAGCAGCTAATGCTCCGTCAACTGCTACTCCAACTCCAGCTCCTGCAACGGCAGTAGCAGGAAATCCTCTTGATACAGCAAAGGGATATAGCAAGCTAGGCAGCATGCTCAAGGATGCCTTCGCAATAGACCCATCTCTTGTTCCAGAGAACTATAAAGAGAACTTTGCGTCTGCGCTCTCTACTAATCCTAACGAGGTTCTTGCAAACCCTACAGTTCCAGCAAACGCTAGTCCTGCACCGGCGACTGCTGGAGTTCAGCCCTTGGTGCGGACCCTTCCTGCAGCGTTAGCTATGACCATGACGCCAGAGCAGGTTCAGGCTAGTCAGGCTCAGGATCTTGCAAGGAGTGCTGAGGGTAGAGCTCTTGCCCTCAATCCAGTAGATATTGCTGAGAGGCAAGCGAGGACAGCTCATTACGGTGATCTTAGAGAGTACCAAAAGTGGCAGATGGATCCTGCTCGTGTGGAGGAA
>JBAZAY010000108.1:0-5796 GCA_041671725.1 Gallionella sp. | reverse complement strand
CATGATTAACAGAAGTATCATTAGGGGGATCTCTCTTACTCTGCAAGAAGAGCTAAGAAAAGAGTTCCAGTTAGCTGCTCAACCCATTATAGATGATACTGTTCGTAAAATTATAGAGAGGTTTGAGCTTGCTTGTACAAACCATCTTGATATATCAACTCTTGACAGAAAAATTAAGCTAGATATTATATATAGAAAAGAGGAGGCTAAGGATGCTTAACCTTGTCGGGGGAAGTGGACCTCTCGATGCTCGTATTGTCTTTGTAGGCGAAGCCCCAGGTGCTGAGGAAGAGCGAACTGGCAAGCCCTTTGTTGGTGCTAGTGGAGAGCTCCTCACTAACATAATCCACGGACTTGGCCTGAGTCGAGAGGAAGTCTACATAACCAACGTAGTAAAGGAGCGACCAGCTCAGAACAACATAGAGCTCTTCCTCAAGTTCGACCGAGGGAAGATCCTTGCTACAGCAAAGTACAACGAGTACGAGAAGCTACTCTACGAAGAGCTAAGCAAGACCAGCGCTAACATCTACGTCGCTATCGGAGGCGTAGCCCTCTATGCTCTCGCTCGACAGGATAAGATTACAAAAAGGAGAGGCTCGATTCTGAAGGGATGCCAGATAGGAAATAAGAAGGTCATCCCTATCATCCATCCTGCTAGCGCTCTTCGCAACTATCTCTTCACCCACTTCATCCGCTTCGACCTGAGGAGGGTGATGGAAGAGAGCGCTTTCCCTGAGGTCCGTCTCCCTGCACGTTCACTGAAGATCGAGCCGAACTTCCTCGAAAGCATGGCCTATATCCACAGTTGCTTCGATGCAACGAAGATAGGCTTCGACATCGAGGTGGTGAACGAAGAGATCTCCTGCATCTCTATAGCTCGTAGCCCCTACGACTGCATATCTATCCCCTTCGTCATGGAAGGTAGGGACTACTTCACTATCGACCAGGAGATAGAAATCTGGAAAGCGATAGCAGAGCTTCTTGAAAATCCTAACATCATAAAGGTAGGCCACAATGTGTGCTTTGACTCTACGTTCATCTTCATCAAACTCGGAATCAGGTCTGTCAATCTCAAGGATACAATGGTATCAAGTTCTATATGCTATCCTGATTTCCCAAAGGGCCTCGACTTCGTCACCTCTATTTGTACCAGGGAACCCTACTATAAAGATGATGGAAAGAAATGGTTTAAGTTTGGAGGCTCCATCAGGGACTTTTGGGTCTATAACGCTAAGGACTCTGCTGTCTGTACCGAAGCAGAAGATGTCCTTCGGGCCGAGGCTCAGAGACAAGGTAATGAAGAAGCTGTTGCTCGTCAGCTATCTATTATCCCTAGCCTTGTTTATATGCAAGCTAGAGGCATCCAGGCAGATAAGAAAGGTATGGACGCTGCGGCAGAGGATAATAGAAAAAAGATCGAGACGTTACAGGAAGAACTAAACAGTCTCTGTGGCTACGCTATTAACCCTAATAGTAGCAAGCAACTGCAAGATTACTTCTACATAAGGAAGGGCATAAAGCCTTACGTCTCTCGGAGCACAGGCAACATTAGCTGTGACGAGATGGCTCTTAAGCGTATCGGAAGGAAAGGCTTCAAGGAAGCTCAGCTTATCCTCCAGATGCGGCACCTTATCAAGATCAACTCAACATACCTAGAAATGGAGCTAGATGATGACAACAGAATCCGGTGCTCTTTCAATCCTGTCGGCACTGAAAATGGAAGGCTGTCAAGTAGTAAAACTATTTTTGGGAAAGGGGGCAATATGCAAAACTTGCCACCAGAGATGCTCCGTTTCCTTAGAGCAGACCCAGGATGCGTCCTCTATAATATTGACTTGTCACAGGCAGAGAATCGAATCGTCGCCTATATCTCCCCAGAACCCAACATGATCTCTGCCTTCGAACGAGGTATCGATATCCATAAGCAGACCGCTGGTCTAGTCTTTAACAAGAAACCTGAGGACATAAGTGATGAAGAGGGAAGCAGTAGCATCGGAGGTGGTCTTTTCTCAGAACGCTTCTGGGGGAAGAAGTGCTTAATAGGATATACTGAAGTTCTTACTCCAATAGGGTGGGTAGCCCTAAGTACATTTAATCCTAACACTTCTACTATCATGCAGTGGGATAAGGAAGGAAATATGTCCTTTGTAAAGTGTACTGAGTTTTCAAGAGCTCTATACACTGGGAAGTTATATACTATCTTTAACGATCTCTCTCACCAAACCGTTACTGCAGAGCATAGAATTCCTTATATATCTCGAAGTAGTGGTGCGGTAAAAGATATAAAGGCTAAAGATTTTACTACAACTTTGAACAGATGGTATATGCCTCTTGGAGGAGAGTATCATACAGCAGACAGATTTTCGCTCTTATCTAAAGAAGAGATAAGACTTCTTGTTGCAGCTCAAGCAGATGGAAGTATTCAGCCTTCAGGAACTATTAAGTTTGGCCTTACAAAAGAAAGAAAGAGAGAAAGTCTAAGAGCATTGATTCAATCTCTCGATATTGAGGCAACTGAAAATGGTGGATACTTTTCTCTTCATAAAGGATCTCCAGCTGTAGACAAGATAGTCCATTTTCTTTCTCATGGAACAAGGAAGATCTTTGGGGACTATCTATTTATCTGTGGATATGAAGAGCTAAGAACATTCATTAAAGAGCTTTGGACTTGGGATGGATATAGTAAGAAGAGACTCTATTTTACAGTTGAAGAGGAAAATGCAACAATGGTTCAAACTATAGCCCATCTTGCAGGATACAGAGCATCTATAACTGTAAGTTTTCCAAAAGGCTTTGGAAAACGTCCTTTGTTCTGTGTATCTTTTGCAGATATGCCAAGAACAACTTTTAGGAACATGCAAGTAGTAGAACAAGAAGTAGAAAATGAAAAGGTCTATTGTCCAACTGTCCCTTCTGGTTACTTCTTAATACGAAGTAATGGAAGAATATCAGTAACAGGTAATAGTAACCATTCACTTAATTACGATCTTGGATATCGAGCCTTTGCTCTTGTCTGCGAAATCAAAGAAAGTGAAGCTAAGTATATTGTTGAAAGATACCATTCTGTCTATCCAGGAGTTCGGCAGTACCACGCATGGATTAGAGCTCAACTTAATAAAGACCGGACGATTACTAATTGCCTTGGACGTAGACGACTATTCACAAGTCGATGGGGAGACGAGCTATTCAAAGAAGCATACGCTTTTATCCCTCAGTCCACAGTCGCAGACATCATCAATGCAAGAGGACTTGCCTACGTTATGAACAATCCTCAGTTTAGCGGAGTGGAGATTCTCAACCAGGTTCATGATAGTCTCGTAGTGCAAATCAGTTACGAAACCGTACCTGTGCAGCACCACGCTGAGTGTCTAAAGCTTCTTGTAAACTCTCTTCAGACGCCTATATCTTTTAGGGGACAAACCTTCAGCATACCTGCTGATACTCACGTTGGGCTTACGCTGAATAAAAAGAAACTGAAGGGAGTTAAGGTGAATGGTACGACAGTTGACGAACTGGCTGGACTCTTATCTACTCTACACAGCGAGATCAGAGCCACCGCTGCTATATAAAAGTTGGGTAGGAGTCTCGGTTGTAGCAGCAGCTCTTCGTCGGAAGTGCAAGCTACAGCTAGGGACTCTTGTCTTCTTCCCTAATATGTATATCGTCTTAGTTGGCCCTTCAGGAAAGTGCCGAAAGGGTACAGCTATGGGTCCTGGAGAGTCTCTTCTTGAGGACCTGGGAATCAAGATAGCATCGACCTCTATCACACGGGAAGCGCTGATCCACCAGCTAAAGGTAAGTAGCGATACTAGCATAACGCCAGATGGAAAGATGTCTATGCATAGCTCGCTGACTATCTTCAGCAAGGAGCTAACAGTCTTCCTTGGCTACAACAATCAGCAGCTAATGGCAGACCTCACAGATTGGTACGACTGTGCAGGAAGGTGGGAGTATAGAACGAAGAACATGGGAACAGATGATATCACAGGCGTCTGGGTTAACCTTATCGGGGCGACGACTCCTGACCTCCTGCAGACAACACTACCTCGAGACGCTATCGGTGGTGGGCTGACGAGTCGGATCATCTTTGTCTATGAGAACAAGAAGGATCATACCGAGCCTTTCCCAGTACAGAGCCGAGATGAGATTGAGCTCGGAAAGGTTCTGCGAACTGACCTCGAACGAATCTCCATGCTCCAAGGAGAGTTCACTGTAACATCTGGCTTCATCGACACCTGGATAGAATGGTACACTCGTATCGACCAAGCTGCTCCACCCTTCGAGGATCACCGCTTCTCTGGCTATTTCGAGCGAAGACCTACTCATATGTATAAGCTCTGTATGATCTTCAACGCAGCTCGTACAGACTCGATGAAGATAGACGTCTGTGACTTCGACGACGCCCTTAACCTCTTAACGAGAACAGAAAAGATGATGCCATATACCTTCAGTGGCCTCGGTAAGAGTCCTCACAGCGATACGCTTAACCGTATTCTTAACATCATTGGCTATAGGAAGAGAATCTCGGTCGCTGAGCTACAAGGAATGTTCTGGGCTGACGCAGATAAGCGGACACTTCAGGGAGTTATAGACACTGTCGTTAGCATGGAGTACGCGAGGCCAGTAAGGGAAGGGAATGAGGATTATCTTGAGTATAATCCTAATCAAACGGTAAGGGAGCAACCATAAACTATGGTAAATAATTTACCAAAGCGGATGGATCAGTATCTAGATATAGATAAGATATATGATGTAGTTGAACCTCCACTACTCTTTACCAGACCTCATCTTCTTTTTACTGATCCTATTCCTCCTGCTCTTCATGGGCAGAATCCTAGAACTATAAAAGGAAGAGAGTGGTGGGATATAGAGAGGAGAAAGATATACAAAGTTAATAATCACCACTGCTTTGCTTGTGGTGCATGGAGTATAACTGTACCTATTAAGCATTGGTTAGAAGCTCATGAGGTTTATAAAGTTAATATAAAGACAGGTAAAGTTATTCTTAAAGAGATAGTTGCTCTCTGTTATCTCTGTCATAACTTTATCCATATAGGTAGACTCTCACAAGTCCTACATATAAATGATATGGAGAGTAGTGCTATACAGATAGTAGAACATGGGCTCAATATAGTTAGAGAAAACAATGTTAAGATAACTAATGAACATCTAGCTATCTCTGAGTATATCTTAAATAAGTGGATAGATCGATCACTTTATAAAAGGAGGGCATCTAAGATCTATGCCCTCCCTTGGAGTTCTTGGTATCTTTATTTCGAGAAGAAGCGTTACTACTCTTTATTCCATAACGAGATAGAATGGAGAAGGTTCTACAATAGTGCTAATCAGCCGCATCTGGATACATCTCAAGAATCTCAGGACGTCTGATGATCTCTGTCTGCAGAAGCCGTCTAGTCTTCGCATCAAGCGTTCTGAACTGTGCCGCTCGACGTAGCGAACCAGCGTTGATACCTAGCTTAGACATCTCCTCTATATCTTTAGGATCTATACTCTTTCCCTTCCCTATCGCATCGAGGACGTTATCAATCGTTCTAGTCTTCTGCTCAGATATCTTCATACTCTTCTGAGTGAGGATCCTCTCTTCAGTTCTGATTCTGCTTAGCTCCAACGGCTCTGCTCCCATTACCCTCTTCGTAACAAAGCTAGCAGTATCATCTATCTGCCAGAGCCTCTGACCTCTCTCGTTCTTCACCCAACCATCTTTATCAACGACCTGCTCTATGATCCTATTATAGTGGCGAAGAATAGGAACAGCTCCCTCAGCAATCTTTCTTC
>JBAZAY010000107.1:0-5820 GCA_041671725.1 Gallionella sp. | reverse complement strand
CCTTGAAAGAAGGGGAAATTCCCCACCGACAAGGTTTTACCTCAACAACCTCAAATGCAAGTCTGGTTCAAAGCAGAATGCGGCGACAGGGCACCCCAGCCACCGCGTTAGCGGTTTAGTTCAACGTGTTGATATATATTGATTTTTATAAGGTTATTCTGATTTTTTGTCAGGAATGCCCGAGATATTTCTGTCGTAATGTACGAGGCATCATGTCGTATAATTTCGCCCAATTCATACTTAAGGCCTTATAAAATGTCAGCTAATGTCTCTGTTATCGGTACTCCGCTCAGTCCTTCCGCCACAAAAGTCATGCTGCTGGGCAGCGGTGAGCTGGGCAAGGAAGTCATCATCGCGCTGCAACGCCTGGGCGTGGAAACGATCGCGGTGGATCGTTATGCCGATGCACCAGGACACCAGGTTGCACATCGCTCCCATGTGATAAACATGGCCGATGGCGCTGCGCTGCGTGCCTTGATCGAACAGGAAAAGCCGGATCTGATCGTGCCGGAAATCGAAGCGATTGCCACCGATATGCTGGCGTTGATCGAGCAGGAAGGGCTGGCACGGGTTATCCCCACCGCGCGCGCAACGCGCCTGACCATGAACCGCGAGGGTATCCGCCGCTTGGCCGCAGAAACACTGGGGCTGCCGACCTCTCCCTATCGTTTTGCCGACAGCCTGGACGAGATGCGCGAAGCTGTCGAATACATAGGCTACCCTTGCATCATCAAGCCTGTGATGTCGTCATCCGGTAAGGGGCAGTCCAAGGTGGATACGCCGGCTGAGGTCGATGCAGCATGGGAATACGCCGCCAGTGGCAGTCGCGTGAATCAGGGCCGTGTGATCGTCGAAGGCTTAATCCGTTTCGATTACGAAATCACCCAGCTTACCGTACGCGCGCTGGGGGCGGATGGCAGCACTGCAACACACTACTGCGCGCCCATCGGTCATGTGCAGGTGCAGGGTGACTATGTGGAAAGCTGGCAACCGCAGGCAATGTCACCACTGGCCCTGCAACGTGCGCGCGACATTGCCGGAAAAGTCACCGACGATCTCGGCGGCTTAGGCCTGTTTGGTGTGGAATTGTTCGTCAAAGGCGATGAGGTCTGGTTCAGCGAGGTCAGTCCGCGCCCACATGACACGGGTATGGTGACGATGTGTTCGCAGGTACAGAATGAATTTGAGCTGCATGCACGCGCGATTCTTGGTCTGCCGGTGAATGTTGCGTTACGCGCCCCCGGTGCTTCTGCGGTAATCTACGGTCAGATGGACGCTCAGGGCATCGCTTTTGCGGGCGTGGCTGAAGCGCTGCGCGTACCTGACAGCGACATCCGCCTGTTTGGTAAACCGGAGTCTTTCGAGCGTCGCCGCATGGGCGTGGCACTGGCGACTGGTTGTGATACGGACGAGGCGAGGGCGCGTGCCAAGCTGGCGGCAAGCCACGTAAAACCCGTCAGGCGCTAACGTCATCCCCGCGCAGGCGGGGATCCAGCAAGAATAAATATTTTGCGAAGCAGACAAAGCCTGGGTTTTGTCCCGCTGCGCAGCGATGTGCATTCAATTGGCTAGATTCCCGCTTGGCCGCAAGCTCGAAACTTCGCTACGCTCGTTTTCGCGGGATAACCAGCGACTTGCCCGCTTGCCGGCTTAGTCGAATGGCTAGTAGTTTTTTCAATGACATTTTTTTGAGGTTAATTATGGTTGTAGGGATCCATCACGTCACGCATCTGGTGTCAGATTTGATCAGGTCGCGCGACTTTTACGAAGGCGTGCTCGGTTTGCGGCCGGATACCAGGCGCCCGGTCATGAGTTTCGACGGGGTGTGGTATGACGTGGCGGATGGGCGGCAGATACACCTGATGGCATTGCCCGATGTTGAGTCGGGTTTGCAGCGACCCGCGCATGGCGGACGCGACCGCCATGTGGCGCTGACGGTATCGGATATGGCGGAGTTGATTGCGCGACTGGATCGTGCGGGAATCGTGTATAGCTTGAGTCAATCCGGTCGCCGCGCGTTGTTCTGCCGCGATCCTGATCAGAATGCGCTGGAATTTATCGAGGTTGCCTTGAGATGATGCGGGCGATGCATCAGGACAACATAGTGATGAGTCCAAAAGCCTGGTACCGGGAGGCTTGTGATAAAGCGGGTTTCATTTGTGATGCTGCGCAGACCGCAGCGATAGAGGAGCTGGAAATACTCTGGCAGCAACTGGTCGAGTTCAAGCAAAAGCGTAACCAGTTTTTAGGCCGCAGCCTGCTCAGCCCCGAGGTGCCCAATGGCCTGTATATCTGGGGTGGGGTGGGGCGCGGCAAGACGTTTTTGATGGATGGTTTTTATCACTGTCTGCCTTACCGTCGCAAACGCCGCATCCATTTTCACAACTTCATGGCTGAAGTTCACCACGAGATGCAGCGGCTCTCCCACGCGCCTGATCCCCTGATGGCACTGGCCGACAATATCGCACACGCAACCCGTCTGCTCTGTCTGGATGAGTTGCATGTGGATGATATCGCCGACGCGATGATCCTGGGGCGCTTGCTCAGCGCACTGTTCAAGCGTGGCGTGGTGTTGCTGACCACCTCCAATTACCCGCCGGACGGGCTTTACCCGAATGGGCTGCAGCGACAGAATTTTCTGCCCGCCATCGAACTGCTGAAGCAGGAATTAAAAGTATTGCATTTTGATGGTAATAAAGATTACCGCATGCTGCAGATGGTGCGTGATCCTGTTTTCATGCTGTCAGGTGATGCAGAGCACAGTATGGAGGGCTTGTTCCAGCGTCTCTCAGTGGGCCTGCAAACCGATGAACGATTCGTTGAGGTGGGATCTGTCCGTATCCCTGTCCGGCGTGCGGCACGCAATATCGTCTGGTTCGATTTCACGGAGCTGTGCGGCGGCAATCACGACCAGTCCGATTATCTGGCGATCGCTCATCGTTACCCTTCGGTATTTTTGTCAGGTGTGCCGCGCATGACGTCTGACAATGCGGCAGAAGGCCGACGTTTTACCTGGCTGATCGACGTGCTGTATGACAACCATGTCAAACTGGTGGCCAGCCTGGAAGTGTTGCCGGAAAGTTTATATGAGGCGGGTTGGCAGAGCAGCGAATCTCAGCGCATTACCAGCCGCCTTGCCGAGATGCAGACGCACCGCTATCTGGAACTTCCGCATCAGAGTTGTGGCGTGACACTGACGGAGTGTGTTGTTTAACTTATTGTTTATTATAGATTTTTAGCGATTTCTTTCAGCGCGTCCGGCGACAGGTCATCCAGCGGGATGTGACTTGCCATCGGCAGTTTTACGTAATGTTTCGAAGTGGCGCGTAAATAGCTCGGGTCGTAGTGCAGGGTGAGCAATTCGCCTACCATCGTTGCAAAATCGCCCGCCCTGATTAACGCAGTCCAGTGTTGCAATTGTTTTTCGCCGTGAAAACGGTGCAAATTCTGCATGTGGCCGATCAGCAATTCCGGGTTGTCCAGATAATGACGGTAGTCTTCCAGCAGTCCCTCGACGCGAGTGGCTGTCGGCGTTTCCACAAGATAACACTCACCCTGATGCATCGCGCTGACCAGTGCGGGAGGCAGGGTGATGAGACCGATCTTATTGCTCTCTGCCTCGACATACACCGGGCGTGTGGCATCGAGCTTTTGTATGGCTTGCAGCAGTGCGCTGTCGAACCACTTCTGTGAAGGTTGTGGCTGTTCCGGCAGTCTGCCCAGCATTGAACCGCGATGTTGCGCCAGTTTTTCAAGGTCGAGTACTTGCCGTCCGCACTCGTCCAATGCGGTCAGCAAACGACTCTTGCCTGAGCCGGTCGGGCCGCAGATCACGTGCCAGGTAAGGTTTTGCGGCAGCGTCTCCAGTTGATCCAAAACGCCGCGCCGGTAGGATTTGTAGCCGCCATCCAGTTTGTGTGCCGCCCAGCCCACCTGCGCCAGTATGATGCTCATCGCCCCGCTGCGTTGCCCGCCGCGCCAGCAGTAGATCAGCGGACGCCACGACTTGGGATGATCGCGAAAGCGCGTCTCCAGATGATGCGCGATGTTTTTCGCAACCATCGCCGCACCTACCTTGCGTGCCTCGAACGGCGACACTTGCTTGTATAAGGTGCCGACGATGATGCGCTCTTCATCCGAGAATACCGGGCAATTGATTGCCCCCGGAATGTGATCTTCGGCAAATTCACTCGGCGTGCGCACGTCGATAATTTCGTCAAATTCGGCCAGTTGTGATAGTTTTGCAGTTCTGAACAGCATGTTAATGAGGAACCCATGTCGGAAATAGAAATAAAGCTGACCCAATTGTCTCACGGTGGCGGCTGTGGCTGCAAAATTGCGCCTGCATTGTTGCAACAAATTTTAGGTGATGTGAAAGATAAGTTTCCCTGCCCCGATCTGCTGGTAGGCACGGAGACCAGCGATGACGCAGCGGTTTACCGGCTGAACGACAGTCAGGCGATTATCGCAACTACCGATTTTTTCATGCCCATTGTCGATGATCCATTTGATTTTGGCCGTATCGCTGCAACCAATGCGTTGTCTGACGTATATGCGATGGGCGGCACGCCTATCATGGCGCTGGCTATCGTCGGCATGCCGATCAATAAGCTGCCCGTCGAAGCCATCCGTGCGATTCTGCAAGGCGGCGAATCGGTCTGCCGTGCTGCGGGCATTCCGCTGGCAGGCGGGCATTCGATCGATTCTCCTGAGCCTATCTACGGCCTCGTGGCATTGGGCATCGTGCATCCTGACAGTCTGAAGAAAAACAGCAATGCCCGTGCCGGTGATGTGCTGATACTTGGCAAGGGGCTGGGGGTGGGGATCATGGCGGCTGCCCTGAAGAAGGGCGCACTCTCGGACGATGGCTATGCGCAGCTGATCGCCAATACCACCAAGCTAAATACGGTGGGTACGCAGCTGTCGGGCATCAATGCGGTGCACGCGCTGACCGACGTGACCGGATTTGGTCTGCTTGGGCATTTGCTGGAAATGTGCCGGGGTTCGGGACTGACAGGCGAGGTCGAATTCAATCGAGTGCCAATTTTGCCGGCGGCGTTACCGTTGGCGAAGTTGGGCTACGGGCCCGGTGCGATTGAACGCAATATGGAAAGTTACGGGGATGATGTTCATTTTGCGGACAATCTGGAAAGCTGGCAGCAACGCCTGCTGGCCGATGCGCAAACCAGCGGCGGCCTGCTGGTGTCCGTGGCGCCCGAGGCGGCCGATGAGGTGTTGGCATGCTTTGTGCGGGCTGGCTTTGAGCAGGCCGCTGTGATCGGTACGATGAAGGAAGGTGCGGCAGGCGTGGTGGTCAGCTAGACTTTTTGCCGTGGCTAGCCCGGCCAGACATGCAGACCAGGCGTAATTGACTGAGCTTGGGCTGTGCACCCGAAAAATAAGGGTGCGCAAGCCTGCCTGTCAGTAACCTGTACAAAGGACTTGGGGTTTGTATTGTGCCGGTCAGAGCAGATTGATTTCAGAAGCTAAGGATGCCGTCGTGATTTCGAAATCGCCCATGATCTTTTGCCAATCTTTGCCGTGATGCGTTCCGATATATTCGAGGAACGAGGAGTCCGGATCATTCAGGAGAATGCCGATAGCATGACCATCGACATTGTCTCTGATTTTCATCATCACATCGTATTTAGTGCCACTCGCTAAGGCATCATCAACCACAACCGGTGCCGGATCGAAGAACACTCTCGGGATCTCCATGCGCAGTCCTACGGTAAAATCCGATTGAATAGCTGACCTCGCCTCGGAGAAGCTGCGGAAATCCGAAAAATGCCCGAAGGGGTGGATTTCAAACACTGCTGG
>JBAZAY010000106.1:0-5890 GCA_041671725.1 Gallionella sp. | reverse complement strand
CCGCACTCCGTTCACGGTCGTATAAGTGTATTCAGGAGTACTCATTTTACGAGATCACTCAAGAAGGGTCTTATTTTTCAGTATCTTGATACGTCATCTTTCTCTTCTATAGAAGAGAAATCTACCTTACTTCTTTGGCATCACCATCGCACAGCTCTCCCCATCACAGAACCTCTCACTCACCGCATCCGCCTTATCACTCAGCTTCAACTCCTTCAAACCACTAGCCATCTTCAGATACTCCTCTTCTGTGATAGCCTCGTATGGCATCTGCTTGTATGCTCCAGCCTTCACACGTGGTAGAAAGGAGATACCCTTCAACTTGTATTGGAAGTAGTCAAGAGCACTGGCAATCTGTGGTCCTTCTGTGACAGGGTCAAATGTAATGGTACAGGAGACTTGGTTGTCCGCCCAGTGTTCTTGGAGGAAGGCTGCCAGCGAGAGTTGCTCCCACATTGGGACATCCTTCTGGACACGAACACCCTCGCCACAATCCACTGCGAAGGACACCACTGAGGTGTCGGGACTGTAGGTGTCCTTCTCCACGTGATAGCCAGCTTGTAGGAGCCCTGGAATCATGTCAGAGTCATCGGCCAGGCGAACACGGCGGATGTAGAAGCGGGACTCGGGGTAGTGCATTCCTGGTGTAGAGCCTGACAGGAGAGAGACGCTACCACTGGGTTTGATGGAGGTACGCTTGATGGCAGGATTGACACAGAGCCAATTACTGTAGATCTTATCGTAGTGATCAATGATCTCGTAGCCTTCTTGGCACCACTCACGGAAGGTCTCGATACCTCTTTTAGAGATGAATTGAGCGATACCGGTCATGGAACAGCCGATTCTTCGGTTGCGGAGGAGGACACGGTTGGTCTCAGGCCAGTGGGTTTTGCCGAGGGTGACGGTTTTGGCGTAGAGGTAGGCGAATTTGAGGGTGCGTTTGTAATCTTGTAGGGTGGCGTGATTGAACGGCATTGTCTCGCAGAGAGTACAGAGTTCGTAGGGCTCCAAACTTTGTTCACTGCAATTGTGCACTATGACTCCATTTGCCGTAAATCTAGACACAGAAGGAACGGTAGCGTCATAAACGTCTTCCACACCGTCGGGAGTGATGGAGAGAACAGAGGAGTAGTACTTGCTACTGTCCTCTAAGAGAGTTAGTTCGTGAGCTTCCTTGTTGAGGTTAGAGACGATACCCAGACTGAAGAGTAGTCTCTGTGTTGTCTCAAGGCGATTGATGTCTTCATTACGTAGAGATCCGTTAGCATCGAGGATACTAACGATCATAGCTCTAGTAGCATCCTCATACCCCCGGTTGTTAGACAACTTCACATCAGCTCCCACCTTAAGACTACCAGCCTCACACCACTCTCCATTACGCATCAGAATCTGGTGATTAGCAGTACACCGCACGAACAGTCCATTGTCCAGTTGAACCTTCAAGACAGGTTGAGACTGAGCGGTCATCCAGAACCCCTTGTCAGTCGATGAATACACCTTACCATCGACTACGGCATTGAACTGCTGTCCGATGAGATCCTTGATCGTCATCAGACCCTTGTCGGTGTGGATTACGGTATCAATGGTCAGACACGGGTTAGACCCCATGACCTTGTGATCCTTGTAGTCCGCAGTCCCGTTCATTCTGGAGTAAGCTCGCATATTATCAAGCCAAACGATACCTGGCTCACCGTTAGCAATGATTCCAGGTACGATATCCTTGTAGTCCATACCGACGTCTCCCAGAACGCTGTTGTTGCTAGCCCACCCATACTCCTGGCGTTGAGGATTGAGTTCGTAGTTCTTGAGGTTGATGAACTCTTTGGATCGATAGTCTCCGAAGCTGATCTCTGCTGTATTGTGCACTGACAATCCCTGGGCATAGAAACAGTGATTATCCGCAACAGTCAGATCATAAGTTTCTTCCTCCACGTCATCGACTACAGATTTCACCTCACAGGGGCAGAAATCAATCTCACCCACGGACTTGGTGAAAGAATCAATGTTGAACTGCTTCAACTTGGGATTAGTAAGACCGTATTTCTTCACAACGGTCGAACCTAATCCTCTAGCCCAGGAAGTGGGAAACCCATTAGCATTCTGCGATCTACTCTTAACCTCTACCTCCTTCATCAGCTCCGGGAACTCAGAGAATGAGACGACAGATCGAGTGTTAATCAGACTCACAAAGCTCTGAGGTTGCCAGAGAAGCTTCTTCTTCTCATACAGAACCTTATCGATCAAGATTCTACTCTCAATACCTAGAGAATAGAAGAGAGCCTGGATTTGCTTTGCCCAGTTAGGGTAGATAGTACAAACCACGCTCAAGGGTCGATTGGTAGTACAACCATCGGAGTCGCACACACCTGCGATATAGGCCTGTCGGTTCTCGATCGTGGACTCGAAGATCCACTTGGGGACTTGGATGGGCGTCTTCGCTCGCTTGATGTTGAGGCCAAAGTAGGTAGCAAGCTCTTTCGAGTTACATACTACTCTAATTGCGTTCTCCCCGTTCTTCACGGTACGAGAGACCACTAAGTCGGATCCGAATCGCTGTAGTTGCTGTTGTGCCTTGATAGCCATCTTGTCCTCGTGAAGTCCAAAAGTAATGGTGATGTGAGATGCGGAGTTGTCGTCGTTCGAGAAGTTAGTATAACCGTCTCCATGGAACACGCCCATCAACCACGCCATCGGGGGATCAAACTCAGGGATAACAAGATTGGCTGCTCTGGCACTATTACAGACAGGAACCCAGTCAGGTAACTTAGTAACCACTCCAGGAATGGCGACCCGACTACTCATCAAGCGATCACCCTCCTCAAGCTCAGAGGCAACCTTCCACTCATAGTTACCCTTGATATCCGTAAGAACAGCCATTCGATGGGTAGGTGTACAGCGGAACTCACCATCCTGGGTCACGATCTTCACAAGCTTCTGGACTCCTTGAACTACGTGATCAATCACCTTCTTGTAGCCATCGACGGTCAGAACTTCTTCACCTACCTTCACATCCTTGATAGGAATTAGTCCGTTCTTCATATGAACCAACGTATCACCAGGCAAGCACCGACGCACGTTCCCAGCAACCACACACCTGCCAATCAGATTACAAATATCCACGATACTCGTCAAGCTAATCCCCTTTCCCACCTCCAACCCCAGAATCACCCTAACCCGCTCCAGCAAATCCCTCAACGGCTCCGGTCCAGACGAAGTCCCACCGAATCCCTTAATCAACAACCCAGCCGGCCTCACCAACGAGTAGTCAAACCTCTGTACCACACTCTCAGGTACAAAGTAAGAATCGATCAACCTCCGCAACGCCTCCACCCACCCCTCTCTGGAATCCGGAATGACAAAGACCTGAGCTCCCATCTCATCCGGCTCCTGGATGACAATACTTCCCTCTCCCTTACAGTCAAAGCCCACACCAACACCCAGCATAGACATATCCATCAGGAACACGAACGGCTTGGACAAATCCTTAGCCAGATCGATAGTAGAGACGAAAGCACAGTTGTTGAGTGCAGCATAGATACCACGCTCCTCGGTCACAGGAGCTCCAGCACAAAACAAGCCTCTACCAGGGGGTAGAAACTTCATGTGAAAGATACGGTCGTACATCTCCGAAGCAGATCTCTGTCCCTTGACCTCCTTCCAACCCAGGGAATGGGTCTCAATGTGTCTCTTCTGCATAGTATAGATACCGTTGACGACACGCTCTACGGTCTCAAACCATCGCTCCTTACCTCCATCAGGTTTGATGCGAGAGTAGGTACGAAGATAAACAAACTCACCCAGGCCTCCGAAGCCGAAGGGGGCAGTTTTGTTAGCATAGGATGAGACGAAAGAGGGATCGAGACGGAAGACGGAAGACATTGAGGTTTAAGAAGGAGGAAAGAGAGGGAAAGAAGAATCAAAAAGGGAAGGGTAGGAGAGGGTGGGAGATGAGGGGAGGTGGGGTGTGAAGGGTGAAAAGTGAGAAGAGGTGGAGTGAGAAGAGGTGAAGGGAGAGGTGAAGTGAGAGGTGAAGTGAGAGGTGAAGGGAGAGGTGAAGGGAGAGGTGAAGGGAGAGGTGAAGGGAGAGGTGAAGTGAGAGGTGAAGGGAGAGGTGAAGGGAGAGGTGAAGGGAGAGGTGAAGGGAGAGGTTATTTCTACTCTTTCATCTTTCTCACTGTTATGTGAATGGTAGTGAAGAGTGATGAGAGCTAATCACCTGTCACCACTCTTCTTCTTTCTCATGACAGTTATGAGAATGGTGATGAAGTGTCATGATAGCTAATCACCTGTCACTTCATCTCTTCTTTCTCATGACAGTTATGAAACAAGTAATGAAGTGTCATGACAGCCGTTCACAAGTAATCACCTGTCACTACTCTTCTTCTTTCTCATGACAGTTATGAGAATAGTAATGAAGTGTCATGAGAGCTGTTTACAAGTAATCACCTGTCACTTCATCTCTACTTGTTTCACTCTTTCTCATGACAGTTATGAGAATGGTAATGAAGTGTCATGATAGCTGTTTACAAGTAATCACCTGACACTTCATCTCTACTTGTTTCACTCTTTCTCATGACAGTTATGAGAATGGTAATGAAGTGTCATGATAGCTGTTTACAAGTAATCACCTGTCACTTCATCTCTACTTGTTTCACTCTTTCTCATGACAGTTATGAAACAGAGTAGCAAGCAGTAATGAAGTGTCAAACGTGTTGTGATAGGATATGATAGGGATGGATATACTCGACTCAATCGTTCTACACTTTAAGTCTTTCTATACATTAACCCTAACCCCAACCCCTTCAAATCATAAAAAATTACCATTATGACACCCCTCATCACCCTACAATCCTAAGGTAATGAGAATTACGATGTATCCTAATTTTACCCTTTTTCAGAGATCAGTGAGCCTGTGATAAATGTAATATACTATGAGTCTATAGTTTAAGTAGGGACGTGTGAGATGTGAGGCGTCATTACCTGTTTCATAACTGTCACGAGAGTGAAACAGAGTAGCAAGCAGTAAGAAGAAGAGTGGTGACAGGTGATTACTTGTAAACAGCTATCATGACACTTCATTACTTGTTTCATAACTGTCATGAGAAAGAATGAAACAAGTAGAGATGAAGTGACAGGTCATACCCCGTTCTGACACTTCATTACTTGTTTCATAACTGTCATGAGAGTGAAACAAGTAAGAAGAAGAGTAGTGACAGGTGATTACTTGTAAACAGCTATCATGACACTTCATTACTTGTTTCATAACTGTCATGAGAAAGAAGAGATGAAGTGACAGGTGATTAGCTATCATGACACTTCATCACCATTCTCATAACTGTCATGAGAAAGAGGAGATGAAGTGACAGGTCATTACTCTCTGACACTTCATTACCATTCTCATAACTGTCATGAGAAAGAAGAGTAGTGACAGGTGATTAGCTATCATGACACTTCATCTCTTCTTTCTCATAACTGTCATGAGAAAGAAGAAGAGTAGTGACAGGTGATTACTCGTTCTAACACTTCATTACCATTCTCATAACTGTCATGATAAAGAAGAAGAGTAGTGACAGGTCATTAGCTATCATGACACTTCATTACTATTCTCATAACTGTCATGAGAAAGAAGAGATGATGTGACAGGTCATTACTCGTTCTGACACTTCATTACTATTCTCATAACTGTCATGAGAAAGAAGAGATGATGTGACAGGTCATTAGCTATCATGACACTTCATTACCATTCTCATAACTGTCATGAGAATAAAGAGATGTGGTGACAGGTGATTAGCTATCATGACTCTTCACTACCATTCTCATAACTGTCATGAGAAAGACATCATCAAACGATACCACCTCTTCACCACCTCTTCACCACCTCTTCACCACC
>JBAZAY010000105.1:3882-5963 GCA_041671725.1 Gallionella sp. | reverse complement strand
CCTTTGGAGTCCACTTTTAGACAACTGTCAGTTCGGTAAGAGCTATAGCTTTCACCATTTATAATATACATTTCATTTCATCGAAATGTATATGAGACACCTTAACCTGACCACTCATAAAACTCACCCACCGTCTTTAGGTTTAGTAGTTCCTTCGTGTTCTGCTCAAAGTATTTCCAAGTCAAGAGGACTGGAAGCTTCAGTCTTAGAATATCACTGTTGGGTCTTACCTGTAACACTCCACATCCCCAGTCAAAGTCGATGACGCAGATATCCACATCCGGCTCCACTCGCCAGGCCACGATCGCCTTCCAGACATCACCAGTCCAGGCAGTGTTAACCAGTTGACACGGATAGGTGCCAATGGCCTCACTAGTGGGCTTACAGTCATGTAGGACGATGGTACCACCTGGAGAGAGGTGCTTAATACTATTTCTAATATCTCTATCCACTTGCTCGCTGAAGTGAAGCCCGTCGATAAAGATTAAGTCAAACATGACATCGGGGGCAAGTCCAGAGAAGTAATCGTCAGAGGTTAATCGGATGGTTCCTCCTGACTCGGGGTCAACTCCTACCTTAGTCGAGGCTCTGATCTGGTTGAAGCAGATATTATCATCGCATCCAATCTCCAGATAACTCTTGTAATGATACTTGCGAATGAGGAAGTTGAGAAGTGTAATGTGGTCGTGCATTTAGTATGAGGTGTAAAGTGTTTAGATGGTTATATGACTTGAGCCGTGACGGTATCGACATCGCCTATAAATGTGGCAAGAATATTATAACTGTGAGTGGGAGTGATGGTGATGTAGGTAATGTACAAGTGGATGTGGAAGTGATTTGGATGAAGCCGAGGGCTGTATAAGAACCGGCTGGGGGCTATCGAAGAGATTACTCATAGTTTATGAGTAAGATTAATTAGGAACACCCCATTGACGTTAGATGAGATAGCAGTGGCTACCATTTACTAATGTATACATTAGTAATCGATAGTTACGCTGTTTGGCTGTACAATGAATGACGCTTGGGTGCCATCGTCAATGACTCTTCAGGGGTAGTCGCCTTAGCAATCTCAAAGCTCTTACTCCGTAACTACTATCCTTTCACCCATCACCACTCCTCTTACTTTATTACCTCCACGATATATGGCAACCGAGATACACCTATCACTTTGAACCCTTAGAAGGCATTCATTGTTCTGGTATTGATAGAGTGGGACTGACTTCAATCCCCAGTCCCACTCCATTTCCTTTTCTCCCACCTTCAACCACGCCTTCTCCAACCTTCCATCTTTATCAAGTTGTACGTTACAGAGAAGAGTCGGTGTCTGAACCAAGCAATAGGTACCGGCAGGCTGTCTGCCATCGCAGACTATCACACTCTCTTGGTACTGATAGAGTGATATGAGTGAGAGGTTGGTTTTGTTAGTGGTATCCTTTAGATGCGACACGGCCATTATCTGTCCAGCTAACAAACCCTGACATCTCCTCTGATCACCTCTCTTACCTACTTTGAGAGTAATGAGAGGCTGACTTCCATCGCACTTGAGTTGGTAGGTGGAGTCAGTATGCTCCCACTCAGTCTGGCTTCCATGATCAGTCTCCATCTGTCTCATATGACCAAAACAGTTAACTGTCTGGGTCGACTTCACTCTGATAGTTCCATTACTAAACTCAAGAGTATAACACTTATCTTCTAACTTGATCCATACCCTGCGATAACAGTAGTCCAATGTCTTAGTGTCCCTGATAACCTCAACGTTGATGAGAATCGGAGTGGTGTCAAGGCTTCCAAAGAGACGATAGATACCAGGGGACGACACTCCTAATCGAGACCCGTCCAAACATAGGATATGACGTACGTCCCCCACACAAGCGAAATCTCGAAGTACTTCCATAGCCACTGTTGTACTTTGACCTTCACAAGTAAGTACCAGATCATAGATACCAGCAGTAGGCGGAGAGGTCAGTCTATAAAGTCCAGGCGAGACCACTTGAAAGGGTTGTAAGATAGAGTTAATTGTCATGGAGAGGTTAGCTTGAGGTGGTATTCCTAATACTCTAATGAGTAGAGGTTGATTACAG
>JBAZAY010000105.1:0-3872 GCA_041671725.1 Gallionella sp. | reverse complement strand
TGTGAACTCACTATGGTACCTTGAAATCCCACAGTAATAACTTGAGAATGGACTTGAGTCTCGTTATGAGAGACAGTGAGTAGGTACTCGCCCGACTCAGCTACTGTGAAGGTAGCTTGAGCTGAACCGTTGACTACTGGTGAAGTGAGGGTGGAACCAGGTGCTAATGTGAAGGATATCTGACTATCAGTCTCTGATCCGTCTAATGTGATGGCTACTTGAAAGGGGATAGATGCTATAGGAGTAATGGGGTTAATGGTAAAAAGAGTAAGCTTAGAGACTATGGATGACGGAGTCTCACTTCTAACGGGAGTACTCATTTAGCATAAGAGATATTGTTGTTAGTTCGTTTCATATGAAACGAACTAACTTAACCCACCTTATAGCATTAGACCTAATAAGGACGATTGAATCACACATGGCCTTGTTAGAGACTGAGTTCGGACATCCTAATTAATCTTTCTCATAAACTATGAGAAATCTACTTGTTAAGCTCTTGGCTTCCTCCAAATCACCTCCACATCCCCTTGTACATGACCCACATACCTCGCCACCGTAAACAAGTAGTCAGATAACCGATTAAGATAACTTGATCCACATCTCCTCTAATCACTAAAGGCGTAGTATGTCTTTCTGCTCTTCGAGCCACTGCCCGTGCCACATGAACCAAAGCTGTTAAGTTATTACCTCCAGGTAGAATGAAGTTTTGTAAGGCTGGTAGTAAAGCGTCCATCCTATCAATCCACTGCTCGAGGCTTAGAATGTGTTGACTGTCAAAGGTGGTACGAGCTAGCTTGGAAGTACTTGAGTTAAGTCTGGGAGTAGCTAGATTAGCACCCACATCAAAGAGACGACTCTGGATCTCTGTCAATTGCTCTGAGAGATCATCGTCCGGGCATTGACTTCTGACCAGACCGAGATGAGCGTTTAACTCATCTACATCTCCTAAGGCTTCAAAGTAGTCATCTGCCTTGCTACGACGTTCAGAGTTGAAGAGGGAGGTATGACCACTATCCCCGGTTTTGGTGTAGATGGAGGCGTGGGGTGGTGGAGAAGGAGCGTCGGACATAAGTATGACTGACAGTACTAAGTTGAAGTGTGAGAATCAAATACTGAAAATTGAATCCATGAAGATCAGGTTTGCTAAGCGTTAGTCTCATGATGGCTGAAACAAAGTATCGTCGTAGTCTCTTCAAAGCCACCCAAACTAGTGCCTATCTCATCACTCTTATCGACAATCATGTCAGGTGCCAAGGTTATCGAGACCTCAATGAGTATGATTACCTTATCACCACAGAGAGTAAGCCACTGGGTATTCGAGGTGGAATTGAGGGAGGAGGTGATCCGGTCATCATGTGTGAGGATGGTAGGAGTTATTGGGTGGATTATGATATGGGAGAATGTGTGTTGGTGAGTGAAAGGGGAGATAAGAGGTTGTATTGTGAGTGAGAGGGTTTCTCTATTGTATAGAGAAAGCTTGACGACCATAGGATTGAAATACTCTACTACCTCTAGATATAGGTCTATACTTTTAACATCTTTATTTAACTTATTTATACTACAACTGTAGTATAGACTATTTGTGTTTGGATGTTATATCTTTAGGAAGGCCATACCCATCCTCTCTTTTTTATCTGGGGTAAGATACAACGCTCACTTATAGGTCTCGTCCCAGTTTAAGGCATATCTTGATAAAATTAACCACGTTAATTTTATGAAAGGTGAAGATCAGGTTATAACAAACCCGCAATCAAGTACGGTCATCAAAAACAACAAAGGTGTATTTTTAACTTAACCATAAATTATCCCCCATAAATGCCCCCTCGTGCTAAGAAGAAAGTTATCGTTATACCCGATGCTAAGAGGGTATGTAGTTATGTGCGTGTGAGTACGGAATATCAAGACGCTTCAGGTCAAGGTCAAAGAGAACAACGTTCTGCTATAGAAGCCTTCTGTCTTTCACGGGGGTTAGAGTTAGTAGAAGATTTCTCTGATGTACTCTCTGGATATATAAAGTCTGAGGACAGAGAAGGCTTATCGAAGGCCTTAAAGTTTATCGAAGACGGACATGCTGGAGGACTTGTGGTGTATAAGTTAGATCGTCTTGGTAGAGGATCAGCTGATACCATCAAGTTAATTGACGACTTTAACTTAAAAGGTGTTAAGTTCTATTCTGTGTTTGAGAACATTGACTGTACTACTGATATAGGTAAGGCGATGTTTGGATTTCTCTCTGTCTTTGCCAATCTTGAACGAGACATGATTAAGTCAAGAGTTCAGGTTGTAATGGATGGTAAAAAGAAAAGACATGAGAAGTGTGGGAGGACTCCGATCGGAAAGCTTGACGTCGTAAATGAGAAAGGGGTAAAGATACTTGTGGATAACCCGGCTGAGATTGCGATTATTAAACTGGTACGAAAGTTAAGAGGGACGCTTGTAAGTAAAAAGCTTAAAAGTGGTAAGATATCGAAATCTCCTATGACATACCTGGCTATTGCCGATGAGCTTATGCGACTGGGAGTTAAGAATAGAGCTGGAGAGGTGAAGTGGTTTCCATCTCAAATGGCTTATATTATGAAGATAAAGCTGACTGAGGACGAAGCTAGCGACGAAGCTATTAGCGACGAAGCTATTAGCGACGAAGCTATTAGCGACGAAGCTATTAGCGACGAAGTGAATGAACCAGGTCTGGGTAGTAGATACATAGACAATGTGTCTACTACTAGCTTGGGAGATGTACGACTAAAAGAAGTCCAGATCGTCACTACTCCATTACTCGGTACTCTTCCCAAAGTAATCGGGTATATAAGAGTCCATGAAAAAGACGACGGAGATCACCAAGTCATTGCGATAGAGAATCACTGTAAGGCGAAAGGCTGGGAGCTATACAAAACGTTTAGAGATAAATGCGACGGGAGCGTGCCTATAGCGGATAGGTTTAACCTTCAGAGAGGACTGTCAAAGCTCGTTAATGACGGAATCACAATTGTGGTGTGCGTAGACCATGAACGTATTTCGTCTAATGGTAGGGTGGTTGATGCGTTTGAAAATCTACTTGGAGATTACAGGTGTAGGTTAGAGACTGTATCTTAGTTACACTACCATGTTCTATTCAAAAGAATAGAACCTTATCTCTCCATGTATCTTTGAAACCTCTGGTACTCCTCCGCATCAGCCGTATTACTTTCAAACCACTCTACAAGTTCGGTCTTATTAAGGGGACAAGGTACCTGCTGTAATATGTATGAAACCAACACTTCACTTGTACACCGTAAGTATACAAGATTAACATCGCACAGCTTCTGGAACTCCAGATAGACGTTTAGCTGACTCTTAAGGGGGCTGTCGATGATGAGGTAGCTTACCTCATGTTGGGTTTCATACTTATAACGACTACGGTTCAACTGTTCTTTAATATAAGTACTATACACACCCAATACCTGGTTCTGGTCATCAAGTAAGGCTTGTACCTCGTTATACGCACTGGTTCGTAACACCGACCCAATCCCCTCCAACGCCAAAAGCACTTGTGGCTCCAAGAACTGTAGCATCGTTTTCATGTCATCCGACATGAAATTAACTTATCAAGTACTCTTCGAATACTCTCCGACCAAGAAGTCGTGGGACTTGAAGTAATCGCTCATACTAAACCTCACCTTCAACTCTATAGGCAGCCTCACTCCATGTACCTTCAATAACAAATACTCACTACCATCCTCAAGTAACACCTTACCATATGATTCTTTCATCAGGGTAATAGCAACCGCCTCGGCTGGTAAAGGTATCATCGTACCTCCTCCATACCAGCGACTGTAATAGACTTTACCATCAATGAGACGGTAATATGAGTCATTCTCCAATGACACCCGCTT
>JBAZAY010000104.1:0-6024 GCA_041671725.1 Gallionella sp. | reverse complement strand
TTCCTGCTGTTGTTCCTGCTGTTGTTCCTGCTGTTGTTCCTGCTGTTGTTCCTGCTGTTGTTCCGGTTGTTGTTCCGGTTGTTGTTCCGGTTGTTGTTCCGGTTGTTGTTCCGGTTGTCGTTCCGGTTGTCGTTCCGGTTGTTGTTCCGGTTGTCGTTCCGGTTGTCGTTCCGGCGCCGGTTATATTTTCAGATGTTGTCGCAGTAGTCTCTGAGGTGCCAATTTGCGACAGGATATCCGTTTGAACGACAATGCCCGTAAACTCTGCGGCTAGCTGTCCGACTGATTGGCTCGCTTGAACCAGAGTCGAAATAGTTCCGGTCGGGTTGGCATTAAAGGCGGATTGCAGTGACCTAACGTCGATCGTCATTTCACCCGTGCTAATTAGCGTAGGGTCCGAAGAGGAGAGATAGTTAACGCCGATCCCGGACAGGCGAGTCAAAACCGAAGTTCCACTGCCCGATGCAGAACTTGTGTCCAGCCTCTGTACAAACAGGCTGCCGAGGGATGTTCCCGCTGAACTTTGCAGGCTATCACTTTGTATAAAACTATTGAACGAACTAACAAATAGCTGCGTTGCGGCAACGACCGTGCCAAAGCTGGCATTGCTACTCCCGGCTGTTGCTGACAGTGCTCTTTGCAAGATTGAAGACGACGAAAGCAATTGACCCAGCCCTGAAATATCAACACTGGCCGAGCTTATTGTCGCAGGCGTGATGATCGAAAAGGCAACATTTTGGGAGCTGGTCGTAGCAAAAATATTTTGCAGGCTTGACGACGATGTGATTGCTGAAATATTCATGGCCGCTCCCGTTTGATGCCAGCACCCATCAACTGGAATTGCAGCATCTCGTCAACCAACGAGAAGTATGAATGCCAGCAAACCCTACCACAGCACTCAAAACATGTCAAGCATAAATTTAAAGCATGCGATTTTGTTTATTGCCCCAGCAACTGAATACTCCAAAAAGCTAAAAATCCACCAAACAGCACTAAAGTCGAGATCGGTTTTTCTTCGATCTCGTGCGCCTCCATCAGCAGTTCTTCCGTGACCAGATAGAGCAAGGCCGCTGCACTAAAGGCAAGTGCACCGCCGATTACAGCATGTGATGCACCAGACAGCAGCACATTGCCGAGCATAGAGAAAGTCAGTACAGTGCCGCCCAAAGCCCCGGAAATAGCGATGATGCGCCAACCGGCGGTCGCTTCCGAGGTCAACGCCAGACCGAGAAATAACAGTTCTACCGACAAACCCAGTGCCAGAATAGTGCCTGTCTCGCCTCCGGCGGCAAAGCCAGCGCCGATGATGAAGCCATCAGTGGCCACGTCGACGAAGGTGGCTAATAGCAAACCTGCGCCAAGTCCTGCAGCCGTATTTGTGAGAGAGGCCAGATGCTCAAGACGCATCGTCCACAGTTTCAAACCGTACATGAACAGGCTGCCTAGCGCAAAGGATCCCACCAAGACCAGGCCGGGTGCATGTTCACGTCCGATTTCGGGCAGCAATTCAACGGCCAATGCCGCCAATACCACTCCTGCTGCGAAGTGCTGGATCAGGCTGCGCATTTGATGACTGGGGCACCAGATGGAAGCCATGATTCCACCACTCAAGGCGACCAGAGCGGGAATCGCCATGATCAATAAGTTATGTGTGTTCATCGTGAAGGACAGCAAATAAATTTGTAGAGGGCTTGCATCATAGTGCATACACACGAAAGAACAACTCGTGGTTTGTGCTGCAGTGGGATAGCAGCGCAGCGCTGGCAGCACGTCCAGTTCACGACTTGAATCCTACTGTCACGCACAATCCTTCTTGCCCGGGTACGATTTTAAGCTCTGCATGGTGAATCTCGGCGATACGACTAACGATCGACAACCCTAAGCCACTCCCGCTGGCACTGGAACCTACAGGACGATAAAAACGCTCCAAAACCTTTGCCAGCTCAGCTTCCGGAATGCCAGGCCCATTATCGCTCACTGACAGGTACGTTTGCCCCAGTTGCTGGGTAACACCAATCTGAACCCGAGTACCCGCTGACGTGTGATGCACGGCATTGTCGATCAGATTGCGCAACAATACTCGCAACAACAGCGGATTGCCTTGCACTGACATTTCATCGCCATCGGTCAATTCGAGTCGCACGTTTTGCTTCAGAGCATTAGGCGCAATCTCGGCGATCACTTCAGCGGCTATGCGTCTCAGTGGGCAGCCTTCTGTCAGATCATCGCCCAGATTGTCGATGCGGGCGAGTGTCAGCAATTGTTCGATAAGATGCGCCGCCCGATCGCAGCCGAGAATTGCATTGTCGAGCGCATGCATGCGCTCTGCATCGCTTGAAGCAGCACGGGCAACCTGAGCTTGAGCCTTAATTCCTGCCACCGGAGTGCGTAATTCGTGTGCCGCATCGGCGGTAAAGCGTCGTTCTTTTTGCAAAGAGACTTCCATGCGGACAAACAAACGATTGAGACGCTCAATCAACGGCAGCACTTCAGCCGGTGCGGCGCCTGCATCCAGTGGTGCCAGATTATCCGGTTCACGCTGTTCCACTTCCGCAGTCAGTCTGACCAGTGGTTGCAGGCCGCGTGCCACGGCGATCCATAACAAAACTGCCAGCAACGGCAACGAAATAAGCAGCGGCTTGAGCAGATTACCGATGATGCCCGCAGCAAGGTCATCGCGGACTTCGCTGAGTTCCGCCACATGAATCAGATTCATACCCGCCCCATCCCATGTACTGAATACGCGCCAGCGTTTACCGTCGATGAGGCTATTGCTGAAGCCCGGCTCACGATCAGCCAGGGGTTGCATGGGTGCATTGGCAGAGTGCAGGCGCAATTTATGCCCCTCCTCCCACACCTGAAACGCGACACGGCGTGAATATTTGTGCAGCAACGGTGCATGCTCGGTTTCAAGCTCATCTTGATCCTGTGATGCCTGTACGGCCAGCAGCGAAGCGGATTGGGCAAGATGTGCATCAAGTATCTCGTCGAACTCCTCACTCGCATCGAAATAGGTAAAGGCGGTTGCACCTATCCACACCATAACGACAGTCGTCATGGCCAGCAACAACAGCCGTTGTTTTAATGAACCGAGACCTGACATATCAACTCCCTCCGCCTGCGGGTATCAGGTAACCCACGCCACGTATGGTTTCAATCAAACCTGGGAATAACTTACGGCGTAAATGGTGAATATGCACCTCCACGGCATTGCTCTCAATTTCTTCACCCCAGGCATAAAGCTGCTCCTCTAGCTGTGCACGCGACAGCACTCTTCCTGCATTAAGCATCAATGCGTGCAGTATGGAGAACTCCTTGACTGATAGTTCAATCGCCAGGTTATGGTAAAGTACGCGATGCGCGGCAGAATCAAGCTCTACACCACCTGCCAAAAGCGCTGGTGCAGCCTTACCGCTGGCACGACGTATCAGCGCACGCAAGCGCGCCGCCAACTCACCCATATCGAAAGGCTTGACCAGATAGTCATCCGCTCCGGCATCCAGGCCCTTGATGCGGTCAGCCACCGTATCCATCGCCGTCAGAATCAGCACCGGGATCTCGATTTTACGGCTGCGCAAGCCCCGCAACACCTCAAGTCCTGACATGCGCGGCAGTCCCAGATCCAGCACGGCGGCAGCATAAGGCTCGGTACCCAGCGCCTGGTCGGCAGACACACCGTCTTTCATCCAGTCCACGGCATAGCCTGCCTGCTTTAAGCCGGCCTGAATCGCATCGCCCAACAAGGCATCATCTTCAATTACCAATACGCGCATTTTTTACCTGTCGACTAACCTATACAAAGGCTTTTCATCCACAAAAAACACGAAATTCACTAAATAAATCAAGACTAACGGTTGGCATAATTGCGTACAAACGGGTGACAAGCCAAATTTAGCTATGTATATGAATTAATTGTATTTATTCGTGCATTTGCGAGGTATTGGCATTAACCAAAATCCCTGCAAGAATCGCTTTCTCTGTGTTCTCTGTGGCTAACTGCTTTTTCCAGGATCAATCGTCGTGGTGTTGAGAGTGCGAAACGTCTGTGCCCTGCGTCATCAGGCCGGTTTCCGGATAGACCAACCAGAACGCCAGTACCACAGCCAGCATTATGACACCCAGCCATGCATGCGCGCGACGGATTCCCTGCACGTCAGCTTGTGCAGACTTTTTACCCGAAATCATGGCGCGTACCAGATTTTCGCGATGCATCACGCAGCTTGCCAGCACCCCCACAAGATGCAATCCCACTACCGCCAGCATGCCGTAAGATGCAAGCTCGTGCAATTCTTCCAATGGTTCACCACCGACATCCTGGAACAACATCACCCCGCTCACGCCAGAGGCGACACCCAGACCTAACAACGCAAAGACCGCCAAACTGCCGGCCGGATTGTGACCAACATAGTGTTTAGGTGCCCCCTTGACCATAGATGCCACATACTCGACCGTCTCGGCTGGCTTGAACCAGAATGAGCGAAACTGCGCATAGCGGGTTCCAACAAACCCCCACACCAGTCTGAATGCGATCAGCCCAAGTAAGGTGTAGCCCAGCACCACATGAATGTCGCGGTAACGCTCCGACTCCGCAGTGATAAAAGCACCTGCAAACGATGCGACCAGCAACCAGTGAAACACACGCGTGGGCACATCCCAAACCAGTATACGTTGACTCATGATATTCTCCTCCTACCTGGGTATTCTGATGTTGTGTTCACTGAAATTCCCGCCTTCAGCTCCGCTATGACAAGCCGCGCAATTTGCCGGACTGTTTACCTTGTTGCTCTTCCATACTCGTGCCGAGACCTCATCATGTTCATGCTGGAACCAACGGGTTTCGGTGATGCGTAATATCGGCTTGCCCGATGACTCGCGCCTGCTGCCACCGGCATTTCTGTCGAGGAAAGAACTGATCTCGCGAGCGGTAATTGCATCCAGGCTGGCATCGCTGCCGAAATGTTTATCCAATCCGGACATTACAGCGCGCCACGATTCACGCGGCAGCAGTCGTGGCGGATAGGCAACATGGCAAGCACCACATTCGGCCTGCCATTTGGCATTGGTGACGGCAGGCAGATGTTCATCATCGTCATCTTCCGCCCGGGCAACAGGCGTCATGGCACCGATGAGCAATACGAAAATTGCGAACATCCGGAAAACATTTCTATATATTAACGTCATGGCAGTACCCCTTTATTTCTTGATGGTAAGCAGATAGGCAATCACATCGCCTTTTTCCTGAGGCGTGCAGACTCGATCCAGCACATCGTTGCAATTGCGCTTGAACCATTTCGCTACTTTTTCTGGATTAGTGAACCGTTCTGAATTAGCTGCGGGAGCTAACGGCTGGATGATTTTTCCGGTCTTGGCGTGCTTGCCGGATGCCGCCGGATTATCGGTATGACAGGAAGCACAACTCCATTCATTGCCGTGCGTCTGCTTGAAAAATTTCTCGCCGCTCGCGGCAGAAAACCCCTGAAAAGTCGACACAGCCCCTTTCGCATCGATATTGATTGCGGCCAGTATCTCCTGGGGTGTTTGCGCCATAACAGCTTGCGATATCAAGCCTGTGACCATACCTGCCACTAAAACCGATATATGAAATTTGCGAAACATTCTTTGCCTCCTTGAATTGCATTACGAGGAGTGCAGCATGGACGACCAAGCTTAAGAGCGGCTTAAATGCAAAAAATTTAATTGTTTAACACAAAATCAGTTGGTACTGATGAGACAGTCATTGTTTGTGGGTACGATGAAATGGTGTGGGATTGATAAAATGCGGTGACATACTGGTGACATTTCAGATATAGCAGGCAATAAAAAACCCGCTAACTCATTGAATTAGCGGGTTAAATATGGTGGGTCGTGCGGGGATCGAACCTGCGACAAACGGATTAAGAGTCCGCTGCTCTACCAGCTGAGCTAACGACCCGTTCTGACATAATGTCAAAAGCGGTTTGCATTATCGTTTTAAAAAAGATAATGCTTTATGCAAAAGCCCTCGCGAGGAGGGCTTAGCATTTT
>JBAZAY010000103.1:0-6213 GCA_041671725.1 Gallionella sp. | reverse complement strand
GTGGGTGCTTGGTATTCTTGTAGCATATCCGCAGTTGCTCTTGAACCTGTTGGGTAAGTGGAAAGAGATGACACTCGGAGCGGTGGTCGTGTACCTGTTGAATGTGTTGCTGAACTGGCTGAAAAATAAGGACTTGAAGTAGGCGGTAGTGGTGGTATAATAACACTATCCATTCTCTTGGTGTTGGGGTCGGTAAGAAGATACGCTTATCGACCCTGATTCCGCAAAAGACCAGTTGACAGGCGAATGGGTAGGTGGTAAGATTTTCTTAATGTATAAACTTGTGGTCGCATCAATTCGGCATTATTCCTCGAAAGAGGTTTATGCACTCGTCCACAAGCGAGTACATTACGATAGACCGTCAGCAATGGCGGTCTTTTCGTTTACATAGGGTTGGCGACTATTCAACGCCTGAACTCGACAGCATAGGGGTCGGTTTCCCACCAGACGAGTATAAACAAGCGAAGCTGTGCAACTGGTTAAAAGATAAATAAGAGCCGATTAACTCAACAAGCGATAGGCATACCCGAAAGAGTTAAGGATACCTTTGTAGGTCGAGGTCAACCCGAACCTCGGAGCATCCAGTAAAGGTGTAGGTGAATCACCGCTCCCAACTGAAAAGCTAAAAAGAGGGCAAATAAAACTTGGGGAACAAATGGCTTAACGGCATAGTGGTTAATCTAACCTTGCTCCTGACTCCCCGAAAAAAAGGAGAAAAAGATGTCTGAAGAAATAGTTGCTCTCGGTCAATGGGAAAAGGCGAAACAGGCGATAGCGGAGTGTAAGAACATAGACGAGGTTAAGAAGATAAGGGACAAGGCAGAAGCGTTGAGGGCGTATGCGAAACAGGCGAAGGAGAGCTTGGAAGTCCAGAACAATGTAGCCGAGATAAAAATAAGGTGCGAGAGAAGGATAGGCGAGTTCAGCAAGGAACTGCCGAAAGAAAACGCCAACCAGTATAAAAGTGCTAATTCCCACGATGGGAAAAAGCAACTTCTCAAAGACGCAGGAATACAGCATTACGAGCGATACGAAGCGATAGCGAATCTGCCAGAAGAAGCGTTCAATAAACACATCGAGGAAGTCAAGAAGTCCAACGAGGAACTAACGACCATAGGTGTCATCAAACTTGCGAGGGAGATGGACAAGGACGAGAGGATGAAAAAAGAAAACACCGAAAGGAAGCGGAAGGTTGAGGGCATAGAAATCAGGAAAGGCGACTTTGCGGAAGCGTTAAAAGATGTTTATGATATCGATGCTATTATCACAGACCCACCTTACCCGTTGGAGTTTATCGAGTGCTTTTCTCGGCTCTCCTTGTTTGCAAAGGAACACCTAAAGAAAGACGGCTTCATTGCCGTGTATTCTGGGCAGTATCATCTTCCAGAAGTTATTAAGAGGTTATCAGAACATCTATCATATGTATGGACATTCTGCTTGTATCATTCAGGAAAGAACCAACTTGTAAATGGCGTGAATATAATGTGTGGATGGAAGCCAGTTTTGATATTTTCTAACGGCAGGAAGAAGATGAGGTTTTCGGCTTACGATGTTTTGATATCCGAGGAAAGAGAAAAACATAGTCATAAATGGCAACAGAGCGAGAGCGGTGTATTTTCATTAATTGAAACTCTATCGAAGCCGAAAGATTTAATCGTTGACCCGTTTGCAGGAAGCGGAACATTCCTGAAGGTGGCACACGAGAACGGACGCAGAGCGATTGGTGCGGAGATAGAAAAATGACAAGACCGAGATTTGATGAACACTCGACAGAGTTCGCAAAATGGATACGAAGTCAGAAAGACATCGATAGTTATTTGGGTTATAGAGGTTATAATCTTGATTTTATCTGGTGGCTGAAAAAAGGATTTGAAAAAGAACCAGAGTTTTGGATGCTGATAGAAGAAAAGAGATATATGTCTTCCTGCCGTTCCGACCAAGCGTTGACCTATGATTGGCTTCACGAAAAGATAACAAGATTAAACGACCCGACATACAAAGGTTTTCATCTGTTGCAATTCGAGAACACATCACCAGAAGACGGCAAGATATTCCTGAACAAGAAAGAAATAACAATGCCACAACTTCTCGCCTTTTTGAGATTTGAGCATTGGGGTATCGTATGAAACAGCTTACCGTTAAAAAAGCTATAAAATTATACTGCCTTGAGTGTTGCGGTGGGAGTAGGAACGAAGTGGTGCTGTGTCCTGTGAAGGAGTGTGTGTTGTATCCGTTCAGAAAAAGAGTGGGCGGTCGTGCGAGTGTTAAGCTGATACGAAAGCATTGCTACCAATGCGGTGAAGGGACATCAGACGCAATCAAGAAGTGCGAGTTCAAAGACAAGTGCGTACTGTATGACTTTCGGCTCGGCAAACTTCCACCTAGACAAAAAGATACGATGCAAAAAAGTTAGCCGTTCTGCCCTGCGTAGGAACGCATAGTTTCGACCGCAGAATCGATACCTGTACCCGACCAGAGGGGTCTTTTTACCACACCGCCTACGATACCCCTCGTTGGGCGATATATAACGACTTAATAGGTAAGTACCGCATAAAGGCGAAAGTGCCTGTAATGCGATTGTGGAGCGTCCTGAAGCATCTGGAACGCCTGTTTTGACCACCTGCCCAACCGACACCTACCCCTACAAGGCATAAAAACACATCAAATATGGCTTAACTACGCCAAATACTGACTATGCGATGCAAGTTTTGTCTTCCTGAACACGATGAATATAGTGAGAGGGTTGAAAAAGCACCTTGACAATTAAACAGGAATCGATTAGAATAATGTAAGGGTAATACATTAGAGAGGGGAGCGTGATAAGCGGAACAGAAAGAACGGCTCGGTCGGAATGAAAGGCAGGTGAGAACAATGAAACGCAACTACTCAAACAGGTTCAAGACGGACGGCAGATTTGTTCTCGACTCCTTGTGGAAGGATTCAGACCCTCACACACCGACCATCGAGGAACTCAAGAAGGCAGAACAGACCAAGACGAAATAAAACGAAAGGAGAAATGAAATGAAATGGGTTTATAACGATGGTGGCAGGGCAGACGCAGGGTACAAAGGCAAGACAGGCGATTGTGTGTGCCGAGCGATTGCAATAGTGACCGAGCAACCGTACCAGACCGTCTATGATACGCTCAACGAGGTCAAGGGTTCTCTACGCCAGACAAAGAGAATCCGCAAGTCACACTCACGCAAGGGAGTGAACAGGAGAATCTATGAGCGGTATCTGAAGACGCTCGGATGGGTCTGGACACCGACTATGCACATCGGGCAGGGATGCAAGGTTCACCTGCGACCAGAAGAACTGCCGAGCGGTAGGATTATCGCAAGGGTGTCACATCATCTCGTTGCCGTGATTGACGGTGTTGCTCACGACAACCACGACCCGACCAGAGAAGGCGACAGGTGCGTGTACGGATATTACAGCAAGGAAGGAGCAGAGCAATGATTTACTTTATAGCGTGGATTATTACAATGGTGATACAGACCTTCATAGTATTGTTCGTAGCAGGGTTCGTTATCGCAGGAGCAATGTGGGTGCTGGCAGGTGTAGCCGTTGTCCTGACGGTCGTGATAAACATCGCAGTAGAGCTTCTGAACGGCATCTGGCTTCTGGTGAAGTTGGTAGCAAAGAAAGGCGGTGAGCGTATATGCCAAATGATAAAGAGATAACAAGCGTCATAGAGAAGCTCGATGAGATGGGTCTGGAATATAGAGAGATATCGGACATAGGCGTTAAGCTCGGCATCAGCAGGGATACGATGCAGACCCTTATCAAGCAGTACCACAAGGAAAGAATCGACCGAGCGGTGAAGCTGATAGGAACTTATTCTGCGTAGCGAGTTGACAATGTTCACGGCATAGATTAGAATTGATAAGCGAAAGGAGATGCAAATGAGGATAGAAAGATACACAGCGTTATCGGTAGAGATTCTGCCCTCGATTTGTTTTATGGAAATATCAGGGCATAAGTTTCTGTCGCTCCAATGGTTCAAGTGGCGTATATGTTTCTCGTGGGGTGAGTACAAAGAAGAAGCTCCGCTGTTCCCTGACGATTACTGTGAGCCGATAAAATAGAAAGGAGAAGAACGATGTGGTCTTGGTTCTTGAACATCATCCTCGACAAAATTGAGGAACGCAGAATGGCAAAGCTCATTCGTGTTATGCGGAGAAACTGAAACACAATGGACAGAGAAGCGAGTATAATGTATATTAAGATAACGGAAAGGCGGTGATGAAGATGATAGTAGCGAGAAAGATTCTGTACGGCAAGACGGTTCTTCAGGTAGAGAATGTGTTCAACGCTCGGCTTGAGAATATCCTGACCGACCTGCTCAAGCGTGGCGACCTGACCTACCGAGAGATAGGTGCGTACCTCGGCTTCAAGATAGGACGACCCAAGCCGATTGCTCCTGAACATATCTCGCTGTGGATTGAGAAGCTCGGCATCGAAAAGAACAAGCGAGGGATGCGGAAGAAAAGCAAATCAGACCTTCAAAGTGCCATAGAAAAAATAGAAGGAGATAGAAAGTGAATAAGTGTCTTTCCTGCGGAGAAGAACTTACAAGGAAGGTCTTTAAGAGTGGGAAGAAAGAGCGTCCTTGTGCCTTCAAGAAAAGGAAGTACTGCTCCGTGCAATGCAGGGCAAAGGCAAAACAAGGGTCAAGAAGACCTATTGAAGTCGGCAGAAAAATATCACAGGCGAAGATGGGAAAACTTCGAGGGGATTACGAAACACAATACGGAAAGGAGAGGGCAAGTGAAATAAAGAAAAAATTAAGCACCGCACATAGAAACATAAAGCATTGGAACAGCAAGGGTGGCAGAGTTATTGAACCGAGCAAAGGATATGTCCTCGTTAAAAGTCACGACCATCCATACAAAGGAGCAAACGAATATGTAAGAGAACACCGCCTTGTTATGGAACGGCACATCGGTCGTCACTTGCTACCTACCGAGATAGTTCATCACATCAATAATGATAGAACGGACAACAGAATAGAAAACCTGATGCTGTTCTCAAGTAATAGTGAACACGCAAAGCATCACGGAAGAATAAAAAAGGAGAAAAGAAATGACAAATGAAATAGCCACAAGAGCCGACAACGATGTAGCGTTGACAAAGGAAGATGTATATAAGTTTTTCGATAAGGAAAGGAAATGTACCGAAGCAGAGATATTGCTGTTCCTCAAGATTGCACAGGTCAACAAACTGAATGTCTGGAACAGAGAGTTGCATTTAATTAAGTATGGCAATAGTCCTGCCACGATAGTTCTCTCCTATGAGGTATATTTGCGTAGAGCTGAAGCATCAAAGCAATGGGGTGGCGACAAGTGTTGGACGGAAGGTTCGGTTGAGAATGGCGACCTCAAGGCGTGTATAGAGGTCTACCGCAAGGATTGGGAGCGACCAATGTACCACGAGGTTCTGTTCAAAGAATATGCCAGAGATACGCAGATATGGAAGACAAAGCCGATAACGATGATTAAGAAAGTTGCTACCGCACAGGCGTATCGCAGGGCATTTCCGAATGAACTTGCAGGACTTCCTTATATTGCAGATGAGATAGGCATTGAAGAACGCAGAGAGGAATACAAGCCAGAGTTCGAGATGCCGAAGGAAGAAGTAAGGACGGTCGAGCAGGACATAGACGACCTGCCACCGATTGACATAGAGATAGAAGCACCGCTTGAAGAAGCCGTCACCGTCACGCCTTCCACGAAGGAAGCGCTTGAGGAACGAGTGAAGGCGATAGGAGCAAAGGTGTCTGGTCGCACGATAACCGAGAAGCAGAAGAATCTCCTGTTCGCCAAGTCAAAGGAGTACAAGATAGACAATCAAACTATGAAGGACGCTATCCTCGGTATGTTCAAGAAGGAACACTCCGCAGACCTTACCTCGCCAGAGCTTGACCAACTCCTGAAGTGGATGCAGGAATACTCAAAAGCGTTATGAGGTATGTGATAGAAGGGCAACCCTATCCGTCCGTCACGGAGCTTCTGAAGTACGGTGGCAAGTACGACTTCAATGACATACCGAAGTACACGCTTGAACGCAAGGCATACATCGGCTCTACCGTCCATAAAGCTATCGAGCTATTCAATGAAGGGAAGATAAACGAGCGGACGGTTGATGCAAAGATAAAGGGATACTACGATGCGTGGAAATCCTTTGTCGAGGTCTATGGCTACAAGGTCTTGT
>JBAZAY010000102.1:0-6503 GCA_041671725.1 Gallionella sp. | reverse complement strand
TCGAAGTCAACTTCCTTAGCATGACCATTTTTTATATCACTCATGCCCTTGGCAATATCTTGCCGCAAACTATCAAGCCTGGCTGTTTTCACCTGCTCATAGGCTTCAAACAGACGCAACGCCTCACGGATGACTTCGCTTGCCGAGCCATACATGCCAGATTCGACGCGCTGACGAACACGGGCTTCCAACTCTGGTGGTAAAGACACATTCATAGACATGGAAAATCCTCCAAAAAATCAACGTTTCAAGTATGGCAGTTTATGCCATACATTGCCACAGCTATGCCCAGTTTCATCTTGTTAGATACAAATTGAAAAAGGCTTATTCCCCTTGAGAAATAAGCCTTTTCAGGATTTGCCGCGCCATAAGCGATAAATCCGGGCACTGGGAAGCAGCAATTTCATTGTCTTGACCGTCTGCTTTTGTACTAGCATTTTGCAACTGCGACATGCCGTTCCCGAGACATTCCGGTCATTCAACTTTCTCTAATGATCAGTCATGTGACTATTGATGGATAGTTTTTGGCATTTGTTCGATCCATCTTTTCCTTGATGACTGACTACTAGGTTTACGGCTCGAGCACAGCAACGCTGGAAAATTTCCTGAAAAATCTGGCCAGCAACCTTGAGGGGGCCGAAAACTCCGGAAATGTTGTGAACGCGAAAATGTAGTTCAAGAAGCGGCGGCTCCCGACACCGGCTTGGCCATTAAAGCCAGGCTGGTGCTTTCTATTTGGACTACCGCCTTCGGAATAGAGACAGATCAACCGCAGTTACAGGCTCACACAGCAAGCCCGACTGGCAAGGTGATCGTTATGCACAGCCCGCCACCCGGACGATTGCTGGCGTAAATTTTCCCATGATGGGCAGTAATTACGCGCTGCGCAATGGCCAGCCCCAAGCCGTGTCCATCCGAGGTTTTATTTTTATCGCTGCGGAAAAATGGTTCAAATATGGATTGAATATCCGCCCTTGGCACACCGGTTCCTTCATCCGAAACATAAATTAAAATCGTTTGATCGCTGTTGATCCGTATCTTGATAGCAATCAAACCACCAGATGGAGAGTGCTTCACAGCATTGCGCACAACATTTTCCACCGCGCGGTGTAGCAACTCTGCATTGCCCAGAACAATAGCCCGGCTGTGCTCCTCGAACTCTACACGGCAGCCGCTGGCTGCTGCCTCAAAGCGTGCATCCTCCACCACGTTGGACACGAGTTCGTTGAGATCGACCTGCTCGTTCAGCTTGCCAATCATGCCGGCTTCAAGCCGGGAAAGCGTCAGCAGCTCGCTGACCAAAGTATCCATGCGCACGGCTTCCCGTTCAATGCGCATCATGGAATCCTCAGTCCGTTCGGGCTGCTGTCGCGCCAGACCGATTGCCGCCTGAAGCCGCGCCAGCGGCGAACGCAGTTCGTGCGAAACATCGTGCAACACTCTGCGCTGACCATCCACCAATTGCTGTAGCCGCTGCACCATGCTGTCGAAATCCCGGCCAAGGTCGGATAGCTCGTCACGCCGGTTCCCCATGACCGATGCAAGACGCACGTCCAGAAGTCCATTTGAAACCGCTGCAAAAGCCGCACGGAGTGTGCGTATCGGTTTAGAGAAATACCAGGCCAGCAATGCCGCGAAAAATAGACTGACCACTCCACCTGCCAGCAAGGGCATGACAGGAGGAAATACACCTCTATCATGCGGCAGCGGTTCCATACGCCCATCCGGCCCCGGATAACTTGGGGACGGCGAAAACAGCAGATAAGTATATTCATCAGCGCTAGTCACTTTCTCAGCCCTGCCAAAGTTGTTTTGCAAACTTGCAATCTGATTGGCCTGCGCGAGCATCGCCTCCGAAACCGGGCGGCCCAGAACATCCCGGTTTTTTTCATCCACAGCAAAGACTGGTGGAGCCGGTTCACGGCTTTGCTCTCGCAATAATCCTTGCAACGCCTCGCGCCCGCCATAACGCAATGTCGAAGCTGCGGCAGCCACACCCGACAGCGGAGGTGCGCGAAACTGTTCCATCCCGGGAGATCGCAACCACATCGCGACACCGACACCGATGAAGGTAGTGACCTGCGCCAGCCAGAGGAAAATAAAAAATTTCCAAAACAGTCGTCCCATGCTTTACTCCCTGATGAATTGGTAGCCCTTGTTGAACACGGCCAGTATGCGGGAACGTCCATCCGACAGCGGCTCCAGTTTGCGGCGTATGCTGCTGATGTGGACATCGATGCTGCGATCAAAACGAGCCAGTGGCCGCCCCAAAGCCTGTTCAGAAAGTTCCGATTTGCTCACCACATGTCCGGCGTTGCGCGCCAATGCCTCAAGCAGATTGAACTCGGTGCTGGTCAGCTCAAGCGGCTTGCCTGCCCACTGGGCGCGCCGCTGTTCAGGCCAGATGGACAAAGCGCCAACAATGATCGGCGATGCGGAGGAAGCCGATTCCGCAACGCTGCTGCGACGCAGGATAGCGCGAATACGGGCCGTCAGTTCACGCGGGGTGCAGGGCTTTGGCACATAGTCGTCCGCTCCCAGTTCGAGGCCGACGATGCGGTCAGCATCATCTCCTCTGGCAGTCAACATCAACACCGGCATCGCTCCATGGGCGCGTATCTGGACGAGCACATCGATGCCGCTTTTGCCGGGCATCATTACGTCCAGCACGGCAATATCATGGTGACCATGCAGCGCCTCTGTGATGCCAGACTCGCCTTCATGCACCGCCTTTACCTCGAAGCCTTCACGCTCCAGATAAACCTGGAGCATTCCGGCAAGTTCGACATCGTCGTCAACCAGTAAAACTTTTGTTTTCATTGTGTGCAAATTCATTAACTCGGTTCCGGTCATTTTAGTTAAGCGTGCTCTCCTCGCACAGTCACTGATATCAGCATTTACAAGTTTTTACACCTGAAAGCCTGCATCTTTTACATGAATTTACGCGTAATTAACTGCACTTTACAGCGCCGCCCCCGAGAATGGCAGCCACTCGATGGTGCACAATTTTGGAGAAACCGGAGATCGAGTCAACCAACTTCTAGGAATTGATATGAAAAAAATCGCAAACAAATTCCGCTACGGTCTGATGGCCGGAGCAATAGCGCTAACATTGCCCATTGCATCGCACGCCTCACCCTGTGACTGCCAGGATGAACATGCCAGTTCAAAACTGCCCGGAGCAATCGCCATGCACAATGAAATGAGGCTACTCATGCAGCAAGGTATGCCTCCACCACTGGGAATGATGCCGCCTCCTTTTCCAATCGATGCCAATTTCATGCCGCCTTTTCTTCGCGACCTGAAATTGACAGAGGAGCAGCAGGACAAGGTGTTTGAACTCATGCACAGCCAGATGCCAATCATGCGCGAGCAGCATAAAGCCGTCCGCAAAACGACTGAAGAATTAAACAGGCTAGCTGCATCGGATCATTACAATCCATCCGAGTTGCGAACTCTTGCTGACAAACTTGCCAGGGAACTCGCCGACACCTTCGTGCAGCATGCGGCAACGGAGGTAAAAATTCTGGCGTTGCTGACAGCCGATCAGCGCAAGCAGGCGGATGAAATGCGCTCAAGATTCGGAGCGATTCCTGGGCATGACATAATTCCTTCGCCATAAGAATACGGATATTTTCTTAACACACTTTTACCTGCTTTTACACCAATGACACTGCAATATTAATTCGTTATGACGATAATTAAATCATGTAAACCATTGCATAAAATAGCTGTCACACGACTGGCCGTTAAATACGAAAGGAGCAAACCATGAGCAGCATCAATAGTATAAGCGGGAGCGGGTATTCGTCCAGCATGCAACCTCCTGATCCATCCAAGATGGTGGATAAACTTTTTGCCAAACTTGACCCGACAGGTAAAGGCTATATTACAAAGAGTGACCTGCAGTCGGCCATGAGCCAGTTGCCAGGCTCAGGAAGCTCTAGTGGCACTAACAGTTCCGTCAGCTCGACCAGTGTAGACGAGATATTCAAGAAGATTGATACTAATAGCAATGGAAAAATAACCAAGGATGAAATGATTAGCGGTATGAAAAATCTTGCTAGTTCACTCCAAGGCCAAATCAACAAAGCTGGCAGAGGTGGCCCACCTCCAAGCGGCTCTCCACCTCCAAGCGGCTCTCCACCTGCTGGTGGATCATCGCCATCTTCATCCAGTTCGGGTAGTACGAGTTCTTCACAGTCAAGCAGTGCTGCGAAAACATATCAAGCAGCCGATACTAATCAGGATGGAAAAGTAAGCGAGAATGAGAAATTAGCTTACGAACTGAAAGCTCAAAACAGCGCATCTACGGCTTCAACTTCAAGTGACAGCAGCGCCACATCGTCAACTTCTACGGGCAGCGATGCCAGGGTAATGAAACAGATCATGGACCTCATGCATGCATACAGCAGTTTTGACAGCAGTACCAACAGCTCCGGATTGTCGGTTACCGCCTAGTAATTTTCGTCGCACGTCCGGATGTTGAAGAGGTGGCAATCGTGTCACCCTTTTAACTTGTGCACTCCACCTTAACGCTATTCCCACCTTGTCCCGCGCGAAGCATTCGATGCAATCTGATTGACGATCGCGTATGGAGAACATTTTAAATTTCCAGTTCTTCGGAAAATTGCACATTGATTCTTGTGCATCGTACCGAGCTGCTCAAGCAATGGCAGGAGCCCTTGGTCACTACATTTTGGTAATACCCTACGCCGATCACACAGGGTTGATTATGGACATACTTCGGCAGGGGCATCATGTTGAAGTACTGGAACCGGCGGAGCTTCGGCTTGAAATTCGGAAAGAGGCCGAACTAATGGCGAGTGCTTACAAATAATCTGATGATCTTCAAAATTCAGTATCTGCTGGTGACGTGCTGCGATACGCCACGAACAGCAGGTTTATGGTAGCGATTTTCCAAACCTGACGGACTGCTGATGGCACCTTGCCGAGCGTGACGATGCAATATTATCAGCCATAAACCAGACGTTGTAGCTTTTCGCTTAGGTGGTTTTTTAGCCTGCCGGTTAGCTGACGTTCGCGACGTGCTGTTGAGAGACGTTGCAGCCGTTCCTGACCGGCAGCTTTCCAGCATGCGATTCAGGGCAGATAAAATTGCCCTGAATTTGAGAGTTCCCTATCCTTCAGATGTTGAAGTATGATGCAATCGTTATATGCATTCGCTGCGTTGCAAGACCTCGCCCCTTTAAATAAAGTATCCCAGCCGAAAAAATCAGAATAAATGATCGCGTTAGAAGACTACACGATTTCGGAACACCTTTCCCAAAGCCCACCGACGGGCATCTACCGGGGAGTGCGGTTATCCGATCATTTGCCGGTGATCCTGAAAGTTCTGGATGTCGAGTTTCCATCCCCTATCCAATTGGCGCGCATCCGGCATGAATACGAGCTGGTCAAAAACATAGTCCGTCCCGGCGTTATCAAGGTTCACGCGCTCGAAAAAATCCACCATTCGCTCGCCATTGTCATGGAGGATTTCGGTGGCATTACGTTGCGGATGCTTATTGCCCAGAACACACTCTCCATCGAAGACAAGCTGAGAATCGCGCTTCGCATCAGCGAGATTCTGGGCTACATTCACAGCGACGGGATTATTCACAAAGACATCAACCCCAATAATATTCTCATCAACCCGCAAACCAGCGAAATCAGGATCATCGATTTTGGTAATGCCGCACAGCTTGCCCATGAAGACCAGCATCTGATCCATCCCGATCATCTGGATGGCACCTTGGCTTATATTGCGCCCGAACAAACCGGACGGATGAACCGCCCGGTAGATTACCGCAGCGACTATTATTCGCTGGGGATCACCCTGTATGAACTGCTGCTTAATCGGCGTCCGTTCGAGGCACAGGACAGCATGGAAATTGTGCATTTGCATATCGCCTCCGTGCCGCTCAGCTTACACAGCCAGGAACCCGCTATTCCGGTTATAGCTTCGCGTATCGTTCAAAAGCTGATTGAGAAGAATGCCGAAAATCGCTATCAAAGTGCTATTGGCATCTGCAAGGATTTGGAGACTTGCATTCTTGCGCTTTCTTCAGCTGCACCTGTTGAGGATTTCGTTTCTGGAACACAGGACTCCTCGGACAGTTTCAGCATCCCCGCCAAACTCTATGGCCGGGATGCAGAGATCAAGCGGCTGATGGAGGCCTACAAGCGCGTCTGCGGCGGAAAGCCCGGCGTGGTGCTGGTAACCGGTTATTCCGGTATCGGTAAATCCTCGCTCATCCATGAAATCCATAAGCCAATCGCCAAGCGCAGAGGTTTTTTCATCGCGGGCAAATTCGACCAATATCGGCGCAATATTCCCTATTCAGCGCTCATTCAGGCTTTCCAGAATTTGCTGCACCAGATACTGACAGAGAGTGATGAGCGTATCGTTTTATGGCGTGAACGCATACTCGATGCGCTGGGAGAAAATGCCCAGATCATCATGGAAGTCCTCCCTGAGTTGCGGCATATTCTTGGCCAGC
>JBAZAY010000101.1:0-6653 GCA_041671725.1 Gallionella sp. | reverse complement strand
TCCTTGAAAGAAGGGGAAATTCCCCACCGACAAGGTTTTACCTCAACAACCTCAAATGCAAGTCTGGTTCAAAGCAGAATGCGGCGACAGGGCACCCCAGCCACCGCGTTAGCGGTTTAGTTCAACAAATACTTATACGCACGCTTGGTTCACCATTTAGGTGACGAGTAGTTATTTCGTAACTTGATATTAATCTGTGTGAATCTGCGTAATCTGTGGATAGAACTGAGGTTTTCAGGCTGATTCATATAGTTAGCAGATTGGTTCATCTAGCTTGTGATTGTATAAGGCCTGTCGATAAAAACTCCGGATAATCAACATACCATGAAACCATAATAATCTAGAGCTGGCAGAAACACCGCGCATTATTAATAACAACTTGATTAATAAGGATTTATATCACATACAGGCTGCACCCACCTGCTCATCGAGAAAATCCCCCAGCACCTTGATCCATGATGCGCGCATAAAAATGAAACCGTCATTATGACCGCCGGCAAGTTCGAGGAACTGTTTGGGCGAATTGGCCGCGGCGAACAGCGCGCGCCCATGCTCGAATGGAATAATGTCATCGTCCGGACTGTGGGCGACCAGTACCGGCACGGTGGTCAGTCGCAGGTTTTCTCGTGTGTCGTAACGGATACGGGTCAGCCACCTTACCGGAAAATACGGATAAAGCTGCTGCCCCAGATCGGGCACGGAAGTAAAGCTGGAGGAGATGACCAGCGCAGCCGGATTTTCACGGACGGCAAGCCAGGCCGCAACGGCACCGCCCAGCGATTCACCGAATAACGCGATGCGGCAGGATGGGACATGCCGTTGCTCGGTCAGATAACGCCATGCAGCTTCGGCATCGAGGTAGGTGCCCTGCTCGGTGGGCTTGCCATCGCTGTTGCCATAACCGCGATAGTCGATGATCAGCGTGCTGTAGCCCAGCCTATGCAACATCTGCAGCGAATCCAGCCGGTGCGAAATATTGCCCGCATTGCCATGCAGGAACAGCACCGCGCCGCGCGAATCGGGTGCCGGAATGTACCAGCCATGCAAATGGACCTCGTCGGCAGTCTTCAGGTGAATGTCTTCGTATGGCAAACCGACCTGAGCTGGCGTTGCGACGAGTTCACGACCAGTTTGCGGATAAAAAACCAGATGCGACTGAAATAGATACAGCAGCAGCGCAAGTCCGCCATAGATCGCCGCCAGCATCCCCAGCAGGTGATGCATCAGGCGCACCCTGCCCTCGCGCACTGTTTGATCCGCGTCGCATCAAGGCAATCACGGCAAGTCAGGGGGATCACAAAATTGTTCCGGTTTTCCATTTAACACTCCCAGTGCGAACAATTTTTGCCTGATGAATAATCCGGACTTAAGCATGCCCGAAAATTCTCGCCGCAAGCAGTTTCACCCTACAGCTCAACCCGCAACAAATCATGCATCAGGCAACTTCAACGCAAGCTCTGCATCGGCGTGCTGGTAAATGTAAATCTGGTTACGCCCCAGCTTTTTTGACAGGTACATCGCCGCATCGGCCCGGCTCATAATCTCTTCCTGACTGGCCTCATGGTTCAGGAATGGCACCACGCCGATGCTCGCGGTGCAGCAGTGTTCGACCTTGAGTTCCGGCTGGTCTGCAGGTCGATAGATCAGGTTATAGGGTTCTGACAGTTTCAGGCGTATTTTCTCCGCAACGCCACGTGCAAGACTGATTGATTCGGCCAGGTCGACATCCAGTTCACTGAGCATCACCACGAACTCATCGCCACCGAACCGCGCAACGGTATCCACCTCGCGCAAACAACTGCTGATTCGCTGCGCCGCTTCTATCAACAATAAATCCCCCACCGCATGGCCGAATTGGTCATTGATCGGTTTGAAGTTATCCAGATCGAGAAACATCAATGCACCATAACGCCCGCTGCGTTTGCTGTTCGCAAACGCCTGGGTAAGCCGGTCATTCAACAGACGACGATTGGGCAACAGCGTCAGGGTGTCGTAAAAAGCCAGGTTGCGCAACTGGTGTGTCGCCTCATCGATGCGGGACTGCAAAATATTCCGTTCGTGAAGCAATTGCTCAGACATTTGATTGATGCCATTGGCCAGCGCACCTAATTCAGTGACACGGACAGGCACAGCCATCCGTGTTTCCAGATGACCGGCACCAATAGCCTGTATTGCTTCACTGAGCTGGGTAATGGGTTCGATAATCCGACGGCTGGCAATATGCACAAGATACAGGGTTACCAGCAGAAAAATAGTCGTCACGCACAAGGTGTACCACAGCAATTTGAATTTCAACCGGCGCGTTTCATCCCAACTCATTTCGATGATTACGGCTCCTGCCTGCCGGATGGCGGGTGCTGACTCAATATCATCCAGAGCAAGCTGGGTCAACAGGATGGGCTGATACATCAACAGCGTATGTCCGTTATCAAACAGCGGAACCTGTTGATTCACCAGTTTCAGCAGTTTGTCTACACTGAATGAGCGTACCAACGTGTCCGGTGAATCGCCGGATGCCGCCAGGATTTTTGAACTCGCATTCAACACGACAACCGCGCGGACATCTCGCCGTTGCAAGGCGCTTTCGGCAATCCCGTTCAAGTAGGAGTTGTTGTTGGAAAACACACCGTACTCGCTGCTGGCCGCTAACTGACTGGCAATCAATTGTCCATTGCTGACCAGCTCGTTATTCAGATCAACATAACGGTCATGCAGAAAAAAGGCCTCCAGTCCGATTACCATGGTCAGCAACGGCACCAATGTCAACCAGATCACCTGAGTACGAATACCGCATGTTTTTCTCATCATCGAAGGCTCCCGGATGATTTTTCTATCTGAATACGAAGCGCCTCGGCTGACGGGATGGTTAACCCCAGGGTTCTGGCTACCTCCTGGTTGACGGCAATGGTGTAGTGTTTGGGAAATTGTGCCGCAGAAAGTGTCCGTGTCTGCGCAAATGTAACGGTGACAGACCGGGCCTGTTCAGCCAGATGCTCGGGAGTGGAGAAAATCGCACACAGCGCACCGGCTTTAACGTAAGCCTGAGATAAACCGATCAGCGGGATGCCGCGCCGGTAGCTGGAGAGCAGTATATTTCGGATGTTGTTACTGTTGTAAATAGCGCTATCCGGCACGGCAAGCAGCACCTCGCTCGCAACCAGCACCTCTTCCATATCTGAAAACAGCGACCCAGCGTTATGCAATGGTTTGGCGAGCAGCGTATCACCCTGTTCGACCAGGGCCGCACGCAATGCCGACATATCCAGTCGCGTGCCGGGTGAATACAACACGCCTATCCTGTGCCGTTCAGGCATCGCGGCATGCAGCAATGCCGCCTGTCTGGCCCAGGGCTGATCAAGATAAATGGCAGAAGTCAGTCTGGCGCTGCGCCGTTTTGCCAGCAGATCAACGTAAGTATTACTCGGAATCATCGCCGCCAGCATCGGCAGCGTCGATCTGGCAGCCACCCTGTCGGCGGCTTTCACCCCGACGGTCACAATCAAATCGGCTTGTTGCGCATCAAAATCTTCAGCGACTGGCAGGATAGTCGTATGGATGTGCACGGGCAGATTCTGTCTGAAGGTATTTACAAAGGTCTGATACGGCGCGTTGTTATCGCTTAACACCAACAGCACACGCAAATCCTCTGCGGCGTAGCCTGCCGGAACAAACCAGCACAGCATAAGCTGCAGCAGACACCTTGCAATTTTATGGCCTGCGCTCATCTCACCAATTCAGTGTCAGCGTGACATATCCGCGCCGGTTGAATACATTATTGGCAACATATTCGGTGTACCGGGTATCAAACAGGTTTTGCAGCACCAGCGCAAGTTCAGCTTTTACCCCGCCGCCCTGATTGAAGGCTTTGGCGACACGCGCATCCATACGCCGTTGCGTCGGCTGAAAATCGATGGGACCCCGATCGAACGGCTGCATGGCTGCCTGATAATAATAAGCTGCACTAAAAGAAACATCACCGGACAAGCGTTGCGAATAAAGCGCGCTGGCACTGTCTCGCGGTGTGCTGCCGCTCAGGATGTCATTAGTCCAGGGGGCTGATGAGACAAATTTCAAATACCCGGCAGACAACAGAGACGGTGCATTGCTTCGCGCCAATTCATGCGCAAAATTCACCGTGACATGACGATCCTCATCGAACGAATGCTTGACGGTTGCTTCAACCCCCTGATAAACGGAGGACATCCCATTCACAAAAGATTTTTTGAACGTCTGGTCATGAAAAATCCCGTTGCTGACCTGATCGCTGAACAGACGCAGATCCAGTGTGCTGTTCCACTCGTGAAATTCGCCGAGATAGCCGATTTCGCGCGATATCAGCCGCTCCGGCATCAATCCCGGCGAAGTCACTGTCGCATTGGGCACAAACAGGACGCCAGGCTGCAGCGCCCTGAAACTTGACTCGGCCAGGGCGGGCGTTCGATACGCAATTGAAGTTCCCATGCGCAAAGTATGCTGCGGCGTCACATGAAAATTCAGCGCAACGCGCGGCGATACATTCTGGTGTCCCAAAGCGTCTCGCTCAAACATTCCCCCGGTATTGAGCAGAAATTGCGGCGTGATGCGCCATTCATCATGGGCAAATACCCGGTATTCATTGGTGTTTGACGAAGATGAGTACGCAGGAGACGCTTTGTACAACAAGAACAAGGCTTGTGCATAACCTTGTGCCGCAACCTGATCATTGCGCCAAGCCGCGCCGTACACCAGGCGGTTGGACTCGGAAAGCGGCAAGGTATGCTGAAGTTCGATTTCGTCCCGGCTGGATTTGACGGACTGATTCGCCAGGCTGAAAACCGTGAATGCTTCGTGCTGGTCCTGCCCGATATGTGAGTAACGCAAACTGAATTCAGCATTGTTATCCAGCAATCGTATCCATCCCAACTGCATAAAACTTGTGTTGGCAATCAGGTCATGAACCGGATTCCCCACGCTGTCAGTCCACCCTACAGCTTGTACATTGCGATTGAGACCGAACTGGATATCGTAGCGATCGACCGCATTGGGATGATAGTCCGCCCGGTAATTGAGCAGACGCGCCTGATTGCTGTCAAAGCTGTTATTGAGCAGACCTGCGGCCTTGGGTTGGGTGATAGGAATATTTTTAGGCGGCGTACTGAGATTGTCGTAACCATTATCCGCGCTGTAGGCCAGTGTCATACGGTAATCGAGCGTATCGCCACGTCGGCCGATTCGGGCGGCCACGTCGTTGATCCCCTTGCTACCGCGCGTGACGGATATGCTTTTGCCATCCATCCATCCCGCATCCCGGGTAGTGATGCTGATCACACCCTGAGTCGAATTCGCACCGTGCGATGCGGCAGCCGGGCCGCGTATTACTTCGATGCGTTCGATGTCGTCAACCGTAATCGGCAAATCCGCCCAGTCCACCGTGCTAGTCAGTGGCATATACACACTGCGACCATCGATCATCACCTGCATGCGCCGCGCATACTGGTCGGTCGAGCCGTGATAAGCAACAAATGCCTGACTACCTTTGTAATAACTGACATACATGCCCGGCACCAGTTTGAACAAGTCAGGTATCGAGCGAAATCCTGATGCAGTAATCATCTTACGGTCGATCACCGTCATGGCATTGGGCGCTTCGGACAACGGTTGCGATAAACGCGAGGCGCTCAACACCACGGGCAATTCCTGATAATAGTCCGTCTCGCTGGAAAAATCGGCCGCGTAACAGGTATGGCTGACAAGGTAAAGCAGCGCTATCGCAGTATGTTGTTTCTTAATCACAAGACCAGACCAGGCAAAAGTTCCATTCTATATCGGACAAAATAACACAAACTTTAGCAGACTATAACATCCATTCAGCTGCCATGGATATTTTGACAAGGCAATTGCTAATCGCTCGTTACCTCGTGTTCCAGCAATGCGCCCATCTCCTGCAAGGAGGGCAGCTCCTGCAAAGCGCGCAGATTCAGGTCGTCCAGCAACTGGCGGGTGGTGGCGAACAATTCAGGACGGCCTGGTGTGTCGCGCGTGCCGACCACTTCGATCCAGCCGCGAGTTTCCAGTGCCTTGAGGATGGTCGATGCGACCGCGACGCCGCGAATTTCCTCGATGTCGCCGCGCGTGACGGGCTGGTGATAAGCGATGATAGCCAACGTTTCCAGCACGGCACGCGAATAGCGCGGCGGTTTTTGCGGGTTGAGCCGGTCCAGATAAGGCTGCATTTGTGGGCGGGCACGGAAGCGCCAGCCGGTCGCAACCTGCGTCAACTCAACGCCACGGTCCTGCCAGTCATCAGCCAGTTCTGCCAACAGCGCTTCGATCTGGCGATTGTTCAGTTGAGTATCGCTGAGCAATTTCAGCTCATTCAGAGACAACGGCTCGGAGCTTGTCAGCAGTGCAGTTTCAAGAATAATCTTGAGTGGCGGCTCGCCTGCCGCCCCCGATAACGAGACGGGTAATTTACGCGGCGGCGATGGCTCGATTGCTTCGGACATAGATCGCTCCAAACGTTGCACTTTGCTGGATTTCAACCAGATACTCCTTGGCCAGCTCCAGCATCGCAATAAAGGTAATAACCAGTTTAGGCAAGCCGTCTGCCATATCGAACAGCGTATCGAACGCGACGTACTCCCCTCCTTGCAGACAGCGCAAAATATGCGCCA
>JBAZAY010000100.1:0-6737 GCA_041671725.1 Gallionella sp. | reverse complement strand
GTCATACTGCATCACGCTCACCGCACCGTGGCGTTTGGAAAGCTTGGTTCCATCGTCGCCCAAGATCATCGACAAATGAGCGTATTGCGGCACCGTTGCATTCAGCGCCTTCAGGATATTAATCTGGCGCGGCGTATTATTGACATGGTCGTCACCGCGAATCACGTGCGTGATCTTCATATCCCAGTCATCCACCACCACGCAGAAGTTGTAGGTTGGCGTGCCATCCGAGCGCGCAATGATCAAATCATCCAGTTCGCCGTTCTCGAATACGATCCGCCCCTTAACCTGATCGTCCCATGCGACGACACCGTCGAGCGGATTTTTGAAGCGCACCACCGGTTTGACGCCCTCAGGCGGCGTGGGCAAAACCTTGCCTGCCTCGGGCCGCCATTTGCCGTCGTAGCGCGGTTTCTCGCCGCGTTCGCGCATCGCTTCCCTCATCGCGTCCAGCTCTTCCGGCGTGGTATAGCAGTAATAGGCCTGACCTTCCGCGAGCATTTGCGCCAGCACTTCCTTGTAGCGCTCCATGCGCTGCATCTGATAGAAAGGGCCTTCGTCGTAATCGAGATTCAGCCAGGACATTCCGTCCAGAATCGCCTGCACCGCCTCCGGTGTGGAACGCTCCACGTCAGTATCCTCAATGCGCAGAATGAAGGTGCCGCCCAAACGTCGGGCATAAGCCCATGAAAACAAGGCAGTGCGCGCGCCGCCTATATGCAGATAACCGGTCGGACTGGGAGCAAAACGGGTACGGATAGTCATAACGGCCTAACAATTAAACAAAAGGGGGCATATTTTACGAGCTTTGTCCGCCGCCTGCATAAATAAATTGACGACGGTCAGCGGATTATGATTAAATTCGCGCCCTCCAAAAGGGCGGTTAGCTCAGTGGTAGAGCACTGCCTTCACACGGCAACCCAAAGCCTTATAAACATAGGGTAAGTTACTGATAAATAAAAAAATTGTGTAATTTGATATAAGCTCATATAACTGGAAATAAGGTAAGTTTTTTCCAAAATTTTCCCAAAGTTTGGATTTGTCGATTACATCCAATTACAAAATTGATATAATACGGCTACGGGTGCTTAGCTCAGTTGGTAGAGCGTCGCCCTTACAAGGCGAATGTCGGCGGTTCGAACCCGTCAGCACCCACCAAACAAAAAGCCGGAGAAATCCGGCTTTATCCGTTACACGGCGCAAAACGCGCTTTTGCAAGTCTGCATCACCCTACCCCACCACCTCACGCGCGGGCGCGGCATGTTTTTTTGAATGACTCGACCTCTTTTATAAATTCGATCTGTCCCCAAGTGTAAGCCTCCCCGGCTGCGTCCGATTCCTTGACGCTTGCGTTCATATGGTCGATATATTGATTAATTTGTCGCTGTTCTTCGGCCGTGGTTTTCATCAATTCTGCGTGGCTGGATGGAATGCACATGGTTTAAATCGTTTTAAAATTGATGCAAAAATATCGTTTTTCGTTGCTTTTTTTGCTGGCAGCGTGCCAAAAATATGCGCAAAATCGCGGCTCCCAGGCAGTTGGTTTTGTTTTGGTTTTTGCCTTCCAGCATCGGGGTGGTGAGCGTCGCCGTTAAAGGTGTTTTAGCTGGATTGTGAATTTGTGTTGATGGAGTTCATGATTTTTCCTTTTCATTTGGTTGTTAGTACATGCTGTTTGGAACTGCGTCGCGCAGCGCATGTAGTGAGTGCAAGGACTGAACGGAAAGACTTAAATCAAGAGGTGGTGCGGCCAGCGCGCAGACAGCTTCATCGTCGAGCACTGCCTCGGCTCGCCGACTTAACCCGCAGGGCTGTCTTGAAGTGAAGGACGCACGAAAGAAATTGATTTAACGCGGTCTCTGGCGTGTACGGTCAAACGAAAATGAAATGAACTCAATCGGCGCGGGACAAATTCGCAATCCAGCCAATGCAGTAAAAGTTAGGTTTTTTGACTTGCCTTGGGTTTCAGGCATTACAATCATCACGCCGGGGCGTTATGCAAAAGATGCGCCATTTCAAAACGTATTGACGTTTTAAATACATAGAATAGAATGCGCACTATGGATATTGAGTACGAATTGAGAGGCATCAGGTTTCGCTGGAACGACAGCAAAGCCAAGCTCAACATCAAGAACCACCAGATAACATTCGAGCAGGCCGCACAAGTTTTCTTTGACCCGCTGGTGCAATATCAAGATGCCTCACGGAACAATGAGCAACGCGATGGCGCGCTAGGATGCGATTTTAATTATCGGGTGCTGTTTGTCGTACACATGGAAATCGAGGATGACTTCATCCGCATCATTTCCGCACGGAAGGCTGAACCGTATGAAAGGGAAAATTATGAAACTTGAAACAATCAAAAAACGCCTTGCCAAAGACCGCCCGATGGTATCTATAACCCTGCGGATGCCGGAAGATGTAGTTGCCGATTTGAAAAAGATTGCCCCGTTAAAAGGCTTCGGCGGATACCAGGGCTTGATGCGCGCCTATGTCGGCAGCGGGTTACGTGAAGATATGGAACAGCTTGAAGGTAGCGCCATCGCTCAACTTATCGAGAAGCTACGCGAAGAAGGCGTACCGGATGAAACGCTGGATAGAGCAACTTCCAGCATTATGAAATTGGCTGCCTAAATTTCAATAATGCTGAACTCCAACCAAGATAGCAGGGGTTTGTTCAGCATACAAATGGCATCTGCCGAAAAATGCAATGTAGCTCAGGCAGGGCTGGTTGCGTTACTGGATGAGCTAAATATATCGGATGAAGCGAAAGACCAGATAATCACTCTGTCCAGCAATGTTGCTCGCTACGCCGCCATTTCCGGCATGGAAGCCTCTAAGCATATCGCAGGACAGACCGATACATCTCGATTGCTAACCCTTGATGAGTTACGCTCCAAACTGCTCCAAAATTTCTCCACTGAAGTCGCTAAAAACCGCGAAGACAAGCCAAGACAAGCTATTGATTTTTAGACTTGTTTTAACTAACGTATTCTATCAAAAGGCAATCTGTTACGATTCACACGGCAGGGGTCACTGGTTCGAACCCAGTACCGCCCACCAATAAAATCAAGTAGTTACATCACTCTTGTCCCGGGAACGATAACTTTGCCGCCACGGCAAGATTTTGCTTCCAGCCTCGCTTGCGCCAATACAGACGTTCAGAACGTACCGATAAAAAGCGTCAGGTTCACCACTGTCATTCGATGCGGCATGCCTCGTCGAAATCCAGCCTTGGGTTGCGCGGATAAACACCGCCCGCCTCGCCATAACCGAGATTACAGATGAAATTGGATTTCACTGCCGTTCCGGCAAAGAAAAGTTGATCAACCAGCGCATTGTTGAAACCCGACATCGGGCCGCAGTCAAGGCCAAGTGCCCGTGCCGCGACAATGAGATAAGCACCTTGCAGCGAACCGTTGCGAAAGGCGTTGATGAAGACGGTTTGCTCGTCTTTATCGAACCAGCTTCGTGCATCCGGCGCATTGGGGAAAAGCTTGCCAAGCTTTTCGTAGAAGTGCAGGTCATAGCCGATGATGGCAGTGACCGGGGCCGCCATACTCTTGGCGCGATTGCCTTCGGCGAGTGCAGGAACGAGTTTCTCTTTGGCCGCTTTGGTTTTGACGAATACGATGCGCGCCGGGCAACAGTTGGCAGAAGTAGGCCCCATACGGAAAGTATTGTAGAGACGGTGCAGCAATTCATCCGGCACAGCTCGATCTTGCCACGCATTATGCGTGTGCGCTTCCAGGAATATTTGATTGAGGCTGGCTTGATTCAGGGGCGTGCTGTCCATAATATTTTCCTCCGGAATTCAGATTAAAAAGGTAGATGCGGTAGTAATTTACAGCTGCGGGTGTTATCGCTTCATCAACAGTCACCGGTCCGGTTATGCTCCTACGAATACAACGATTACCGATAAAACGTGAAATACCTACCTTCGTTGACAGACGATTACGATTTCGAAAACCATCCTTAGCCAGTATCGCCTGGAATATGCTTATACAACATGAGCCTAGCTCTCAGTTTTAAAAGCAAATTTTTAGTTGCCCACAATATCTGTGGATAACGTTGTGGATAAAGCGGGTGCTTATGCCTTTAACGCCGTGATGCATAAGGACTTTTCCTGCTCTGCCTGTTTTTTAGCATAACAAATTACCAATAATAATCAATTGGTTACAGTGCACATGGCAATCCTGTTACGGGCTATTCGCTGCAGGCGGCACGTTATCCGGCTTTGTGCATAATTCGGTATTGTCAATATGTTTGCGGCACATTTTTGATTAGTGAGCAACTGCGGGCGACTCAACTCACGCTTGCAATCAATCAGTTACAGGGAGCCTTGCTCTGTAAACCTGACGCGTCATCATCAATTGTCCTTCGCCCCCTGATCGACCCATTTTTTCAGCACGCCGATGTTCGCTTTGGAGAGCCCGCCGCTCATGCCGTAGGGCATCCTGATGGAAGCATGCACGCGCCCTTCCACTACCTGGATCAGAATACTGGTAAAACTGTCGCCAGGCTTGATGACCGAGCCGAATTGCGTCCCCTTCATCAGGCTCTGGTAACTGCGCATATCCAGTCCGCTTTTCTCGAAACCACGGCCGCCGGGTTCGTGACAGTTAAGACAATAGTCATGAATGATAGGACTCACCTGTTTCTTGTAACTGACCTCCATAGATGCAGCCATAGCAGATGTGGAAAACATAGACAAAACAAGCAGTAACATTTTCATATCGAACTCCGCTTCAACCTTGACCAGATCAGATTCTTGACGAAATAGAGCAAGGTCGTCAGCACGATCAGATACGCGATAACGTAGTAACCCAGCCGGATGCGTTCCGCACCATGAGGATCAGCCGCCCAGGCCAGAAAAGAGACGATGCTGCGCGCACGGCCCTCAATTTCGGTACGCCGCTTCGAGTCTGTCGCACTGGATATCCCCAGCGGGTCAGGCATCCGGGTTGCGGGATAGATATGATTGCCCGGTATTCCCTCGGGGGTCATGTAATAACCCACAAGATAGGAATACACATAGCTGGCGCCGCCATCGCGTGCACGCGCCATCAGGCTCAGATCGGGCGGCGCCTTGCCGAACGCCAGCATTGCATCGCTCTCCGACATCGTTGCCAGCAGCGGCGCATCAAGAGTCTGATCGCCACGCCAAGCATCCACTTTCTGCTTGTCCAGACCGAAGCTCGCCAGATCGCGGTATTTGATGTATTTCAGGCTGTGACAACTGTGACAGTCATTCATCAGAGCATCTGCACCGCGCTCCAGCGCCGGCAGATCGGTTTCAACAGTGATTTTTTCAAGCCCAGCGTCTGCAGCCCAGGCGTTGAAGCTGCAAAGCAGCACCATCATTAACAGCTTGCTCATGCGTTGTCTCCCTTGCTGCGAGCATGCCTGAGTTTATGCTTCGCTACGTCGCGCGCCTCGCTCTCGATCAGCGTCAAAACTTCAGCAGGCAGACCACGCTTGATCAGCCAGCGTTCCTCAGCTTTAGAAACGAAGGGAATGATAAAGAACGAGCCAAAGTAACACAGTGTTGCAATTTGCCCGATCAGGATGGTCTGGTCGGTTGGCGGAATGTAACCAACATACCCCAGCACCAGCATATCCAGCAGGAACAGGTAATACTGAATGCGATAAATCGGGCGAAAATGCGCGCCACCGGGAATGCGCGAGCGATCCAGAAAAGGCATGAAGGCAAACATCATTACCGACAAGCCCATCGCCACCACACCGCCGACCATATTGGGCACCGAACGCAAAATCGCGTAAAACGGCAAAAAGTACCATTCGGGCACAATATGGTTCGGCGTCACCATCGGATCGGCCGGAATGTTGTTTGCAGGCTCGATCAGGCTGTCCGGCAGGAAAAACACGAACACGCTGTATACGATCAAAAACCAGCCCAGCCCGTACAGGTCCTTGATGGTGAAATACGGATGGAACGGAATGTTATCCTTGTCGGCCAGATCGATACCGCTCGGATTACTGCTTTTTACCTTGTGCAGCGCTACCAGATGGATCACTACCGCACCGATAATCAGAAACGGGAACAGGTAATGCAACGCGAAGAAGCGCGTCAGCGTGGCGTCGCCCACGGTGTAATCGCCGCGCAGCCAGATCACCACCTGATCGCCTATAAAGGGGGTGGCACGGAACAGGTTGGTGATGACCGTCGCACCCCAGAACGACATCTGCCCCCAGGGCAGCAGATATCCCATAAACGCGGTCGCCATCAGCAATAGCAACAAGCCCTGCCCTGTCCACCACAACAATTCGCGCGGCGCACGGTAGGAACCGTAATACAAGGTGCGCGCCATGTGCACGAAGATCACGAAGAAGAAGGCGGAAGCGCCGGTCGCATGCATGTAACGCAGCAGCCAGCCATAATTCACGTCGCGCATAATATGCTGAATAGAATCAAAGGACAGCGCAACATCCGCCTTGTAATGCATCGCCAGAAAGATACCGGTAGCGACTTGCAGCATCAGCACGAAGCCCGCCAAAAAACCGAAATTCCACCAGTAGCTCAGATTGCGCGGGGTGGGATAACCCGTCAGTTCATGTTTAACGAAGTTGGTCAGCGGAAAACGCTGGTCTATCCATTCGATGAGGCGTCCGATCATGATCGTCTCCTAACGGGCATGGCAAAGAGGCCACCCCTGATAATAAAATCCACAAAGCCCGAGCCCCCTCGCTACGCTTCCCCCTTTTCAACTTTCCCC
>JBAZAY010000099.1:0-7057 GCA_041671725.1 Gallionella sp. | reverse complement strand
GGACCAGACTTCTTCGCCTCGCCTTCGGCATAGAAGTCCGTGTCGTCGATGTATTTGTAGATCAGGTTCTGAGTCTCAAGCAGAAGCATCGAGTTCCGCAGAGTGGTCTCCTGCGAAAACAGCGGATGCGTGACCAGGTTGATAACTCCAAACGGCGTAAGCCAACGGTTGATGTTGATTCCGTAGGTCTTATCCGTCGGAGCCAGCTGCATATGCGTACCAGTCCGCGCCAGCTGATTCAGACCCAACAGAGCACCACTCCCACAAAGGGCCAGCTTCTCAGCCTTTCCATAGCGGAAGAGAACCTCGAGGTAAGCATCCAGCCACGCTTCCCCACCACCATCTTCCGTCCAGTCCTTCCCACTATAGGCACTGTTCAGGGAGAAGTCATCGACGTTAGCGCTGGCATCCCTACGAACCATAGTGATAATGCCATCCATAGTTCGCTCAGGATAGCCATTATCGCCAGTGTTCTCCGTCCGAACTCCGAAGAGGAACGCCTTCTCCATCTCGATGGAGTGCATCTCGAGGGCTTCTCTCTTCATCTCCTTGTATGCATCCCCAGTCCGTAGACGAGTCTTTCTCGCGGTCCTAGTGATACTCACAGGGCTTCGGAAGATCTGGGTGTAGTTGTAGAGCTTCACAGGATCTGTCGTGATCCCGGTCGGCATAACTGCACCTTCCGCGTTGATGTTACCGATGATGATAGCGACGTCTGCATCCGACAGATCGTGGCTATGTGAGGAGTTATCATCCGCTTCCAGCAGCTTCACTTTGATGTAAGAGCTGGCGCCGTTGACGTTCTTCTCTGTAACCTTCACATTCACATCGACTGTGAAGTCCGAAGCATCCCGAAGCAGAACCTGATGGCCCACCCGGAAGTAGGCTACGTCTGCAGCAGACATCTTGATATACAGCATGTCTCCTGCAACTCCGCCGTTGGTGTAGGCTGTCGAGAGAATCGCATCTGTGTAGATGCCAGTGACCGTAGCACGCTGAGTGTTCAGCGTCTTCGTCCACCAGTTGAACTCAGGGTCGTCCACCCTCTCACTCTTCAGCTTGCTCATGATAGCTGTGAGAGGTGCCGTTCCGTTAGGATACAGCATCAGGATCGTCTCACGATAGCTTTTGGGTCTCTGATCCGTTGCCCAGGAGCCAGTTCCCCTCATTCCAAGAAAAGCACCCATCTTTACTTCCTCCTATTCTCTTTGTATATCCCTTAGTTCGGGATAGGGATTCGGTAGTTGAAGGTAACCTCGACTGCCTTTGCACCGTCCATAGTGCCTGCAGGGTTGTAGAGACCATAGGTCTTACTGAAGGCACCAAGGTCGTCTGCACCATTGAACTCTCCCTTGACAAGCCTATCGTACAAGGCGCCAGGGGCAGCAGGGAGACCGAGAGAGGCTCCGTAGCCGAGGCTCATAGTGTCACTGGTCGTTGTAACAGTACCAGTAACCAAAGCCCACGTAACACTTACGACCTTCGCAAACGCCTTGACCGAGGTCTGTGCACCAGCCGCAGTAAAGGTCAGCACATCACTGATCCCTACGCCGTTCTGGTCTGTACCAACGATCGTCAGCGTACCGTTGGTGATAGTTGCGTTCGCATCAGTCAGATAGCCTCGAAGAGTCCGAGGATAGTCTGGCTGAGCTGCAACCGTCATAACTCCAGCAGTAAGGCCAGAGAGTGCAGCAGAAGCAACGATAGTACCACTATCTGCCGCTTCCTCCACAGCAGGCAGAGCAAAGGACGCTCTACCCGTCATATTGAGATATCCTTTAACGCTGTCCATCTTTTCCTCCTTCTATGAACTTCTCGTAAAGACCGAAGTACTGATCGGTCAGTTTCTTTTGTTTGTCGAGTTCTTTGAGGGCCTCGACTATAATGTCGGTAGCTTTCTCTCCAATAGAGACTTCCTTAGGAATGTCAGCTACCGTATCCCACTGGACTGTTCCTGCTTCAGTGCCTGGCCGAATGTTCAGAGCCTTAACCTCTAGCTCAGTAAAGCTTAGAGCCTCACGAAGTCTATGTACAATCTTCAACGTGATGAAGTTACCTTCTTTCGGCAGGATACTCAACAGGTTCAGTCTCTCAACAACATTCAGTTCCATCGCTTTCTCTCCTCTTTCTGTTAGTGTCTAACTGTTATAGACGTTAATGTACCGTGTGTTAGTCCCCACCTTGATTGCAATCTTTCCACCATCTCCAGAAGCATTGGTAGCAGACCAAGGACCTATATCCGCTCCAGCAGTGGAAGGAACAAAGAAGGCAAACTGAGGACCCTCGTTATCGTTTGTCTGATTACCGAAGGCGATACCAACGATAGGCAATGGAGTACCAGAGATCCTGATACCCTCCGCAAGGCCACTACCAAGGCCTGTACCCATCGTTGTCCGGATTTCCAGACCGACGCAAGTAGCTGCAGCCGCAGCTCCCTGCATTGAGATGATAGCCCCACGAAGCAGACCAGTGATAGCACCTGCCCCTGCGTTCATCACCAGACCCATGACAGCAGACTCACCACCAACTGCTGTCGTACCAGAGTAGTCAATCTCACCCTGGTAGACATAGGCATCAAGAACGTTCTTGGCAATCGTCAGATTCCAGTCAGCACACTTCAGACGAAGGTTAGCCATCGCTGTAGTGTCATGAGTGATGTTCTGGTAGATGCCATTGATAGTGCTTGAACCAGTAGGATTCGAGCCTATGATGTTAAGGTTCATCTGGATAGGATCGACGTGCTGCGTGGTCGAAGCCGCCATTGTGATACTTTTCTCAGTTGCACGACTTCCAACTCCAAAGGCCATCTTAGAGCGAGCGGCATCAGGAGTAAAGGTCATACCGCTGAAGTCGATACCGACATTAGCTGCCCCTATGTATACGCCCGTGTCTGCAGCCGCCGCTTCAATGTAGAGACCATAGGTCCATACTGCTGCTCCAGCTGCATTTGTCACCAGGAAGCCGCAGTCGAGACCAGCTGCACACGTGCCAGCTCCAGTCAACTCCGCCTTGAAGCCTGCTACATACCCAGTCGCTGTCAGTGCAGTTCCAATCTCGATAGAAGCATCGAAGCAAGCCAGGACACCTGCAGCAGATACTGTATGCGTACCAGCGAGTTCAATGTAGCCTTGTACAGGAGTATAAACTCCAGTATCAAAGCCTACACCCGTTAAGGCCTTCAGCTGTCCCTGAACCGTCCTGATGGTTCCAGCAGACTGAGAGATAGTGAGAAGAGTTCTACTCTGCAGAGCCCTTACACTATCTGCAATGTTTGCCCCTGCGTCGTCCGTGAAGATACGAACAGCTCCAAAGTCATCTGTGGAAGGAATAACAACTCCACTACCAGACGTATTAGCCTTCGTACCAACAGAGATAGCAGTCGTGACAGCCAAGGGAGAGATGAAGATACCCATTGGCCAGCTCGCTGCACCTGAAGCCTTCGTGATACCGATGCCTGCGGCAGTTCCAGCACCAGACAGAGTACCAGTTCCGGTAGTCTCGATATGCACACCGAAGACTTCACCAGTTGCAGTCAAGGCTGTACCGATCTCCAGAGAAGCGTCGATACAGGAGAATGTTGCCCCAGCGCTGGAGATGCTTGTTGCAACAATCTCAACATAGCCTTGGACAGCCGTGTAGATTCCCGTTGCAACGTCTATACCAGACGCCAACTTCAGCTGTCCCTGAAGAGCTCGGATAGAGCCTGCAGACTGATCGGTCGTTAGCAGAAGTCGACTCTGCGATCCACGAACACTGTCTGCAATATTCGCCCCTCCATCATCGGAGAAGACACGAAGTGCTCCAACCTGTGTAGCTGACAAGGCAAGTGCAGTAGCAGTGTTAGACTGTGCACCGATAAGGAGAGGAATCCCTATCAAATCAACTCTCGCATTCCCTACATCGAAGAGAGCATACTTTGCAGTTGTACCTAAGAATATCTTGAAGTCAATATCCTTAGTCCCGTTACCGATGTTGATAGCTCCGACGTCATCTGTCAGGGGAATCACTGTCAATAGTGATCCTGTCCATTTGACAGAGACATCTTTCGACGTGCCAAAGGAAAGGCTGATATTGTCAGCGAACTTCGCCAACGAAATATCTCCTGCCCTCAGGGCTCGATAGATAAGTCGGTCCAAACTCATTTTCGTTCCTCCAAGTTAGCGGTTTTCGTAGGATCCCTGTCCGCTACCTAGGCTCTCCGCTCTTTCTCCCAGCCAACAGCTTCTTGCGATGCCAGAGGCATATGCCGCACTGTTCATTCTGAAGAGACATACATCAACCTTTGGTAATTTATTTACCATAGTTATATCTGCACACCATCGATAAGGTCTGCGATACCTTTTTCCATTGCAGTTAACGCTGCACTAGGGTTGCCTCGTGCGACTGGCCTCCCGCCGACGAAGGCAGGATCTTCAACCAGCGGAGCAGGAGGCATAGGAGGCGTCCCTGGAGGTGGAGTCCCAGATCCAGATGCAAGAGCCAACCTACCCCGCACTTCCTGTCCAAGAACCTTCACGATGTCTTCCATCGTCCATGTGGGATTCTTCGCTGCAAGCTCATTCGCTACCATCCCAATGAAGGGTTTGTAGAGAGACTTACCATCCTTATCCACCGCTGCAAGATCCTTGTTGACAGAGTAGAACTCTGCCACAGCCATCTTCTGTGTAACAACCTGATCTGCCAGATGCATCACAAGCTGAGGGATAGCACGGAGGACATCTTCATTTCCTCTCCCAAGAGTCTTCGTGAGAAAGGCATTGAAGTTATCCTTCGTCTTAAGGACTTCGTCGAACTCCTCCTCCGTCTTCACAAACTCCACTACAGGAGGAGCCTCGACGATAGGCTTTCCATCTGCACCTACCTTCGGAGGCAGAGCATCAGGAGGCTTCTGAGGAGCTGTTGCAAGCTTAGAGACCTCAGTGATCTGAGTCCTAAGCTGCTCAATCGTAGTAGCTAAATCCTTAATCTGCTTATCCCTTGGATCCTCCACAGGAGGAGCAACAGGAGGTGCGGGAGTAGCAGGGGGTTCCTTAGGCGGCTCTACTGGTGGTTCCTTAGGAGGCTCCTTAGGAGGCTCTGCAGGCGGTTCAGCGGGCGGAGTCGCAGGAGGCTCTTTCGGAGGTTCCGCTGGAGGCTCAACTGGCGGCTCCGCAGGCGGAGGCTCTTGTGCAGGAGGCGATTCAACAGGATCATTGCTCACAAACTCCGCGATGTTATCTTCTAGTGTCTTTTCCTTAATCTCTTTTGTCATGTCTCTTTCTCCTCTTCCTTAGGCATCTTCTTATCATATTCGATCAGGGACTCCAGAACACGAGGAAGATCTACCATTTCCTCATATATCTTTATCGCCTCCTGATCCCGACAGATCTTCGCAGGATCTTTAATAGGATCTGTCTCGCAGAGACTCTTGACTCTCACATCAGTCTTCTCTACAAGATATGCAGCTACCCACCGCCAGACCCTACCCCTAACGAAGTCCTCCAACTCATGCCGCTCAATCTCCAGTTTGGTTGGCATCTTCTTTCTCCTTTATCGAAACAAACTTCATCTCTTTATGGTGACAGAGAGGACATTCTTCGTAGTGGACTCTAGTTAACCCGCAAGAGCAAGGAGTCCCTTCTGGAATAGGGAACAGTGGATCACCTGCCCAAAGGATATAGTGACCTGCACTACACCAGTTGGGACTTCCTACATATCCTAAATTTCCACTTGTTATTTTATTCATACAGGTACCAAGTTACCCTTCTGTGCTTCCGCTTGAACAGCTTGATCTGGAAGAACATTAGCTGTAGCAGGAGGAAGCTTCTTCGCCTTGAAGTCGTTAAGATCTTTAATTCCACTCATCCTCGCGATTCGCTGGAAGATACGGACAGTGTCGAACTGTCCAGCGAGGAGAGGATTAGAAGTGATCGCCTGGAAGAGCTGCACCATCGTAGTAACGTCTCCATCTCCAGGTATCGAGCCATCTCCCTCCTCAACATCATAGCTGACCGCGAGATCAAAGGGATTAACCATCTTCCTTGTTACATCTCCATATTCCTCTCGAAGATCATCTTCCCATCTCCCTGTCATCTTGACATAAAGATTCTTAGTCATAAGCTGTTGCGTGTGGCTAGCGAGCATATATCCAAGATCATGCATCGTGGCGAGAGAGACAACCTTCGCAGCCTTAGCAAGGCGGCTCAGGGCACTCTGGCGTGTACCCTGAGCTTCCGCAGCACTGACCCTCTCGGAGCCAGACCGGGCAAGACCCATTACACTATCAACCGAGCCAGAACAGGTCTTGATTAGTTCTGTAATGTAGGCAGAGTCCTGAATGTGGCTTCGAGTTATGTCGTTTACCTTCAGTTGCTCTACTGCATTCGCTACTCCTCTTCCCCATGCAGCCCTTCTCATCCGAATGAGCTTTCCAGGAGCTGGATCGAGAAGATCATTTATGTTGATGAGGGAAGGATCAACTACCAGCATATCGTTAATGCTCTTCCTCACGTTTGCTATATGAGAGTTAATAAGCCAGTCTAGCGCTCCCTGAAGTCCACTAATAATCTCGAGTCGAGATACTGGAGTTACACTATAACCATCATAGTCTGGACTACAGGTTACGACAGGGTACATATTATGGTTAAGCCCAAGTGGCTTAGCACAACATATGATCTTATCTGCCGCAACTGAGAAGAGCCACTTCTCTGGATACGTCCCAGTTCCAAGCTCCCACTCCTTCGGAATTAGATTTACATATAGGAAAGCTCGATCTATTGGGGAAGTAGAAGAAGCCGTCTCTCCTGTTCCCTTCCCATAGTGATCTGTTCTACCACTACTGCCAGTTTTGTTGTACTGACTTCGACCAGCTGTTCCTCGAAACTCTGATAGATACCGACCATTGAAGTAGCTCTTATCACTCTGTTCCTCTTCAAGGATCTTCATGTAGTTTGTAGTATCTATCCATCCTACAAACTCTCCACTCTGTGTCTCTTGTATCGGGACGTTAGGATCAGGAAGGAACAGGTAAGGGTCTATGTTTCTCAGCATATTCCCTTCATATAGAACAGTATCTACA
>JBAZAY010000098.1:0-7063 GCA_041671725.1 Gallionella sp. | reverse complement strand
CACTCTTTTAAAACAACTACCAAATTCGTTTCACTGCCATTTCTGGGTTGCGGGGACAGGATTTGAACCTATGACCTTCGGGTTATGAGCCCGACGAGCTACCGAGCTGCTCCACCCCGCGTCTGCAGTGAGGGGCGCATTATAGGGATTTAAAACTTCCCGTCAACTAAATCTTTACATCTTTTCAAACTGATTCCATTTCAGCTCACCTGCTAAAATTTGAATACGCAGGATTACCGCGCTTACCACCGCCCCTTATCTCCGGCACTCATCCTGCAACCCCTCCAAAATCCGCCGGATTTCAGCAAACAACGGTCGGGCTTCAACCTCAGTCTGACAGCAACGGCGTTGCAATTCCCACAGCGCCTCTATAAAAGCCTGCGATTGTGGTGAAACAGCACATCGCTGCAGCAACTCCTCCAGAAAACAGGCAAACGCGCGCACTTCGATGTGCTGCAGCGCAGGAGCCTGATGCTGATCTGAAATAAACGAAGCCGCTCCAAAGTCGCCCAGCAGACAATCGCCCTGCCCATTCCACAGCATGTTATGCGCGTATAAATCGCCGTGCATGATACCCATGCCATGCAAATGCTCTACAGCAGCTGCAATACCGTGAGCCATGGTCAACGCTGTGTTCAGAGAAAAATGCGTGTCGGCAGGATAAATGTCGCGCGTGCAGGATTCCAGACTGGGCGGACCGGCAAGGTTCTTGAAACTCGCATCGATCAACGGCATCACCAACCCTTTCGTGCCATCGGGGTGCCCGCTGATCTTGCCCACCACAGAAATGATATTGGGGTGCTCGCCGGTTGCGATACACGCCGCCTTTTCACTGCGCGGCAAACCATCGCTGGTAACCAGCCCCTTGAACAGCTTGACCGCCACTGTTGTCACGCCCGCAGGTGCCTGCCACTGAGCCTTGTGAATAATGCCTGATGCACCCTCACCCAGCTTGTGCTGCAAATCGATGCCATGCCAATGGACAGGAGTAATGGACTGCTTCGCCACGGAAGCGGCTTCTGCCACATCCGAGAACGGGTTGCCGGCAAACGCCAGCCACGCCAGACGCGGCAAGGACAACAGCCAGCGCGGCAGCGATTCAAAACGATTGGCGGAAATACGCAATAACTCCAAGTTCTGGCAGGCCGCCATCTCGTCCGGCAGGTGCCGCAACTGGTTGCCCGCCAGCATCAGTTTTTGCAATCGGCTGCACCGCCCCAGCTCTGCGGGCAATTCGCTCAACTGATTATCGGTGAGTATCAGCCAGCGCAGCGCGACGGGCAACGATTCAGCATGCAAGTATCTGATATTATTGGATTTAAACCCGATCATGTCCAGCTGCTGGCATTGCCCCAGCACATCAGGAACTTCGGTGAACTGATTTTCCGAGCAAAAGATCACTCGCAGCTTGTGAAGGCGCGGCAGATCATCCGGTAAAGATGACAGCGCATTGCCTGACAGATTGAGGATTTCCAAGGAATCCGCGAGATCGTAAATCTCGCCAGGAAATTGCGTCAAGCCGCACGACAAATCCAGCCGCCTGGTTCCTTCCAGCTTACCGCTACGCAATAATGATAGTGTGTTCATATTCTGGATTCATGTTTCAGCCCGGAGATCCATTGTGTATAGAGTTGAACTGCCACTTCGCGCAGTTGCGGCAGTTTGTCAGGCATTGCTAGCTGCATCTCGACTGCCGTCTGTACCGCCGGACTGCTGCTGCCGGCTGTAATTTCTTCTGCGCCCACTTCGCACCAGTTTTCGATCATCCCGGCGGTCATTTCGATATGGCATTGCAAGGCCAGGTGTTTACCTATGGCGCAACCCTGATTGACACAATACTCACTTGATAACAGGCGGACAGCACCGGCTGGCAGTGAAAAAGTCTCGCCGTGCCAGTGAAAAGCAGAAAAGGCTCGTACATCACCAAACCAGAGGTGTGCGGTTTCATTGTCACTCACCATCGCTTCGCCCCAGCCGATTTCCTTGACCGGATTACTCGACACCACGCCGCCCAGTGCCTTTGATATAAGTTGCCCGCCCAGACAATGGCCGAGCACAGGTATATCCTGCGCCACGGCATCCCTTATCAAGTCCAGTTCCTGCACTATCCACGGCAGTTCGTCATTGACGCTCATCGGTCCGCCCATGAACACCAGCCCGGCATAAGCCGCTACGGAAGCTGGCACCGCATCGTCCTCGTCTATGGCAATCAACCGCCAGAGAATTTTACGTTCATCTAGGAACTCGGCCAGAAAACCCGGCCCTTCGTTTGCTGCATGACGGAAGATGGCGACAGGCTTCATAAGGCAATGAATAATTGACAATTATCAATTAACAACTGTCAATTGCTCACCGTTTTGTCCCGTTCGATCAGCGCATAGGCCGAATGATTGTGAATGGATTCGAAGTTCTCGGATTCAACCACATAGGCGTCGATCCGCGTGTCGGCATTGAGTACGGCAGCTACGTCGCGCACCATGTCTTCGACAAACTTTGGGTTATCGTAGGCGCGTTCGGTGACGTATTTTTCATCGGGACGTTTGAGCAAACCATACAACTCGCAGGAAGCCTGTTCCTCGGCGATACGCACGACGTCCTCGATCCAGACAAAACTGTTGGTGCGCAGGGTGATGGTCACATGGGAGCGCTGATTGTGCGCACCGCGATCGGAAATCTTCTTCGAGCAGGGGCACAGGCTGGTCACAGGAACCAGCACTCTCATCGTGATGCTGGCTTTGCCATCCTTCATTTCGCCGATCAGCGTCACGTCGTAATCGAGCAGACTTTGCACGCCGGAGATCGGCGCTGTCTTGTTGACGAAATACGGAAAACTCATCTCGATGTAACCTGATTCAGCTTCCAGCAACACCACCATTTCGCGCAGGATGCTCTCATACGACTCAACGGAAATCTCACGCTCATGCCGGTTGAGTATCTCGACGAAACGAGACATGTGCGTGCCCTTGAAATTATGCGGCAAATGCACATACATATTGAAGGTGGCGATGGTGTGTTGCACGCCAACGCTCTTGTCCTGAACCTTGACCGGATGACGGATGCCTTTAATGCCGACACGATTGATCGCTATCTGGCGTAAATCAGCCGAACTTTGCACGTCAGGAATAGGTTTCGGAGTATTCATGTTAACTTTCTATCAGATTTCAGTTAAGCGGGATTATATCCAATCCCGACAAAATCACTTGGTCAATTTACTGCCTATCGCACTGACAAGGCCTGCAGCATCCAGCCCGCAGTCTGCCAGCATTTGCGCAGGCTCACCCTGTTCGATGAAGCTATCCGGCAAACCCAGTTGCAGCAACGGCATCGATATGCCCAGTTGAACCAGACATTCCGCGACAGCACTGCCCGCACCGCCCTGCACGGCATTCTCTTCCACCGTGACCAGCAATTCATGTTCGTCTGCCATGCGCCGCACCAGTTCTGCATCCAGCGGTTTGACGAAACGCATGTTCACCACGGTCGCATCCAGTTGTTCAGCCGCGATCAGGGCTGGTGCCAGCATGGAACCGAATGCCAGTATCGCAACCCGTTTGCCCTCGCGGCGCACCTCTCCTCGCCCGACTGGCAAAACCTGCATCTCGTCGGCAACCGCCACACCCGGCCCCACGCCACGCGGGTAGCGCACGGCAGTCGGTGTATCCATCGTTATCGCGGTATACAGCATCGCCCGGCATTCATTTTCGTCTGATGGCGTCATCACCGTCATATTCGGGATGCAGCGCAAAAAGGACAGATCGAAACTCCCGGCGTGGGTCGCGCCATCCGCACCCACCAGCCCGCCGCGATCGATCGCCAACACCACCGGCAGTTTCTGGATCGCGATGTCGTGTATCAGCTGATCATAAGCGCGCTGCAGGAAAGTCGAGTAAATCGCCACCACCGGCTTGTACCCATCGCATGCCAGGCCTGCGGCGAAGGTTAACGCGTGTTGCTCGGCGATGCCCACATCGAAATAACGCGCGGGGAATTTTTCGGCAAATTCCGCCATGCCTGAGCCCTCGCACATCGCAGGCGTAATACCGACCACCCGCTTATCAATAGCCGCGATATCGCACAACCACTGCCCGAACACCTGAGTGTAAGTCGGTTTACCAGCTTGCCCTTCGGCACAGCTCTGAACCGGTTTTACAACGATGCCTTGTTTGCGATCGAACTTACCCACACCGTGATACAGCAGGCAATCTTCTTCGGCCAGCGCGTAACCACGACCCTTTTGCGTGACTACATGCAGAAACTGCGGGCCTTCCAGATTCCGTATGTTGGCCAAAGTATCCAGCAAGGCATCCAGATCATGGCCGTCGATCGGCCCGATGTAGTTGAAGCCGAATTCCTCGAACATGGTGCCCGGTATCACCATGCCTTTGACGTGTTCTTCGGCACGCTTGGCGAACTCCAGCACGGGCGGCATGCCCTTGAGTACCTTTTCGCTGCCGCGCCGCATCGCCGCATAGAAACGTCCCGACATCAACTTGGCCAGATAATTATTCAGCGCGCCGACCGGGCGCGAGATGGACATATCGTTATCGTTGAGAATCACCAGCAGGTTGGCATTCATCGCACCCGCATTGTTGAGCGCCTCGAAAGCCATCCCGCCGGTCATCGCGCCGTCGCCGATAATCGCCACCGAACGTCGCTCGGAGCCTGCCAGTTTCGCAGCCACTGCCATACCCAGTGCCGCCGAAATCGAGGTACTGGAATGCCCTGTGCCGAAGGTGTCGTAAGGACTCTCGTCGCGCTTGGGAAAACCGGCAATCCCCCCCTTCATGCGCAAGGTGCTCATTGCCTCGCGACGTCCGGTGAGAATCTTGTGCACATAGGTCTGATGTCCGACATCCCACACCAGACGGTCTTCCGGTGTGTCATAGATGGAGTGCAGTGCGATGGTCAGCTCAACTGTGCCGAGATTCGAAGATAAATGTCCGCCGGTCTTACTGACCGACTCGACCAGAAACTCGCGCAACTCCCGCGCCAACTGCGGCAATTGCTCACGCGTAAGGCTGCGCAAATCTTCCGGTGTATTAACGGTATTGAGCAAGGAGTACATCAAAACTTTCTTAATACAATAAAATCAGCAAGTTCGCGCAAACGCTGCGCTTCATCACCAAACCCTGTCAGACTCTCCAGCGCTTCCGCATGCAAGTTCTGCGCCATGCCGCGCGCTGCGGATACACCCAGCAGGGAGACATAAGTCGGCTTGTCGTTATCGGCATCTTTACCTGCGGTCTTGCCCAGCGTTGCGCTATCCGCCTCGGCATCAAGCACATCGTCCACCACTTGAAACGCCAATCCGACGCATTTACCGAAATGATCGAGTTTTGCCAACTGTGCCGCCGAGACCGTCCCGCACTGAGCGCCAAGCAAAACTGCTGCACGGATCAGCGCACCGGTCTTGTGAATATGCATGTTCTCCAGCTCAGGAAGGCTTAACGACTTGCCGACGCTATCCAGATCAATCGCCTGACCGCCTGCCATGCCACGCGAACCGGAAGCCACAGCCAGCAGCCGGATCATCGCCATCTGCTGCTGTGGACCGTCGCTCAGGCGATGTTCAGCCAACAATTGAAAAGCCAGTGCTTGCAGGCTGTCGCCAACCAGCAGCGCGGTCGCCTCATCGTATTGCACATGACAAGTCGGCTTACCCCGGCGCAATACATCGTCATCCATGCACGGCATATCGTCATGCACCAATGAATAGGCGTGAATCAGCTCGACTGCTGCAGCCACGATGTTGACGCGCGCGACATCCGCACCTGCCAGTTCGCCTGCTGCAAATGCCAGTAAAGGGCGCACACGCTTGCCGCCATCGAGCACAGCGTAACGCATAGCCTGATGCAGTCGCTGCGGGCTAATGTCAGGCTGCGGCAGCAAATCGCGCAACACGTTTTCGAATGTGGATTGGCGGGTCGCCGCCCAGCTTGTGAAATCGGTATTCATCAGGCAGCCTCGCTCACGGTAAGCTCTTTTAGCACGCCTTCTTCCAGCACGCGAACCTGCTGCTGGGCATCTTCCAGGCGAGTGCGACAAAATGTCAGCAATTCCGCGCCGCGTTTGTAGGCCGTCAGCGAATCTTCCAGCGATAGCTTGCCCGCCTCCATATCCGCGACGATTTCTTCGAGCTCGGCCATTGCCGACTCGTAGCCCTGTGGTTTTTGAGATTTTCCGGCCATTTCAGTCTTCTGCGTAGGAAAGAGTAGCATTTTACCCAACGCACCCTGTCTGAGCCAATTTTTGTTGCCCTCACCCCTGATTTAAGAGAAAATCGCACTCTTTCCCGTAACAAACATATTCACTATTTGCAAGGATGATTTGGGTTTGTCCAATATTGCTACCATGAATCAACTCACCCCGGCCCAGGTTCAACCGCCGCTCGGCTGGTATTTCGACCCCAAGATACTGGAGGTTGAGCAACGCGTGCTTTTCGAACAAGGCCCCAATTATGTCGGCCATGAATTGATGGTACCCAGCCTGGGCGACTACCAGGTACTGCGCGATGAAGCGCAAATGCTGGTGCGCAATCCGAACGGCGTGGAGCTGCTGTCCAACATCTGCCGCCATCGCCAGGCCACCATGCTGCAAGGCAGGGGCAACGCGCAACATATCGTCTGTCCGCTGCATCGCTGGACTTACAAGACCGATGGCGAATTGCTCGGCGCGCCGCATTTTCCGGAAAACCCCTGTCTGCATCTGAACAAGTCGCCGCTGCAAAACTGGAACGGCATGCTGTTCTCGGGCGAACGCGACATCACCCGCGACCTGGCCCGCGTCGGCGTGATGCAAGATCTTGATTTTTCTGGCTATATGCTGGATCGCGTACAGGTGGACGAATACGCATTCAACTGGAAGACCTTCATCGAGGTGTATCTGGAGGACTACCACGTCGTGCCGTTCCATCCGGGACTGGGCAATTTCGTGGACTGCGACGACCTTAAATGGGAGTTCGGCGAACAGTACAGCGTACAGACGGTCGGCATCAAGAACGCACTGAACAAGGTCGGCAGCGCAGCCTATGGCGACTGGCAGAAACAGGTGCTGCGCTATCACG
>JBAZAY010000097.1:0-7136 GCA_041671725.1 Gallionella sp. | reverse complement strand
CGCTTCATCGGCGTTGGAGTCCTGGAGCATTTTCCGCAGCGTGATCACATCCTGCAAGCCGTAAGCCATCCAGGCGTTGGCGGGCAAGCCGTCGCGCCCGCCCCGGCCGGTTTCCTGGTAATAGGCTTCAACGCTTTTGGGCAAATCCAGATGCGCGACAAAGCGGACATTGGGCTTGTCGATGCCCATGCCGAACGCGATGGTCGCCACGATCACCAGGCCTTCTTCCATTAAAAACTGGTGCTGATGCTTGGCGCGCAAACCGGCATCCATCCCGGCATGATAGGGCAGGGCGTTGACGCCTTTGGTTCTGAGCCATTCTGCGGTCGCATCGACTTTCTTGCGCGACAGGCAATAAACAATCCCGGCATCACCGGCATGTTCGGCGCGGATAAAATCGATCAGCTGGTCGCGGGCATTTTGTTTTTGCACGATCCGGTAACGGATGTTCGGGCGGTCGAAGCCGCTAAGATAGAGCCGCGCCTGCTCCAGATTCAGGCGTAATTTGATTTCCTCGCGGGTTTTGTCGTCGGCGGTCGCAGTCAGTGCGATTCTGGGAATATCGGGGAAGCGCTCATGCAACAGTGACAGCTGGAGATAATCCGCCCGGAAATCGTGCCCCCATTGGGAAACGCAATGCGCCTCGTCAATCGCGAACAGTGCAATCTTGATGCGTTGGAACAGTGCGCCGGTGCGCTCGGAGGTCAGCCGTTCCGGAGCGATGTACAGCAAGTCCAGCTCGCCGTTAAGCAGTTGTTGTTCGACTCTTCTGGATTCTTCAAGCGACAAGGTCGAGTTCAAGAAAGCGGCCTTCACGCCCAATTGCAGCAAGGCGCTGACCTGATCCTGCATCAACGCGATCAATGGCGAAATCACGATGCCCACGCCGGGCCGGATCAGCGACGGAATCTGGTAGCACAACGACTTGCCGCCGCCGGTCGGCATCAGCACCAACGCATCTTGCCCGGCTATCAGCTGCTCGATGACTTCCTGTTGTTGCCCCCTGAATTTGTCGTAGCCGAAAACGGCTTTGAGGACTTCGATTGGTTTGTTATTCATGAACCTTTTTGTGATCAATCTATATTCATTGCATATCAAAATTCGGCATTTCTGTTCCCTCTCCTGCTGGAGAGGGTTAGGGTGAGGAGGTTTTAAAAAACCAACAATGATGCGCAAACACTATATGTCATTATGCCGCACAATACGTTTAGTTCCTATTGCGTCTTACGGGCTTAGCCTTTATAAAGCAAGGCTCGTCAGCGGGAGAATGAGTTGCTGAGGGAGGGAGCCTAAGCTGGTAAATCCATGATGGTGATAGAAAGCTTCCGCATGATTGTCCTTGGCATCAACGAAAAGAGCAAAAACCGCCACCTCGGAACGCAAAGCCCGCATAACCGCATCCCAGAGCAGCGCTCCACCCAAGCGCTGCCCCTGGAAATCAACATCAATGGCGAGTCTACCCAATCTGGCAACAGGCACTGAGGGATAACGCGGCAGGCGCTTGATAATATCTTCCGGCATATCGGTTAAAGGAATACCGCCAGCCGCAAGGGTGTAGTAACCGGCAACGCGGTCGGTATCGGTTGCCAATGCCGCATAACAGGCGGTAGCACGGCGGCGTACGTCTTGGGTGACTTGCTCCAAAAAGTAACGATCCAAGGCTTCCACGCCACAGGAAAATTCCCCTCGGTCGTGTTGGTTATTTAAAACCTCAATGCGAAACTGCCCAGTCACTCTGAACCGAATAACTGATTGTGAGCTTCTTTAGCGCGTACCAATGCAGGTGGAGGAGGGGATGGATTCAGTAGCAGGTCGACAAAGCGCCGTTGATCTTCAGCAGAAATGCGGATGATGCCGGTTTCCTCAATAGTACGATACGCCGCCTCTTGCGCAGCGGTCACGACAAAATCGCTGACGCTACGCCCTTGAAGCTCTGCGGCGCGTTTGACGATAGCCAACACATCCGGGGCAATGCGGGCTTCAATTCGGGATGTGCGTATGGGTTCAGTTATCATGATGATGTCCTCTTTCTTTTTTGCAGTGTACGGATAAAACCCGGACAATGTCAAATATATCCCTACCGCTTCGCAGCGGCCTTATAAACAGCGTTGCGTTCACGCTTGCCAACAGCCACTACTTGCGGAGTTTGATTTTGTATCGGTTTTTTTGTCCCGAGAGTTTTGAGGCTGGAACATGAGGATTGGCGAGTCGTTCTTCTAATTTGCTTTTGAATTGTTCCCTCACCGTATTATCAAGTGCGTGCCACTCTTTAAGCGCATCTTCCTTGAAAGCAAGAAGTTTATTAGCATCCCTCAATCTAAATTCCTTAGTCAAAGGGCTGGGAGGCCGTTCAAACACACGCACGCCTTTTTATATGAGGCGAACGGATTTAACTAATTTTTTATAGCCTATAAAGATTGGAAGTCTGTATAAAAGTCCCACTGCTTGGGAATATATCTCAGGAAATCACCCAAACATTTGGCGGAATAATTTTTTCCGTTAGAATGCATGGCTTACCCATCAGACCAACGCCCAATTTCCGGTTCGTTACCATTAGTCGGTAGAACATTAAACCATCCGTAGCCCTTATGAGCACAAACCTATACACCCACGACGTTTTTCTTAGTCACAGCAGTAAAGACAAGGCCGTAGTCCGCATCATTGCCGAACGCTTGCGGGCGGATGGGTTGCTGGTGTGGTTTGATGACTGGGAGCTGAAACCCGGTGACAGCATTCCGGCAAAGATCGAACAAGGGCTGGAGCAATCCCGTGTGCTCGTGTTATGTATCTCTGCGAATGCGTTTGGTTCCGATTGGGCCGCTTTGGAATCCGGTACGTTCCGGTTCCGTGATCCGCTGAACAGGGATCGGCGCTTTATTCCACTAAGATTGGACGGTGCGTCAATTAAAGGTTCGTTGGCGCAATTTCTTTATATCGATTGGCAAACGGAGCCGCACGAACAGGTATATACGAAGCTGCTTGAAGCCTGCCAGCCCCCCGTAAGGGAAGTACCAGCTACAGTTGAGCAGTTCGCAGGAAAGGTCATCCAGCTCGACTACAAGGGTAAAGGTATAATTACCTGTGTATTCAGTCTGGATGGAAAGCGCGCCATTACCGGTGATATTGAAAAGACTGTACGGGTTTGGGACGTGGAGACAGGGCGCTGCATGCGCGTACTCAAAGGTCACACGGATCACGTTTGGACTATCGCATGGAGCGCTGACCAATGCCGAGCTCTCTCAGGAGGAACTGACCGAACTTTGCGGCTGTGGGATTTGGAAACGGGTCAATGTCTGCGTGTATTCAGCGGTCATGAAGGCCAAATCGTAAAAGTCCAGTTTAGCGCTGATCATCGTTACGCCTTTTCCGGTTCTAATGATCAAACCATTTTAGTCTGGGATCTAGAAACTGGGCGCTGTCTGCGCACCATTTGAAAAATGGAATAGCTCTCGCTTTGCATTGAGTGCCGATAATCGTCAAGCTCTTTCCATCGAAGCAATGAATACTGTGTCACTTTGGGACGTTGAAACGGGTAATCGCCTACGGATATTCGAAGGACACACTGAAATAATTTGGTGTTTGGCCTGGAGCCATGATGGTAACCGCGCCCTCTCTGGCGGGGACGATTTTACTGTGCGGCTGTGGGATTTAAAGGTAGGGCATTGTCTGCGCGTACTCGAAGGGCATACGGCTCAGGTCTTAAGTGTGGCGTGGAGTACTGATGACAGGTATGCGCTCTCCAGTGCTGGTGACTATACCGTGCGGCTTTGGGACTTGGAGACAGGGTTTTGTCTGAACGTGCTGAGAGGCCACCCAGCGAATCAAGTGAAAACTGTGGCGTGGAGCGCCGATCAGCGCCATGCATTCTCCTGCGACAATTATGGCGGTATCCGGTTGTGGGATCTATCCGAATTTATCACTGAGGCGCGAGCGCCGGAAACTCAAGAACAAGTTTTGCCTTCCGAGTCTGATCAAGTCCAATACACCAATGCCAAAGTTCTTCTCGTTGGCGATACTAGCTCTGGGAAAACCGGTTTAGCCCACCGACTGGCAACAGGTGAATGGAAACCAAGCGATGGTTCCACGATTGGAGCTTGGTCTACGCAATGGCCGCTCTCCGGCGCTTCAACGGGCCAAGGTTTGGAGCAGGAAATATGGCTTTGGGATTTTGGCGGACAGGCGGATCAACGCTTGGTGCATCAGCTATACATGGATCACACCGCGCTGATTCTGCTGTTGTTTAATGCCGACAAAGAGGACGCCTTGCCCGGCTTGCGCGAATGGCAGACCGCGCTACGGCGTTGCGTACCCGTCGGCACGCCCCTGCTACTCGTCGCCGGACGCACGGATGCGGGATTTAAGGCGAGTCGCCCTAAGCTACAAGCCTTTGCCGAAGAGCAGGGTTTTCGTTACTTCGAAACCAGCTCAAAAGAGGGTACGGGCTGCGTGGAACTACAAGTAGCCATCTTGTCCTCCATTCCTTGGGCGACTCTTCCGGTTACTTCCACTGAGCGACTATTCAAGCTCATCAAAGATGAAATTCTTAAGTTGCGTGATGAGGGGAAGGTGCTGCATACGTTCAAGGAATTGCGCGAACTGCTCTGGCAACGCTTGCCCGACGAACCACGTTTTAATGATGAGACATTACAAACGGTAATTAGCTTGCTGAATGGCCCTGGCGCGGTTAAGGAGCTCGACTACGGCACCTACATCCTGCTCCAACCGGAGTGGATCAACACCTATGCGCAGGCCGTGATCCGCACTTTGCGCCAAGATCCATCCGAACTTGGTTGCCTGCCGTTATGCAGTATCGCCGAAGGCAAACTGTTGTTTCAGACAGTGGGGCGCAACAGCGAGATTTTGGAAATGCAGCGCCTACCCGAAACAGAGGAGCGCGTAGTCTTACGTGAAATGGAGCGTCAACTGGAGGAGCATGGTCTGTGCCTGCGTCAGGGTGACAAGCTGGTTTTTCCCAACCACTGCGGACGTGATCGTCCAGCAGTAGTAGAGCATCCTACAATATTTGTCAGTTACGCAGTGCAAGGCTACCTCGACGATCTCTATGCTACGTTGGTGGTCAAACTGGCCGACAGCGAATCGTTCAAGTTCAAGGAGCCGTGGCGCGATGCGGCGGACTTCGAGACGCTGGGCGGTGGTCATCGCATGGGAATCAAGCTCACGCGGGAGGCGTCTAGTAGAGGGGACATCAGCATTTATTTCGCACCGGGCGTGACCAAACAAGAACAGGTTATTTTCGCCAACTATATTCATGCGCACCTTGAACCTCCACGCAGTGAACGGGTACAGAGGTTGCGGCATTATGTCTGCCCACATTGCCATACGCCGAAAGGCAATCCACAAGCACTGATGCAAAAGTTACTGGCGAAAAAGGAACAGGCCACGGTGGTGTGTGATGTCTGCGATAAACCGTTTAGTCTCTGGGATGAACTTGAAAGGAAATTTGCTAGCGCTGAAGTGCGTAAACAGGTGGAGGGATTGCAAGCCCTGGACGCCATTCGTCTGGACTCCCGTCGTAAGGGCAAGCTACTAGCTTTAGAAGTGAGTTCACGTATCACTAGCGCCGATCAAAAGTGTTTCGAGATTCCAGCCACGGAAGACGAGGGTATTGATATGGAGCTGGAGTTTACTGATGACGATGGACGCGGCACGGGCAAACGGCTTTATCTACAACTAAAGTCCGGTAACTCGCATCTAGTAAAACGTAAAAATGGGACAGAGGTATTCAAGATTAAGGAACAGCGTTGGGTGGATTATTGGCTAAAGCAACCGCATCCGGTGATGTTGGTAATTGGCACTTTTGCTAAGGATGATGAGATGTTCATTGTTAAAAATAAAGTGGAGTTTTCCGAGGTGCGCTGGATGGAAATCAGCAGCATACTCAAACGCGTAAGCCAGAATGGCACGAAACCGGTGAAACAGATCGAGTTTAGTGGCGAACGATTAGATATGGAAAATGTGCATAAGTGGCGGAGTAAGATATTGAAGGCAACGTGATAAGCTCTGATTCGTAGAGCAATAGGCGTTAGCCGTATTGCATCGAAAGTTAAGTCGTCTGCAATAGTTAGTCTTTTTTCTGGTTCTTACACAGCACATCATCAGGCAAAACACGGGAGTGCCATATCTTTCGGAAAGGGGTAATGTATATTTGTCTTTCCGTATAAAACAAGATACAGTTAAGTCATGCATACGATTTTAACAACAGATGTTTTTGATTTGTGGTTTGAGCAGTTGCGCGATAACCAAGCAAAGGCGCGCATAAAAGCTAGATTACGCCGGGCTGAGGATGGTAATTTTGGGGATGCAAAACCTGTGGCTAAAGGCATATCTGAAATGCGCATTCATTACGGTGCCGGTTACCGGCTGTATTTTATGCAAAATGGTTTCGAAATCGTGCTGTTATTGGCTGGCGGGGATAAATCAACGCAAGCCAATGATATTCAAACGGCATTAGCATTGGCGCGAAAAGTGAAGGAGGAAAAATGACGTTAAAATTAAATAAATGGGATGTTCTCGATCATCTTAAAACAGAAGAGGATATGACGCTGTATCTGGAAGCCTGCTTTGAGGAAGCAGGGGATGATCCCGCTTTTATTGCTAAGGCCTTGGGCGATATAGCAAAAGCCCGCAGTATGACGCAGCTGGCTAAAGATACCGGCTTGGGCCGGGAAAGCCTGTACAAAGCGTTGTCAGGCGAGGGCAATCCCAGTTTTGGCACGATCCTGAAAGTGATTAAAGCGTTGGGACTTAAACTGCATGTTCAGGCTGTCGATAAAGAAAATGAGCCTTTAACGCATGTAAATTGACCGCAGGCGGTTTTTTATGAAATAGCCGCCAATTTTCTGGCTTGCCGCGAGCATCGCCAGCCATTGTCTATTTTGTATCGTTCTCTCGTAGCGGGTCACTGCCATTAAGTTAATGGGAACAATAAAAATCAAGCCCTGGCGCACACCCAAACATCGACCCGGCTAACCCCACTTTTTTTCAATACAGAGGCCAGTTCATGGGCTGTCGAGCCGGTGGTCATCACATCATCGAGTATCGCGATATGTCGGGCATGGATGGGCTTGATGATCGAAAAGGCATTTTTCAGGTTTTTTTGGCGTTTTTTTGCGGGT
>JBAZAY010000096.1:0-7324 GCA_041671725.1 Gallionella sp. | reverse complement strand
TTCGGCATGCGGTTTGGCGGACGTGCTGAAAGCGCGCGGCGAACTGGAAGCGGCGGAAGCGCAGTACCGTCAGAACGTGGCCCGCTGGCCGAACGACGAAGTATCGGCCTGCGGTTTGGCGGACGTGCTGAAAGCGCGCGGCGAACTGGAAGCGGCGGAGGCGCAGTACCGTCAGAACGTGGCGCGCTGGCCGAACAACGAAGTATCGGCCTGCGGTTTGGCGGAAGTGCTGAAAGCGCGCGGCGAACTGGAAGCGGCGGAAGCGCAGTACCGTCAGAACGTGGCCCGCTGGCCGAACGACGAAGTATCGGCCTGCGGTTTGGCGGAAGTGCTGAAAGCGCGCGGCGAATTGAATGAGGCGGAAGCGCAGTACCGTCAGAACGTGGCGCGCTGGCCGAACGACAGAGTTGCGGTCAATGGGCTGGCAAACGTGTTGCGCAAATTAAAACGCCACGTTGAAGCACTCGCCCTATTGCCGGAAGACTCACGCGATTGTTATGACCTGCATGTGCGCGCGATGATTTTGCTCGATCTGGGACGGCTGGCGGATGCGCGCGCGGCGCTGGTGCAAGGCTTGAAAGCGGCGATCGGCCCGAAACAAGTTGCGATATTCCATAGCGGTCTGGCGTTGCTGGCGCTACGCGAACGTGATTTTGATGGGGCCACTAATATTCTGGCTTCCCTGCCTGATAACGTGATTCCTTTTAACCTGATTCGTCTGCATCTCGAAGCGGCGCAAAATCACGGCGGGGTGGCATGCAGGCTTGTCAGTGCATTGAGTTTGCGGCAGCCGAAAATGAATTTCGGTGAGGCTCAGGTATTCGAACTGGTACGCAATGGATTCGGCATCAGTGCAGTGGAAATCGGACGGCAACCTCAGGAAAATGAACTGGATATGATTTTTGATGCCGAGATTGAACTATTATTGGCTGCCTAATTCGCCTTCGCCGGTGCAACTGATTGAACCTATGGTAAAGCATGAAAAGAATACTTGAATCAACCTCAACAAAACATCCACGACCCAAGCTGTCACTCTCTGTTCAATACGTCATCCCGGCATTGCCGACGCGCCCGCAGTGGCGGAGGTGGATCAAGGCGGCGTTGCAGCGCGATGTGAGCATGACGTTGCGTATCGTGGATGAAGCCGAGGGGCACGAGCTGAACAAGGCTTATCGAGGACGCGATTACGCGACAAATGTGCTGACATTTGTCTATGACGAAGAGGGGGCTCTGTCAGGTGATGCCGGTTCTATTTACGGGGATGTCGTCATCTGCGCGCCGGTAGTGGAAAAGGAAGCTGGCGAGCAGGGCAAGGACTTGCTTGCTCATTATGCGCACCTTGCCGTGCATGCCGCGTTGCATTTGCAAGGCTATGACCATGAGATCGACGCCGAGGCTGAAGAGATGGAAGCACTGGAAACAGCGTTGATGATAAAATTGCGCTATCCTGATCCTTATAAAGAAATCTGACACCCTAAAATGGACGAGCCTGAGAGTCACAAACCTACACTATTGGAACGCCTGTCCGCGTTGATGTTGCGCGAACCGGAAGACCGTGAACAACTGGTGAAGTTGCTGTATGGCGCTTACGAAAATAATCTGCTGGATGCAGATGCACTGTCGATGATGGAAGGCGTGTTGCAAGTCTCCGAACGTCAGGTGCGTGAAATCATGATCCCCCGCGCTCAGATGGATGTCATCGACATCAGTCAGTCCCCTGAAGCATTCATTCCCTTTGTTATTGAAACGGCACACTCGCGTTTCCCGGTGGTTGAGGGTGACAAAGACAATATCATCGGCATTCTGCTGGCTAAAGATCTGTTGCGCTACTACGCCGGGGAAGAATTCAATGTGCGCGATATGTTGCGCCCGGTTGTGTTTGTGCCGGAGGCGAAACGAGTAAACGTGCTGCTGCGCGAATTTCGCAGCAATCGCAACCACATCGCGCTGGTAGTAAATGAATACGGCGGTGTGTCAGGCATGGTGACCATAGAGGATGTGCTGGAACAAATCGTCGGTGACATCGAGGACGAATATGACTTCGATGCGGACGAGGATAATATCATCGCTGATGGCAACGGACAGTACCGCGTCAAGGCGGATACCGAAATTGCCGATTTCAACGCCGCTCTGGGAACGGACTTCAGCGATGAAGATTGCGATACCGTAGGTGGTCTGGTACTCAAAGCTGCCGGACAACTCCCCAGATGTGGCGATCGACTTCATCTCGGTGAACTTGTCCTGACCGTTCTGCGGGTGGACAGCCGCAGGTTGTATACCTTGCTGGTGGAACGAAAAAAAACTGAACTTTAGTCCGGTCCTCAACCGTTGCGCGTCGTTCACTCGCGGACTTTGACGTGTTGTCCCTGTTTCTAAAATAACTGTAAATAAGGTGGCGACGTGATCTGCTCCCCGGAAATTCTCAAGGTACTCAACCAGGCTCCCTTATTTCGCGGGATGCCGGATCAGTTACTCATCAGAAATTTAAGTGGGGCGACGTTGCGTTCCTTAAACTCGGGAGAAACTCTGCTGGCTCAGGGCCAGGTCAACAATCTGTTTTACATCATACTTTCCGGACGCCTGAGTATTCAGGCTAAGGAGTCAGGTATTGAACCTATGGCTATGCTCGGTACAGGGGAGTGTGTAGGTGAAATGTCCATTTTGGGGGACGGGCATGTTTCGGCATATGTCATAGCCGCTACCGACTGCAAGTTGCTTGTTATTGACCATAATGCCCTGTGGAATCTGATCGACAGCTCGAATCTTGCCGCGCATAACATGCTGAAGATATTATCCAGTCGGATTTTCCAGGCCGATCGAGTCATGGCAGAAAATCTTGAAAATCATCAAGGATTTTCAGGTTTCTCAGTTCTGGACGAATTGACCGGGCTTTATAACCGGCACTGGATGCTCGACAAGTTCGATCGCCTCTTGCACCGCAGTATAATGAGTAACAAACCAAGTTGTCTTCTGATGATTGAGATGGACCAGTTCAAAACGTACAACGACATCTACGGACAACTTGGCAGCGATCAGGCTTTGCGAAATATCGCCTACAACATACTGTCCTGTATGCGTCCGGATGACTCGGCGGGACGTTCCACGGGTGAAAAATTCGCCGTATTTTTGTCGGATACAACCCCGCCTGATGCCTGCGCAGCGGCAGAAAGGCTGATATCAAGCATCAGTCTGTCCCCGGTTGTACTGCCTAGCGGAGATGCGTTGCCATCGACCAGTATCTCTGTTGGTATTAGTCAGGTTAATCAAGGTGTTACGCTGGTGAGCCTGTTTGCACTTGCTGAGGAGGCATTGCAATGCGCCAGTGAAGCAGGCGGCAACTGCGTAAAGTGCGCGAAATGACAAACTGAACGGCAACCTGTTCAGGTTATTGTTTTTATGCGGGTTGCATCAATTGGCAGATAAACATTCCAGATAAATGGCCGCATCAGGCTGGGTGCGGTTGCGTTGCGCCTGCCAGATCATTTCGCTCAAGGCCTCCATCATGCGGTGCTGCGCATCATGTTCTGATTCAAACTTATGGGTCAGGCGCACGAAATGTGCGCGGATTCCCGGTGGCTGATCGATGGAGATTTGCTCTTCGATGGTCAGGTGCATCATCAGATGCAGGAAGGGATTCGTCTCGCCCTGTTCCGGCAAATAGTCGCGATCCAGATAGCGTTCGGGGTCTTCAAATATCACAAAATATTCGGGGTGCTTTTCGATCAGTTGCGCGGCCAGGTCTTCCAGCGGCGTCAGCAGTGATTTTTCGCGGCGCTTGCGCCAGGTTTCAAACAGGAACTGTCGTGCCTCATCGCGGCTGGGGTTGAATAACATTTAGCTAACCTTCTGTTTATACTCGCATAAATCATAAATCAGGCACTCGGAACATCTGGGTGACCGTGCCCGGCAGACATAACGGCCATGCAATATCAGCCAGTGATGGGCATCGTGCATGAATTCGGCTGGTATCACCTTGAGCAGTTTCTTCTCGACTTCCAGCACGGTCTTTCCTGGCGCCAGGCCAATTCGATTGCTGATGCGGAAAATGTGCGTATCCACGGCGATAGTCGGCTGGCCGAAGGCGGTATTGAGAATCACGTTGGCAGTCTTGCGTCCTACGCCGGGCAGCGCTTCGAGTGCCTCGCGCGTTGTCGGTACCTGGCCTTGGTGTTGCTCGACCAGGATCCGGCAGGTCTGGATCACATGCTTCGCCTTGGTCTTGTATAAGCCGATGCGCTGGATATATTCAATCAGTTTTTCTTCACCCAAGTCCAGCATCGCCTCGGGCGTGTTGGCGACGGGATACAGTTGCCTTGTGGCGGCATTGACGCTGATGTCGGTTGCCTGCGCCGAGAGCATCACGGCCACCAGCAATTCAAAAGCGGAGTGGTATTCCAGTTCGGTGGTCGGGTGCGGATTGGCCGCTTGCAGGCGCTGAAATATCTCGCGACGTTTAGCAGGGTTCATGCTGCCTGCGTTTGAGCCTGCTGGATGGCCGCCTGGCGTGCCTTCGCTTCAGTACGCAGATTCAGCCAGTTTTTACCGGCGATCAGCATCCCCAGCGTGATGAACGCGCCTGGTGGCAGAATGGCAAGCAGGAAGCCGTGGTAATCCGGTACCACCGTGATGACCAGCGACTTGGCAGATTCGCCCAATGCCATGTCGATGCCTGTCAGCAAGGTTCCGTGTCCTACGATTTCGCGCACTGCCCCTAGCACCGCCAGCACAGCAGTCAGACCCAGCCCCATCGCAAAGCCATCAAGAGCGGATTGCATGGGCGGATTTTTCGCGGCAAACGCCTCGATACGGGCAAGAACGATACAGTTGGTGACGATCAGTGGAATGAAGATGCCCAGCACCACATACAGCGAATACATGTAGGCGTTCATCAGGTACTGGATCACGGTGACCAGCACGGCGATAATCAAAATGAACACCGGGATGCGCGCTTCGTTCGGGACGACCGTTCTGATCGGCGCGATCGCAGCACCCGATAAGGCCATCACCACCGAAGTTGCCAGCCCCAGGCTTACCCCGTTAACCACCGAGCTGCTGACAGCCAGAATCGGGCACATGCCGAGCAGTTGTACTACGCCGGTGTTCTGCTTCCAAACGCCGTTGTATAGGATGTCGCGGAATTCCTGATAAGTCATGGCTTCTTCTCCTTGATCTGTTCGGATGGCGCGAACAGGGTATCATGGTGCAGCTCAAAATATTGCAGGGCTTTGTGTACGGCTTTCACCACCGCGCGCGGCGTAATGGTCGCGCCTGCCATGTAGTCGAATTGACCGCCGTCTTTTTTGACTTTCCAGTCAGCGTCGTTAAAGCTAAGGTTGCGTAGCGATTCGTTTGTTCCTGCCCCCGCTTGTGCAGGGGGAAGGGGGGCGTTCTTGGCACGCGATGTTCCGTTAAACTGAACAATCCAGTTGCTGCGTGCAATTTCGATGTAATCGCCAAGACCCGGTGTTTCCTTGTGTGCGACCACGCGTACACCGGCCAGCTCGCCGTTATTGCGGATGGCGATCAGCAACGCAATCTTGCCGCTGTAACCGTCCGGGGCTACCGCTTCCAGCACCAGCACAGATGGCTGGTTTTGCAGCCGCGCGCGGTAGGCAGTGGTTGTGCCTTCGTTGCCCAGCAAGGCGTCGGTTTTGATGTCCAGCGTATCCTTGATGATATCGTTATCGAACATCGTTTGCGGCACGATTTGTGAGATCAGCTTGAGCTTTTCGGTCTCAACGCTTTGTGCGATCCGATCAAACGTTTGTGCATAAGTGAAGGCTAAAATGGCCGTGCCGATCAGCGCGAAAGCCAGCAGGTTGAGCGCGGTGTGAAAGGACGCGCGTGCCATGGTGCGCCTCATGCTTGTTTCTCCTTTTTGCCGAATACCTTGGGCTGCGTGTAAGCGTCGATCAGCGGCACGCAGATGTTCATCAGCAGCGTGGCGAATGCCATGCCATCCGGAAAACCGCCAAATGTGCGTATCAAATAGGTAAGCAGCCCGGCCCCTGCGGCAAAAATTAACTTGCCGCGTGGCGTGGTCGGACTGGTTACAGGATCGGTGAGAATGAAAAATGCACCGAGCATTGCGGCTCCGGAGAACCAGTGGAACAGCGGTGCGACATAATGTGCAGGATCCAGCAGGTGGAAGATGCCGGCGGTGATGAACAAGGTGCCCAGATAGGCTACCGGGATGTGCCAGCTGATGAGGCGTTTGGCGAGCAGATAAAATCCGCCCAACAGGAATCCTGCCGCGACCCATTCGCTGCCCTGGCCTGCCAGATGGCCAAAGATCGGCATGTCGAGAATTTCTTTGACTTGTCCGCTTAGATGTAATTGCGTCTTGAGCGTATCCAGCGGGGTAGCCATGGTGACGGCATCCAGCTTGACGCCATCGGGTAAAATTCCCTGGAAAATGTAGGTCAGCTGGTCGAAGAAGCTCAGTGAAATGTCACCCAGGCCATTTGGCGTCAGCCAGTGCGTCATGTGCACCGGAAACGAAATGATCAGTACGGCGTAGCCTATCATCGCCGGATTGAACGGGTTGTTGCCCAGGCCCCCATACAGATGTTTGGATATGCTGATGGCGAATGCCGTGCCGACCACGACCATCCACCACGGGGCCAATGGCGGGATGGACAGTGCGAGCAGCCATGCGGTGAGCAGCGCCGTGTTGTCTTTGAGATACGGTGTCACCGGCTTTTTCTGAATTTTTAGCATCAGCGCTTCGGTGGCGAGCGCGGTAATGCTGGCCAATGTAAGGGACACCAGAATAGCCGGGCCATAAAACCACACGTACAGCGCAATGCCCGGAATTAGTGCTAACAGCACGTTGAGCATGATCTGGGATACGCTGACCGGGCGGGTGATGAAGGGTGAAAAAAATCCGGACATATTAGCCTTCGAGAGAGGTGGAGACGGGCAGTATTGGCTTCATTTTTATGGTTGCCCGTCGATATTGGTTACGTCTTTTGCAAGCTCGCGGATGCGTTCGCGTCGCGCCTCAATATCTTTGATTTCCGCCAACTGTTGTGGCGTCAGTTGTTCGGTATTTTTGGGCTTGATTGCGGCGGCCTGCTCTTTTGCATGGTCGATCGCCGTCTGAATCTTCAGCTGCATGGTGTTCTCAGGATCGGCGTCCGGATTGCTTGCCACGACGGCAGGTTGCAGCGGTGACTGTGTTTTTGCGGCTTGTGCGGCCTTTTCCTTGGCGGCCAGTTTTTCGGCCTTTTCCCGCTTTTCGCGTTCGAGACGACTCTCGCGAAACTCATGCCGCTCGCGTGCAGCATCGGCAGCTTTTTTACTGGCCTCCTGAGCCCAGATT
>JBAZAY010000095.1:0-7369 GCA_041671725.1 Gallionella sp. | reverse complement strand
GGAACACCGCCCGAGGAATTATTCGCCTCATTCGACCCTGTTCCGCTGGCAGCCGCCTCCATCGCGCAAGTTTACCGCGCCCGTCTGGATGACGGCAACGAAGTAGTGGTCAAGGTACGCCGCCCCGGTATCCGGCCTGTCATCGAAGCTGATCTGCGCTGGCTGATGCGTCTGGCGGAACTGGCCGAGAGTGACAGCCCAGAACTGCGCAGTTTTCGCCCCAGGGAAGTGGTGCGGCAATTTGCGCTGTCGTTGCGGCGCGAACTCGATTTTGCCGTGGAATGCCGCAATGCCGAGCACATCGCGGAAAATTTTGCCGGATACACCGGCAAAAACCCGCACAATGGTGACGAAGCCCGCGAAACCGCACCTGAAGCCGCTCCCCCGCCCATCGTCATCCCTCGTGTCTACTGGCAGTGGACCGGCGAGCGAGTCTGCGTGCAGCAATATATCGAGGGAATTCCCGGTCGTCACCTTGATGCGGTGGATCAGGCAGGCATGGATCGCAAGCAACTTGCACGGCTTGGCGCACGCGCGGTACTGAAGATGATCGTTGAGGACGGTTTTTTCCACGCCGATCCCCACCCGGGCAACGTATTCTATTTGCCAGGCAACCGCATCGCCTTCATCGACTTCGGCATGGTGGGAAGGCTAACCGAAGAGCGGCGCGAACAGTTAATCCGCCTGTTGCTGGGGCTGGTGCGACACGAGCCTACGCGCGTTCTCGATGTCATGCTGGACTGGACCGGCAACGGCGTGCAGGATGAGGCCGGATTAACCATGGAAATTGAAACATTCCTGGATCAATACCACGGCGTACCGCTGAAGCAACTCCGGCTGGGTTCGATGCTCTCCGACCTGGTGGCTATCCTGCGTCAGCACCAGCTGATGCTGCCGGCCGACATGGCGTTGCTGGTCAAGGCATTCATCTCCCTGGAAGGCATGGGCCGAGAACTCGACCCTGACTTCGACATTGCCGGCGAAGCCATGCCGATGCTGGAGCAGTCGCTGCGCGCACGTTACACACCGGCAGCGCTCATCAAACGCGGCGGACGCGCGGTCGTGGAGGCACTGACGCTCATCGCAGGCTTACCTCACGACCTCTCACGCTTACTGCGCGCAGCCCGTCGCGGTCGCCTGGAAATTCACATTGATATCGCGCACTTAAAACATGTCGGCAACCAGCTCGACGGCGCCGCAAACCGTCTGGCCGTCGGCATCGTCGTTGCCGCACTCATCGTCGGCTCTTCCATCGTCATGACCGTGTCCGGCGGCCCCAGACTGTTTGGCGTGCCTTTTTTCGCCCTGACAGGACTTTTCTGCGCCGCGTTCGGCGGACTATGGTTGCTGCTGTCCATCTGGAAGAGCAACCGGGCCGACCGCGAGTAAAACCGCGCGTAAAAAAGCCATTCCGACCAAGATCGAAATGGCTAAATAAATATCAATAAAATCAGGTATTAACGAGCGGCACGCAGGGCGGCGATGCGTTCCTCCAGCGGAGGATGAGTCATAAACAAACGGCTCATGCCCCCGCCGCCCGAGATGCCGGATGCGGCCATCTCTTTAGGCAGGGAAGCTTGCTCGTGATTGATTTTCAGGCGTTCCAGGGCTGCAATCATTTTTTCACGACCGGCCAGCGAGGCACCGCCCGCATCTGCACGGAATTCGCGTTGACGCGAGAACCACATCACGACAACGCTTGCCAGCACACCCAAAACCAGTTGGGCTACGATTTCTGCGATGAACGAGCCGATGCCGGGGCCGCGCTCTTCACCGTCTTTGCGCAGCAAGGAATCCACGAATATGCCGAACAGCTTGGAGAAGAACACCACGAAGGTGTTCACCACGCCCTGAATCAGCGCCAGCGTCACCATATCGCCGTTGGCGACGTGACTGATTTCATGTGCCAGCACCGCTTCGGTTTCATCCCGCCCCATGTTGTGCAACAACCCTGTGCTCACCGCTACCAGTGCGTCATTCTTGTTCCAGCCGGTAGCGAATGCATTCACATCCGGCGCGTCATAAATCGCCACTTCCGGCATGCCGATACCGGCGGCCTGTGCCTGACGACGGACTGTTTCGACCAACCAGCGTTCGGTCGGGTCTGACGGCGTTACGATGACCTGTGCGTCTACCATGCGTTTGGCCGACCATTTGGACATGAACAGCGAGATGATCGAACCGGCAAAGCCGATTACCAGCGACATGATTAACAGCGCGTTGAAATTAATCGCGCCGCTCTGATCGAGCACGCGGTCCACACCCAATAAACGCAAGGTGATGTTGATCACAAACACGACCGCCAGATTGGTCAAAATAAACAAGAAAATCCGCTTCATAATGCTCTCCATAAACAACGTGCAAATTAGCAACCCGTGCGCTAAATGAGGCCTGACCTCATTTTTTCAAGCGCCCGGTTAGTCAAGCAATAACCCGGTAAGTTTCATGCGCCGGCGAATTTACTTTTCCCTGGCTGCTGCCTGAGCACGCTGCAAATACAACGCCTCCACTTTTGCGCGTGCCCACGGCGTTCTGCGCAGAAATTTCAGACTGGATTTGATGGAAGGGTCATGCGTGAAGCAGCGTATTGGCACTGCATCCCCCATGGCTTCCCAGCCCATGCTTTCTGACAACTGCGTGACGATGGTCTCTAAAGTGAGGCCCTCGAGAATCGGACGGCTTGCTGGTTTTTTAATGGTATCCATATCGGCATTTTACAGTGGATAGTCAGCCTTGAGCGTTTACAATGACGGTCCTTCTCAGTTGAATGATTTTTCATGACCGAACCCGTCCGTCTCGCAAAACGCCTTGTCGAATTAGTCTCCTGCTCTCGCCGCGAGGCCGAGCTTTATATTGCCGGTGGCTGGGTAATGGTCGACGGGCAAGTAGTGGAAGAACCGCAGTTCATGGTGTCGGATCAGCAGGTTGAACTCCACCCGGATGCCAATCTCACCCCGGTTGAACCTGTGAGCATTATTTTTCATCAGCCGCCAGACACCGGAATGAATATCGAGGCAATTTGCGCCGATACGCGTTCGGCTGACGACAACTCTGGCATCCACCTGCTCCGCCAACACTTTTTCCGGCTGACGTCGTGCACACCTCTGGAGCGCAATGCCAGCGGCTTAACGGTGCTCACTCAGGACTTCCGGGTGGTGCGCAAGCTGAAGGATGAGGCCGCCACCATCGAGCAGGAATACATCGTTGAGGTCGCGGGCATACTGGCTCCGGATGATCTGAAGCTACTCAATCACGGCCTCAAATTCAATGGCAAGCCTCTGCCCCCAATCAAGGTCAGCTGGCAAAACGAAACCCGGCTGCGCTTCGCCCTCAAGGGCGTGATACCGGGACAAATTGCGCATATGTGCCAAAAAGTAGGGCTGCAGGTGCTGTCCATGAAACGAATCCGCATCGGACGCGTCTCCATGGCAAAACTACTGCCCGGCCAATGGCGTTATCTGATGCAACACGAGCGGTTTTAAGTCAATTTTCACCGTGCGCGAACAGTTTGCAGACTATCAGACACCGGCACCAAATTCCGGCGTCTTATTGTAATACTTGAAGCACTCGCGCAGCTTGCGGCTCGCATCTTCCGACATCCCCTCGAAAGCAATGCCACACTGATTCCTGCCGCCCTCCAAACGCTGCCAACTGACCCGCCCCCGCAATTTGAGCGGCTGTTGCTCCTCGTATTGATGCAAGTCATTCTGCGGCAAGCACACCGCCAATTCCACCGGACATGCTTCATCCAGATTTTTGTTTAACAAAAGACGCATTCCGGCCAGACTGAAATCGAGACTGGAGCACTCAAACGATTTTCCACTTTGAGTTCCTTCCACCAGCAGCCTGTTGGTGGCGCGCGGATAGGCGCGTTTCTCGTTCTGCGTCGGCTCGATAACGTGAATACTCTCGAAGGTAAAACCTGACATTAACTGATTCAGTTTGCCGGTCACCTTGTGCAGGCTATCGCCGATGGCCGCAGTGGTTTCCACCTTGGCTGAGCTTTCACTCAAGGTAGCCAACAGATGCGCCAACCTCTCCTGAAGCAGATTGACATTGCTTATCTGCTCGCCACTGGCGCCAAAAATACCGTCATTGGCACTCGCGGTTTGGGCAACCTCGCCTGCCATATGCTCAATCACCGCAGCGGTTTCGCCCGCCACCTGCTGATTATCGTGCACCCGGCTCACCACCACATTCATGGAGGAAGTTACCTGCTGCACCTTGCCGCCCAGTTGCCCGATAATTTCGGACACCTCTCCGGCCGAACGCGTGGTGCGTTCCGCCAATTTGCGCACTTCATCTGCCACCACAGCGAACCCGCGTCCCTGCTCGCCCGCACGCGCGGCCTCAATTGCCGCATTGAGCGCCAGCAGATCGGTCTGCTTGGCAATGGTCTGTATGGTGGTGATAATCTCGTGTATTTGCTCGGTGGACTGTTCCAGTTCGAAAATTTTCTGCACAGCCAGGTTGACCTCCTGGGCCGTCCCCTCCATTTCAGAAATATTTTTTTGCACCATGCGAATTCCTTCGCGCGCCCGTTCCTCGGTCTGCTTCGCACGCCCAACTGCGGCCATCGCCTGCGTCTGCACACTTTCTGAAGCACGGTACAGCTGGTTGGTGACATTGGTTACTTCTGTCGAACGGCTTTGCTCGCTATGCCCTACTTCGGCGATCTCATGCGAAATTTTGGCGATCTGGAACGCAGACTGTCCCATTTCCCGACCACTGGCATCAACCTCGCGCATAATGTGATTAAGCTTGTTCAACACCTCATTAAAGCTCTCTCCCAGCATGCCGATCTCATCCGGTGCGCTAATCTCGACTTCCCGTGTCAGATCTCCTTGCACAACCGCCTTGAGTGCGTTGCACAACGCCTGGATGGGCTTAACAAACAATCTGGCAACCACGCCGATCAGAAAAAACTGCAGCGCGAATTCCAGGCCGGACTCCCAGAATGAATTGAAAATATAGGCGCTATGGCTTGCTTCAAGCTGACTGACAACCTGGGCGCTGACACCGTTGGTACGGGCAATCTCGACCATCTGCCCCAGTTCATGCGAAGCTAAGATACGGTTGTATACCGTCGTGACCATGGTTACCAGAAAAAAGCCAAGTTGCAACTTCCATCGAATACTTAAAGAAAGAAACCAATTACCCATCGCCCGCTCCTGATTGAATTGTCGCAACTGTAGCGCCATTGACAGTCGCTCACAATAGCATTGTGACGCATCTACTTTTTCCGTGTACAAATTTCAGATTCATTCGGCGGTGCTAATAACGTACGCATCCCACCCGGATATCCGTTCCTGGCACATAACCACCCGCTATGGTGCGATTTTAGCGGCCTCAAAGCATAAACCTGGAAACCTCAGTTCTATCCGCATAACCAGCCACTTGGAAACCGTTCTTTGCGAGTTGGGCGAAATACAGCCCATCCCTGCGAACCCCAGTTGGTTGCTTATAAGTAGTGGCTTAGACGCAGTTTTCTTGCGTCTTAGTCCAATACTTAGTTGTTCCATCAGTGGAATGGCTAGTTGTTTCATCAGATTACGCAGATTCACAACAAGTTACGAAATAACTACTCGCCACCCAAATGGTGAACCAAGTATGCATATAAGTATTTGTTTAATCTGCGTTAATCCATTTAATCTGCGGACAACAGCTTTTTCTAGGATCAAAGCGGCGGCTCCATTTCAGGTTACGACCTGCGAAAAAAAAGGCGGAGCAATGAGCTCCGCCTTAATGTCAGCCGATACAAACAAGGACAAATCGCCCCCCACCCTTGATGAGATTCATCCGGATCAGTGGATATCCTTCCAGATTTCCTTCTTCAGTTTGTATACAAGAATTAACAGAATGGATAAAAATGCCAGTACGGTCCAGCCGATCTTATGACGATTCATCTCGCCCGGATCGCTCATGAACACCAGATAATTGGTCAGATCGACAATCGCGCTATCGTACTCGGCCGGCTTCATCGAACCCGGTGTTTTAAGCACCAGTTTCTGGATGTCATGGCCTTGATGCGTCTCGACTTCCAGGACCTGATCGCCTTGCAAATCAGCCAACACAAACGGCATGCCCACATTAGGGAAGGTCGTGTTGTTCCAGCCATTCGGGCGATTGGTGTCCACATAGAATGTGCGCATGTACGTATACAACCAGTCAGCGCCACGCGAACGCGCAATCACGCTCAAATCTGGCGGTGCAACACCGTACGCCAGCTTGGCTGATGCGGTATCCATCGCAGACTGCATTTTGGAACTGACCTGAACATCTTCCGGCAGCTCAATGTCTTTCTTGACCTGCTCTTCGCTCATGCCAATATCACGCAAGCGGTTGTAACGCATGTAGGTTGCCGAATGGCAGGCCAGACACCGGGAAGTAAACAGCTTGGCACCGCGTTGCAAAGACGCCTGATCATTCAAATTGACAGGGGCCTGATCCAGATGAACCCCCGTACTGGCGAGCGCCATTGCCGGCACCGCCATCAGCAACAGACATAGTTTTTTAATTACATTCATGTCAACGAACCTCTCTCAATTATTTGCACGTCACACGATCAGGCTCGGGCTTGCACTTATCGATCCGGGTATACCAGGGCATCAGGAAAAAGAATGCGAAGTACACCACCGACAAGACGCGCGCTACGATTGTGTAGGTTGGGGTAGAAGGCATCATGCCCAACCAGCCAAGACCGATGAAGCTCACCACAAACGAGGCCAGGAATGCCTTATAGATCGGACCGCGATAGCGTATCGATTTGACACGGCCGCGATCCAGCCACGGCAGCAGGAAGAAGATCAGCGTGGCAACCCCCATCGCGACCACACCGGGGAACTGTGAACCGAACAACGGCGGCACAGCGCGCAAAATTGCGTAGTACGGCGTGAAATACCACACCGGCGCAATGTGCTCAGGTGTCTTCATCGGATTGGCTGCAACGAAGTTATTATCTTCGAGGAAATACCCGCCGATTTCCGGCGCAAAGAAGATAACCGCACAGAAAACCATCAGAAACAGCACCGCAGCAACCGCATCCTTGACAACCATATACGGGAAGAAGGGAATCCCATCCAGCGGATGGCCGTTCGCATCCTTGTGTTTCTTGATCTCGATGCCGTCCGGATTATTGGATCCCACCGCATGCAAAGCCACGATATGCAGAAAAACGATGCCCACCAATACCAGCGGAACGGCGATGACGTGCAGGGCAAAGAAACGGTTCAGCGTGGCATCCGAAACCACGAAGTCGCCGCGGATCAGGATGGCCAGGTCGTGACCGATGAACGGTACCGACGAGAACAGATTGACGATCACCTGCGCACCCCAGAACGACATCTGGCCCCATGGCAGCAGATAGCCC
>JBAZAY010000094.1:0-7494 GCA_041671725.1 Gallionella sp. | reverse complement strand
AGCTATTAGATCTGGCAGTGGTGGTATTCCTTGGATATTACTTGACGATCATACGGAGCACTGGGTCTTCTATACACTGAAAGATACTGGTACGAAATGTGAGAACATTGATTTATACCTGACCGAGTAAGGTAGATACATCTCACTTTCAGAGATGTATTTAAAGATTCTGAGTTACAAACTCCTTCCCTTTGAAGATGGTACCAAGATGCTACAATATCTTATAGACGGTATTCTCCCTGGGTTTGGGCTTCCAAAGGCTCTGACATTCACATGTGACGGGTGGACACTTGACGTAACCACGTTACGACTGTATTATCGTACAATCTGGGTGACCACACCTGATAGTAGATCAGTGGTGGCTATTAGGTGTATTAGAGGTAATCCTGTAGTATTACTAGATGATTACATGGAGCACTCAGTCTTCTGTCCAGAGGAGAATACTGGCATGAAGTGTGAGAACCTTCAGTTATACCTGACTGACTGAGTAAGTCTTATTACTATTCTCATAATAGATATGAGAATACAAGTTATGAAAGATACAGACCGATCTTATCCCAAGCAGTCACATGTGTGGTAAACCGATAACAATAGAGATACTCAGTACATTGATCAGTCAAGATCCATGTCTGTTTATTATCATCTTGTCTAAGAGCCATCAACTCATCTTCTTCATATAGAGGGACAATTTGGTACCACGTCTTCGTTAGAGTATTGCCACTACTAATACCCCAATTTCCGATGGTGACTCTTCTCTTAGGTAAGAGATAGCCTGGGAGATACTCATCGATGAGAAACTGTAGCATGGTGTTAATCTTTTCTGACATGACGTCAGAAAATAAGGGAATACAATTAGAGGTGAAGTTATAACTCCCTCTCACATAAGATAGAGGCTCAACTTATCCAGAGCGTTCACGGTTGTACTAGCTTCGTAACTATACAGGTACTCTGTACCCTTATCGGTCAAGATATAGAGTAAATGGTTTTCATCGACTCTAATAGCAGTTAGCCCATTGAGTCGATGAGAGTTGACATTTGCTCCATACCCATCCATCACTACGGCGTCGCCGTCAATATGCCAATAACCGGCTGAGACTCGTCTCTTATCAAGCCCATACCCTGTCAGATACTCGTCAAGGAGAAATTGTAGCATGAGGTGCTAAGAACACTAGATACAGTTTACTTGTTTCAATATTCTCATACTATAAATGAGAAATCAAGGTAAGACTTCCCCTCTTACACGAGATAGAGGCTCAACTTATCCAGAGCGTTCACGGTTGTGCTATTTTCATAACAATACTTATACTCTGTACCCCTGTCGGTCAAGACACAGAGCACCCGAAACGCATTGGCTCTAATGGCAATTATTCCCTCGACTCTATGAAACCTGTCTTCTAAACCACACTGTATCGAACTATCACAAAAGTACCAACCGGCATCAGAGACTCGTCTCTTAGGCAGACCATAACCCGTCAATGAGAAATTGTAACATAGCGTTATCTGACATCAGGTCAGAAAATAAGAGAAGACAGTTCGTACTGCTCAATGAGATACAGACTCAGAGCGTTCACGGTTGTACTATCTTCATACCGATACATATATTCTATACCCTCATCCGTTAAGATACGGAGTAAATGAACTTTATCAACTCTAATGGCAATGGCGTCAGTCACCATTATGGGTCTGTGGAATCTACAAGCCATTGCCACCGATGTACCAATTATCGGCGGAGATTTTCCTCTTAGGCAACCCATACCCTGGCAGATACTCATCGAGCAGAAATTGTAGCATAGTGTTTTCTGACATGATGTCCGTCATCAAGAGAAAAAAAGAAAGACAGTTCTTACTGCTCAATGAGGTAGAGATGAAGCTTATCCCAGACACACTGAGAGTTAAAGTTAAAACTACCCCTGCCATAACCAGCTAAATCTTCTTTACAGTCGGGATAAAGAATAAGAGTAAAACCAGATTCATCTACCCTAAGAGCATACAACAATTCTACTGTTATGATATATTTACTGTTTGTTACAGTGCTACCTAACAGCAACATGCCATCTTCGATTTCCCAATTCCCGACAGAGGTTCTTCTCTTGGGAAGTTTATACTCTAAGAGATACTCGTCAATAAGAAATTGTAACATGGTGTTACCACTCGAACGATCAAAGAGACTTATCTATCAACTGATTCTTACACTCCCATCCATCACTCAGGTAACTCACTACAATGCTCTTCTCTTTCAACCACAGGTCTCATACCATATTCCCTTCACCACCCTCTCCTCCCACCTCTACTCTCGTCTTTAATAACCTCAACATTACAGTCCCTACCTCTCTACTAAATAGAGAGTATCGCTTACAGCCCATCTCTCATCAACACTTAGTAGCAAGTCGAGTCAGCCTTGAACGAGCCATCCAACTCTTTCTCATCTCACCTGAAGACGAGAAGGTGGGAAACTATCGATTCTTCTGTCAAGACGTGGCACGGCTATACAACGAACATGATCCTCGGGTCACACTTGTCAAGTCTTTTTGATTCATTCGATCTATCTACTGGAAACAGTCACACAATGCCGACTCTTATCTTCACTCAATACGACAAAGAGATTAGAGTACCAGTCTATCCGGCCTGTGTCGAGGATCGAGGCTCTTTCATGAAGGGTATTACCGCAGATGAGCGTCTCATCCTCCTTGAGGATATCGAGGAGTCCATCGACGCTTACCTCCTAGTCCCGGAAAACGATGATGGGTCTGAAGAGTTTAGCTATGATGTGATGCTGTTGTATCATTTGGGAGATTCAAGGGTAACTTTGATAGATTAGGAGCCTTTCAACATGATCATGTTGAAATAAAAAGTGACTGAAAATCTTCCTTCTACGTAGGGGTGACAATAAGCCTGTGTAAAAGATGCGTTCCCTGATGACTCCTCTCATCTTCACCTACAACAACCGTGTAATGCGACTCTACGCCTCGAGTAGTGACTTACAGAATCGAGGTCATTACTTCCAAGCTATGGATCCGTGGCATGTGTCGGAGTTTGCCGAAGTGGTAGAGGATGCTATCAGTCGCTACATGAGAGGTGGCGTTGGCCAGAACAATCAAGAGGGAATGACAAACTTCTGTCATGATGTGGCACTACTCTACCACTTGAGAGATCCTCGGGTGACACTGGCCTAAGTGCTGTGACAAACTTCAACACTACGTGTTGAAATCTATTAATCATCATCTTCTACCTCATCCTCTGTCTCAAGATCAGGGGCTGCCAAATACGTATCTAGTATCGTCTGTGCTACAGGGATTTCTTCAACTGGTATCCATAGAAACATAGATCTATCATTTATCCAAGTAAGACATCTCCATTTATCCGAGTCAACTTCATGTCGAAATGTCATGTCCCTGTAAGAGATGTACTCAATATTGAAGACTGAGGAGTTACTAGCTTCTCTCATAAAGAGGTAGGCGTCTCTTATTCTAAGGGAGACTGACCGTGGATTTACTTCAGCTATAAAAAGAGAAGTATAACTCTCTGGATAGTTAAGTGAGAACCACTGTTCAAATCTACTTAGACCCATAGTAAGAACTTTGTTAGTGATTTCTTCAGCATGGTAATCGTTGGCTATGACTTCAACCAGCAATGCTCGATTGATAACCTTTGAAGCAAGATCGTCCATTTTAGGGGTGTAAATAATACATTACAGTTGTAATGTAGGTTTAGATGAGATAGAGATGGAGGTTCTTACAAGGTACAGTGCTAATAGAGGGAAAGTATATCAGTGACTCTTTGAGACTATTATACAAAGCATAGAGCGACCCGGAAGAGTTCATCCTGATGGCAATGACATCCGTTCTCGTGATAAACGTAGGATGACCTTTATCTAATATACTATGTGTAATAGGATCGATAGTTAGTCCATCACAAGAAGTCAGTCGCTTAGGTAGCGACTGACCTGGAAGATGTTCGTCAACTAAGAATTGTAGCATGGTTCGGTGACTTCACAGTCACAGAAAATAAAGAGAGTCACTTTCGACTAATATCTCAGATGAGATAGAGAAGAACGGCGTCTTCACATGAGATTTCAGGCCTATCCATATAACAGACAGCAATGAAATGGGTGCGGTCATCGCCCAAAGCATAGATCAAACCGTCGGCAATTCGAAGGGATATCATCCCTGGTTCTGAAGCTAGCATACCACCGGTACCATAGGGAATACAAGTTCTAATCGTCGAACGTGAACTGTCAAGCTTCCAAACACCGGCAACCTTGTTAGTCATGGGAAGCTGAAAGCCTGTAAAGTAGTCGTCAATTAAATACTGTAACATGACGGGTGAAGAGAGAACTCTGAAATCGAACGAGAGACAGTTTTTATTTCAGGAGATAATCACCCACAAGCTCCACCTTAGATCTTGATGGAAGATATTCTCCTAAGCCAAAGATATATTCCCTTCCATTCTCTAGTAAGCATACTAGCAACTGTTCTTCTTTACCAATCCTCAAAGCTATGACAGTCTCATAGACGGTATTTAGCAGGGTGTAATGAGGTCGGCCGAAACAATATATCATAACAGCGTTTGGTTCGGATACGAGAGTCCAAGTTGCCTGATAAATCTCGCATGAAACGGTCTTACTCAGACAGGGCAATCCATAGCCTGGTATGTAGTCTCCTAAAAGGAATTGTAACATAGCTACTGTTCTCTTCCGAGAGTGAAGAAAAGAGGAAATCACTTTAACCTTCTCTTGTAGTCAAGAGAAGTTATTCATATGAGATATAGACTAGGGTCAGTTAGTCTCTCTTCACACCCAAGGAGGTTAAAGCTCGCACTCTCCATTCCATTCTCTAACAAACAATATACGCAACCATTATACATTCTAACAGCAACTCCTTTATGAGAGGTAAGCAACCGAAAACTTCTATTACTCGGTTGATAGTTAATAGACCAACCTGACAGAGTTAGACTCATAATACTGGATTGTCTGAACCCATTTGAGGAAAAGTGGATCCGAAGTCTCTTTCTTGGTAAGCCATATCCACCCAACAAATCATCTGTTAAAAACTGTAGCATGAAGGTGATGAAGTCACCTCTGAAAAGAAAGAGAGACAATTTAGTTTCACTTGACACTCAAGTGAAAGGTTATTTTACATGAGATACAGACTAGGGTCAGCTAAACTCTCTACACACTCACGACCTTCATAGATTAAACAGTCCATTCCATTCTCTAAGAGGCAATATGGGATACCAATCCGTTCTCTAATAGCTACAGCTTTATGAGAGGTAGACAACCTAAAACTTCTATTACTCGGTTGATAGTTGATAGACCAACCTGATCGAGTCAGACGCCATGATTGTCCGTGTCGATAGAGAGAGGGTATCTCTAGTCTCTTGAGTGGTAAGCGATAGCCACCTAACAAATCATTGGTCAAAAATTGTAGCATGATGGGTGATGAAGTCACCCGAGAAAAGAAAGAGAGACAGTTTTAGTTCGCTGGAGCTATGGATCTACGAAGCTGTGGAACTCTTGAGATACATGTCAAGGTCGGTCATTGATACCATACCTCGTGATCCAATACCAATCACATACTCTCCTCCATTCTCTAAAGCCACGACTGGGCTATCTTTGTCATCTCTTATAGCTATTACTTTTTGGGCATAGTATGTCGCCCCGTAGTTGTGGTTTAAATAGTCAACATGCCATTTACAAGCATAGAGTCGTAGTTCCAACCTTAACATCGGTAGGCCACAACCTGGTAAATGATCGCCTACTAGATATTGTAGCATCCTGTAGGAGAGTGAAGTAGTCTCTTTTGTAACAGATCAAAAGAGACTATGAAGAGTAGTAGAACTTAGAGTTCTCAGGTTCATAACTTGAGAGTATAAATAGTTTCGGTAAGTACTCAGACCCATCCTCCAGAAGACAGATGGGAGTTCCATACCAGATTCTGACAGCTACCATATTACTATGACATATATTTGCTATATGCTGTTGAAGTGCCTCTAATAGTTGAAAAGAGAGTAGAGTGGTTCCTGGTCGGATTGACCAGATACTCCCTTGTAATGTTCCCCAAGAGTAGGTGTCGGTGGCTGAAGTGGTGAGTGAAGGAAGGTTGTAGTGAGGGAGAAAGTCGTTGAGGAGGAATTGGAGCATTTAAACCTTTTTCATACCTTCTAACAAGAGTCACTCTCTACTTCATCAACGTCAGAACTTAAGCTATGAATCGCTCTGGGAAAGATGACAACCTCAACTCCATCGTGATATGACTCTTCTTCCCCTCACATGAAACTTTCAATCCAGAAGGTAGATCTCTCACTCTTCCTTCCTAGCCTTCGACTCATCGCATCATACTCCTCACCCGTCTCAAGTAGAACCCTTAAGCCCTCGCCAAAGGCCACAGGTCTCGACTCATAACTATACATGTACTCACCATCTAATAAAATAGAGGTGAGACACATTGACCACAATCCGCACCTCTTTCTTAGAGATGGTAGGTTAAGGCCTGGGAGGAAGTCATTGAGAAGAAACTGGAGCATACTTGGTGATGGATTCTTATGTCTTAATAAGGATTACGGAGAACTCAATGAAGATAGAGATGGATTTGTGAGTGGGGTAGTTGTCCTAGAGGCTCTATAAGCCTAAATACGGTGAAGGAGTATTCTTCACCTGTTTCCAATAGTACCCTTAATGACGTATAGAGACGTCCCAGACATCTCAGAGCTATGGGTTGTGCGGTGAACGAGATATCGCCTCTATGGGTGAAGCTCACAACGCCATCTTTGATTGACATGTGCTCCCAATCATACATCATCGTCTTTCTGGGAGAAGGTAGGTTGTAACCCGGAAGGTGATCGTTGATGAGAAACTGTAACATCACTTCTCATGAAGAGAGGGAATTAAAAGAAGACCAGTATTTCTTGTTTGGTGAACAAGAATTAGTTAATGTATTCTATTGTCGTAAGAGGTAGTTGTGACGCTGATCTACCCCGTCATTAGACCTGAAATAGAAAATCTCAGTACCATCTTCGTACAAAACTTTAACACATCCATAATAAGGTATAAGTGCTACGGCTCTTATGCCATCTACAATCCTAGATGTACTACGACCTATCACGAGTCCGTCTTCGTCGATGTATATTATCCTCTCACCATGGTAGTAGGACACTTTTGTCCTAAGAGAGGGTAGACCATAACCCTGAAGATGATCGTTGATAAGGAACTGTAGCATCGGTGATCATGAAAAGAGAGAATTAGAAGAAGACCAGTATTTCTTGTCTGGTGAACAAGAAAATGTATTCTTTACACTAAGAGGTAGGTGTGACGCTGAGCTACTCCCTCCTTGTTAGTGCTTCCATAGAAACTATCACTCCCATCTTCACATAGAACTTCAAGACAGCCATAAAGTAGTCTTAGTGCTACGGCTGGTGAGAAGGGTTCATTTCTAGGGCTATAATAATTTGGTATGATTCCATCTTCCCCGATGTACACTTCGCCATAGCAACGAGTTA
>JBAZAY010000093.1:0-7573 GCA_041671725.1 Gallionella sp. | reverse complement strand
TCTTGAGTATGTACCCACCCTGAAACGATTGGGGTTGACATCGTAATTGATGATTGTTATCACCCTTAATGACTACCTTAAGACTGTAGGGTGGCCATTACATCGTTTCGACTTCGAAACTTCAGTGAGCTAACCCTCACAACCACGATTTTTCGTGTAAATCATCGTCTTACTCACCTTACAATCGTAAGGTGATGAACTTTTGGATGACTCGAGGTTCGACCCTTTTTCGGAGATGGGTTGAGCCTATGACCCTGGAAACTTTAATCAAGAGCTTTGAAAGGTTGAAGTGTAGGATTTGCGAGTATCGATGGAAAAGGAGGTTTGGCTAGGATATGAGTCGAAAAGGTCTGTAAGGGGTTAGTATAGAAACGGTTCATAAATGGTGAAAAGAGAATAGTAGAGCTTACAGTTGTAGGGTTTGAAGATGATGAGATGGTGTAAATTGTGTCCTTTTTCAGAGTCGAGATTGATCTATATCACTACAATAGTTAATATTAATAGCACAACCTATCTATCTAGCTTTTCCTACTTCGTATATCAGCCGTGTAGGCTTTTCATTACTCTTCTGATGAAAATGACTTGTAAATTAAGCATCTACAAGTCTCATAAATGAGAACCCCTATAGCAACCAGCCAGAGCCAATCACTTGAGCATTCTACTATGGAGAAACCAAAGCCAAGGCCATTACCGCCGAGATTGAAACCCTCGTTGGTTATTCCTTCTGTCTCCGCTTCCAGTTCGGCACCTAATCCATTAACAGCTTCTAAATGCCTAGGAACAACCTCCAAAGGTATTAGGTGCTCTAAGCCTCAATGTGTTAAAAAGAAGAATGGATACTGCTATCAGCATACTGCCACCGCCGAAACATCGAAGGTCACTCAAGCTGAGGCCAGTAGATACGTTCCTGATAAGCTAGATGACAACTATACTATTATCTATCCTGAAGATGTTCTATGGGTTAGGCCGATCAACTCGCAGTATCAGACTGAGATCATTTGGGCGTATATGGGTCATGGTAAAACGGTTCAAGGCCTGGCTTACGTTAATAGTCTTCCAATGGATGCGACGATCCTGATGATTACACCAAGACGTAGTCTAGCGAGATGCGACAAGAAGATCTTTAGTGTATGTGATGAGGGGTGTCCTCATCAGTGTAAAATACACCTCTGTAACAAGCTTTTTACATCGTATCTGGATGATAAGACTCACCTAGACGATGCGGAACTCCATCCTCGAGTTATCATACAGGCTGAGAGCCTACATCTGTTGAAGGGGAGGAAGTTTGACTATGTCCTCGTCGATGAGTGTGAAAGTGTGTTTCAGCAAATGACTGCCACAACTCACGGTAACTGGCGTCGTGTCAATCAGCTCTACTTCTGTAGCTTACTAAAGGATACCAAGCAAGTGATTCTGCTAGATGCCTTCTTGAGTAAGAAGGCTACCGGTCTCTTGGATGCTCTTGGAATACGATACCGCATCCATAAGTATCTTCGTAAGGGTATAAGAAGACGAGCTGAGGAGTTCCAATGGTTGGATCACTTCATATCTGACCTAGCCGAGACACTGAAAGCTGGAAAGAAGTGTTTCTTCTTCTGTACTGACAAAGGTAAGCTTATTAACCGATTCTTACAGACCATCAGGCTTGAAATCCCTGGTATCCGGATCAAGGAATACCACTCAGATTCACCGATGACGAGCGGGGACGTTAATGGTGAGTGGGTCAACTATGACTTAGTGGCTTGTACCTCTACCATTACGGTAGGTTGTAACTTTGATGTGAAGGAGTACTTCCATCAAAGTTACGCTTATCTTCACGCCGGTACTGGAGTCTTGTGTCGGGATGCCTGTCAAGCTCACATGCGAATACGTCACTTGGTAGACAACGTGCTTAAGTACTATATTGATGATTCCTGTCGTGGATACAAGAATGAAGTAAGTAGAAGCACCTCGGAGATCGGGATCCGTAAGGACGTTGAGAAACATATCTCAATGATGAGAGAGGCTTATAGAGACTATATCGGCATAGGTGATATACTGGATGGGGCTTTTATTCCGACAAACGAAGCTATGACTCATCTCTTTGTCCACAATATCTACGAGCAGAACAACAGCGTGTTTAACATCCGGGACGTGTGGCTATCCATCTTAGGAGCTTGTAACTACGAGATTTATAGAGCCTCATCCGGAGCTGAGCTTATAGAGATCGCTCCTAATGACGAGGCTGTTATAATTCCAGCATTCTCGGACATCGTAAGTATTACTCCAGATGAGTATGAAGTACTGTTTCGCAAACAGGCCAAAGGTCTGGTCTTAGATGAAGTAATGGCTGAGCTTCAGAATAAGCTAACGGCAGGTATGACTCTTACGGAACACGAACAAGAAGAGCTTGGCTTTATTACTACCTCAGAAGTCTTCAAGATACTAAAGTTCCGGTTTCAAGCACGCCTCAAGGTACAAGATCCGCATCACGTTATGACTCCAGCTGAGAAAGTAGCCACTGAACTTTGGTGGGTTGAGTTTAATAAGCCTGATGGACAGAAGAAGTTCCACACTCTCTGTAACGAGCTTGGGATGGCGACATACGATATCACGATTGAGGAGTATGCGAGGCATGGCGGGCTTAAGGATGTATTTGACCGAAACGAGGTTGAGAAGTTGGAGGCGATGAGTGACTTAAGAGGGTTGCTGGGAATGAGTCATTCTGAGGCTGTAGGTACGATACCAAGAGAGGTGATTACTAAGCTACTCCCGGATATCAAGGAAATGGCTCCAAGGTTGCGGAAAGCGTATAAGTTTAAAGATCGGAGGTCAAAAGAAGACAAGAAAAATAACGTATTAAGTCTTAAGGCTGCCACTGGTTTGATTAGTGCGTTCCTCGAAGCCCACTGTTTCAACTCTCTTCAGGCAGGTGAGAGAAAGCAGAAACGGCTTGGTACTAGTATTGTAGATGTCACACCGCTCGTATTGAAAACTACTGCCCCGGGCTTATATGACAATCTAAATCCGGATACTGACCAGATCAAGCGAGTTCGAAGTATCGTTGGCATGTCAAGAGATAAACCTGTAGCTGAGGGTGTTCAAGCTTCACACGCTGAAATGATACAGTAGTTTCATCCCGAGAGTGATGAAATATCTACACTCTAAAACATGAAGGTAATCACCCGTTTATAAGTACATTATACCTCTTGCTACTTGTATCCGGTTTCATTATTCTCATACCTATCATGAGAATGAACACTCCCTCACCCCACCACCCAAAGAAGAGAATCCTGCCTATAATCGACGAAGGATGTGGAATATGACCTTTTTAACACCTTCCACAATATACCCACCTCATATAAACTTAAAAAGGATACCCACCGTAAAACGAGTATCCCTCAGTACTCCCTTAACAACCCCATAAACCCAGGAAACACCACCGCCCCACTCTCCCAAAGAGCCTCTTCTATGGCTTCTTGTCGTCTTGGCTGTTGATACTGCCACCATCTCTCGATGGCTCTGACCGGTTGGCGGAGGATGCGGGGATGGATTTTGACACCCCTCAAATACCACTCTTCTTTAGTCAAGACTGCCCGTCCATCAACCACCTGCCACACTCGCCAAGCCGGCCCATCTATGCGATGGAGTTGATCATTCAAATACCACTCTTCAAGAATCAAGAATATATTCCCCTCAACCACACTCCATCTTCGCCAAGCCGGCCCATCTATGCGGTGACGTTGATTATTCAAATACCACTCTTCGTTAGCCAAGACTGCCCGTCCATCAACCACCCACCACACTCTCCAAGCCGGCCCATCTGTGCGATGGAGTTGATCATTCAAATACCACTTTTCAAGAGTCAAGAATACATTCCCCTCAACCACCCTCCACACTCGCTGAGCCGGTCCATCTATGCGGTGACGTTGATCATTCAAATACCACTCTTCAGAAGTCAAGACTGCTTGCCCGTCAACCACATCCCACCATTGTAAAGCTGGCCCAGCTGTGCGATGGAGTTGATCATTCAAATACCAGCCTTCATGAGTCGGGATTCTCTGCCCGTTAACCACCTGCCACTCTCGCACAGCCGGTCCAGCTTCACGATGAAGTTGACCGTTCAAATACCAAGATTCATAAATTAAGAATGTCTGCCCGTCAACTACCTCCCACTCTTGCCAAGATGGGCCATCTGTGCGATGAAGTTGACCACCCAAAATCCACCTTTCACGAGTCAAGACTTCGACCCCATCAATCGTAGTGTAAGTATATTCGGGAGTACTCATTTTACAATGAGTACAATAATTATTTACGAGGGTCTCTTCTGTCTTCTACCAAACCAAAGACTAATCCTCTCAAAATACACTACGCTCATAGTGTATCCACCCTCAAATCCCAATATACCTCTGATACGGAATCACCCCTCCAAACCTCTCCACCACATAATCCCAATGTTTCATAAATCCCTCCATATCTGCCTTATTAGAATCGCCTGTCGCCATGCTATAAATGTCGGTAGCTATGATTCCCTGTAGAAAGTCAAGCAAATCCTCCATATCCGGCGGTGGCTCGTTTTCAAACAACTCCTCTATTCCCACGTCCGCCTCCTCAAAGACTTCAGTTATCCTTCTAATCACCTTATTCCTCAAAGCGTCCCAATCAGGCTGAACCCATCGATACTCCTTGGCAGAGGTATCAAGAATGAGAAGGTCAAGTTCATCTGTTAACTGAGCCCTGACGTAGTCCTTCACCTCTTCCTCGTATCTCCACAGAGCTAAATAGTCGTTATCTATTACTTTAGTGAGAATACCCCGAGCATACGTAAGTGATGCTCGGATACCCGTAATCCGAAAGAGAATAATGCTTATATCACTGGGAGCTAGTTTAATAGCATCTTCGAGATTGAGAGCTAAGATATCATACAAAATGTCAGGTATAATCTCGCCTTCATAAGGGACGCAATTAGCTTGACAGGTGATCAGGTCAGGATGACGACCCCTTACGTCAGGTTCGCAGGTTCCGTTGATGGCACAGGAATAACGCATTTAGTAAGAGAGATAATTATATTAACGTTAGTAGTCAATGCTAACTATACCAAACAACTCCTCGGCACCGGCGTCACCCCCTCCATCCTCCTCACCACCACACTACCCTCCCCCATGACAATCCTCAAACAGTCATCCACCTCTCTCAACTCTATCTCATCTCTGAAACTAAGATCATACCTTCTATAATCTTTAGAGTTTAATCGATCTCTGGCATCCCAGACACAGAAGTAGTCAGCCTTATCAGCTTCTGGAAACTCTGACTCCAATCTCAACCACGTCACCAAGAGCCAGGTATACATCTTAATAACCGCCACTTGAGGGAAGCCCGTCCTTTTTAATCTCTGTCTTAATGGTACCAACGACTGTCCCACCACCCTCGAGTGAAGGTATAGCAACGACCAACTCCAACAGAAGTGGTCTTGTGACTCTATGTTTGAGTTTTGAAGAAGCTGAGTGGTAAATGGATCCTTTAGAGCTACTTGTTTCATAAAAGAAGGTAGAAGCCAGAGGAATCCACCAGTGGGCTGTAATCCTATTTCATCTCGTCCTACCACCTCAGCTTCTACTCGATGAGTGGGGAAGAGATCTTGACCTAACTGTAGAAAGAACGGTGTGTAGGCACCATTACCTTCTGACGTAATCATACTATCATGGACAGTTACAGTGGTCGGAGTAATGTAATAAGCAGCATAGTGACCTCCCAGCTTCCCTAAATCTACTCCCTGAAACATAAGATAGGTATCCGTTTGTCTCTCTCGAGGGATATTAGCTCTTTGGTAGATTTGGACTTGAGTCTGATAGAGAGAAGTACGTTGGTGGTCAAACCAGCCACTCTCAAGTACCTGAAAGCCTGGTCTCTGGTTAACTATCTCTCTTAAAGCTTTCTCGAAGACGCCTGGTGCCATCATGATGCGTTTGATGCGATCTGTGGGGCCAGCACCATGATCGATCAGGGCTAAATCATACATGCCTTGTTCTAGTAAAATACGAGTATTAGTGTCAATCACTGGGAGTGGGCATGCCATTTAGAGGGGTTTCATCATTGTTAATGATGAAAATTATCCGAAAGTGAGACGTCTCTTCTTCTTGTTGTCATGGTTGAGGAGTGGAGATAGTGGTATAGCCGGACTCGGGTCAATCCGAGTATAAGAGTAACTACTACCAGAACAGTTAATCACCTCATCGAGCGACATGTATTTTCCAGGAACAGTCAGTCTCCTCCCACCATAGCTCTTACTCTTACTCTTACTATCAGAGTCCCAAACTCTCAACAACGATTCTCTCACATCTTCAGTCACCACTATTAACCCCATCGAGACTAATCCATACAAGTATCGCTTGACAACAATCAATGGAGGTAAGTCCTTGACCAAGCCATCAATGCTAACCCTCTGTAATTTGGCATGAAGATAGAACAAACACCACCCCCACCCAAACCGATTCTGAGCCTCTGGGTGATACGAACAGAGTAGCAGACTCTTTTTGTGTCGGATCCAACACTGAGGTGGTTCAGTGGCATCTCCACCAGTATATTGTAATGACTGTATGAAACAACCACTCGTAGCCTTTAACGCCGGGGGAGTGAAAACACGCCTTACCGTATCGAGGATCCTCTGAGTGTTCGGACTATACTCAGTCCGAACCATCATACTATCAAAGACCTCAATGCCAGTAGGATAGACGGCTAAAGCTACATCGTGATACTTGGCTCCAATGTCAAACCTCCAAATGGTCATGAAATAGCCTGCTTTCAATAGACAAATACTACTTCTATAATCACTCACTTGTTTCTCATAGACTGTCCGATTCAATGAGAAGACACCAATAGGTAAGAGCGGGACTTTGTAGTCACGAGATAGGGTTTCGAGTACCTTCTCTGGACGTGCCATCTGTAGGAATAGGGTCGTCTCGTGTTGGATGTGGTCTAACGTCATCTTTCTCTAAACAGAGAGAAGCATCAACTTAATAAAATTAGATCGCTACTAAAATGGCGTTTCCAGGTACCCGTCCTCGCAAGGCCTTACTACAGCCTATTACCATTCCTCAAAGCATTCAACAGCAGTTTCAAGTGGATTGGACGACCCACTCCCATTGGTGTCTCTGCTACCTACATACAGTGTTTCGGTACGTGCTGGGGCTCCCGGCCACAGGAGACTACATCGCCATCAATGACCTCTATCGCAGTACTCGCTTTGACATTGCCAGTCACTACAATCGAGCCTTAGACCCTAGCGAACCACACAACCTGACCTCAGTCGATCAGATCCTTAATCCAGTGGGGAGGAAGTTAGCCACCTTATTAGATCAGATGATTAATTTACATACGGCTGTAGGGATTCAGCTTCTAGTACGAGATGGACTCTTCAGTCGAGGTCAGCTTCGACAACGCTTACCTTACAACATACTTAGAAGTTTAGGTGTAATTAATAGTGAAGAGGAGTATCACACCTTTGACGCCGTAGCCAGCTCGTTTCAACTGGGAGAAGAAGTAGTGAGGTTATTAGCAGATGTTTATCAGACTAAAGGATTACTTGAGGAGGTGT
>JBAZAY010000092.1:0-8026 GCA_041671725.1 Gallionella sp. | reverse complement strand
CTCTATGCGTGCAATTTCCTTCCGTTCAATACGAAGATAGTGATACCGAAGCTGACAGGCGATACCGTATGGACGAACAAAGACCGTACCGCCAAGAAGTGCGGTCACCGCATCGACCTATTACTGCCGATAGGGAAGACCATAGGATTACGCAGGGAAGAAGTGTTTGTGGTGGAGAGCAAATGAGAATACAGAAATCAGGCACAGGCGTATCCAACGACCTGCACAAGCTCGTCCGTATGCAGATGAGAAGTTCGATTCCGCAACTTAAATACAAGTGGCTTCTTGATATCGGTACGGACGATGCAAGGTTCTGTAAGCTGATGATGCAAGACGGTGTAATACCTGTCGGCATAGACATTGATAGATGCTCCAAGCCGAGCGTCATAGCAAACGCTATGCACTTGCCGTTCAACAGGAATACCTTTGATATCGTGACGATGATATCGGTAAGCGACTTGCTTGAGAAGTGGGAGCTTAACACCGCCTTACAGGAAATAAACCGTGTCCTGAAGAACGGTGGGTACTTCGTACACGGTGCAGGAGAACCGATGATAGGACACCCGAAGCATTGGGAACGAGTGCTTGGGTACGGTGTCAGCATCTTCAGCATAGCAAAGGAGCAGAAATGAAAGAACTATCTTGGCAGGAACTTTGCTTTGCCCCGTGTGAGCACATCGACTGCGACTATATCTGCGGTTGCGATGTAGTAGAAGCGTATCTGGACAGTATGCTTGATGAGTTCATCGAGGCGTGTCTGGAATATGAGCCAGAGGTGATTGGTTTGCGAACATACGACCCACACACAAAGACCTACTACTGCTATGACCAACACGGTAAATGGTTGGGCGAAAGAAAGAGGTAGCATTATGACCGACACTAACAAGAGAACACTATCGGAGAAGGGGATATGAAGATACTTAATCTATACGCAGGAATAGGTGGCAACAGGAAGTTGTGGGGCGATGAACACGAGATAATGTCAGTAGAACTCGACCCTAAAATAGCAGGGATATATGACAAATTATTTCCACAAGACCTTATAACAAACGACGATGCCCACAAATTCTTATTGGAACACTTTAGCGAATATGATTTCATTTGGTCATCTCCCCCTTGCCAAACACATTCGTCTTTTCGCCACAATATCTGTGTAAGGTTTAGAGGGACACCGCCACAATACCCAGATATGCGGTTATATCAGGAGATAATCTTCCTACAAAAACATTTCAAGGGAAAATGGGTGGTGGAGAATGTTCAGCCATATTACGAACCGCTAATCAAGCCGACAGCAAAACTGCAGCGACATTTGTTTTGGGCGAACTTCCCGATAGCCGATAAGAAGTTTGACAAGGACATTATTCGCAAGGCACAAATACCCGACTTGCAAAAGATACACGGGTTTGATTTGTCTAAATGTCGCCTAAAGAATAAGCGGCAGGTATTGCGGAACTGCGTATTGCCTGAACTTGGTAAATATATTTTGGACGAAGCAATAAAGAAAGGAACTTAAATGACCGACACTAACAAGAGAATAGAGGAGATATTAAAACGATATGTCTGTGATGAGTGTGCGGTTGAAAATCAAAAGGTTGCAGAAGGAGCAAAAGAATACTGTTGTTATTGCGAAAGGCGAAAGAGTTTTGAGGCAGACATCAAGGCGTTGGTCGATGAGGAAGTAGCAGACGCAAACGCAATTCCTGTTGCAGAGATAGCAAGGATAAGAGCCGACGAACGCCTCAAGACGCTGAAGTGGGTGAGGGAGAAGTTGCCAAAAGAGCAATTTAATGGGGAAATGAAAGGACTTTATGGGGAAGTATGGGAAAAAGGACATAACTTTTGTCTTGCCCAAGTATCAGCAATTCTTGATAAGGAGGTGGGGGTGTGATGATACCGTTCAACGCAACAGTTTTATGGGCGTTTCTTATGGGGCAGTTATCTATCGTAGGGGTTGTTCTTCTGATATTACTGATAACTATGATATGGAAAACTAACGGATGAATGTTTTACTGGGGTTGTGTGAGATGCCAAACGGCTACCTACTTATAAGCCACAGCCCCACTAAACCCTGAAAGGAGAAGGATAGATGAAAGCCTATAAGATTTGCACCGTGTTCAATCGCAGTCAAACTCACTTGGTTGTCGCAGATACAATGGGGGAAGCCGAAGCCATCTTTAAGGAGAAATACAAAACAGACCCCGAAAGCATAGAACTTATCGCTGAATATGTGCAAGTTAAAGGAGAAGGTAATGAGTGAATTCGATGAGATTTATTTGGAATGTTTTGATGAACGAGAAGGTGAAGCCGACCCTAAAAGATTTGCCGACGCACTAATAGCAGCCGTTAAGGAAAGGATAAGAAAGGATTACAGAATGACAGGATTTGAAGAACCAGAATACCTTAACGAACAAGCGTGTAAGAAAATAGACAGGGCGTTTAAGGAACTGAAAGGAGAAAAGGAATGATAAAGAACACGGAAGAATGGGCAACAGGTTTCTTTTGGGGTATAGTCGCAGGGGTGACATTGCATATCGTTTGGATGTTGCTTACAGGTTGTTGATGTGACGGAAACAAAAACTCTATTGACAAACAAACCTGAAGTGGTAGAATTATTCCAAAGCAATGAAAGACCTGCCTTTCTCCAAGAAGAAACAGCTTAATCTTGCCACCAGAACGCCAAGTATAAAAAACCTTGATGACCTCACTCGTGAAGTAGTCCGTCTGCGTGACAAGGTATGCCAACGGTCGGGCGTGACCAAAGACCAAGCCAAGCTCGAAGTGTCACACTTCATCAGCCGTGCCAACAAACATACCCGATGGGATTTGGATAATGTCTGCCTTCTGTCCTTCCGAGAGCATTATGTATGGGGTCATCAGAACCCCAATGAGTTCCATGAGTGGTGGCTCAAACGGCTCGGAGAAGCGAAATTCAACGCCCTGATGCTCCGCTCCAAAGACACTTCAAAGGTTGACCGCTCTCTTATCAAACTCTACCTGCTTCAGCAACTCGCTATATATAAAGGAGAAGCGTAATGGATAACTCGCAGATAATTCCTATCGGGCAGGTGAAGTTATGGGAGAAGAACCCTCGGAGCATCGAGAAGAAGGACTTTGAACGGCTCAAGAAGCAGATAACGAAGCACGGTGTATATAAGCCGTTAATCGTATGCAGGTCAGGAGAAGGATACGAGGTCATCGGTGGCAATATGCGTCTTCGAGCGTTGCAAGATATGGGGTTCAAAGAGGTATGGGTCAGCGTGGTAGAGCCGAAGACCGATGCCGAGAAGGTAGAGATAGCTCTGTCCGATAACGACCGAGCAGGTTCGTATGACGAGGATGCCCTCGCAGAGCTTGTCTATGAGTTCAAGGACGAGATAGACCTCAAGGACTACCACCTTGACCTCGGCAAGACCGTTGACCTCTCGGAACTGCTCGATAACTATGCTCCTTCTACCGAGAAGGACGATGAAGTGCCTGAAGATGTTCCTGCCGTAGCGAAGTTAGGCGACATATATATATTAGGCAACCACAGGATTATGTGTGGCGACAGCACCAAGAAAGAGGATGTGGAACGCCTTATGGACGGCAAGAAGGCAGATATGGTCTTCACAGACCCACCTTACGCTGTAAATTATGGAGCAGACCAAGACCTTCTGAATATGAAATCTGGCAACAAGGCGAAACTTGTTGCCAGACCCATCGAAGGTGACAATATGACAGCAGAGGAATGTTCGGAGAAGTTATGGCGACCTTCCTTCAAGAACCTTTATGAGTTCTCAAAGGACGATTGCTCCTTTTATATGACGATGTGTCAGGGTGGCGACCAGATGATGATGATGATGATGATGAGCGAAAACTGGCAAATCAAGCACGAATTGATATGGGTCAAATCCTCTCCTGTATTCTCGATGGGTCGCCTTGATTATGATTATCAGCACGAACCTATACTGTTCGGATGGAAAAAGAAGCACAACTTCTATGGCAACGGACAGTTCCTCAAAAGCATCTGGACAATACCGAAACCATCAAAGAGCGACCTTCATCCTACAATGAAACCTGTCGAGTTGATAGAGAACGCACTCGCCAACTCATCCAAGAAAGACGACATCTGCCTTGACCTATTCCTCGGCTCTGGCTCAACCTTAATCGCCTGTGAGAAACTGAACCGTATATGCTACGGTATGGAACTCGAACCGCATTACATCGATGTCATAATCGCAAGGTGGCAGGAGTTCACAGGAAAGGTAGCCGTCAAATGCGAATAGAACTCATCTTCCCTATAACGCTCATCGTTCTCGACATACTCGCATCTCTGGCTTACCTGTTCATTAAGGACTACCGTCTTGCTCTCTACTGGTTCTCGGCTTCAATCCTGACCGTATGCGTCACGATAGGAAAGTAATATGGCTTATGCCAAAGCAATAAAGGAACAGGCAAAGGCGTTATACATCGCCAATGTCGTTCCTGTTGAGGAAATCGCAAGAGAATTAAAGATAGGTCGGCAAGAAACTATATGGGATTGGGCAAAGAAATATGGTTGGAAACAAGCCAAAAATGATGTAGCCGTCAACTCAAAAACGCAGATGGAAACGAAAATCGTAGAGAAAGCCGTAGAGAAAGCGTTTGAATGGGTAGAAACTCAAGACAAAGTAGGTCGCCTTTTAATCTCCAAAGGTGTGCAGAAAATACAGGCAACAGACCCGAATACAATCGATGTAAGCGAAGCACGGATGCTCGTTAAAGATGGTTCGGATATTCAGCGTAAAGCGTGGACGCTCGGCAAGGAAGACAAGACAACCGTAGTCGTCAATAACTTAATAGGAATATGGAATGATTTGAGCGAAGGAGAACTTGATGCTCACGAGGGAACAGCGGATAGCTCTGCTCCGTAGGTTCAGGAGTACGCCAGAGTTCTATATGTCGAGGGTGTTGCAGTTCACGCCTTACGATAAGCAGATAGAGATTGCCCACAGCGTCAGGGATAACAAGCGTATCGTGGTGCGGTCAGGCAACGGCTTGGGAAAGACCGAGATAGCATCGGGTATCGCCTTATGGTTTCTGTCGTGCTTCAAGCCGTCTATCGTGGTCACAACCGCACCTACTTGGACAAGCGTAAGGAATGTACTCTGGTCACGCATCAACTCAATGCACACACGCTCGAATGGCTTGGTAGGCGGTGAGATAAGCGATACGGCTCTACGCTTCGATAACGATTGGTATGCGATAGGTCTATCCACGAATGAGCAGGAGAAGTTTCAGGGGTATCACAGCAAGAACATATTGTTCCTGTATGACGAAGCATCAGGCGTTCACCCGAATATCTTCAAGGCAACCGAAGGGTCTATGACCTCAAGCAACGCCAAGTGGCTTATGATAGGCAATCCTCTGTCGCCTTCTGGCTTCTTCTACGATGCTTTTATGTCGCCTTTGTGGAAGGGTCATCACATATCCGCTTTCGATTGTCCGAATGTCAAAGAGAAGCGGACGGTCATAGAAGGTCTTACCACTTGGGAATGGGTCGAGGAACGCAGGAGAGAGTGGGGTGAAGACCATCCTTACTACCAGAGCCGTGTGCTTGGTCAGTTCCCGACCGAAGGCGAGTACACGCTGTTCCCATTGACCGTGATAGAGAACGCTGTCGATGCCGTCATACCTGAACTGTATATGATTCACAAAGTCCTCGGCATAGATGTCGCTCGTGGCGGTGGCGACCTTACCGTGTTTACGATTATGGACGGTCGCAGGGTCGTCAGAACGGAAACGCTCAATGTCCGTGACCTTATGCAAGTAGTAGGCAAGGCAATCGATATCATCAGGCGTGAGGGCATAGAGCTTGCAGGCATTGATGTCATAGGCATAGGAGCAGGGGTCTATGACCGCCTTCGTGAGCAGGGGTTCAAGGTAGTGCCTGTCAATGTAGCGGAGAAGGCACAGGACGAGCAGTACGCCAACCTTCGTGCCGAGATACTGGTCGGATTATCCAACGACTTCAAGACCAACAACATATCTATCCCTCGCATACCCGACCTCATCGCTCAACTCGCAACGATTGAGTACGAGTTCACTTCACAGGGCAAGTGGCGTATAACGAGCAAGGATAAGATGGTCAAGTCGCCTGACCATGTGGATTCACTTGGCATAGCGAACTATGTATCGAAGCTGATGATGTATCGTGGCACAAAGGTCAGCGACCGCTTCAGAACAGGCGGTCATACAGAAACAGGCGAGTGCTTACAGGAGAACTATGTATGGTAGAAAACTATGACTATACGGTAGAAGCGACACGCAAGACGAAGTGCATCACAAAGAAGATAATAGACAGCGTTATGCGTGGCGTGGACAAGTATTATCTTGTCATAACGACAAGAAATGAACTGTTCGAGGACGGTTGGAAACAGATAGGCGAACACTATACGATAGCAACTGACAGGGGAAGGAGAGTGCTTGGGCGGGGCGGTCTATGCTTCGAGGTATCGTTCAAGCGTCCTGTGGTCGAAGGCAAGACGCTCGTTGAGGATAACCACATAGGATACTATGGCAAGGGATGCGGAGAGTTCACAAGGGAAAGATTGATAAAAAAATGGAAGGAAGAATACAAGAATGAGTAAGAAGGTAGGCGTGTATGTGACGAACTATTGCTATCGGGAGTTTCTTCTGTGGTCGTTGCGGTCTATATGGCAACAGACGAAGCGACCCGACTTCCTGCTGTTCATAGACGATTGCTCCGTTGACGATTCGGTACAGGTTCTTGAGCGTGAGCTACAACGCACAGGAGAAAAGCTCGATGCCTTCGAGGTAAACGCAGAGAACCTCGGCACTTGTAAAACTATCAACAAAGCTGTGGATATCCTTGTGGAGAACGGCTGTGATTATGTCTGCGGTCTATCCGCTGACGATGTGATGCACCCCGATTACATAAAGGAAACATATGAAGCATTGAAAAAAGCACCTGAAAGGGTCGGGTGGGTTTACACAAATGTGCGAAGATTCGGAGATGAAAATCAGATAGATGCTCACCCTGAATGGAATAAGGAACTCCACGATAGAGTTCCGTTCTGTCACGGTTCATCGCTTATGAAAGCAGAGATGCTCAAAAGCGTAGGCGGTTTTCCAGAAGTTGAATGGCAGGAAGATTACGAGATGTTCAAGAGGGCATCAGCGAAAGGATGGATGGGGTTGCTTGTGCCAAAGCCGTTGTTATGGTGGCGAACTCACAACCTTTACAGAAGGACAGAATACAAAAACAATTCGAGCGAACTACGCAAACAGTTATGGGAGAAGAACCATGCAAACAAAGAACTGTAAGACCTGCGGTAAAAAGTTTTTGGTGTTTCCTTTCACACAGAAGACAGGAAGGGGTAAGTATTGCTCAAAGAAATGCTTCTACCAGAACAAAGAACACAAGGAGCATATGTCAAAGATTATGATAGGAAGACGGCTCTCAAAAGCTACAAGAGAAAAGATAAGCCGTGTTCAGCGTGGCAAGAAGTTAAGCGTGGCAACAAGGCAAAAGATAAAGGTTGCGAACAGCGGTGAAAGAAGTGCGAATTGGAAAGGCGGTCGGCAGACCTCAACGCAGGGATATGTATTGCGGTATTGCCCGACACATCCAAACAGAATAAAGGGCAATTTCGTAGCGGAGCATCGGCTCATTATGGAGAAGCACCTCGGAAGAACGCTATTGAGCACAGAGATTGTGCATCACATAAATGGCAACAAGAAAGACAATCGCATTGAAAATCTGATGTTATTTGCTTCCGATTCGGAACATTTGAAGCATCACATGAAAAAGGATGGGCATATAAGATGGAGAAAAAAGAAACAGGTGTAAAGTTCAAGTGTACTGCGTGTTCCTGCACCTTCGATACGCCTACAAGGAAGAAGCACGAAGACAAGGCGGTGAACAGATGCCCTCGGTGCGGTTGCCTGAACCTTAAACTATACAGGAAGAAGGATTTGAAGTGAACTTTGATACTTGGCGTGAGCAGTACGATACTATGACCGACAAGGAACAAGCCGACTATAT
>JBAZAY010000091.1:0-8058 GCA_041671725.1 Gallionella sp. | reverse complement strand
GGGGGGAGGGGGGGGGAGGGGTGGGGGGGGGAGGGGGAGGGGTGGGGGGGGGGAGGGTATGGGTGGTGGGGGGCAGGGGATGGGTGGGGGCAAGTCCAGATTACACTCATATGGTTCAACTTGGTTAGGATAATATCTCTCATGGCATTGAGGGAAGTAAGGCTCTGGACAAGGAGGTCGTGGATGAGGGATAGGACAAGGAGGTCGTGGATGAGGGATAGGACAAGGAGGTCGTGGATGAGGGATAGGACAAGGAGGTCGTAGAGGTCGACGCACCGCCCTCGGCACCGCCCTCGGCACCGCCCTCGGCACCGCCCTCGGCACCGCCTTCTTCTTTTTAGGCTTAACCATAGCCACCACTTTCTTCTTTTTAGGCTTAGCCACACCTCCCACTATCACAATTCCCCAACCTCCACCAGCCACCTTAACAACTTTAACGGTAGCACCTGCCATTTCTTTAGACTGCTAAAGAAAATTATCTCACTTCGGTCACTTAGTCGCCTTCAACAGATCCGATACTTGCCACTTCATCCGCTCCACATCATCCCCTCTATTCACCACTTTATTCCGATAGATGATTTTGTTAGGTTGATACCTCCCATTCTTTACAACTCGTCCTATATGAACTAAACCTACACCTAATCTTCTGGCTAGTAGAGCTAGGGCTATATCATCTATCACATTCATAGTAATTAAGTTGAGGTGTTGTAGGATCTGAGCCACTGCCGTCTTTGACAGAATGATACACGTACCTGACATATAGAGTAATGGGTTCTGGGCTGTAATTCCCTTTGTGATGTCTCTTTTAGCCGAGACTCGTATCCATCCACCCCATTGTAGTCGTGTCTGGAATAAAACAATAGCTAATTTATGGAAGTTCACCACTGTGCTAATATTACTCCTTACCACGTAGTCATAATCCCAGCCGAAGGTAATTTGTAAAGCTCTGAGTGTCTTATCTAAGATCCCGGGGATAAATGTTTCTTGTCCTTTAAACCTAATAACATTACCCTCTATCACGAAAGGTGTGGTGAGGCGGTCGTCAAAACAGTAGAAGTAGTACTTCAAGCCTGGTACGGTTTTAAGGTATAGCTGTAGTAAAGCCTTCATACTGTTGTAGTGAGGCGTGTCGGAATATAGGATCAAGTTAAGGATCTTCATTTTAGAAGGTAGTAATATCTTTTCTATCCTTTAAGGAATAATAGGATAGTTTATCGAAGTTTGACAACAAGTTTTAGAAGCGTGGCTATGCTATGTTGAGTGAGGACAGTGCGTTTGATGGGAGGTGGAGGCGGAGGTGCTACAGCCTTCTTTTTCACTCTTTTTACTCGCTTCTTTGGTGGGATGGCAATGGCTCTGGTTATAGTCTTTGCTGGAGCCACTATCGGAGCCACTATCGGAGCATCTACCCTTATCGCACTCCCCTCTACCGGATGCTCAATCGTCACATTCTTACAAGCATAAGTTAATATAGACTGTACTCTACAAATCTCCCCTATCTCATTTAAAAAGTCCGCATCAGCCGGTCTCCCCCGATAACTATCTCCGGTTCTATACCTTAGGGTCACCTTATTCAAGTTCCAAGATATGGATGAGTGGAGACTAGTACCTCCTCTAGGAACTTGATGAGGGTCGATACTGCCTGCTATAACACCTCCTCCACCATATAGCCCTCTGGTCGAAACAAAGGACAACTCTGGACTCATCGTATATCTATTAGCTAAGATTTGTAGGTGATGTACTCGCCAAATATCATCGTCATCCAAGTGAGCGGTATGCTGATATCCGTACTCTCTCATCAGAGCTAGACTATAATTCATTACTGTAGCACCCCCTGTATGCCACAACTCTAGTGACTTAGGCATAAAGTCTCTTTCACATGCGATAGGTAGATTGATGAACGTCACCTTCTCAGTCGGTAGTAGTCGCTGTAATACCTCTCTCATCCCTACCTCATCAGTATGTCTATCTCCTACTAAAAAGAGATGCCACCCCTGATACTGTTGATCTCTTAAACTCGTCAGAGTGGCAGTGATGAGATTAAAATCACGCCTGTCATAGGTTGCCATCACTATTCCAAAGACCAACCCTACAGGTGTAGTCAAAGGTCTAGCTTTCCTTATTATTAAGTCGTTATTACTCTTAAGAAATGTGTCTTGACTTAAGAACTCCTCAACCATAGCATCGCTATTATAATCTTTTACGATGATCGTACCTCCTGGTTTTAAGAGGTGATAGTAGTTACTCAGATCGACCATAAGGTTATCACTGGTATTGATAGTGAGTGAGTCAAAGGTAAGAGCTAGCATTTGGTAGAGATCTCTGAGTAGCTGGGGGTCGGTCGAGGCCACAGCTTTATAAGTAACTATATCATTGCTTTCGAGGTTGGATACACCGACAATAACAGCCGACTCAAAGCCCTTTGCGTCAAGTGTATAGTTGTCGGTGAGAGTGTTAAGTTCTAAGTACTTCACCATTTAAGATATTACATAAGAATTATAACTTCATACTAAAATGCTCTTCTTCCTTGGCGGTGGAGGTCATGCCTCAGTCGCACTCGACATAGCTCGTGTATTACAACTGGAAGTGACTGGTTATTACGATCTTAAACCCACCACCTTAGACCTTTCTTATATGGGTATCACTCCTATCTTTCACCCTGATCAAGAGTACTTTTGTGCCATCGGAGACAACGAAACCCGTCAAAGGATTGTGTCATCTGCTCCTACCACCACTAAGTGGAAGACTCTTATCCACCCATCAGCCACTATATCACTTTCATCCATTATTAAAGAAGGAAGTCTCATCTGTATGTCTGCTACCATTGGTTCTGAAGCCGTCATCGGTTCTCATGTGATCATTAACACCTCTGCTACCATAGATCATCATTGCGTTATTAATGAGTATTCACACATCGCTCCCGGAGTTCATCTCTGTGGTCACGTGAGCGTCGGGGTACAGACCTTGATTGGAGTTGGATCTCAAGTCATACCTGACATCACAATTCAAGATCGAGTGGTGGTCGGGGCGGGTTCGACTATTCTAACTAATGTCTCTAAAGGTCGAAAGGTGGTAGGTGTGGTTAAGAGGTCAAAAGCGAAGTGGTTAGCTGATAAGCCAGTGAACTGGAGTAGTCTTCAGCGGATTCTACAACCCTCTATCGACACTAATCACTTCTCTAACGGTGGTCCGGCAGTGTTACAATTAGAGGCGAGGTTGTATGAGCTCTTCTCTCTCAAAGGAAGTGACAAGGTTGTGATAGCTATTAACAATGGGACGTCGGCTCTTCACGCCCTGGTCTCAGGAATCGCACTTCACCATGGGACATCTCATCGCTATGCCACTCAAGCCTTTACCTTTCCTTCTTCGATTCAAGGATCTCTTGGCAACGCCCTAATTGTTGACATCGATGAGGAAGGAGGCTTAGACCTAAAGTCGCTGGATCCAGGTCAAGTGGATGGTCTAATTGTTACCAACTGCTTTGGGCATGTAGTTAACGTCTCAAAGTACGAGAAGTGGTGTAACGAGTATGATAAGTTTTTAATCTTTGACAATGCTGCTACCGGAGCTAGCTACTATCAAGATAAACACATTGCTACTTATGGTGTCGGGTGTATTGTGAGTCTTCATCACACCAAGCCCATGGGATTCGGAGAAGGAGGTGCCATCGTCGTTGACAGAATGTATGAGAAGAGTATCAGACAGATAATTAACTTTGGCTATGATGTTCCAAAGGGGGATATGGTGTGTCATCGGGAAGGGTCGAATTACAAGATGGCGGATCCAGCAGCTGCCTTTATCCTTTCATACCTTGAGAACTTTAGAGAGATAGAGAAAGGCCACATCGCACTGTATGAGGAGATGAAGGCTCGACTCGATGTGACCCTTTTTCCTAATGCCACCAGCTCGACTCCAATGGCCTCATGTTTCCCGGTCTTATTGTCTCAAGCTATTTCACTTGAGAAAGTGAAGGCTTTGGGTCAGAAGTATAAGATAGACTTACGAAAGTACTACAAACCCTTATCTCCTACTCCGATGGCTGTAAGACTCTGGGAGCATATCATCTGTTTTCCATTACATGTAGAGATAACATCCCAAGACATTGAGACCTACCAAGAGATCCTTCAGGAGTTGTCTTTATGATACTTAGCCACGGAATAGTCCGATTGGCTCAAGAAGATCAGTGTTGTTTATTTCACTCGAAATAAAACTATCATTGGTATGTAAATGACACTCAACATTACCTTTATCAGACCCAAGGTGATAACCGGTTCAGGTACCTATAAATATTCATATACCATTCTTAACCGAGAGAGTGAGGAGGTGTCTCTAATCCTTGATAAGGCTATACCTAGTCCTCTGACTGGATCTTTAGGAGTCACGGTGTACAAGATACCTCCCAATGGTAGAATTAATGGGATCCTGACAGTGGTGATTCCAGTGGAGGCGTCCTCAAATACTTATGAGATCGGAATAGTGGCTACGCATGGCACTGAAGTTACTAAGTCGGTGATGGAAGTGAAAGTCACTCCGGCCATTGTCTATACAGCTCCGAGTCTAAAGTTTGACGAGACAAGTATCAGAGTTAAGCCTGGCACTTACGCTTTGTCATTCACGATACAGAACTATGATGGAATTACTATCGAAGTTGTGTTAGAGAAGAACACTCCCTCTCCACTCCAGACATCTATCACTAACCTGGTACACTTCTTGATGGCACAACAGAGTAGCAGAGTGACAATGGTGTTGACGGTACCACAAATAACGCCTGAAGGCTCTTATCAGGTTGAGGTGGTGGCTCGGAGTAAAAATAGCGGTCTAAGCAGTTCTGGTAAGATAGAGGTGGTGATTGAAGCTCCTCAGAATTGAAAGTCGAAATAAATCTTTGTGTAAGGACAACAACTCATGTCGTCTGCTTCCTCTTCAACTTCCACCATGTCTTCTGCTTCCGCTTCATCCACCCCCGCTTCTGTCCCCGCTATCGTTGATGGTCTGGACTCAATCGAGGAGGATAACACCGAGATCACGTTGATCGCCCCGGGTGGTCTCCGTCTCACCATCACCAAGGAGATGTTCAAGTACTCCGAGGCACTTGGACTTCTCCAGATGTATGAAGATGACAATGCCGTGGTCTTTGACCTGAAGGAGAAGCTCAACATCCACGGTGGCAACCCCGACGCCGACCTGCTTAATGGTAAGCTACCTCACACACTGTATGGAGTGGATGACAAGTACTACAAGCTGGTGGTGGACTTCCTTCACCAGTATCACACTGATAAGGGAGTGATGCCGACTATCCCTGATCGTTGTACCATGTTCAAGCCGGAGGTGGTGGCTCCGATGGCCTACTGGCCTCTGGTGAAGGATCTGTCTCTCCAAGATGTCCATGTGATGGATAAGGTGGCAATCTTCTTCGGGATTGATGATCTGCGACTGCTGAACGAGCTGGCTATGGCTTTCTGGATCAAGCATAACCCTGAGAAGATTGAGGAGTTCAAGCACCTGTTGAAGGATGTGATTGACAGAGATGTGGTGATCTATGAGAGACAGAAGCGATTGAAGGCCGAGGCGGAGGCTTTGGCTGCCAAGGAGAAGGACGCCAGCAGTTCATCGGCATAAGCATGAACAGGATTTCGGATACACTACTTCGGTAGTGCACCATAGTGATAGAGAGCGACACCAGGCTCTCAGTTTGACCAGAAGAGATTGTGGTACTGAGTCATATGGTTCGCATGAGCCATAGTTAGGGATTTGGTGGAAATCATACTGAGACACAGATCTAAGCATTTAGACTATGAGATTCTTTTGGTTAATATAAACTTGATACACTACAGTTATAGTGTATTTATCTAGATACGACTCCATTCCTCAAACCTCTCCCTCTTCACCGGTTTCGCAGTCGACCACACTACATTCCTATGTCTCCGACAATCACCGTCAAAATACTTAACGTCAAGGGTGAGGTAGAACAAGTCTAAATCGATTACTCTAATCCATCCTTTCTGAAGCACTAAACCATCTTTAGTAGTAAAGTAGGGATCGTCGATGAGATCAGAGTTAACCTTGTTATAGCTATAGAGATTAGCTAACCTACTCATTGTTTCGATGGCTTTACAGGCTTCTTGCTTGAAGAGGTGAGATGTGAAGTCAGAGATGTCGTCTTCGGTATGAGAGGTCATTTTATGATGAGATAAAATAGAGGATTATCTGTATCAATATCTCTGGTATACTTCTCTATAGAGAAGTATCGCTTGTCCTTTACTCCACCTCCTCATTTCCCACCTTCACCCTCATCCTATTAACCGTCTCTCTGTTAATCCCAAACTTGACAATCATCTCCTCCACACCTCCGTTAGAGTTACTTCCAAAGATCAAGGTAGACCACAGGATAATATTGGCCACCACGTAGAGAATACCATCTGTCATTACCAGCACTTTGAAGATTAGAGTTAGTTTATTAACTTCTCCTGGAATCATACTGGCCAGTACCACTGAAGCTGGATTGAGTACCAGTCCTAGCCTGTTATACCAGCCTCTCCTCGCACCACGCATGTCGCTGATAAGATTACCAAGTATCAACAGTGATAGCAGACCATAGTAAGTGAAGGCTCTGGGTGAGCCTCCACTGAGGGATCCGCTGATGGCTCCATTAGTCCCCAGAACATAGCATTGGTAGAATCCAATCACTGAAGCGATAAGGCGAAGAGAATTAACAGTTCCAGTCATCTTGTGATACTTACTCTTCTCAGGTGAAGAAGAAAATCAATACTTCTATAGGAAGAAGTATGGTGTTTAGACGGTTTGTCTCCCCAGACTTAACCTACTCTAGTTAATGAAGCGAGTCCAACCGTGCGGAGTTGAGTTATATTCCACAACCAAGGTATTGATATACATCCATGTTACCCACCCTCCATAACATAGGATAAAGTACTTCATAGTAGCTGTAAGAGCATCTGTCGTCCGAACGTACCAGGTGGATACCCATAGCACTGCCATCATATAGTTATGAAGCATCACATAATCAAGGAGGTACAGTGTCAAGACCCCAGTGGCCATGCCATAGTAGAGTTGTTGACTGAGTAAGAGAGCTACGCTAAATTGATAGAAACACAACGCTAGGTAGAAGGTAACAGTGAAACCCGATGAGGTCATCATGACGTGATGCCCACGCTTCACAGGTGAGAAAGAAAATCAATACTTCTATAGGAAGAAGTATAGTGTTAGACGAGCTGTCTCCCCAAAGCCAGTCTCACATCATTGAGACTGGCTCGTTGTTCGGTAGTAAACTTAATATGTTGTAGAAACTCGCTAAGCTTCTCTGTGTTAGTAGTCAATCCCATAACCAAGGTAATGACATACATCAACAGTATCCACCCTCCATAGACTAAGATGTAGTACTTAATCATAGTAGCTCTAGCACCACTATCTTCCGTCTGAAAGAAGCAGGTGGCTACCCACAACGCTACCATCATATAGCTATGAAGCATCCCACAATCAAGAAGATACAATGCCAAGACTCCAAAAGCCATAGCATAGTAGAGTTGTTGACTTAACAAGAGAGACACGCTACCTTGATAGCCACACATCAGCATGTAGAGGGTAATAACGACCGACGAACTCATCATGACTTGATACTCATCTCTCATGAATAAGAAGAACAATCAATCCTTCTCTACCTCCCCTGGCTAAAATATCTCAACTCTGTTTCTGTCAAACCTTGAAAGCCTTGAGTCCCTCCACCTCTCAAACTAAAAGCCATCAATGACCCCCAATAGCCAAGATACTTACTCACCTGACCATCCATCTCATGTGTCGTAAAGCTACACTCAAAGGATGGAGTCTGATACTTCTTCATAAAGAGAAACGGAGAGGGTTTACATGTCTGGATATACCTTACTTCTCTAGTGATTAAAGCATTAACCGCCACCAGATAAGCTGACACCAGATCCTGAGCTAATCCCTGTGACTCAACGCCGTGAGTGCTTAAGAATCGACCCGTCTCGACTCTGATCTTTGAGAAGTATGGATCAGAGGCCACTAGCATATTAAAGGCTTGGT
>JBAZAY010000090.1:0-8179 GCA_041671725.1 Gallionella sp. | reverse complement strand
GACCCAAAAAGGACACCATTCTTCTGAATCATCACAGTAATCGTCTTGGAGGCAGCCGTCATCTCCTTACACATCCTCTGAAACTCGGCAGCCGGTATCGTGGTGACTGGTAGCTTGGGGTAGTCTCCGATTGACCACTTAGAGAGCGGGACATCCTTACACCTCATATTGCCATCCTTGTCTCTACACTTATCAGCGTTCAAAATGTTAAAGCTGAGGAGATCAGAGCCAACCTCCTTGTACATGGTGATCTTATCCTTTCTCTTGGTACGTTTCAGTGTCTTGTACAAGTGCTGAGTTGTGAATCCCACGACCACCGTTTCGGAAGGAGGCTCATAGATCATGTCACAGGCTCGGAGCACCACATCAATCATCACCTCTTCATCAGAGTCCACCTCTCGCAGGGTAATCTCATCTTCTTTAAAGTGAAAGTTAGCTTCTGTTAGGTTGCTGTTGAGTAGCTCACTTAAGACCTTGATAAAGAAGGCATCAGTGGTCGTTAACTTAAATTGGGTCGCCACGGGGACACTGGCATTCGACATTTTTATCTTATTTCTTTATTTCTTAACACACCTCGTCCCCCATCTCCCATCCCTAAATCTCTTGAACTGTTTTTTTCAGGACTTTTTCATGAGCCTTAAACAAAGGTCACCATGAACTTCGAGCTTAAGGCAGTCACCTCCTATCTTCAGGAGGCACTTTCCGCCAAGCCCACTCCCACCTCTCAGCGTGAAGTGGAGGCGAGGTGGCATGTGTCAAAGGTGGAGTTCTTTCAGACTCTCATCATCCTCAGATACAATGCTTCAGACGCAGGTCTAGCCACCCGAGTCATCCACATCAAGAACGATCAACACGCAAACCTCAGACACCGCAGAGTCTACAAGATCTCGTATCCCAAGCCCAACCTCCCAGTCATCGCCACTACTGCTATCTCTGATGAGTGGATTGAGAAGGTCAGTGTCGGCAAGGTCAAGTCCTACGACTCAGCCAGCTTCAACTTCCGTGTGGCGGTGGCCGATGAGATTCCAGTCAAGGCCGTCCGAACCAAACCTTCGCTTGAGAGATCAGGTACCCGCTATGAGATTCCTGTGACTCCTGATCTGAGAGCTGACCTACAGATTGAGCAGATTCCAGGAAAGCCCATCGACTACCGCATTGAGTTGGAGCTACTTGACAACACCAAGCTGGAGATTTTCACCGACTGGATCAGTCGTATCACTGGTTACATCCAAGAGAGCTACACTCCCATGCCGGTTCACCTCAGAGACGAGGTCATCGCTAAGTACAACGAAATGATGACAGGAGCAAAGTCTGACAGTCGCACCTTCATCAAGTCTTCTCTTCCCCATCCCAGCGACCTTGAGTTGAAGGATCTCTTGAATGGAACGCTCCTGGCTCGAGGTCGTACCAGCGTTACCGCCAAGGCCGACGGCGAGGTGACTGAGCTCCTATTACTGGAGAAAGGTATCTTCGCTGTCTCAGGGCGGGATCAGGTGAATCACATCGCTCGAGTGGCTATCCCAGAGCTCACTCCTGCCCTGTTTCAGGGAGAGATGGTTCAGACCTACGAGGACAGTGGCATCGGTAGCTTATACACCTTTGTCTTCTTTGAGACACTGATCGCTGGCGGTGGTTCCGTGAGAGATATCCCTTCTCTCATCGACCGCAGAGCCTATCAGACAGCCTTGACCGGTAGCTTCAAGGGGCGTAAAGACCTGACTCTACTTCAGAAGAACTTTGAGATTGCCAGTACCACTGATGAGCTGTACACCGCTACCAACAAGGTGCTTGACTCATTGACCTCTCTTCCCTATCCCACTGATGGACTGATTGAGACAGAAGTGGATCAGGCCTACCGTGAAGGTAAGATCAACATCAAGAAGAGCAAGGAGCGTAAGAACCTCACCATTGACCTCGAAATCGGGGTAAACCAGTTGTTGGTGGTGGATGACGCACATGGCTTCAAGAAGATCCCTTTCACAGGCTCGGCTCGACTTCCCTTCAAGCTCTCTCCGGCAGAGTTCAAGGAGATCTTTGACAACACAGAGTTTATGGTGGTGGGAGATGTGTGGGAGTTTGAGTTTGATGACAACTATCGACCTCACCCACGCAGGCCTCGCTACCGCAAGAGCAGTGCCAACAAGCTGTCCACTGCTCTGAACTTGTGGTCATTGATTGAAAGACCCATCCGAGTGGAGACGTTGAGAGGAGCTGATCTGGAGTTGATGAAGCGATACCACAACAATGCTAAGTCTGATCTCTTTGAGACCTTGAAGATGGGTAGCACCTACGCCGATTATGGTAGTGGTCGTGGCGGTGATCTCCTCAAGTTCAAGAAGAAAGACTTGAAGGTCTATCTACTAGAGCCCGACGCCGGCAATCGTGCTGAGCTACAGAAGCGTATCAAGGAGAATAACTTGACCGCTAACGTGAAGGGCTTGGTGGACTTCGGAGCTGAGTATACTGACAGAGTGGTGAAAGAGCTACTCAAAGGTGCTCAGGTAGACTCGGCCGGGATGATGTTGTCATGGACATTCTTCAATGGTAGCAGTGAGATGATGGATAAGGCTCTGGAAACACTGGATAAGAGCATCAAACCAGGAGGGACGCTACTCTTCACCACTGTGGACGGAGATGCGATGGTTGAAGGGATGAGAGGAGCTGGAATGCTCAAGACACCTCAGTACACCATCGAGAGAATAGGTGGGCGTGAGATCCTCATTGACATCCCTGGTTCAATCGTCCAGAACCAGACTGAGTGGCTACCTGACTTGGTGGAGTTGGACAAGCGACTGAAGAAGCGTGGGTTTAGACTGCTGGAGAAGAAGCGACTGACCGACACTAAGAACTTCCCCAAACAACAGAGGATCTTGTCGGCGATGTATGTGACGTTGAGATATGTGAAGGAAGGTGTGAAGCCGGTGGTACAGTCACAGCCTAAGGTGAGACCGGTACCGTCTCAACCTACTCCCATTCAAGAAGCGGAAGATAGAAAAGAGGCTGATGAGGATCAAGTAGAGGAGGAGGAAGCTTATGAGGATCAAGTAAAGGAGGAGGAAGCTTATGAGGATCAAGTAGAGGAGGAGCGGAAAGGTACCACTTCTCGCTCTGAGTGGGTAGGACTCGATCCCAGTGCTCTCTTTGAGCGATTGTAAAACATGACGCTTGTCATGTTTATTAAAGACCCACACACTCTCTAAAGAGAATGAGTCATCTTGATTGGACTTTCCCATCAGGTTCCGACCTCTACCGTCTCAATGTTCTGGGTGCTGGTAGTTGTTTCTTTCACTCATTACTTACAAGTACCGAACCAGAGTATACCAAGCAAGACGACCTCACCAAATCACTCCTCTCACAGCAACTCCGGAAGGAACTAGCCACCTCGCTCACCATCCAAGACTTCCTTAACGCTTCATGTAATGGTACTCCCCTCTATAAAGATCTCCCTCACTCTGTCGCACCATATCGTCGTAATAACTATACTATGGATACGAAAGAAGTTCAGAAGCTAACAGCCGAGTTGGAAACCCTCCAAGAGAAGCTACCACCCGATCATAGTAGCTTCCTGATCGACTTCTTGGCTTTTAAAGAGTATATAGCCAATCCAGGCCAAGACGTCGGAGATGAGGTACATTTACTAGCCAGTAGAGTACTTGAAGTGGATATCTACATCACCACTGGAGTGACAGCTGGAGAGCCAGGTTATATGCTACATGATCCTTCTCTGACATTGAAAGGTCTAGAGTCAGTGATCCTCTTTAACAGTGGGGGTCATTGGGAACCTGTGGCACGAGTGAAGGACAACCTCGCCACACTTCTCTTTCAAGCAGATGACCCTTTAATTCTTCATCTTAGAAACCATAACGAAGAGTGTTGGAGAAGGATTAGCTGTAGTCAACCATCTGATCCAATCGCTCGACCTGAAACGGGTACAGCTTAGCAAACTCAGCGTCACATTTCTCTCTATGATAACGAGGAGCAAAGTTAATGTTTAAGAGGATATTAAGCTGACCTGGAGGTGTATCACACCAGAACTCGTGCTCCTGAGGTGCTGGGATGTACAACATATCTCCAGCGTTTAGAGTCACCTTTGTCTTCTTATCAAGAATACAATGTCGAGTACCGGCTAACACAATGGTATAGTTGTCGAGACAGTCGAAGTGAGATGGATAAGCCCAGCTATGACTGGTGAGTCGGAGTGAGTAGTGAAGACTGGGATCGGTCTCTAATCGTGTCTGTAATTCATGAGGAAAAGAGGGAGTTTGAGTGGCTACCCACCTCAGAATGTATTGAGCGATGGGGTTAGTAGAGTCAGACTTAAAACTTAACTTAGACATATGACCTTCCTTGGAGGAGGGAGAGTCAAACCAGTCATTGACTGTGATGTAGGTGCGAGTAGAGGGATCAGACTTAAGGGTACCGCTGTAGTTCTCAATGCGGAGGGGGTGATCTTTACATGAGTGGTGAAAGTCGGAGAGGGGGAAGTGGTAGCAGATGGGGTGAGAGGATGAGAGTGAAGAGGATGGATCTCTAGTTTGTTGAGTGGCAAAGACGAGGATGAGAATAGTGAGGATAAGAATGGTGATGAGACCTATGATGACTAACCACATTTTAGTGTGCGGTTATGTTAAGTTCTAAGAAATAACTGTAAACAGCTATTATCTTCTTAAATTGGGTACATGGCCGATGTAGTCATGATGACGGTAGCTCTGCTACCTTGGTCTTCAAGAAGTATGATGGCCTTCCCCTCCCGGCTATCGTCTCCTTCATGATGTCGTGAATGTTCAAGGAGGCGTTTACATCACGATTCCATAGCGTCTGGCATCTTTTGCAGATGACGAGACCATGACGATCGATGACTTCTTCCCGCTTCCACGGCCGTGGGTTGTTACACGTACGGGCATACTCACACTCACAACTTCCATCCTTACAGTTAGAACAGGTCTTACTGGTGCGATGCTCATTAACTAAGAAAACTTCGTAACCTGCGTTTCGAATCATCTTATGAAAGCCGACACCTTTCAACGGCTCGTGACCCTTCCTGTGCCCGTGCTCATTCCAGTCCCCAAATCCCACGACTACGTCATCGTGGTGACCGAAGGTCTCACGGAAGCGGTTCATGAAGTTATTTTCACTTCTCTGAGTGTTACTGTAAGTATTGAGACGAAACTTACGGTAGATGGGGTCTTGATAGAAGGAGTTTAGCTTGTGAGTGACGAGGTTCTTGAGACGGAGGTACTTTTGGTACTCTGAGGACTGTAGTGACTTGGAATTGAAGGTATGTCTAATACCCGTCTCAAAGTCATGAGCTAAGGACGATTCCCACTCTATGACCGTCTTCCCTTCAATACGGCTCTCCTTCTTCCACTTTAAGATCAGGTCACGGTGTTTCTTGATCTGTTGTTCCGTCCGTCGTTGGTTCTGAGTGTAGCGGAGCTTCGTGGCGTTCTTCTTTCTCCGACAGCTCGGGTTATTGGAAACGGTAATGGCAAAGAGAAGGTCGCTCTTGCCTGGATCAATACCCACAACTGTCTTTCCGGTAAGAGATTCGGGGTCGTCGAGATCGGTGATGTAGAAACCCTGATGCTTCTTCCTTTCATTCGGATCATTGGTAGTTTCCTTTCTAATCATCGCCTCAATAGACTTAGCCTTCTTATCCTTGTAACTTTCATGAATTAGTTGTAGCGAGACGGCTATCCCATCAGTACTAATCATGTAGTTGAAACCGTAAGATCCACGTCTGAAACATCGCATTGTAGTCATGAAGAATGGCGACCATATTTCACTCTTGTACTGTGAAAACTTACCGATATACGAAGGCTTTGATGGATGTAATTTGGTATCCATGAGTAGGTGATACATGGTACTTGTATCAATCGTAATATGACGAGGCACTTGCGACGAGCACTGTGGGAACAAGTTGTAAATCTTCTCACCCTCATCTTCAAGTCCTAACATCATGACAAACATGGATCCAAGATAGTCATTTGGATTTACACAGACATCGTAACTGGGCTTGTGGTGCTTCAGCTGTTCCTCGGTGAACTTATCAATGACTGTCGTGGCGTACTTAGCAGGTAAGCAGATCTTCTTAAAGTCACTAACGTACTGACGGTAGTCGAGGGGTGACTTCATCGGTTCGCCACCCACTGATAACACATCATTACGAACCTGCCGGAGAGCGTAGTCATAACTAGACCTCTCTTCTTTGGTGAACGCTGGTCGAAGGGTTTTGTAACCGAGAGTATTGTAGATGTACCGCTGGACGTACTTGTAGTAGTTTCGTTTAATGTTGTTCTGGTAGTCTGTTAGAATGGCATTAGCGGTGTACTCAAATATGTAAGTAAGATGAAGGTAACTCTGAGGTTCATCTCCGGGAGCGATCGTTGGTTTGTAGTGACTGTCGTAGAACTCCTTCAGCTTACGTTTTAAGATGACGGTTTCCTGTTTCGGCGGTCGTCCTGCTCCTGTAGGAGCAATACATACCGTCTTCATCACATTCATAATAAGATCGTGATCTATAGTAGGAAACTTACATGTCGTCTCTCGTTCATGAAGTAAGTACATCTTCATAAATTGGTACGTGTGAGTAGCGATCTTGTCCATCCTGATGACAGCATCGTTAATAATACGCAAGGTTCGTTCATCGGTGACGACATTAGAAAGGTTATTCTTGATCGTTTTATAGGGATCTGGTGGTTTCTTCTTCATTGTACTACTTAAATGGAGCAATTTGGGTCTCTAACTCGATTGTCAAACACTTTAATTTTAAGGATGGGAGGTGAAGCGATGGGAGGTGGTAATGAAGTGTCATGATAGCTGTTTACAAGTAATCACCTGTCACCATTCTTATGACAGTTATAAGAATGGTAATGAAGTGTCAGAACGAGGAATGACCCGTCACTATTCTTCTTTCTCATAACAACCATGAGAAAGAAGAAGAATAGAAGTGATATATCTTATCACTTCACCTCTTATCACTTCACCTCTTATCACTTCACCTCTTATCACTTCACCTCTTATCACTTCACCTCTTATCACTTCACCTCTTATCACTTCACCTCTTATCACTTCACCTCTATTCTTATAACTGTCATGAGAATAAAGAAGAGTAGTGACAGATGGATTAGCTATCATGACACTTCATTACCATTCTTATAACTGTCATAAGAATAAATAAGAGTAGTGACAGATGAATTAGCTTAAATGACACTTCATTACCATTCTTATAACTGTCATAAGAATAAATAAGAGTGATGACAGGTGATTAGCCATCATGACACTTCATTACCATTCTTATAACTGTCATAAGAAAGAAGAGATGTGGTGACAGGTCATTCCTCGTTCTGACACTTCATTACCATTCTTATAACTGTCATAAGAATAAATAAGAGTGATGACATGTGATTAGCCATCATGATACTTCATTACCATTCTCATAACTGTCATAAGAAAGAATAAGAGCGGTGACAGGTGATCACTTGTAAACAGCTATCACCATTCTCGTAACTTTCATACATTTGTCGTAATCGAAATACGGGCGAGCTAACCCCTTCAAAGCTGAAAAATCGTGTAAATGTAATGGCTACATACCCTACAATTGTAGGGTATGACGAGTTGAGGATGTCGATGATTTTATCCATGAAAAGGGGCATTTGGAATAAGGATGTATGGTGTGAGTAGGAGGAGAACAGCTATCATGACACTTCATTACCATTCTCATAACTGTCATAAGAATAAATAAGAGTGATGACAGGTGATTAGCCATCATGATACTTCATTACCATTCTTATAACAGTTATAAGAATAGTGAAACAAGTAAGAGATGTGGTGACAGGTCATTACTCGTTCTAACACTTCATTACCATTCTCATAACTGTCATAAGAAAGAAGAGATGTGGTGACAGGTCATTACTCGTTCTGACACTTCATTACCATTCTCATAACTGTCATAAGAAAGAAGAGATGTGGTGACATTTCATTACTCGTTCTGACATTTCATTACTCGTTCTGACACTTCATTACTCGTTCTGACACTTCATTACTCGTTCTCATAACTGTCATAAGAAAGAAGAGATGTGGGGACACTTCATTACTCGTTCCGACACTTCATTACTCGTTCCGACACTTCATTACTCGTTCCGACACTTCATTACTCGTTCCGACACTTCATTACTCG
>JBAZAY010000089.1:6220-8681 GCA_041671725.1 Gallionella sp. | reverse complement strand
CTGTGTGACGGCGACGGCGGATGGAAGACCTCAGACATCAGACCTTCAAGTTCTTACACAAACAGAATCAAGAAACAACTCCTACAAGAAATAGGGTTAGACTGGAGCGAGGCGGTAAACTACACCTTGGACCACTACTATCCAATCGTGGACGGTGGACACCCATCAGACCCCCTAAACCTTGTCCTACAACTCTGGCACGAAGAATCGCAAGGATATGATATTGGGGCAAAAACTAAGGACAAACTAGAAGTTAAGGTCGGGAAACTTCTATGTGAAGGAAAGATGACGCTACAAGACGTGCCGGACTGCTTCGACGACTGGATTTCCTGTTATGTGGCAAACATCGGGGAGCTTCCGAAGTTTGACCCAAAGAAGTTGGGAGGGGTAGAGGAAGAAGAAATACAATGAGTCCAATACCTGAGTGGCTAAAGAAAGAACTAGAGGCAGAACCTCAGATATGCGCCAGAAAGGGAAATGATTGCAAGGGTAGAATCACCTGGGAACACGCCTTCATTTACGGGGGCAATCAGATTCAGGAAAAGTGGGCCATCATATTCTTGTGCGAGTACCATCACGGGGTATGTAATTATCAAGAAGGAGGAGACCTAAAGAAAGAAATAAACCATTGGATAGCAATCAATCGCATGACCTCCGAAGACATGGCAAAATATCCAAGAAAGCCGTGGCAACAATTAAAGAAGTATCTAAACACAAAATATGGAGAACCAAATAGTTAATGCAATCTGTGATTATCTCGCCCACAAGAAACACTTTTTCTGGAGGCAAAATACGAGTCCAATCTTTAACGTCAAGACTCAGGTATATCGGGCCATGCCTAAATATTCTAAGAATGGTATTCCAGACATAATCGTTATAAAAGACGGCTTCTTTGTGGGGTTAGAAGTTAAAGCACCAAAGGGTAAACAAAGCGAGAGTCAGAAGGAGTTTGAGAAGGGAAGTAAGGCGGCCGGAGCAGAATATTATCTTGTAAAGAGCATAGACGACGTTATTGAAATCGGATTATAAATTTGATATAATACAACAATGTTAGAATACTCATTAGGTGTAATCACGGGAATACTTCTCACACTCCCGGCCATAATCGTTGCGATATACTTACGACCAAGCACAGAGCGTTTTACAAATCAAATGGTTTCAAGGCTTAAAAGCAAAGGGTCGGTGCTTGAAGCTCCCAACGAGGACATGGAGAACTTAGAGGAATGGGTTAAATCATTAAAACAAGAATAAATTATGACAACAGAAAAACAAGCAGAGTTTGAGAAAGAGTTGAGAGAACTATTGGCAAAGTATGAAGCAGGACTACAGCCGAGTTTACAAATTATAGACGTCCCAAAGAAGAGTATAATTGAAACTGTGTAATGAATCTTGAGAATCTTAGAAGGTTTAGATGCCCTGACTGTAGTAAGCCACTCCGACTCAATCTTAGAAGAGAAATAGAGTGCCACTCTAGCGACGTGCTCAGAAGACTCCAAAACAAACCACTAAAACTAGAGCACGATTACTACTACTGTAAGAAAGATAATTTTAAGATGTCGAGTAAAGAAGTATTAAATATCGCAACAACATGAAGATAAAACCCTTGAATAATAACGTTTTAATAGAGATAGAGAGAGAGCAGGAAGTAACCAAGTCCGGTATTATAATCTCAACTGGAGACACCAACACTGTTACTGAGAAGGCAAAAGTAATCTCCCCTGGTGCGTCTGAAGTGGTTAAGAAAGGAGACACCATCTACTACAAAGCATACTCTCTCAGCCCAATAGAAATAGACGGCAAGACATATCATTTTATAAAAGAAGAGGAGATTTTAGCCATTCAAGGATAATGTTAGAACACTATCACAAATATCAAACAGTATCTGAGAACAACGACGGCCTAGTCGAGGTGTGTCGTGAGTGCAAGAAGAGACTTGTTACCAAGAAAGACCCGAATGGAAGAATAGACAACCCCTCCTACTTGAAAGAACATATCCGGGACACCGCGCAGCCCACGGGAAGTACCGCAAAGATATTCCAACGCTTCTATGGGAAAGTCACTGATAGTAAAGGTAAAACAGAAAAGTCCGATGCATAACACTTCTAAATGCTGGTACTGTGAAAAGAAACCTCGAGAGAAGGACTCTATGATGTGTAAGAAATGTGGAGAAATGAAGACAAGAAAAATACACACAACAGTTCACGGATGCCCGACAATAGGGATAAAAAGAAAACCAGCATAATGCCAAGCACAAGAGCCGAAAGGGCTATAAACAATCTAGGAGACTCTAGGAGTAAGAAAGAAGCCATGATGAAAGCTGGATACACTGAATCTTACGCTGAAGCAGGTCAAATACAGCATACGGATACTTGGCAACAGCTGATGGATAAGTATATCCCTGATACCAAACTAGCTGAGGTACATAGTGAAGGATTAGAAGCAACACGAGATGATGAGCCTG
>JBAZAY010000089.1:0-6210 GCA_041671725.1 Gallionella sp. | reverse complement strand
AGCTGAAGGGTTCTTATGCACCAGAGAAGTCTCAGTCAATCAACCTTAACCTAGAAGGCAAAGTGGCAGACCCAGTAGCAGAAGAACTAAGGTTGGAGTACGAAGAGAAGTTAAAACAAAAATATCTTGACACTAAGTGACATATCAATACACGCCTTCATACAAGAGCACGGCATTAAGAATGAAGCTGGTATACCGTTAGACTTCAGAGACCATCTATTCTTATTCGACATCTATGCAGACCAGTCGCCCAAGCTCGTATGCTATAAGGCGGCTCAGATAGGCTTCTCTACAATGGCTATTATAAAATCTCTATGGCTAGCCAAGTGCAAGAGAATGGACATTATTTACACAATGCCTACGGCGGCGGACGTTAAAGACTTCGTGGGTGGTAAAATCAATCGTATTATCAATCAGAATCCTATTTTATTAGACTATGTTAAAGACAAAGACTCAGTTGAACAAAAGCAAGTCGGGGACAACATCATCTACTACCGAGGCACCTGGACAGAAAAGGCGGCCATCGCTGTCTCCTCCGACCTCAACATCCACGACGAAGAGGATAGGAGCAAGCAAGAGGTCATCCAGCAATACTCGTCGAGACTTCAGCACTCAAAGCACAAATTTGAGTGGCACTTCAGTAATCCTTCCGTTGAAGGCAATGGAGTTTCTAGGTATTGGAGTAAAAGTGACCAGAAGCACTGGTTCATTACCTGTCTTGGTTGTAACAAGGAACAGTACCTTTCATGGCCTGACAGTATCGATACCGACAAGAAGGAGTTTGTTTGTAAACACTGCGGGAACATCCTATCCAGAGAAGAACGTCGCAAGGGACGCTGGGTCAAGAAGTTCAAAGATAAGGAGTTCTCAGGCTATTGGATAAGTTTATTAATGGCCCCGTGGATTACTGCGGACGAGATAATTAAATACCATGAAACAAAAAGCGCAGAATACTTCGCCAATTTCGTACTTGGGCTTCCCTATGTGGGAGAAGGAAATCAAGTTACACCGGACATCATCTACAGAAACTGCACCCCTGACATTAACAGCCAGGAAAGAGTTGTTATCGGCTGTGACTCAGGGCTCAAAAAGCATTACGTCCTCGGTAATAGGGACGGTATTTTCTACGCTGGTATTACTCCAACGTGGGACACCATCGACTCGCTCCTCAAGAAGTACGAAAGGTCGGTCGCAGTCATAGATGCCCTCCCAGACCTAACAGAACCTCGCAGGTTGCGTGAGAAGTACCCGGGACGAGTATTCCTATGTCACTACGCTAGAGACCGCAAGACATACCAAATCATCCGCTGGGGCACAGGGGCAGAAGCAGGGAATGTAACAGTGGACAGGAACAGAGGCTTGCAGATGGTTATCGACGACTTCGCTCTAAAGAAGATACCACTACAAGGTACACAAGATGATTGGGCTGAGTTTGAAAGCCATTGGGCTACGCTCTACAAGGTAACTGAGATGGACACACTGGGCGTGCCACAGAGCGTATGGGAAACGTCGAATGGTCTTGACCACTTCGCACACGCGTGTTTATATTGGCGTGTTGGAATGGATAAGTTTAAAAACGATGGTGGAAAGATATTCACAGGTGAGTCAGCAACATTCCAGTCTGGTCCGTCGATTATGCCAGATAAGACCATGGACTTTAGAGTTCGCCCGATATACGAAGAGGTAGAAGAGAACGATTGGCGAAATACGCAATGATAAACATCTCACTAACAATAGAAGACGCAGAGTTGTTCAGAGAGTATAGACAACACCAAGATACGTTCCAAGCCCTATATAATGCTGGAGTATTCACTACGAAGAATGGTTCGGCTACGATAGATTTTGACTCACAAGGCGTATTACAGCAGATACGCTTGAACACTTGCGTTTACAGAAAAGAAAAGAAAATGGTATAATGTTTGTATGAAAGAGATTAAGTTGCCAATAGGAGAAACTTCTATCGTGGACGATGAGAAATTTGAGGAGTTAAGTCAATATAAATGGCACCTGTCTTCAAGTGGATATGCTATAAGATATGATTGTATGAAGGAAGGAAAATCTACCTCTATTTTTATGCATAGACAACTCCTCAAAACCCTTCCAGGCAGGTATGTAGACCATAAGAATATGAACAAATTAGACAACAGAATGGATAACTTACGAGAGTGTTCAATGCGGGAAAATAAGGGGAATATTAAGCCGTACAAGAACAATAAATCAGGGCACAAGGGCGTATGCTGGAGCTATAGTACACGGAAGTGGATGGCACAAATTAAAAATAAGAATGGGAAGAATATTCTTCTTGGTTTTTTTGTTGATAAATTGGATGCATCTAAAGCATATAACAAAGCAGCTATAAAATACTTTGGTAGTTTTGCTAGATTGAATACTTTCGTGCTATAATGGGTACATAATAAAGCTTTAACCTAAAACAACAGGCAGGCGACAATGATTTTGTCGTCTGTTTTTATATTTATGGGAATACTAGATAATATTTATTCGGGACTATCAGACGGTTTTTATAGTCTTGGTTCGCACACAAACAAGGTAGAAGAAATAGACCAAGAAGAAGGTGTGGTTTCTGAGTTGCTACCAGAGCTAGAGCTGTCAATGACTGATGACGAGTTAATTGACCTCAAGAAGGACTGGATGAAGCAGTGGAAGCCCTACGAGATGGAGATATACAAGAAGCAGAAGGACAACGAAGAGTACTGGCTCGGTAATCACTTCTCATCTTCCAAGGACAAGAGACCTCTCAAAGATAACCTAATCTTCGAGTCACTAGAGACCTTCCTGCCTATCGCAACACGACCTAAGGCTGACCCTATCGTTGAGTCTGATAACACCCCAGAGGGACGTGCCGTCGCTGACAAGGTTAGAAAGATGCTCATCTACAACGCAGATAGGCTTTCCTACAACATGAAGATGAAGCAGATTACTCGATACTGGGCACTTTACATGCTCGGGGTAATGAAGGTTGGCTGGTCCGCCCAAGAGAATGATATATCTTGCAAGGCTATTAGACCCCAGAAGCTTGTCTTAGACGCTAAGGCTACGATTGAGGATGGTGAATACACTGGTTACTACATTGGAGAATACCTAGAGGACATGGCATCTGACCTCATCGCCCGTTTCCCGAAGAAGAAGGCTTACATAGAGGACAAGGTACAAGGTAAGCTCGGTACGACTCTTGAGTACATAATGTGGACGACTGATGACTACGTCTTTTGGACACTAGAGGACGAGGTACTGGCTAAGAACAAGAACCCGTTATGGAACTATGAGACGGAACAGCCTGCTCCTATTGACCCTATGACGGGTATGCCTGCTATGGGCCTAGATGGAAAGCCTCAGACACAAAAGGTTCCAGGAAAGAATCATTTTATACATCCAAAGAAGCCTTACATCTTCCTCTCAGTCTTTAACCTAGGCTCAAGACCACACGACAGCACTAACCTAATCCAGCAGTCTCTACCTCTACAGGACCTTATAAACAAGCGACTGGCTCAAATAGACAAGAACGCTGACAGTGCAAACGGTGGACTTATCGTCTCCGGTGATGCCTTCACAGAAGCCCAGGCAAGTAAAGCAAGCCAAGCATTACGACAAGGAGGGACAATATGGGTTCCTACTGGCGACGTCAATAGTTCTGTAAAGAGAGACGCAGCCGCCCCACTACCAGCTTTCGTATATCAATCACTCCTAGACTATAGAAACGAGCTTAGAAATACCTTTGGAACTCGAGGCTCTACCCCTCAAGGTACTCAGAGCGAGCAGACAGTGCGAGGCAAAATAATCACTAAGGGCCAGGATGCAGACAGAATCGGCGGAGGAGTATCAACCTACTTAGAGCAGTTCTCAGATAACGTTTACAACTGGTTTGTCCAGCTCATGTATGTCTACTATGACGAACCTCATACAGCCTCAGTGCTTGGTAAAGAGAGCGCTCAGGAGTACATCACGCTAGTCAACTCGGAATTTAACTCAAAGCTAAGCGTAGGTGTTAAGGACGGCTCAATGATTCCACACGACCCTATGGCCAAGAGAAACGAAGCTGTAGACCTATGGGCTACCAAGGGGATTGACCCTATTACATTCTTCGAGAGACTAGACTTCCCAAATCCTAGAGAGTCTGCAAAGAACCTATTCTTATGGCTCTCAGACCCTATTGCTCTATTTCCGGACCTACAAGCCCAGCAACAACAGGCAATGATGCAACAGCAACAGCAACAGATGGCACAGGAACAACAGGCAAAGGCGGAGGAACAGCAAACTGCTCAGAATCAAGGTCGAGAAGAGCAAATGAGAAAACTTCAGCAAATCGAATTTCAAAATTTAGCAAAGAAACTATAAAAATGCCATTTAAATCAAGACAACAAGCCAAATTCCTTTTCGCGAAAAAGCCCGAGATAGCTAGGGAGTTTGCTAGTAAGACACCATCTATTAAGGCATTGCCGGCAAGAAAGCATCAGATTAATTCACTCAAAAGAAATGCAAAATAAACAACATCAGTTAATGGCTCTGAAGAAAATGCCAAAGCACGAAATGAAGGAAATGAAAGAGTCGATGGAGCGTGAGATGAAAGAGGAGACCCCAAAAATGAGAGCCCCAAAAGTAATGAACATTGGAAAAAGAATAGTGAAATATTAATAATAATCGGGGTTTAGCTCGGCTGTTCCCCAGAAAAACAACCTGCGTAAAAACAATATGTCAATCGAAGAGATAATGGCGGACGTTAAGCAAGAGGGCACAGACCCATTTGCTGACATGGTAAAGGACACACCATCGGAGTCGCCAGCCGAGAAAGAACCTGTTAAGGAAGAGCCAACTGTGGAGGGCGATAATACTCCAAAAGAAGAAGATATTCCTTATCATAAGAGGTGGAAAGAGAGAGAGGAGAAACTGAAACAAGAGCTTGAGGACAAATTCAGCAAGGAGATTGAAGAACTCAAGGCTTTTAAGGAGGAGACGACTCAGAAACTTTCAAAACAAGAGCCTACTGAAGTCCCCGAGTGGTTCAAAGAACTATACGGAGAGAACGAAGTGGCTTGGAAGAAGTATGCGGAACGTGAGTCGATAAGAGAGCAGGAGATTGAAAAACGTGTTATTGAACGACAAGCTCAAGAACAGCAACAGCGTATAAAACAAGAGCAAGAGACAGTGTCTCGTTGGGCAAAAGTCAACGATGAAGAGTTCTCTAAGCTCGAGGCTGAGGGATTGAAGTTTAATAGAGACGAACTCGCAAAGGTTCTACAGGACTATATGCCAACAGGAGAAGGAGATACTCTTAATTTCCGTAAGGGATATGAGATTCTCGAAATGTTAAAGGCTAAAGACTCTAGAGAACCAGAGAGGTCTGCCGCTCGTAAACAACTCGCTGATACCGCGATGAAAAGCTCAACCAGTACCAAACAAGGGAAAGACTACATGACTACTGGTGAGTTAAGAAGGACGTCATGGAGCAGTTTATAAAATTATTAGCTAAATAAAACAAAATGTCAGCATTAGGAACACGAGTTACAACGACAACCCAGAGCAAGCTTTTGCCAAAGGTTGTCGATACAATTCTAAATTCTAACGTCTTTGCAACAAGAATGCTCTCAAGAGCCTCAAAGTTCAACGGCGAAAGAATGAAGTTTCCAGTAAAGTACGCCAAGAATACAACTGGTACATCATTTGCAGGATTCGACTCATTCTCGACTTCAGCAACAGATAACCGAGTAAATCTTGAGTTCGTACCTAAGTTTTATCAGATGTCAGTCGCCCTACCATTGGACGAACTGTCAGCAAACGCCACAGAAGAGAGAGTCTTAGACTTGGCTAAGCTAGAAATGGCTTCAACAGCCCAGGATATGGCCGATGACATCGGTACTCTTTTCTACGGCACAGGAACAGGGAATGGCTCTAAGGACTTCTTAGGTCTAGAGGCTATCGTAGACGACGGAACAAACGCCGCCACCTACGGAACACTTTCCAGAACTACCTACACAACTCTAAAGTCAACCGTAACAGCCTCTTCAGGAACGCTCTCGCTAGCTAAGATGAGCACTCTTTACAACGCCGCTACTTCTGGTTCTCAGAAGCCAACGTTAGGTCTTTGTTCAGAGGCTATCTTCTCTCTATACGAATCACTCTTACAGCCACAGGAGAGAATCGCTAAGGATGTTTCCATGATGAAAGCAGAAGGAAACATGGGCAAAGTAGGAACAG
>JBAZAY010000088.1:0-8794 GCA_041671725.1 Gallionella sp. | reverse complement strand
GAGTTGGGAACCTTGTCCATGAAGCAGCGAAGTTATTTCTTGATGAGCAGTTTCTCCAGCGGCAATCCGCTAGCAGCCACCCAGAGAGGTGCTCGACCACGACCACTCCATGTATTCTTATGATCTTTTGGATCCTGATACTTCGCTGCAACCGGTTTGTGCTTCGTGGTCTGCTTGGTCGACAATCCAAGTTCTGTTGCCGAGAAATCAAACAAGGCAATCTGCTTCTTGACGTCCTGAAGGGCCGCCGCTCGCTTTTCAGCTACGACTTTTTTCAGTTTAGCCTGGAGTTTGCCTATTTCCGCTGAAATTGACTCAATATTATCAGAAACATCGGACGACATATTATCTCCTTGGTGAATGTGATGAAAAATGCCATGATGTATCACTTATTAAGAATTGTCAATGACCAGTAATATTAACCATTGCAACTCTATTCCAAATATTCTTAATGAAAATTCGTCATTCTGGGACCGTGAAGCCGAACCGCTGAAATCAGCGGTGACCGAAATAATATATCTGGATTCAGGTAGTTTCCAGAATGACGAATATTAATCAGATATTGAGACGATTAACAACAACGCAATGAATAAACGCCTCATCAGCATCATTATTGCCGGACTGTTGCTCTTCAGTTCCATCTGGATATTGTTCGATCGGGATAATCGCGTTTATCCGCTCATGGTTATGGATGTAAAAGAAAACCTGAGCATCAGTTTTCTGCTCCATGGAAAAAACAGTTTGAGCAATTGCGAAGCCACTGTCGCAACCCTGGCGAGGACGGTGCTGGCCAAGTGTTCGGACTGCCGCATCAAGCAACTCCAATGTCTCGATGACTTGAACGAGGAGCAGGAACGCCAACTCTCCACCGCTCAGTTGAGCATTCCCTCGGCACGAATGGCCAATGGAGTCGTTCTTTTCCACGCACAGGATGCGACTGTGGCGCTCAGGGCATGTGAGGCGAGTGAGCGCGAGACAGCGCACAACATCAAGGGAATTAACCACCTCAAATGTTTTCCTCCGGATACGTCCAGGATTATTGATGCCGACAACGCAATACTCATCCCTGATCAGTTTCTAACGTGGCAAACCGGCGGGGTGTTCCTGCTGCTTGGTGCGGCAGTATTCCTGTTATTCAGGAACGGGTGCCTGCCAAACAAAGATTTTCGGTCGAAGTATCCGAATATCCTGGAAATGCTCGCGAACCTGCCGCGCAGAAAGAAGCAGGCCATCATCGCCATCAGCGACGTCATCTTACTTCTGCTTTCTCTCTGGCTCGCCTTCTCCCTTCGCCATGAGTCCATTCTCGTACCCCAGGGGGAGACCCTGTGGCTGTTCGTTGTTGCTCCGGTTTTGGCCATCCCGGTATTTATTCGTCTGGGGTTGTACCGGACTATCACCCGCTATCTGGGCCTGCAGCTCGCGACGACACTCCTCAAATCAATCTCGCTGTATATCGCACTACTCGCCCTGACGGTTTTTCTGCTCAATCTGAAAATGCCCCGCTCTGTACTTTTGGCGCATGGCATCCTGACCCTGTTCCTCATCGGGACGACACGCCTTGTTGCGAGGAACTGGTTTAACAAACTTCAATTGCGCAATCATGTCTCAAAGCATGATCGTCGAACCGTGTTGATCTACGGTGCAGGCTCGGCCGGGGTTCAACTCGTCTCGGCACTCGAATTCAGTAGAGAAATGCGGCCGGCCGCCTTTATTGACGATGACCCTTCTTTGAAAAACCAAATGATCAATGGCTTGATAGTTCACGGGCCGGAGTCATTACAGCAACTCCTTGCCCGGCATGCCGTTGACGAAGTCCTGCTGGCCATGCCCTCCACGCATCGTTCAAGACGCAACGAAATAATGCATTTGCTCGAACCGCTCGGGGTAAGCGTGCGTACCCTGCCCGGGATGGATGAACTGGCAACAGGAACCGTCAAAGTCGAAGATCTTCGCGAAGTGGATATAGAAGACCTTCTGGGACGCGACCCCGTCCCTGCCGATGCCGCGCTACTGAACATGAATATCGCCGGAAAAGCGATTCTGGTCACCGGCGCCGGAGGGTCGATCGGATCCGAACTCTGCCGTCAATTCCTGAGCCTGCAACCCAAACGGCTGGTGCTGTTCGAACGGAACGAATTCTCGCTTTATAACATTGAGCAAGAGTTGCTTCAGGCTTTGCAAGGCAATCACGCTCGCCATCCGCCCGAACTTATCCCCATCCTCGGTTCCGTTACCGACCCAAGCCGCCTCGAACGGGTGATGACTCGATTCAAGATAGAAACGGTGTACCACGCGGCCGCCTACAAACATGTCCCAATGGTGGAAAAGAACCCTGCAGAAGGCGCCTACAACAACATTTTCGGCACTTGGCACGCCGCCCGGGCGGCACTGGCAACCGGTGTGGAAACCTTTGTTCTTATTTCTACCGATAAAGCGGTACGTCCCACCAACACCATGGGTACCACCAAGCGCTTTGCCGAAATGATTCTGCAGGCACTGGCCGCAAACTCTCCCGAGAAAACCCGCTTCACCATGGTTCGTTTTGGCAATGTCCTTGGCTCATCCGGCTCGGTTGTACCGCTGTTTCGTGAGCAGATTCGTCGGGGCGGCCCGATCACGGTTACTGATCCGCGCATCATCCGCTTTTTCATGACTATCCCGGAAGCCGCTCAATTGGTCATTCAGGCCGGCTCCATGGGCAGGGATGGGGAAGTGTTTGTGCTCGACATGGGCGAACCAGTGAAAATTCTCGACTTGGCCAAGCGAATGGTCCACCTGAGCGGGCTAAGTCTCAAGGATGAGAACAACCCCGATGGCGATATCGAAATCGTTTTCTCGGGTCTGCGTCCGGGCGAGAAAATGTATGAAGAACTGCTGATCGGCAACAACGTAGTCGAAACAAGTCATCCCCGGATCATGCGGGCCAACGAAGAAAGTCTGCCTCTGGAATCGATTCAGGATTTCATCCGCCGTTTCGAGGACATCCTCAGCCGAAACGCCACCGACGAGTTGCGCGCGGCGCTGATGGACTGCGTTAAGGGCTTTGCGCCGCAGTGTGGCAATGAGGATCTGCTGGCGCCTTGCCTTTCTACTGACTCCTCTTTTTACCCGGAATCGTCATCGCTATAACAGTCCGTTCCGCTTGGCACGCGCCAGAATCCGGGAACAGGCCAAGCTGTAGATCAGAGCGAACGGCAAGAAGGCCCAAAGTCGATGCTCTCCGGGAAGGCCTACCATCCAGATGGCGGCGAGCCCCTGGAGCACCGCTAATCCTGCATAAGCCAACGTGACCGTCTTGTGTGAATACCCCAGTCGATTTATCAACTGGTATAAGTGCGTACGATGCGCCCGGAAAACATTATCGCCATTCCTCAGGCGACGGACAAAGGTAACGACCGAGTCAAAAATGAAATGGAAAAGCAATAGAGGCATCACAAATAGCGAGGTGTGTCCCCGATCATATCGCGCAGCGACAATCGCCAGGGTGGCAAAGGCAAAACCGAGAAAAGCGCTGCCGACATCGCCCATGAAAATCTTGGCGGGCGACCAGTTGAATACCATAAACCCGAATGTGGCCGCACCCAATGCCAGTGACACCAGATATACAAAATAGCTGCCCTCGCGAAAAGCGACATAGCTAAAAAACGCACTCGCTACCACCGCTGTAGCCGCCGCCATGCCATCCAGTCCATCCATGAAGTTGTAAGCGTTGGTCAGTCCCAACAACCACACCAAAGTGAGCGGATAAAGCACAATTAATGAGTGCACCTCGCCCAGCCAAGGCAAGCGTATCACATCGAAAACATTTCCGACTGCCATGGCAAGGCCGATTGAACCCAGTTGTGTTCCAAGCTTTACTCGCAGGCCGCGATGTCTTATATCGTCATAAAACGACATGCCGGCAATCACCAAGAGTGAGAAAAGAAATCCCCAAAAATACGAAGATCGTAGCGGAACTACGCTGCCAAGGCCTTGAATCAACGATATGCCGATCAGGAATCCAGCGACGATCGCCAGACCACCACCTCGCGGCACGGGAACCGAGTGCGAAGATCGTTCGTTCGGTATGTCCAGAATCCTCAGACGAGAAATCAGGATTGCGGTAAGCAGCGCCGAAACGCCGCCGACAAAAGTCGCAAACAAGAGGTGAAACAGAAAAGCCTGGAGTGTCATGCGGTAATAATACCGTCGATCAAACTGGGACTGTCCGGAATGTTGTGCACTCGAAGCGCCATTGCGCCATTACTGAAAAGCTCCACGTATCCCATAATACAGTCGGCCGTATGTCTCGCGCCAAGCCATCTCGGTTTGTTCCATCGCCCTTGCATTGGGAAGAAAATCCAGCACACCAACGTCACGAGCTACCGACGTCTGGAAATCCACCGGAAATGCCGTCACGTTAAGACCCGTGCGCTCAAACAACCCCAGCGCCCTCGGCATATGAAAAGCTGAAGTCACCAGCAACACATGCGGACGTGCCCGTTGACCTGTGCCAACGGCAGATCGCCGTGAAAGAAGCGCAGCCACAGCGTGAGCTTCCTCCGCCGTATTCGTGACCACCCCGGTGGTGACCATGCTCTTAATCGGCACGCCTAGTGCCTTGGCATATTCTATCGATATCTCCCCCTCCGGCCTGGCTTTGGGTTGCCACGGCGACCACCCCCCCGTGAAAACCAGCAAGGGTGCCTTGCCTGCCTGGAACAACTCCACGCCGCCATAAAAACGATCAGCATCCAGCCATTCGCTGACTGCCGCTGCCCCCGGGGCAACAAAACGCCCGCCGCTCAGCACCACGATCGCATCGGCATGAGGCGCATCAATTGCTTGAGTGCGCTCGGCCCATCCTTCGACCGCGCGCAACATGAAGTGGCCGACAAGCGGGGTACTGCACAACCACAGCACGGCAAACCCAATCCAAATCATTGTCCTGCGCCGCAGCAAGAGCCCCGCCAGAAGCAAGAATAGCGTAATGCCGACAGGCAACAAGAAAACCGGCAGAATCTTGTGTAGATAGAGTTGCAATGAATCTATCAACAAACCCCCTACCCTGCCGCCAACCGCATGACCTCAGTCATCACGTCACACGTCCGGCCAATCTCGGCCTCCGTCAATGTGGGATGTACCAGAAACATCAAACTGGTTTGGCCCAGTTGGCGTGCAACCGGAAGCCGCTCCGCTGGCCGCCACCCGGTGCCATCAAACGCCTTCTCAAGGTAAACCTCCGAACAGGAACCGTGATAGCACGGCACACCGCGCGCGCTGATCTGCGCAAGAATACGGTTGCGGTCCCAGCCTTCGTGCAACTGTTCGGGTACCACATAGACGTAACACTTGTACGCGGCATGGACCATGTCCTGCGGCACAGCGGGAACCCGCAGTCCTGGCAAGGTGCGGGCCATACTCCACAGGCTCTGCATATGGGCGAGACGGCGCGCCTGCCAATCCGCCATACGGCGCAACTGGATGCGTCCAATCGCCGCTTGCATCTCCAACATCCGCCAGTTTGTGCCAAAGGACTCGTGCAGCCAACGGAACCCTCTCGGCGGATCCTGTGCGTGCACCGCCTCCCAACTCTTACCATGATCCTTGTAAGACCACATCGCAGACCACAACGCCTTGTCGTTGGTGGTTACCATGCCGCCCTCACCGCCGGTGGTCATGATCTTGTCCTGGCAAAATGACCAGGCACCCACATGGCCGATCGTGCCCACACTGCACCCCTTGTAACGCGCACCATGCGCCTGCGCGCAATCCTCGATGACCTTCAGACCATGCCGCTCGGCTAGATCCATGATGGGATCCATATCGCAAGGCCATCCTGCCAGATGGACGCACACGATGGCTTTGGTTCTCGATGTCAGCACCCGTTCAATCGTGCGCACAGAAATATTACCGCTATCCGGTTCGACGTCGGCAAAGACCGGAATCGCACCGGCATTCACCACGCAGGAAATGCTGGCGATAAAGGTGCGTGGAGTCACTACCACCTCATCGCCCGGGCCAACATTCAATACTTTGAGTGCCACATCCAGTGCCAGTGTGCCATTGGACAAGGCAACGGCATACCCGGCGCCAGACCACGTCGCGAACTCCTTTTCAAACTCGCGGCACTCGTTACCGGTCCAGTAGTTGACCTTGTTGGACAGCAACACCCGCTGCACGGCGTCGCCTTCCTCGGCGGTAAAACTCGGCCAAGGGGAGAACGGTGTATTCAGCATTGAATCTCCGCAAGAAATGTCATTTGGCGCGGATATCCATCACCCGGGCTGGGTTGCCGACCACCGTGGTGCCCGGAGCAACATTCTTTGTTACCACCGCTCCCATACCCACCACCGCGCCACGACCGATTACCAGCGGCGCACCGGGTTTGCCCTGACGCAGTATGGCGCCGGCACCAATGTAGGCATGATCTTCCACCACTACGTTGCCGTTGCAATGAACGCTTGGCGCGAAGGTAACAAAGTCACCAATTATGCAGTCGTGCTCCACGTAGCTATACAAGTTCGCATGAAAATGCTGGCCGATACGAATGTTGCTGGTCAGCGTAACGAAAGGACAAAGCACCGCGCCGGGACCGATCCGGACATCGTCCATGACTACGAGATTGGCTGCCTTCACATCGAAAAATGCCACGCCGTCCGCCGTGCAGCGAGCAGCGAGCCTTTCGCGCACTGTTCCGTTACCAATAGCCAGACTTACACAATGCGATGCAGCCGGTTCGGCTAGCCACTCTTCGTAGTGGAGCACGCGGTGGCCGTTCAATTGCGGTGCAGGCGGGTTATCGTCGACAAACACAAGCTCCCAAGGTTCAGCTTCGGTCTGCTGCAAGTGCTGCCGAGCCAGAGGTAGTACCCCCCGACCACAGCCACTGGCGCCATAGATTGCGAATCGCTTAATTCGTTTTCCTGTCACCATCATCTTGTCATGATTCGCTGCCCGTGAATTTCTGCATTGTAGCCTCGCCCGCTGCGCTGATGCCTTCGCGCACAATCACCTTGAGAAGAGTAAGCCAAAGAATCTTGATGTCCAGCCACGTTGATCGATGGTCGACGTACCAAATATCGAGCTTGAACTTGTCGCCCCAACTCAGCGCATTGCGACCGTTCACCTGAGCCCAACCGGTGATGCCCGGGCGCACCTCATGACGCCGTGCCTGCTCTGTCGAGTACAAAGGCAAGTATTCCATCAGCAAGGGTCGCGGCCCCACCAGGCTCATATCACCCTTCAATACGTTCCACAGTTCCGGCAACTCATCCAGACTGGAAGCGCGCAAAAATCGGCCAAACGACGTGAGGCGAGTTCCATCTGGCAACAACTGACCATCGGCCCCGCGAGCATCCGTCATCGTGCGAAACTTTACCATCTCGAATGGCTCGCCGTGCAGGCCAGGACGAACTTGCCGAAACAGTAGCGGGCTACCCAACTTGTTGCGAATCAGCCAAGCGATCATAGCCAACACGGGGCTTAAGATCAGCAGGAGCAAAGCTGAAATCAGCACATCGGAAAGACGCTTAAGGCTCATTTCCGTTCAGCGGTTTACACCGCAGAAATCGAGGATATTATTTCCCACCAGCCCCCCCGCTTTCGCCAGTTGAACAAACTGGCGATGCTTTACCAAGACTGCTACGACATCGGCACTGGCGATTGCCTGATCCAACAATGCCAAGGCAAACGTGTCGTGCGATTCGATATTGGGTTCCACCACTACTACGTCGTACCCATGGGAAACCAATGCGGTAGCCACATGAACGGCAGGTGATTCACGCAAGTCGTCGATGTCGGGCTTGAATGCCAATCCGAGACACGCAATCTTTGGCTTATTTCCCGTTCTCGCCGATGAATCGGCCACAGCGATCTTGATCTGATCGATCACCCATTCAGTCTTGCTATTGTTAACTTCCCGTGCCGTACGAATCAGGCGCGCGTTGGCCGGATCACTCGCAACGATGAACCAGGGATCTACCGCAATGCAATGACCCCCGACCCCTGTTCCCGGTTGAAGAATATTGACGCGAGGGTGGCGGTTTGCAAGTTCAATCAAGCGCCAGACATTGATACCTGACCTTGCACACAGCAACGACAATTCATTTGCGAAGGCAATATTCACATCCCGGTAACTATTTTCGGTCAGTTTGCACATCTCGGCTGTCGGGGCATCGGTTTCCAGTACCTCACCCCGAACAAAAGTCCGATAGAAAGCACTAACTTTTCGGGTTGCCTCCGGGGTCAAACCACCCACCACTCGATCATTCTCCACAAGCTCAACCATGATCTTTCCCGGCAAGACGCGCTCTGGGCAGTACGCCAGATAAGCCGTGGAAAGATCCACGCCTGCCTCTTGCAGAACTTCTCCCATTCGTTTTGTAGTACCCACAGGCGAAGTCGATTCCAGAATGACCATATCACCCGCCTTCACCAAAGGCGCAATGCTACGAGTCGCGGCCAACACGTAGTCAATATTTGGCTGAGGAATGTCACCATCTTCGTGGAAAGGCGTCGGTACACAGATCAAATAAATGTCGGCCTGCTCGGGCTGCGTATATGCCTTTAACTTTCCCGCAGTCACAGCCGATCGGACATAGGCATCCAGATCCGGCTCCACGATGTGAATGCGTCCCTGATTGATCGTTTCCACCGCATACGTATTCAGATCAACGCCTGTAACCTGATAGTCATTACTCGCCAAAAGCGCTGCTGTCGGCAAGCCGATATAACCCAAACCCACAACACAAACCCTTCTAGACTTCATTTATATCGTCCTCAAAACAGAAATAATTCGTTCACAGGCCTT
>JBAZAY010000087.1:3296-9161 GCA_041671725.1 Gallionella sp. | reverse complement strand
CAAGGCAGGGACAAGGTAAAGGAAGAATCGCCGGAAGAACCCAAAGTGATTTTGAAATGGAATGGGTATTATTATGAATGAGTTGAATCAAGGGTTTTGGTGGAAGTTTCATTATATTTGGAGAAAAGACAGGTATATGCTTTATTTCAACGAATGGGGTTCTCTGCGCATAAGGCTAATATATATAAAGCTTCAGGGTAATGCTTATTATGGTCAAAGGGCGAAAAGATGTTGGGATATCCAGATAGGGAATTAAAATCCAATTACTGTTATAATTGCGGGTTGGATATACCCTACACATTGCATTTTTGTAGCAGGGAATGCTGTAGGGGATTTGGGAACAAACACAAGTGGAGCAAGTTAGGGGAAATAACTAAGTTGAGAAAGGAACATGGCTTACCTCATTTTAAGGGAAGGGAAAGATGCCAAAGACAGAAAATATAGACAATTCAGACGGGGATATAGTCAAGAGATGGGCGCAATATCCTATTGAGTTTATAGACTTTATGTTCCCCAATTTAAAGCTAACCAACCAGCAGAGCAATGCCTTAGAGGAACTCGGGAAGTTAGTCAGGGCTAAGTTTCTAAGGTCGCAGGGTAAGGCTTTGACTGAGGAAGAAAACCGGTATGCAAGTAAGATAGGTCTTTCAATCATGTCAGGGATGGGAACAGGAAAGGATACGATGGCTGCTTTAATAATACTTTGGGCGAACTACTGCTTGCCTGACTGTAAGAATATAGCCACAGCCAATAACGCCAAACAGCTAAGAAACGTTCTATGGTCTGAAATCGGTAAGTGGATGCGAAGGGAAGCCAGAAAGAGAGAGGGTTCTAAATTCACCATGTTAGAGGAGGTTTTGGAACTCCAAAGCGAGAAGCTGTTTTATAGAGAGTTTAAGGGTGAGACTTGGTTCACAGAATCCGTTACGGTGAATACCAAACTGTCTGATGAAGAACAGGCTGAGGGTATTGCAGGTCGCCATGAGGACTTCCAGTTAATAGTGGTTGACGAAGCTTCAGGTATTTCTAATGCGGTGTTTAAGAACTTTGAAAGAACACTTACAAGAGCCATGAATTTAATGGTTATAATATTTAACCCCAAAAGAACTGGGGGGTATGCAATAGAAAGCCAGTCTGACCCCAGATTCATATCTTTAAGGTGGAATGCTGAGGAATCGGAGTTAGTAGAGCAAGACCACATCAGAAGTCAGGCAGAAAGATACGGAAAAGAAAATAACGATTATAGGATTTCAGTTTTGGGGCTTCCGCCTATCGTAGATGAATCCACGCTTATTCCGCCTGATTGGATAGAAGATGCTGTAGATAGGGACATCACAGTTTCGGAAAACGACTTATTGATAAAGTCTATGGACTGCGGAGCCGGAGGAGATAGCTCGGTAATCTGCACAAGGAGAGGGATGCAGGTTTATCCGCTTAATAGGATGAAATCCCCCGAATCATCTGTGTTAATTAACTGGGCTTGTAATGATATAGATGCTCAAAGACCCGATGTCTTTAGGGTGGACACAGTTGGAATAGGCTGGGCGGTTGAGGGGACATTAAGAGAAAAGAGAGGCTTTATCATAGAGGCTGCCGACTGTAGAAGAACTGCCGACAACCCCGAAAGGTTTGCCAATAAACGTGCTGAGATGTTTTGGAATCTAAGGGATGCCTTTGAAAGGGGAGTAATTTCAATCCCTGACGATTTAAGATTGATTAAACAATTAAGAACGTTGCGTTCTAAATATAACGATAAGGGAAAACTACAAATAATTGAAAAAGCTAAACTTAAACCAGAGTTAGGTTACTCTCCTGATGAAGTTGATGCGTTAGCCTTGAACTTCTTTAAGGCTGACAGTTTCGTTTCTAAGGGCGGAAAAGGTTACGAATGGAAACCTCCGAGATACATAAATGTTACCAGAACAAGCTGGATGGGGAACTAAATATTGACAAAAACATTTTTTAGGTGTATAAAGGATAACAGATTAAGATAGAAGAGATTATAAAGATTTTACTTGAAAACAAGGATAACGGGTTCTATGGTAAAGTAACCGAGAGTTACGAAGCTGGCAAGAAGGTTAATACAAAGATAGAGATAAGTATAAAATAAAATGGTGAAAATTGACAAAATTTATGGATGGTGTGAACATCAACCGACACAACGTTTTGAAAACGGTCGTATTATTTTAGGCGGGATTTTTAAGAAATTCGATAGAGAAGGCAATATTGTTTCAAGTAAAGAGACAGACACAATGTCAGTCGGATATGACAATATCCCGATGTCAAGAACGGAAGCACATGATTTAATGAAATAGAAATCTAATTAGCTATCAGAACAACTGAGGCGATTCAGGCAGTAATGCTTGTGTCGCCTTTTTTTATTCTTGTTTTAGGAGGGAATGTTGGCGAAGAAAAAGAAAGACAACACCAAAGATAAGATTTTAGATACTGCCAGAAAACGATTTTTAAAACTTTCCACAGAACAAGCCGAAAACAGAAAGAGAGCCGTTGAGAACAAGAATTTTGTTTATAATATTGATGATGCTCAATGGACTAAAGACGAAAAAGACAAAAGAATCTCTCAAAAACGACCCTACCTAACACACAACAAACTCCGTAAATTCGTAGCCCAAGTCGCTAATCGTGAAAGAGACCAGCGTATTTCTCAAAAAGTCATCCCTGTCGACGACAAGGCAGACCCTTTTATAGCCGATACTATTGGTGGGTATATCCATAGCATAGAATACCAGTCAGATGCAGATATTATCTACGCCAAAGCCGGAGAACAAGCATTATCTGGGGGTTTTGGCGGTTTTATGAGGATTCTGACAAAATTCACAGAGGATTCGTTTGACCAAGAAATCTTCATAGAACACATTGAAAACGAATTTTGTGTTTATTTAGACCCGAAGGAGAATTATGGCTTTATTCGTGAAGCCATGACAAAGGAAGATTTCGAATCTCAATTCCCCGATAAAGACTTCAGAGACTTCGGAGAAACAGGAGAAGGCGAAGAATACGAACTATGGTATGAGGATGAGAAAATCTTCGTAGCTGAATATTTCTACAAAGAAAAAGTTGAAAGCACAATAGCACAAATAATCAGTGAAGATGATATAGACGGACAACCAGAAACAGTTGAACTGACAGAAGAACATACACCGGAACTTTTAATGTCTAACGGTTATAAGATTCTCAAAACAAGAAAAGTAAAGAAAGACGCAGTAAGGTGGTGCAAAATTACAGGTAACGACATCTTAGAAGGCTTCGAAGATGGCAAGGTCAGAGATTGGGCTGGTAATGACATTCCCATAATAGAAGTTGAAGGCGATAAGGTTAATATAGCTGGCAAAACCTACAAGAGAGCCTTAATAGAAGATGCAAAAGACCCTTGTCGACTTTATAACTTCTCTATAACAGCGATAGCAGAAAGAGCCTCCCTTGTTCCCAAAGCCCCTTATATTGTTACCGCCGAGATGATTAAGAATTATGAACCAATGTGGAAGGCATCCAACGAAGAGAATCTTTCACACTTGATTGTCAATCAGACGATTATGGGATTCCCTCACAGGCAAGACCCTCCGCTTGTTGACCAGGGTTTAATAATGATGACCAATCTTGGTGATAAAGACATCCAAGACACAGTTGGGATGTTCGATTCTTCCTTCGGAGAGAGGTCAAACGAAAGAACAGGTAAGGCTATAAACGCCCGCACAGCACGTTCTGATATGGGAATTTATCATTTCCCAGATAATCTTCATAGAGCAATTAAGAAATTAGAAAAACAACTCATATATCTAATCCCGAAAATCATTGACACCAATAGAATGTTAAGAATCAGAGATTACGAAGGCAAGGAAGTTATCACCGAAGTCAACAAGTCCATATTAGACCCCAACACAGGTAAAACAGTCATTATCAACGACCTCTCAGTTGGTAAATACGACTTAGAGTCAGGTTTAAAGACATGGTCAACCAGAAGGGAAGAAGCTACTGAGGGATTCTTAGAATCCATGCAGTATGCTCCGGCGATTGCTCCGATTCTTGCCAAGCATTACTTTAAGAACGCCGATTTCCCCGATGCTGGAGAGATTGCAGAAGAAATAGATGCTTTTTTACAGAGTCAGCAACAAACCAAAACGAATCAAGGAGGAATGTAATGGAAGAAAAAATCGTTACAGACGATGCTGTCAAAGTTGATAGCAATTCTGATGCCAATAGTGGCTTGGAAACAGAAGTAGTTACGACAGAGGGCGAAAAGTCCGCTGATGGGGTTACTGTCCCTCAAACAGATGCAGAGCTTCTATTAGAACCAAAACCTAATCCTGAAGCAGCTAAACTGGCATGGAGCTTACGCAATGAAAGAAGGGCAAGAGAAGCAGCAGAGCAGAAGGCTTCTGAACTTGAGGCTAAACTGAAAGCCCCAACTGGGATAAAACCAGCAGTTCCGAATTATGATGATTTCGCAGATGTCAATACTTATAATCAGGCAGTTGCAGATTATCACGAAAAACTTACCGACTGGAAGATTCAACAGAGGGAACAGGAAGTTTCAACGTTAGATGTTCAGAAGAAAAGAAGTGAAGCCTTTAGGAAGTTGGATGACAGCTATAATCAGAAGGTAGAAAAAGCTATTGCCAAATACCCTGATTACATAGAGATTGTGGAAAAATCACCTTTTACACTTGCAATGGATGAATCTATTAAGAAATCAGAACACTCGGCTGAAATTGCATACCACATATCTAAGAATCCCGAGCTTCAAAGCCAACTGCTTTATTCTTCCCCGATTGATGTTGCGTTTGAAATCCATAAGCTGGATTTAAGGTTCACAAACGCATTAAATCAGAAGAAGGTTAGTTCAGCTCCTGCCCCGATAACTCCTCTTAAAGGAGATACCAGTGATTTTACAAACGAACTAACCATGTCCACTAAATCGTGGATAGACAAAAGGAATAAGGAAGAATTTAACAAAAGGAGATAGAAATGGCGACAAACACTTTAGAAGTCATCACAATGATAGCCAGAGAAAGTTTAAGGCTGTTGAGAAATGAGATGAACTTCGTTGCGAATATAAACCATTCTTATGATAAGGAATGGGATAATCGTGGCGGAGCAGAAATAGGTTCTCAGCTCAAAATCAGAATACCGAACAACTACACAGTAGGAAGCGGAGCAACCATTACGACCGAGTCAACAATTGACGAAGTGGTAGTCCTGCCCCGTGCTACGCAGAAATGGGTAGCTGTAGAATTTACCTCAGAGGAATTGACTCAGCATATAGACGACAGCGGTGTTAGGCAAAGAGTCTTGAAACCTGCTATGTCAAATCTGGCTGCTGCAATACAATCAGATTGTTTTAGTATGGTTAAGGATGTTTATAACTCAGTCGGAACACCTGGAACGACTCCTGCTGGTATGACATGGGCGTTAAACGCAGGTAGAAAACTTGATGAGTCTCTCGCTCCTCAGTCAGACAGGGTTTTGATAATGAATCCTGCGGCACAGGTTTCAATGGTAAACGCATTGTCCAGCCTGTATAACAGTTCAAGGGAAGTCAGCAATCAGTATTTAACTGGGCGCATGAAGAATGCACTTGGGTTTGATTGGTATTCCAATCCCCAGATACCAGTTCTTACTACCGGTTCAGACCACGGCACAGTAACAATCAATGGCGCAAATCAGACTGGCTCTACGCTTGTAATAGCAGGCGCAAATCTGAAGTATGGTGATTCTTTTACCATTGCTGATGTTTACGCAGTTCACCCCAAGACCAAGACTGCATATGACTACTTACAGGAGTTCACGGTTCTGGCAGACGGGACTACATCCATTTCAATCAGTCCTTCTATCATAACCTCTGGT
>JBAZAY010000087.1:325-3286 GCA_041671725.1 Gallionella sp. | reverse complement strand
CAGACTGTTAGTGCAGTTCCGGCTGATTTAGCAGTAGTTACAGTCAAGGGAACAGCTTCTACCAACTATCCTATGAACATAGCTTTTCATCCTGAAGCTTTTGCTTTTGCATCTGCTAAGATGAAAACCTACAAGGATGCACATATCTGTGTGCAGGACAACTATGACGGGATAAGCCTTAGAATCTGGAGTGCTTCTGACATCACGAATGACAGGCTTATCACAAGAATAGATACACTCTATGGTTACAAGTGTGTATATCCTGCCCTTGCATGTAGGATTTGGGGTTAACAAATTTTAAAAAGGAGATAAACAGATGAGAAAGATTAGTTTAATTTTGCTGGTTCTGTTAATGACAGGGCTGCTCGTATCTTCTGTCTATGGCGAAACCATAAGACAGGGAGATGTGAGAGTTAGTTTCAACCAAAACAACGCTGTAACGAAAACATCCGATTATACCGTTGTTGCGGGAGATAGTTTAATTAATGTAACTGCTGCTTCGGCAAATATCACTATCACATTGCCGACAGTTGCAAGCACAAGACCAGGTGTTAAGTCTTACAAAATTCTAAAGACTGACAAAACGGCTTATGCTGTAATAGTAACTCCTGCTACTGGAGATACTATCGGTGGAGAGGCAACCCGTTATCTTTTCGGTGCTAATGATTACATTGTAATCAGCACAGGGTCGGGCAAGAATTGGGCGGTAGCCTTTGAATCCCCGTATGTAAATGAGAATTATGCTTCTGGGTTAATCAAGACTAATGCCCCAGATTCTAATACTCTTTACTGCGGTTCAGGTGCTGCTTGCGGCAACACTCCGTCAGCGATAAAGACAGTATATGGTTACATTGCTCTTAACGCAGCAGGTGTAGCAACCATATCGTCTATCGGCTTAACAGATGCAGCTTCTAAGACTGCGTTATTCAACTCAACGAGTTCTTTCATTTGTGTTGGTAACATAAGACAGAGTGCTGGTGTTATGGGAACGATAGCGATAGCTTTTGCTTCGCAGTCTACCATTATAATCACCTCAACACCTTCACAGGCATCAATTGTTGAGTATTTCTGTTCAGGATACTAAATGCTTAAAAGATACGGGGAGACATGTCTTATAGCTTTTGTGCTTTTGGCAGGGATAATTTTTATCATGCCAAACGGTATAGAACCCCGTATCCAACGCATTACAGGATTCACGTTTTCAATGTTAATTGCCTCGGGGATATATCTATTAAAAGTAGATATTTTCCTCGGGGCGTTAATATTATTCGCAAGTTTAATATCTTGGATTACAGTCTATTATGACCCCCGTCTCTACTATGAGATATTCGCACTAATAGTTTTTCTTATCTATATTGTAAAAACCAGATATTTAAAAAGACAGGTCATCTACGACATCATTATCTTTGTTGCTTTCTTAAACTTACTTTTTCAGATATTACAAATCTTTAAAATTTACTTCGTTGTTATACCACACGGACAGATTCCAGGACTTATGAGCAATATCAATGAAACCTCTGCGTTATACGCTATGACCGCACCGGCTTTCTTTAGAAGGAGAAGGTGGTTTCTATTGCCGATAATCTTAGCAGGTCTGGCGTTGAGCGGTTCTTTTCAGGGTGTATTAGCTTTCTGTTTGGTAGCGTTTGTATGGAGTATTATAAATCTACGCAAAGCAAAGGATTCTTTTAAAAAGATAGTAGCGGTTGTTTTATGGCTTATTCTTTTGGCAGGTTGTTTTGTAACCTATGTAAAGCCCATTAACTATCAGGTATTAAGACAAGAAAGACTGGTTATTTGGGAAGCAAGCCTTAAAATAGCTTCTGTCAAACCAATCATGGGTTGGGGTTTTAATCAATATCAGACAGTAGTTCCTCTTATTACTTCGTGGAAATTCTTATCCCCTGCGAACCAGAATATGATTTATGCGCAGATACCCAACAAGAAAGACTTTGAAAGGGCTGTCCAGAAGGTCTCAAAGGAAAAGAATTACTTCACAGGCAATAGCCAAAGGCACAATCTATACATACAAGCCCATAACGAATACGTAGAGTGGTTCTTTACTGGTGGGTTAGTTGGGTTGCTTATTGCGTTGACTTTCTTAGCAAGGTTGCTTTACAGGTCTTTAAAAATGATAGACAAAGTTCCATTCTATGGATTATTGTCAGCATCTATAGTATGCTTTTTCGGGTTTAGTTGGCATCTGACTCCGTTAGCATTGATAACTGTTTTATATATCGCTTTGATTGAAAGGGATTTATGGTTGAAACTATATATATAGCCATATGCGGTATTCTGATACCTCTGTTTGTATGGGGACAGTTATACGATGCACGGGTTTTTCCGTTTATCTTCGTATCGTCTTTATACGGTGTTTATCTGTTATTGGGTGGGTGGACACTTCCCTTTGATTCAATAACTATAGCTACCATAGCAATGGCGATGTGGTTGTCAGCATCTTTACTGTGGACAAAAACTGACCAAAGCAAAACAGAACTCTTAACATGGCTTTCATATCTTATGGTATTCACAGCATCAAGGGTTCTTCCGATAGAGATAGTTCTTTTCTCAATTATTCCCATAGGTGCAGTTATGGGTTGTCTACAACTCTACAGGCGTGTCACTAAAAAGCATACCTTCTTGCCGATATTCGGGAACTCAACACACAACGCAGTATTCGGTTCGTTAAGTCTTATGGCTTGTGTTTGGCTGGCGATTTTATGGGGGTCTTGGCTTCTTTCTATCTTGGCTGTTGTATTAGGAGTTGCTATAGTTCTAACCAAGAACAAGGGGTCTATCTTGGCTCTCCTTATTGGGTGTTCTGTTATTGGTCAACATAACGTTTATGTGCTTTCAGGAGTCATAGTAAGCGTCTTATTTATTCTTATTTATCTATTCAAACATAGAAAAGAAGGCAGGTATATCATAGGGTTAAGAGGTTCATACAATGAACGCCTTTTG
>JBAZAY010000087.1:0-315 GCA_041671725.1 Gallionella sp. | reverse complement strand
GGGCATGGGCTTAGAATGTTCCGTAAGTTAATGACAGATTCTATGTTGGAACTCCTTAATAAGAACGAATTCTTCGCAAAGAAGATGTTGAATAAAAAAACTGGTGTTCCAAGAAACATGGTTTACTCTCTAAAGGTTCATAATGATTTCTTAGAGATGTGGGTTGAAACTGGAATCATAGGAGTCGGTCTTTTCGTGTATCTCTTAACACAGATTACCTACAATCCTCTTTCGGCAGGATTCTTGGCAATGGTGTTAGTGAGTGGGATGTTTTTCTTTATTTTAGGGATTTCTCATACAGCAATACCTTTCTGG
>JBAZAY010000086.1:0-9214 GCA_041671725.1 Gallionella sp. | reverse complement strand
ATGACGATCGATGACTTCTTCCCGCTTCCACGGTCGTGGGTTGTTACACTTACGGGCGTACTCGCACTCACAACTTCCATCCTTACAGTTCGAACAGGTCTTGCTGGTTCGGTGCTCATTAACTAAGAATACTTCGTAACCAGCGTTTCGAATCATCTTATGGAAGCCGACACCTTTCAACGGCTCATGTCCCTTTCGATGCCCGTGCTCGTTCCAGTCCCCGAAACCCACGACTACGTCGTCGTGGTGACCGAAGGTCTCACGGAAGCGGTTCATGAAGTTACTTTCACTTCTCTGAGTGTTACTGTAAGTATTGAGACGAAACTTACGGTAGATGGAATCTTGATAGAATGAACTTAGTTTGTGGGTGACGAGGTTCTTGATACAGAGGTACTTCTGATACTCTGAGGACTGTAGTGACTTGGAATTGAAGGAGTGTCGGACGCCCGTCTCAAGATCGTGAGCTAAGGATGATTCCCACTCTATGACTGTCTTCCCTTCAATACGGCTCTCCTGCTTCCACTCTAAGATCAGGTCACGGTGTTTCTTGATCTGCTGTTCCTTCCGCCGTTGATTCTGGGTGTAACGGAGCTTCGTAACGTTCTTCTTTCTCCGACCATTAGGGTTGTCGGAAACGGTGATGGCATAGAGAAGGTCACTCTTACCCGGATCGATACCCACGACTGTCTTCCCGTTAAGAGACTTGGGGTCGGAGAGATCGGTGATATAGAAACCCTGATGCGTCTTATTTTCCTTCGGATCATTGGTAGTTTCCTTCCTATTCATTATCTCAATAGCTTTAACCTTCATATCCTTGTAACGTTCATGAACTAGTTGTAGTGAAACCGCCACCCCGTCAGTACTAATCATGTAGTTGAAACTGTAAGATCCACGTTTAAAACATCGCATTGTGGTCATGAAGAATGGTGACCATATTTCCTTCTTGTACTGTGCCAACTTGCCGATATACGAACGCTTTGCTGGGTGTAATTTGGTATCCATAAGAAGGTGGTACATTGTACTTGTGTCAATCGTAATATGACGAGGTACTTGAGACGAGCACTGTGGGAACAAGTTGTAAATCTTCATATCCTTGTCTCCAAGTTCTAGCATCATGACGTACATGGGTTCAAGGTAATCGTTCGGATTTACGCAAACATCGTAACCGGTCTTGTGGCGACTCAGCTGTTCCTCGGTGAAGTTGCCAATGACGGTCGTGGCGTATTTGGCAGGCAAACAGATCTTCTTAAAGTCACTAACGTAATGACGGTAGTCGAGTGGCGACTTCATCGGGTTTCCACACACTGATAACACATCATTACGAACCTGCCGAAGAGCGTAGTCATAACTAGACCTCTCCTCTTTGGAGAGCGTCGGTCGAAGAGTCTTGTAACCGAGCCTATTGTAGACGTACCGCTGAACGTACTTATAGTAGTTCAGCTTAATGTTGTTCTGGTAGTCTGTTAAAATGGTATTAGCGGTGTACTCAAATACGTAACTAAGATGAAGGTAACTCTGGGGTTCATCTCCAGGAGCGATCGTTGGTTTGTAGTGACTGTCGTAGAACTCCTTCAGCTTTCGTTTCAAGATGACAGTTTCATGTTTCGGCGGTCCACCTCTCGTAGGAGTAATACATACTGTCTTCATTATGTTCACAATAAGATCGTGATCTATCGTAGGAAACTTTCCTGTCGTTTCTCGTTCGTGTAGTAAGTACATCTTCATGAATTGGTACGTGTGAGTAGTGATCTTGTCCATCCTGGTGACCGCATCGTTGATAATACGCAGGGTTCGTTCATCGGTGACGACGTTGGAAAGGTTATTCTTGATCGTTTTGTAGGGATCAGGTGGTTTCTTCTTCATTATACTACTTAAATGGAGTAATTTAGGTCTCTAAATCGATATAAATCCCTTCTAAAATGCTATCTCTTCCCTCCAAAGAATACGAACTCGCTCCCACCACTCTCACAGAGGGAGTCTTACTGAGAGCTTTGGATCTTAATGCCATCACCTCCAAAGTCTCACCATATCAACGAGACGTAATGAAGAGTCTTCTAACAGCGGTAGGAGGTATCAACGCTGAACAAGCCTTGTTTGACCAACAATCCAACCTTTTCACTGACTATGTCTTCTATGGCACTCGCACTGCTACTCTCTTATCCAGGTCGGGAGAGATATCACAGTTTGCTCAGAGTATCCCTACCTCCTCAGAGTTAACGCTGATGACTGAAGAGGAGCTTTTCCCTGAGCTATTTGCCAATCCAAGCATCCCCTCTAACTACTTTGAGTATTTAACGAGCCGTCTTGACGATGAGTATGAACTCTTCTCATCGACCTATACCAGAGCAGTCTTAGCCTCAGTCCCTCTCAACCAACTAAGCTCCTATTTTCACAAGACACTACTAACCTCCAAACCTGCTAAATACTTTGACAAAGGTAAAGTACACTATAGTCCTTTGATAGAGCTACTTAAACCCATCGTTCAGAAGACTAGTCTGTTATCGTCTAAGGCACAACAGGACTTAACCCTACGATACAAAGCCGAGATGCTACTGTTATAGGTTATTTAACTGCTTCCATCACATCCTAAATGGAAGCCAAAAGCACTGTCAACACGGCCTACACCAGTGCCGGCTTGAAAGGAATTATGGACTTGTATAACCTCTTCCCAGAGCGACTACATGAGACCATCGTCAAGCATCACGCCATCCTCTTTCGGACACTGTGGCGTGAGCTGACTCAAGTGGAGAAAGAGGGAATAGAGGAGTATACTCTGGATGGAGATGTGGACAGTAAACCCTCGGTTATGGGTATCCCCGAGTCAACCTACTATCAACGTAAACTCCAAAACTTGGAACAGACACATGACCAGCTTAGAAACAATAGATTACAAGAAGTGAGCGTCCATGAGCCGGAGGTAGCCACCGCTCTGATGTTAAACTTTGAGAACGCTCATCGCACTCTGACCCAGATCACTAAAGACTTGTTAAGTCAGGCTGTTTTAAAGGAGACAGAAGTGATGAGACGAGAACAAGAGGCTATACTCTTTGAACCCTCAGAGAGTGAGGGTCTAGTCACAGTCCCATTATAATAAATATTCTTTATGGCTATAAAGAATGATGTCCGCCGAACATGATGTCTATAGTCTTTTTCCCGAGCGACTTAAAAAGACCATAGCCTCCAAGCAGAACGAGACCTTCAAGTGTTTATGGAGGCAACTTACACCCTCAGAGAAATTAGAAGTTAAAGAGAACCGCACTCCGGTCATTCTCAGTCGCAGACTTTCAACCACTCCACAGGACTCACCTCGGGTAATCCAAATTGTGTTAGGAGATACAAAAGAACCAGCCTCTGTCATTAGCTCTGAAGGTAATCTCCAAATCACAGTCCCGACAGAGATACACCGCATCGAGAGGAAACTACAGGAATTAGCCTTCAATTATGATCAAAGAAGAATTGCCAGAATAGCTGAAGTCGAGGGTTTAGCTAAGGTGGAACAAGAGGCTTCGGTGGAAGCCTTCGATAAGGCCTATACCTCTTTAATTATGATTACTCGGAACCAACTCTTACAGGCCAAGAGTAAGGCTATATAATTGAGGTGTCAGGTCTCTGAGAGAGGGTATCTTGTGTAGTTCAAAGACGGTTGTGGCCAGTCTGGTGGTTAGCATGTTAAAATCATACTCTAATGAAGTAGTGAGAGGAGTGGTACCAGTGTGAAACTCCTGTAGCTGTCGTCCGATCAAGACTGTGGTAGGAGTGAGGGGGTAGCAGGTTAAAGCGGTGTTAGGTAGTTGTCTTCGAGCCATTAGCGGAATGAAGAGTTGTAGTTGTTCAGAGATGGCTTCTAGGTCATATGAAACGTATGAGTCAGTGTCAGATAGCTCAGTGAATGTATCTCGGAGTTCTTGAAGTGTGGCTTCTCTGGATAAGGCACTGATGAAGCGTCTCCTCCAATCTCTGTCATGTTCGTAGAAGTAGATAAAGGCTTGATGGAGCGGTAGAGGAGAGCCATAGACCTGAAGGTATGTCATGGTGGTTTTAGGAAGCGAGATATTTCTTTATGGTATTTCATACTCTATGTTTACAGAGTATTATATATTCCATCACTCACTTAAATACCTATCAGTCTCTTGATAAGCATGATCTCTTCCACCCTCGACTACACTCCTACCGATTGGTCTAGATGGGACAGCTTTGATCTTAACCAATACTCTTATATCAAGCGTCAGACTCACGGACTACAGTCCACTCCACTCACAGCAACCGGTGCCACCTCGAACCCTCAAGTCATTTACTTCTCAATGTTTAAGAATGAAGCCATTACTTCTTTCTATGAGACAGGTCTGTTAGCCTTTAAGTACCTTCAAACAGCTCCGGGTAGCTTTGACGACTACCCCTATCAGTACCAGAAGACAGGTAATTTCCCAGTTCAGAGTATAGTTAATAAGATGAACTATACTCTGAGTCAGGCCTATAACACCTACCGAACCACTCGGAAGGCTCCGATTCGATACGTTGCCAAGAATACACTTGCTAGTAAGGGTGCTTTTCCGACCAACGTCAGTGTTATGCTTGATGACCAGACTGCTACCCAATTCGATACTGTAGCAGTCGATTTCCGTGCGATGGACAGCACTCAACCAATCATTGTATGGCTGAGTGATTTTCTCACTCAGCACCTGGCAGATCAGTGTATTGATCCCAACCTTGTCGTTAATAGAGCTAATCCTAATGACTGGAGAGGTGCCACCTGGAACCCTTACGGAGTCTGGAAAAATCATGTGACAGGGTTATATGATCAGGATGGACACTGGTGGCAGGCTGGAGATATAGGTTATCTCTATGGTCACTATCTTCATCTCCTTAGCACACCACTCATTCGTCAGATTCGGGTCTCAGCCTTGGCCTCCATTGGGGCTTTATGGACTATCTACCAAAACGATAGTAGGGGCTCGAATGATACCAATATGGCTAACTACTCACTACTTGAGAGTCAATGGATGCTTCGGTTGGATGGTTGGGTCATGAACAATTACATCCTACAGAGATCTCAGGATGAGTTGACAAAGCGGGGAGTGTGGGGTCATGTGTCTGAAGATCTAATGTATGAGTGTACCTCGGCTACTGAAGTGGCTAGTAGGCTTGCCAACCACGGCTTCGGACACTGGTCGCTCTCAGAAGTCAACGCTCAGGTGGCTACATTTGTGTCTCAGCTCTATACGAGAATGACTACCCAAGGTCTTACAGAGTTTTTAAGTGTCTATTCTCTGTACCATCAGAACACTCTATCAGCTTGGCTTTTACATTGCCCGGCCACTCAAGCCGTCTATGACCAGTGTTCTGCCATGTGGAAGCTAATCCAACGACAGATGGTAGTAAACTTTCACCCAGCTTCCGGCTCTTTCCCAGGTGCCTCAGGTCGCTCGCATGATCTCTTTTCAGGGTTTCATAACTCACACGATACCATTGACCAACCTCTATACCTAGCACATGTCCTAAAGGCGAGAGCCAAACCTGCCACAACGCTCAGAGTGGTGACAGGTAACACACCGATAATTGCTAATTTAGCTTTACCAGGTACGTCCTATTACTTTGACCCCAAGTATCCAGAACTCACTCAGACCTATCGTCGCAATGCCTACACCTATAGTCAACTGGCGGGTGAGGGGGTCCTACCTTTTCAATGGGCTACCGAGTTCGTGGCCAATGCTACCACTCACATCAACGAAGATCGATTCTCATTAGTGAGTGGACAAGAGAGATATAACTTCCTTTCACCTCAACTGGCTATGGGACACAGTGGTGAAAACTCGTATATGCTGGGAGGAGGTATTTTCTTGGCCTGCCGAATTAGCGGAGAGAAGGCTCCTCCCGTGGCTGGTCCATTTAGTCAGACCACAGGTCTCCAGTCTCCAGCCAGTAGTTACATTAGATTGATGACTGAGACCATAGGTAACCCCTTTCTTAGACCCAGTGCTTTGGGGATGGCTGGTAATGACGTACAAAGATTAGCACGGAGTGTGGTAACCCAGTATCAGGGATTTATGCTGGTGACTCACATGTTTGCCCCGACTGGTAGTACGACAGTGGCGGAGATGACCTCTGCTCCTTGGAACAGCAACCTAATTCTACCATTGGCAGTCGACTCACTGACAATGGTTAATGGAGTAACCTTATCTACTAAGATAGGGACTGACATAGTCCTGCCACTAACAGAGATGTGTTTTAGTATTCGACATGGCAATGCGGTGATAGTGGTGAGGTTAGTCAGTGCCGATTATTTGGATACTCCAGTGGCAAGGTGGCAGGTGACGGCTGACTCATACTCCTCGGGCTGTGGTACAGTGGTTCTACAACACCGACAGAAGAATAGTTCTACAGTAATTAAGCCTGTGAAGGTGGTGTGGTTGTTCGGAGGAGGTAAGTTTACGTCTCAGACAGAACTAATGAGTCTACAACAACTAATCTACTCGGCTTCTGTGAAACAGGAATACGGAGTGCCAAGTGGTATTTGGGACGAGACCAACCAACCCCATCTCAACTACCCCGACGGGAGTAAGGACGCTCCGATAGGAGAGGTGGGAGCCAGACGCTGGATCACAACGGCTCAGATCGGTAACCTAAAGTTGGGTGTAGATAGAGTCGATGCTTATCTGCCATGGGGTAATAGTCCGGTCTATGGTATGCCGAGAAAGGGACCGATCAATGTAGCTCCTTACTATCTTAAGAGTAGTGTGAGAACAGTGAATGGGGTGGAGGTACTGAAGTGGGGAGAAAGTGCGAGTCGGAGTTTGGCGTTAGAGACTGGAGAGTTGTTTGAGCCTCACAGGGGGCAGGGGAATGTGGTGGTGGGAGGAGATGGGAGTGGGGCGAAGGAGGGGTGGACATATGAATAAGGGTGAGATGCTTGCTACCCAACCCCTTCAAACACATAAAATGGTGTGAATGACAACACTACATACCCTACAATTGTAGGGTATCAATGAATGGATTATGTTGGAAGTTCGACACTTTTTCGGTCAACTTTGAGCTTGAAGAGGTGGCTCGAATGAGAGATCGCTCATAATATAATGAGAGATATCTTCTAATATGTATCCTTTGAACAGGATACATATTAGAAGATATCTCTCATTATATTATGAGCGATCTCCTAAAGAAGATGAGCCGTTATCTGAAACCATTCGCATGCTCCATTCGAGGTCACTGCGTCCCAGATTGGAAAGGTAACTACTCTTCATTAGAAGATTGTGAAAATAACTGCCAAGGCTCCGAGAGTGCGGATCTCATCTATCTTATCCTCTCTTATGATTGGGAGACTGCCAACGATACTACTAGCCTCGACAAGCAGGAGTTGGTCAAGCGAGAGTTCGGATTACGAGTGTCAAAGGAGATGGCTGTAACTATCGTTCATTACCTGTCAGTCAAAGATATTAGATCACTCCTTATCATATCCCCTACATTAGAGGATTATCTCTTCTCGCAGATAGCTCCCTTTAGTATGATGCTTTTAGAGATAGTAATGACGGTTGGATCCCAACCTGACAACTGGGACGCATTAGAGACGAGTCTAAGAAGTAAAGTAGAAGGTATAGTGGGAACTTCGGAACCCGACAGTGTATCTATTAACATATCCTCGTTACTAATAAGAGTGTTAGCCAAAAGCAATGGCGACGTGGATGTAATTGTTGAGCTGGTGAGAGGTTACCTTCCAGCGTTGATGGAAGAGTTCACTGTATAATTTACATTATTCTATAATGTAAGTTGTTAATGTAAAGATAACTGTCGTAGCACTGGGATGTGAAGATACGGTCGTAGCACTAGTAATACTCTCACAAACACAGCTCTCCCAACCACTTCCCCACCACCCCCACCTCAAATTCCCCGCACCCCACTGACCTCGTATAACTCAACAGTGGATTATAGATTGTCAGCTTCTGTAGCTTTCTCCCATACTTCTCAAAGTACAACACCGCATAGACATACAATGAGTAGAAATCCGTCAACTCCGATCCTACCTCAGTTACATAGGTCTTGATGGCGATCAACTCATCGTTAACGATCAAGTTAGCATCACCTGACACAGTCTCGTTGCTGAGATCAGGATTAATGAGGAAGCCCTTACCGCTGAAACTTGCCACATAGTCAAAGATATCCTCTAACATATCATCACTGAGGAAATGAGTAGAGGGAAGGTTAGTATCTCTGAAGGTGTCGCTTCTACCGAACCAGAGACTATGTCCGATACTAGTGTTGTAAATGTCGGGTACAATGTCAGAAGTTGACGTGTCAGGCTTCATATAGACCATATAACTTCTCACTAAGGAGACAATGGTAGGGTTCTGATCCAACCCACCACCGTCACACTGCCCCTTACTATAGAACTCGACCACATCCTCTACACGAGTGTCAACTGCTTCAATACCGTTCATCGCTGAGAAGCGGTGCCTTGTTAGATATGATATGAACTGACCGTAAGGAGCGGGTTCAAAGTGTGACGGTCTCGTGTGGGGTGAACCAAGAGTTTCAAGGGTGATGATAGGATTACTGGAGACTACATGCTGTTTGAAGGTGTTGTCGGTGAGGAGGATGGTGGTGAGTTGGGTGACGCTGATAGGCATTGTGTGAGGGTGTTGAAGTGAAGTTAGAAGAATCATGAAGAAAACAATATGGTCGATCTAATCATGGGTGAGGTGAAATGGGTACTCTAGTAGAGACTAGAGTATAAGTTTGTATATGCGAGCATAAATAGTTATTATACAGTCTAAAATGGTCAGCTGTCCAAATTCGCTTCAGGTTGCCAATATCGGTGGGTGTACAGTGATTAGAGTAAATCCTATTGGTGGCGGTGGCGGTGGCGGTGGTGGTGGAAGTACTGGAAGTAATGGAGCTACTGGGAGTAATGGAGCTACTGGGAGTAATGGAGCTACTGGGAGTAATGGAGCTACTGGCCAGACAGGATCTGTAGGAGCTACAGGCCAGACAGGATCTACAGGGGTGGATGGAGTTATTGGTGCTACGGGTGCTACGGGTGCTACGGGTGCTACTGGGGCGGATGGAGTTATTGGTGCTACGGGGTCTTTTGCTACAGTTACAGGATCTACAGGTCTCACAGGATCTACAGGTCTCACAGGAGCTACAGGTCTCACAGGAGCTACAGGTCTCACAGGAGCTACAGGTCTCACAGGAGCTACAGGTCTCACAGGAGCTACAGGTC
>JBAZAY010000085.1:0-9578 GCA_041671725.1 Gallionella sp. | reverse complement strand
TAAAAAATGGTCATGCAAAGGAAGTTGACTTCGAAAGCCTGAAGTTGCAAGGCAGACAGATTTTACAAACGCGCAAGATTGCGGGCTGATGGCTGGTGTTCGTTTTACCCGATCTGCAGAGACCGATCTTCTGGAGCTATGGCTAACTATAGCTGAAGAAAATCCCGTAGCAGCGGATGAATCGCTGGATGTGATTCAGGCATCGGTATCAATTTTGAGCAGCCAGCCTGAGATGGGTACAGCGCGTCCAGAACTGGCAGAGGGCCTGCGCAGTTTTCCGACCCGTACGCCATACATCATTTTCTATGTGCCTTGCGACGATCAGTTGCTGGTTGTGCGTGTACTGCACCATGCGCGGGATATTGATGCAGATTACTTTCCTTAAACAACAGGCATCTGCATTTTCCTGTGCGCCGCCGAAAATAGAATTGCTACCAGCTGCCAGCTGGTAGCTACCAGATGCGCTGTGAGCGTGAATAATGGTTTGACAGTAATTCGTTTATAGACGAATATAACGCATGTACGACATACGCCATTATTTAACTGCTGACGACAAAGATGTTTTTCTCGATTGGCACCGCAAGCAGCGCGACACAAAAGCAAAGATTGCAATTGATCGGCGCGTTAATCGTGTTGAACAAGGCAACTTTGGCGACCATGATTTTTGTCGTGATGGTGTGTGGGAGCTACGCATTGATGTTGGTGCCGGCTATCGAGTGTATTACGCCGTAGCTGGCAAAAAAATTGTGCTGTTGCTGTGTGGCGGAGATAAGCGGACACAGACGGCAGACATTAACCGGGCGTGCGAATATTGGCAGGACTGGCAAAGGAGAACGAATGATGAAAGATAGAAGCCATGATGAGGCAATGGCCGAGATATACCGCGAAGATCCGGCATACGCGCTCGAATTGCTAAACAGCATCTTTGAAGACGGTGATCAAAGTGAACTTTTAATTGCGCTAAGACAGATGACAAAAGCGTTTGGCGGTGTGCAAGCTGTGGCTGAACAGGCCCACCTTAATCAAACACAGCTTTACCGCACATTGTCGCCAAGTGGCAATCCTGCTTTGCGCAGCTTCTCCGCTATTCTCAAAGCCATGGGCATGCGACTTTCTGTGCAGCCGATGCATTCTGTAAATGTAACGCGTGAACATGAAAATCTGTCTATCACCTGATCGGGTGGTATCCGCGCGAACCATTCCTTTTGTCAGGTGAGTTTTGCGATGATCGCTGCTGGACTTGATATTTTCTGTTATGTAGCACTTGCCATTGTTAAGTAATAACAACAGCGTGCGTCTCTTGTGCGCCGCCGAAGATGGAATTGCTACCAGCTACGCCATTTGGCAATCACCCTAATTGAAGAGCAATGTCATCACCGAATAATTGGAATTGCTACATCCTGCGCTGCGCCGATGAGACGCTGTATTGCGGCATCACCAACGATCTGGAAAAACGCTTAAACGCGCATAATGCGGGTACGGCGGCCAAATACACCCGGGCGCGCGGGCCGGTGGAACTGGTATTCGTGGAGGGTTGTACGGACAGGTCAGTTGCATCGAAGCGCGAGATGGCGATCAAGAAACTGACGCGTGCTGAGAAGCTCGCATTAATCGGGGCAATGTCGCGTTGACCAGATTATGCAATCGTTTTTTTGCACGAAATGGCGTTGCAGCTTGGGATCAAAATACGGGTATGTTTCATGTTAAGAATTTGTTATCTGTTTGCCTTGCTGGTTTTTTCACAGTGCGCTGTCGCCAACACCAGAGAGTACACAGAATCCATTTTTCCGGCGGGTGTGGGATCGGCAGATTCAGGCATTCGTTTTTCATGCGAACCGGGACGGCTCGATAGCCTCGAATCCGGCATGGATGCCTACTTGTTCTCGCTGGGCATCCCGGCCGATCTGGTCGTAAAAAAAACGGAAAGAACGCAGGGCGTGTTGCGCTACAGCTTGAATACCCCTGAGGCCGATTTCAACACGCTCGACTTCAATGATAGACCCGAACTGCACATCCGGGATGATGTTGTAACGCTACCCGACAGGCACGGACGGAGCAAAAATATACGCACCGTTTCCAAAAAAGAGATTTTGCTGGCACTGCTTCAGCATGGTCGATTGACTGAATTCAACGGCACAGCCTGCGATCTGGAAGCCTTGAAGGATCACGTCGCCATACGCCAGAACACGGTTGCCTGGACGGAACATTTAACCTGGGTTTGGCCCAACGGGGGTTATGCGAAATGGAATAAGAAGTACTGGAAACACGGCACGCCAAAGCCGGAATTTCCTCTGCATGAGGCGCTCAACGATGTTTTCATGAATCAGCACAAGTATTCCATCGGTTGCTACACGGCAACCAAGCTGGTGGTGATACAGGGTGTGCTGGATTATTACCGTCGCATCAAGCATTCCCCTGAACAATTGGCACTGGTGGAAGCGAGGCTTACCGCCGATCAGGATCCTCTGGTGGGTATCGAGCCTGCAAAAATGTGGGCCTCTGAAAAAGGTTTCGATCCGCAGGATATGAATCTGCCGGGTAAACTTTTGAAAATCAAACACGGCGTGATGCCGATGAATTTCGTTCCGGGAGACTGGATTTATCTGTTGAATACCGACCCGGTTACCCATGTAAAGACCGGCTATGAAGGTTCAAATGCCATTTATCTGGGGCGCAACAAGTTCGACGATTACTATAACGACAATCATCACTCCTACAGTTATTTTCAAAAGCTGGATGAGGTGTACCAGTGGCGCAATGGCGTTTTCAGCCGCGCGCGTGATTTTAAAAAGATCAAGCCATTGATTGATAAAGATCTTGAGCGATTAAGCCGGCCGCCGGACGAAGGCGGGCTGCTTAAAACAATCAGGGTTGCCCCTTATTTTTTTGCATTCGAAGAGTTGCCGGTCTGGGTGGGGCAGTAACCTTCATCGCCTATTGCAGGTGGCGTGCTGCGGCAGCCAACCGGCAGGAATGCAGGTAATCAGGCCGGGGTGTCCCCCGCATTGCTTCGACCCGAGGCAAGCTGGCAACCGGAATGTTCGATGAGTTAGCGTTTATAAAAAGCATTTAGCCACAGAGAACACCGAGATCACCGAGTAAAACAGGGTAGGCAGGGATGATGCCCTGCGGGCATCAACTCGCAATCGCTTCTCGCAGGGATTTTGCCTTGTGGGTAAAAACTCGCAAAACAGATAGTTACAATAAGTTTTTCAATCACCTTTTGGGTGAGTCAACAAAAAGTGAAAAACCCATGTAACTCTCTGTGTTCTCTGTGAGCTCTGTGGCTTGAACTGCGGTTTTCAGATTTATCGAACATGGAAAGCAGCTCGCGGGGCTAGGGGGTGGGCGGGTTGAAAAATGCCACGGCTTCCGTTTCCACCCGGGTGCGTTTCATCGGCGGCAGGCTTTGCCAGATGCGTTTGCCGTACTGTTTGGTGATGATGCGCGGGTCGCAGATCATCAGTACACCACGGTCATTTTCATCGCGGATCAGGCGTCCGGCACCTTGTTTTAGCGTGATGATGGCGCGCGGCAACTGATATTCCATGAAGGCGTTGCGGCCCTGTTTGGTGATTTGCGCGATGCGCGCGGCCAGCACCGGATCGTCCGGCGGGGCGAACGGCAGTTTGTCGATGATGACCAGCGACAAGGCTTCGCCTCTGACGTCCACGCCTTCCCAGAACGACTGGCTGCCCAGCAGCACCGCATTGCCGTGGTCGCGAAAGCGGCTCAACAGCTCATTGCGCGACCCTTCGCCCTGCAACAGCAGCGGGTAGTCCCAGCCGCGCCGGTCGAACTCGGCCTGCAAAATCTCATAAGCGCGCTGCATCGCACGCAGGCTGGTGAACAGTAAAAAGGCGCGGCCGCGACTGGCTTCCAGCATCGGCAGGGCGGCCTGCACCACCGCATCGGTATAGCCTTCGCTGTTCGGTTCCGGCAGGTTGGTCGGCACGTACAGCAAGGCCTGTTTTTCATAGTCGAACGGGCTGTCCCAGCAGGCAGTCTTGGCCTTTAGCAGGCCCATCTCAGACTGATAGTGGGAAAAGTCCTGTTTCACCGCCAGTGTCGCCGACGTAAATATCCAGGCGCGCGCACAGCTTTCGATCTGCTTTGCGAAGATTTCGGCGATGGACAGCGGCGTGCTGTTCAGCTGCAGCGAGTGGTGATATACCTCCAGCCAGCGTACCTTGTCATCGCCCTTGTCGTCCTGCCATTGCTTCAAGAGTTGCGCAAAACCCTGCGCCCGTTGCCAGCAGTTCTCCAGACCTTCGCTGCGCTCTGCCTGTTTTTCCAGCATGCTGCCTATTTGTGCCAGTTTTTCGCTAAGATTTTTCAGCGCGGGGGCGAATTCCTTGAAGCTCTCCATTGCAATCGCGGGCATCCGGCCTTCTTTTTTGAATACCAGTCGCAAGTCGCGTGCGGCCTTGTCAAGTTCATCGCAGGCTTTGGGCAATGGCGCGAAATCCTTGGCGGAAGTCAGCGCTTCTATGCGAGAATCTTGAGATAAATCAAGTAGTTGTGATGTTGAAAGGTTTTCGCCGAAGAACAGGCTGGCCGTTTCCGGCAACTGATGCGCCTCATCGAAGATCACCGTGTTGCAGGCAGGCAACAGTTCGGCCACGCCTTCATCGCGCAGCATGACATCGGCGAAAAACAGATGGTGATTGACCACCACGATGTCGGCCTTCATCGCCTCGGTGCGCGCATGGAGCACGAAACATTCCTTGTGGTTCGGGCATTCCTGACCCAGGCAGTTGTCGCGCGTCGAAGTTACCTGCAGCCAGATAGGCGCGTTTTCCGGCACATCGGCGACGCCGCTCTTGTCGCCGGTATCGCTGATCTTGGCGTATTTCTTGATTTTGCCCAGATGCTTGATGTCTTCGCGCGTGGCGAAACGCCCGTCATTCGCTGTGCGTTCCAGATGATAGTGGCACACATAGTTTGCGCGGCCCTTGAGCAAGGCGATCGATACCGGTGCCTTGAGTGCATCGCGCACCATCGGCAGATCCTTCTGAAACAGCTGATCCTGCAAGTTCTTGGTGCCGGTGGAAATGATTACCTTGCCGCCGCCCAACAGGGCGGGCACCAGATAGGCAAAGGTCTTGCCGGTGCCGGTGCCGGCTTCCGCCACCAGAATCGCGTTGTTTTTTATGGCTTCGGCAACAGCCAGCGCCATTTCCCGCTGCTGCGCGCGCGGACGGAACGATGACACCTCGGTGGCAAGCGGGCTTTGTTCGGAAAAGAAACGGGCGACTTCAGTAGACATGTTAATTGCAGGCAAAAAATCAACCGTGATGGTATCGCAAACAGGCCCGCTTTGGCTGAATAATTAGCCGGGCGACAGGCTGCCAGGACAGGCAGTTAGTCCGGAACACCCAGCGCGGTTGCAAATACCGGTTCGCTGGCGAGAAAGCTGGATAAGGTGAACGCTGCCGTCGGCTGCATATTGATGCAGATCATTTTGATGTTTACCGTCAGGCAAATGCGAGCCAACTTGTCCAGCCAGTCGTAATACACAGGGTCGATGACAGGCAGCCCGTTCAGGTCATAATACAGCCGCACCCCTCGGCTTTGCTGCAGTAGTGCGATGATATCCTGCATCAGTTGCCCGGCATCTTGAATGTTCATGCTGCGTAGCGGCTCGAGCAAAAAATTGCCACGGCCGATACACGTCAGGTGTATGCCTGAAATAGCCATTAGCTTGCTTTATGACTGACCTGGATGCCCATGCGCGAAAATGCCTCCTTCAAACCGTCAGACAGGCTTGCGCGGGTGGTCACACCGGTCAAGTCAATGTTCAGGCTGACCAGGGCGCGTGCTATTTCCGGATGAATGCCGGTGATGATTGCATCCGATCCCATCAACTGCACGGCACGCACCATCTGGATCAGGTGATGCGACACCTGGGAGTCGATGTTTTTAACGCCAGTCAAATCCATCACTACCGCGCGGGCATGATCCTTGGCGATGCGATTAAGCAACGCCTCCATGACCAGCATGGTGCGACTGGAATCCAGCGTGCCGATGATGGGCAGCGTCAATACCCCATCCCATATTTCGGTAATCGGCGTGGAGGTTTCGCGCAACTCTGCCTCCTGAGCCTTCAGGATTTTCTCACGGTCGCCAAGATAGGTACGGAAGATCGCCATAATCAGTTCATCGAAGACCTGAGCGAAATACAGCAGCACCGAGCGCGACTGGGTAAAGATGATTCCGCTGTCAAGTTCAAGTGCTGAAATCAAACTGTATTGCAGTTGCTGCGCATAACGCACCACGTCCTCCACATTGCCGCCACGCATCAACATGCGCTGTGCAAGTCCTGAAAAGAACATCTCCAAAGCGTGAAATTGTGGCGAAGTGCGTCTGTTCGGATCCTTGGAGCTGAGCAATCCGGCTATTAAATTGACGAATTCGCTGCTTAAGTCAGCGACCTCATCCTCATCCATCAACCTATTATCCGCGCAAAAAAATTCACGCCCCGTTTCTTCCAGTTGCCCGGAAATATTACCGATCTTCAAACTGAACAGCGCAACCAGTTTCTCGCCAGCATCTTTTTTCTGCACCATTTACTCCCCCTTTACCGGATTATCCTATTGTACAAACGCAAATCGACTGATCATCCGAGATTCGCCCCATGATGTTACCCAACGTATATGCAATCAACTGCGGATGCTGATTGAACAAGCCAGCGAAATTGGCCGCGTCCCAATTCCTGCGTATGCCGTCGCTTGCCGTGATGACGACACACTTCTTGCCAAAATCAGTCTGCAACACATTTGCCGAACGATGCTCGCGTCCCAGTATTCCAGGCGCAAATGCGATATGCTGGAACTGCTTCTGATCATAAATGTGGGCATTCATGTCGCCTACCCCTGACATGCGCAGATTGTATGTGGACAGATCAATCTCGCCGGTAATCGCGACTGCACCGCGCGTATTATGGAGCTGCCTATCTACCAATGCCAGTATGGTTTCCGGGGACTCATAGTGATTCAAGTGTATTGCCAGATCGGCTGTTGCCGCCTGCGCTTCTTCGCCGTGTCCTAATCCGTCCAGATGCAGCCAGCGCAACATTTTTCCGGATCTTTGCAGATATATTCTGTCGCCGTTGTAGTGTTCATCAGACAATGAGCGTGAGTAAAGTCCGAATTTAAAACCGGATTTCGCCTCTTGGTTTTCCCGGTCCAAATGAAAACGCGCGAGTATCACCGTGCCGCTCCATTTTCTCGATTGCCCCGGTTGAATTTGCTGCGTGTAAATGTACGACTCATCACTCAGGCGACGAATCGCCCCCAGCCCTTTGCCCAGCGTACTGGAGGTTGAATAACCGTCCTCTTCGGCCGTTGCCAGATTTGAAATGCCCGGGCCGAAATCTATTGACACCAGATCCAGCACGCGTCCGGGTTGCTTCCATAGTTGTACCATGCCTCGTCCGGCTGCGTGTTTGACATTATTGCTGACCAGCTCCGATGCAACCAGCAGCATGTTTTCCTGCTTCAGGCTGCTGATGCCTAAGCGCTGGGTGATGGCAACCAATTTCGAACGCAGCAGAATCAACGAGCTTTCGCTGTGCGTCGCATTGTTAAACAGCAGCTTGCAATCGACAGCACTGTCGAATACGTCAGACACAGGCGCCTTTCACTGCACATATAGATTCGCAAAGCTGCACATCGTTTCTGCTGCATTGATCGACCACCACCCGACCACGGCCACGGCGCTTGGCATCGTACAGCGCAGTATCTGCTTGATGGATGAAGTCTTCCAGGGTCAGGTCATTGCGGGTGCGCTGATCAATCGTCGCTATGCCGATGCTGACCCTGCCATCCATTTGCTGTATCACATGTCTTGCCTTGCAACAGGCAGTGACATGGTCGGAGTGGATCATCATGGCAAACTCATCTCCGCCAAAACGAAACGCAAAATCTACATCTTCACGAATTGCACTGCGCAAAATCTGCGCCATTTTTATAAGATAGCTATCACCATACTGATGCCCGTGTTCATCATTGATGCTCTTAAAGAAATCCAGATCCAGCATCATGAGCGATAACGACGAATTTTTTTGCCGCATCGTGTGGCGAAACGCCTGATTCATTTTCTCGTCAAAAGCCCGGCGGTTGAGCAAGCCGGTAAGTGCATCTGTTTCAGCTTGACGTATTGAAACCTGTAACTCCGCCTGACGGATCAGCAACTTCACCTCCAACTCCGCTAATTCTCGCTCGGTGCGCACACGCGTTTCATGCAGATGGCGCACCATTGCTTCGTTGCGTTGAATCAAGATTTCCGGGGCGATGGTTTCCGTTGATTTGCGCAGGAAATCACGCAATTGGTCGATCATGGATTGTTCTACAGTGTCGAGCCGAACGATTGAAAACTCGTTTTCATCCCAATGGACTCGTAAGTTCTGATTTTGTAGTTGTACACTGACGGGGAAAGGTTGCCCGCAACATGCACCCGCTAAGCGCAAACGTTGATTCAATTCCAAACTGGCACGCGAGGCGAGAAATACATTTCCCCTGAGGCGTTCTACGCTTTCCATAAGAAAACAGACGAAACTCTGCAAATCGGGTTCGATTGCCAAATTTAATCTCAGTAGATCGACTGATTCCACAGCACCCCGCAATGTTGATTTTATTGAACTTGGTATTTCATATAAAACGTTAAGATTACTGCGAAGCGTTTCACCGATATCAGGGATCTGCTGTCATTCGTTGTTATACAGCTTGTCCGGGGCTTTTCAGGATACTTTGTTACTCTAAACTTATAAAGCGTATCAGATATTTATCTGTTTCTTGTCAATCTGAATAATAGCGATTAAATCTGCTTAAGCAAACGCTTGGCAATCTGCGAAAATTATAAATTCAAACCATCTCCGTCAACATGCTGCGCTCTATAATCTAGCATCCGTCGCAGTCTTTGCGTAGATATTCGGAATTCGCTGATCCACGTAATATTCTTGAATAGGTTAATGTCGCAAAAAATCAACAAGTTGCTATTAAATATCGGTGGTCTTTGCTGGGCGCTTGAAGAATAATAAACATATACCCGTCGCATGTAAACTGTCAGGCAGAACAAAATGAGCAGATATCTGTCCGGTGTAGCGTACTCAGATGAATCTGGTCGAATTGTGTATGGAGTCGTCAGATTCGGTACGAACGTGTCGTTTTCGGGATGACTTTAGTAGCCAGAAAAAAGCCAGCCGCCAGCAGGCTGCAGGTTTCGAAAATCACAGGCAGGTTATTTGGCTTCTGCGGAAATTTCGACCTGTTGCGGCGGGAAGTCGATCAGTTATTCGCGATTTATCGGTACAAAGTTGAACGCAAGGATTGCCGCCAGTTCGCGCTGTCAGCTGTTTCGGCTTGCGCTGCAATTTTGTTGTACGCTATTGTGTGCGGCTGGAGACAAAACTCGTTGCATGAGTAAAGGTAGAGCAGGGCATGGCAAAGACAAAAACGATTTATTCCTGTACCGAGTGCGGCGGGCAGACGGCGAAGTGGCAGGGGCAGTGTCCGCATTGCATGGAGTGGAATACGCTGGTCGAATCGGTGGCAGAACCAGTGACCAAGGGCGTCAAA
>JBAZAY010000084.1:0-9743 GCA_041671725.1 Gallionella sp. | reverse complement strand
CAATTTTCCTGTTGTACGTGCCGCTGTTGGGCGCTCACGGTCAGGCGATACAGGTCACCTTGTTCGAGGCGGCGATGCCGCCGATGATTACAGCTGCAATTGTGGCTTCCGAGCACGATCTTGATCCGCAACTGGTCAATCTGATGGTGGCGGTAGGTCTGATTGTTTCTTTCTTCACGCTCGCCGCGTGGTGGTTTTTGATGAGGGCAATATGAGTATCTGGGATGAGCGTTATCAGGGGGAGGAATACCACTTTGGCACCGAGCCGAATGTGTTTCTCGTGTCGCAGAGCGAATGGTTTAAACCGGGCATGAGCTGTCTCGCGGTGGCCGACGGTGAGGGGCGCAACGGGGTATGGCTGGCGGAGCAGGGCTTGCAGGTGCTGTCGGTGGACAGCTCACAGGTTGCCGTTGCCAAGGCTCGTGCATTGGCGGCGCGGCGCGGTGTGACGATGGACGTCGAACTGGTTGATTTGACACGGTGGGATTGGCCTGAGAATCACTTCGATGTGGTGGCGGGAATCTTCATTCAGTTCTTGGTTCCTGTGCTACGCGAGCAAATGTTCGATCACATCAAGCGTAGTCTCAAACCCGGCGGTTTACTGCTGTTGCAGGGGTACGCGCCGCGCCAGCTGGAATACCGCACCGGCGGCCCGTCACAGGTCGAGAATCTCTACACCGATACGTTGTTGCGCGAGGCCTTCGCCGATATGGACATCGTGCATCTGATCGAGCACGACAGTATCATTTCCGAGGGCGCAGGCCATTGCGGCATGTCGGCACTGATCGATCTGGTTGCCCGTAAAGTCGGGTAGTTATAATATAAAAAATACTGTGTAATCAATATATTATATTGATTTGCGCAGGTTTTATGCCTCTGTCGCTGATTAAAACTTAATTCAAATGATTGCATGAGGCATGTTTGTAGGCCATTGCTTAATCATGGTTAATCTGCGCAATCTGCGGATAAATATTTTGGTTGCTTGAAATAAAATGCGGAGATCGATTTGAGTGCATGGAAGTTGAGTAAAGCCCGCTGGATCAAGGTCGGGCTGATTTTGGTGGTGATTTCGGGCGCGGCCTTGTGGCATAGATCAGCTGCGGAAAAAATCCCGGCTAAACTGGTTCCGCAGGCCGGGAAACCGGCATTAACCGTTAACACCACCACATTGAAACCCGCCCAGTGGATGCATAATCTGACTGCCAACGGCAGCGTTGTAGCCTGGCAGGAGGCGATCATCGGTGCCGAAGTGACCGGCGTGCGCATCAAGGATGTGCGGGTGAGCGTGGGCGATCGGGTCAAAAAAGGCCAGGTGCTGGCGAGTCTTGCCGTTGATACGATGCAGGCCTCCGAAGCGGAAGCGCAGGCGGCATTGCACGAAAGTGAGGCCTTGTCGGCGGATGCCAGCGCCAATGCAGAACGCACACGCAAACTGGCATCAGCCGGTTTTGTCAGCAGCCAGCAACTCGATCAGGCGCTGACCAATGAGAAAACCGCCAAAGCTCGTCTGGAAGCGCAACGCGCCCGTCACCAAAACAGCGCCTTACGCCTGTCGCAACAACATATCACCGCACCGGATGACGGCGTGATTTCGGCGCGCAACGCGACGGTCGGCACACTCACGCAACCGTCCAGCGAGCTGTTCCGGCTGATCCGCCAGGGCAGGCTGGAGTGGCATGCCGATCTGACGGGTGATGAGCTGGGGCTGATCCACAAGGGTATGAAAGCGGAGCTGATGACGGCGCAGGGCAAAGTCGTGCGGGGCGTGGTGCGTGCCATTTCCCCCGCCATCAATCCGCAGACCCGCTACGGGCAGGTGCTGGTTGATCTGCCCGCTGATTCTGGATTAGTCGCGGGTATGTTCGCCAAGGGTACTTTGCAGCTGGGAGAGCAGGCTAACGCAGCATGGGTGTTGCCGCAATCAGCCGTGGTGATGCGTGACGGTGCGGCTTATGTATTTGTGGTGAAGGCTGATTTGCATGTGGCGGAAAGAAAAATTGTCGTTGGACGCAGAATGGGGGCGCAGATTGAAGTTGCCGGCGGGCTGCAACAAGGGGTGAAGGTGGTTGAATCTGGCAGCGCATTTCTGACGGAAGGTGATCTGGTCAGCGTGACGGGATCGGTTAATAATAGCGATTCTCTGCCACACTCCAACCCCCCTCCCAACCTGCCCCCTCAAGCGGGGGTAGGAGCAAACGGCTCGCTACGCGAGGATTCAGTTCGATGAACGTTTCCGCCTGGTCTATCCGCAATCCGATTCCGGGCATCATGGCCTTCGCGCTGCTGACCCTGCTGGGCTTCATGGGCTTCAAGGCCATGAAGATCCAGCTGTTTCCCGACATCGATCTGCCGATGATTACCGTGACGGCGACCTTGCCGGGCGCGTCCCCCGAACAGATGGAAGCCGAGGTTGCGCGCAAGATCGAGAATTCGCTTGCCAGTGCGCAGGGCCTGAAACATCTCTATAGCCAGGTCAAGGAAGGGGTGGCTATTGTCTCAGCCGAGTTCAGGCTGGAGCGCGATTCCCATGCGGCGCTGGAGGACGTGCGTTCCGCTGTTACGCGGGTACGGGGCGACTTGCCGCGTGAGATGAACGAGCCGGTGGTCAGTAAGATCGAGATTTCCGGCAAACCGATTCTGACCTATGCGATTGCGGTGCCGAACATGAGCGAGGAGGCGTTGTCCTGGTTTGTGGACAACAATATGACCCGCTTGCTGCTCGGTGTGAAGGGCGTGGGCGCAGTCAATCGCGTCGGCGGCGTGACCCGGCTGGTTCGCGTGGAGCTGGATCCGGCCAAACTGCTGGCCTTGAATCTCACCGCCTCGGAGATTTCCAGCCAGTTGCGGCTGATCGAACAGGAGGCACCGGGCGGGCGCATGGATGTCGGCGGCATGGAGCAGGCCGTGCGTACCGTGGCGACCGTGCAGACCGCCGAACAACTGGGGCGGATGGAATTGGCTATGAAGGATGGCCGTCATCTCAGGCTGGATCAGGTCGCGACCGTGACAGACACCATCGCCGAGCGCCGCACGGCGGCGTTACTGAACGGAAAATCGGTGGTGGGGTTTGAGATCATGCGTTCACTGGGCGCCATCGACATCGAGGTGGCGGAAGGGGTGACGGCGGCGCTCGACAAGCTCAAAAAAGACCGGCCGGAAATACGCACGGAGCGGGTGTTTGACACGGTGGAGCGTATCTACGACGCCTATAAAGGGTCGATGGAGATGATCTTCGAGGGGGCGCTGCTGGCGGTGATTGTGGTGATCTTCTTCCTGCGCAATACGCGCGCGACCATCGTCGCGGCGACCGCCTTGCCGCTGGCCGTCATTCCGACCTTCGCGCTGATGTATCTGTTCGGTTTCTCGATCAATATCGTGACGCTGTTGGCCTTGTCGCTGGTGGTAGGCGTGCTGGTGGACGATGCAATCGTCGAGATCGAGAACATCATGCGCCATCTGGAAATGGGCAAGAGTCCTTATCAGGCGGCGATGGAAGCGGCGGACGAGATCGGCATGGCGGTGATTGCGACCACCTTCACACTGGTGGCGGTATTTTTGCCGACGGCTTTTATGAGCGGGATTCCCGGACGCTTCTTCGTGCAATTCGGCTGGACAGCTGCCATCTCGGTGCTATTCTCGCTGCTGGTGGCGCGCATGCTCACGCCGATGATGTCCGCCTATTTTCTGCGTCCGCGCGCGGTGCATGCCGATCCTGCCTGGATGGAGCTGTATCTCAAATGGGCAAGCTGGTGTCTGGCGCATCGCAAGACGACGCTGGCCGTGACAGCCCTCTTTTTTGTGGGTTCGCTGGCCTTGTCCGGCACGCTGGAAAAGGCGTTTCAGCCCAAGGATAACCAGTCGCAGACTCAGGTCTCGTTGACCCTGCCGCCGGGCAGCACGTTTACACAAAGCTATGCGATGGTGGAAAAGGCGCGCGCCATTCTGGCGGCCAATCCCAACGTGACGCTGGTCTATGCGGCTATCGGCGGTGGATCTTCGGCAGGCAATCCGTTCGAGCCGGCCGGCGTCTCGGAAGTGCGCAAAGCCACGCTGTCCATCCAGCTCAAACCGATGGGCGAGCGGGTGGCGAAACAGGCGATCGAAGCACAGTTGCGCGAGGCATTGGCGGCGTTGCCGGGCGTGCGGGTCAAGGTCGGCATGGGGTCGTCTGCGGACAAATACCAGCTGGTGCTGACCGCTGAAAATGGCGTTCTGCTGAGCGACTATGCGCTCAAGGTCGGTCAGGAACTGCGCACGATACCCGGTGTGGGCAACGTGGTGTCCAACTCCGGTCTGCTGCGCCCGGAAATCGTGGTGCGTCCCGATTATGCGAAGGCTGCCGATCTGGGCGTGACGGCAAGCAGCATCGCCGAGACGCTGCGCGTGGCGACCAACGGCGATTACGATCAGTCGCTAGCCAAGCTTAACCTGCCCGAACGGCAGTTGCCTATCGTGGTGAAACTGCGTGACGATGCACGGCAGGATATGGAACTGCTCTCCCGTCTGGTGGTGCCGGGGGCGAAGGGACCTGTGATGCTGGGCAATGTGGCGAGCGTGCAGTTGGCCAGCGGCCCGGCACAGATAGACCGCTATGACCGGCAGCGCAACGTGACCTTCGAGGTCGAACTGGCAGGTCAACCGCTGGGCAAGGTGCAGTCAGCGGCACTTGCGTTGCCGTCCATCGTCAATCTGCCGGCGGGCATTGAACTGGCACCGATCGGTGATGCGGAAGCGATGAAGGAGTTGTTCGCCAGCTTCGGTCTGGCGATGTTCACCGGGGTATTGTGCATCTATATCGTGCTGGTGCTGCTGTTCAAGGATTTCATGCAGCCGACCACCATTCTCGCGGCCTTGGTGTTGTCGATTCCGGGGGCATTTCTGGCGCTGTTCGTTTCGCGCACCGCATTGTCCATGCCGTCGATGATAGGCCTGATCATGCTGATGGGCATCGCCACCAAGAACTCCATCCTGCTGGTGGAATACGCGATCGTCTCGCGCCGTGATCGCGGCATGAACCGTTTCGATGCGTTGCTGGATGCCTGTCGTAAACGTGCACGGCCGATTGTGATGACTACGCTGGCGATGGGCGCGGGTATGTTGCCGGTGGCGCTCAATCTGGGGGCGGGGGACGGCAGTTTCCGTGAACCGATGGCGATCGTGGTGATTGGCGGATTGATTACTTCGACATTTTTGAGCCTGCTGGTGGTGCCGGTGGTGTTTACCTACGTCGATGATGCGGTGCAGTGGCTAAGCTGTCGCTTTGTGCGGCAGACTAAAGTGTGAGGAATATATAGTTAAATCAATAGGATGGGTTTTGTTTATTGCGCCTTTGCTCTCGCCCACTTGATAATATTTTCACTCTCCATCGCGCCGGCCTGACGCGCCACTTCACGGCCATTTTTGAATAAGGCGAGGGTGGGAATGCTGCGGATGTTATAGCGTCCCGCCAGTTCCTGCGCCTGTTCGGTATCCAGTTTGGCCAGGCGCATTGCCGGTTCCAGTTGCGCTGCGGCCTGCACAAACGCAGGGGCCATCATCCGGCATGGGCCGCACCAGGGTGCCCAGAAATCCACCAGCACCGGAATGTCGTTGCGTTCGACGTGCAGGTTGAAGTTGCCGGCATTCAGATCTACGGGATGTGCGATGAACAGGCGCGACCGGCATTTTCCGCAGACGGGATGTTCGCCGAGTTTGTTGGATGGAACACGATTTATTCCGTCGCAATGCGGGCAAACGATATGCAGTGATTCAATCATGACGGTCTCCAGTAATTCGAAGCGGACAGGATTTAATTATTTACCAAACCGCTGTTCATGATATACCTGCTGTTCGCTGTCCGCTACTTGTTACCGGCTAGATAATTCTCATCGAAAGGTCGAGTGCTTCGACGTCTTTGGTGAGCGCGCCGATGGAGATGCGATCTACGCCGGTTTCGGCAACTTCGCGCAAGCCGCTCAGTGTGATGCCGCCGGAGGCTTCCAGTTCGGCACGGCCGGCGGTGTGCTTGACCGCTGAACAGAGCGCATCAAGGTCAAAGTTATCGAGCAGGATCAGTTTTGCACCGGCCTCAAGCGCTTCATCCAGTTGCATCCAGTTTTCCACTTCTATCTGTACGCTGATACCGGGTTTTGCAAGGCTGTGTGCCTGTTCCAGTACGGCGGTGATACTGCCCGCTGCCGCGATATGGTTTTCCTTGATGAGTATACCGTCGTAAAGTCCTGCACGCTGATTGTGTCCGCCGCCTACCCGCACGGCGTATTTCTGCGCATGGCGCAGCCCCGGCAGGGTCTTGCGCGTATCCATGATCTTGACGTTGATGCCTGCCACCGCCTCGACGTAGCGCCGGGTATTGGTGGCTGTCGCGGACAGGGTTTGCAGCAGGTTCAACGCGCTGCGTTCAGCCGTCAGCAAGGCGCGAGCACGCCCGCTAATCTCGCAAAGCTTCTGGCCGGGGCGGATTACATCGCCGTCATTTGCCAGCCAGTGGATGGTGCAGTCAGGGTCAAGTGTCATAAAACACCCGTTAAACCATTCAGTGCCACATAACACGCCGGATTGACGGGTGATAACCTGGGCTGTGGCTGTCAGCGACTCGGGCAACAGTTGCGCGGTCAGGTCACCGGTTTGAATATCTTCATTTAGCGAAAGGCTGACGTTATTCTGGATGTACTGGGCAAGATTGGGCATGGCGGCGGCAGGTAATTGTGAGATAAACGGGTGTAGTATAAGGGATGCAGAGAATACTTGCGAAGCCGCTTAGCGGTACGTTTGTCCCCTCGCCCGCTCGCGGGAGAGGGTTTGGGTGAGGGATACGGGCATGACGTGGTTCTTACTATTTATCATGCCCGTAGCAGACTTGAAATTATTCAGAGCTTCCCCATTTGCGTCTCATAGATAGTTAATCCGAGGAGTGCATTATGCGTTTCGACAAATTCACCACCAAATTGCAACAAGCCCTGTCCGATGCCCAGAGTCTGGCCGTCGGTTCAGACAGTCAGTTCATCGAGCCACAGCATCTGCTGCTGGCGATGCTCAATGACCCGGACAGCGGGGCGGGTTCGTTGCTGGCGCGTGCAGGCGGCAACGTTAATGCATTGAAGACTGCGTTGAATGACGCCGTGTCCCGTCTGCCCAAGGTGGAAGGCCACGGTGGCGAGGTGCAGGTGGGGCGAGATCTGTCCAACCTGTTTAACCTGACTGACAAGGAAGCGCAGAAGCGCGGTGACCAGTTCATCGCAAGCGAGATGTTTCTACTGGCCGCAACGGATAATAAAGGCGAGACAGGTCGCTTGCTGAAAACCCACGGCGTATCGCGTGCGCCACTGGAGCAGGCGATCGCGGCCGTGCGTGGCGGCGAATCCGTAGGTTCGCAGGAGGCGGAAGGTCAGCGCGAATCGCTGAAAAAATATTGCCTCGATCTCACCGAGCGTGCTCGTCAGGGTAAGCTGGACCCGGTGATCGGACGCGATGATGAAATACGCCGCGCGATTCAGGTGTTGCAGCGCCGCACCAAAAATAATCCGGTGCTGATCGGTGAACCGGGGGTGGGCAAGACCGCCATTGTTGAAGGGCTGGCGCAACGCATTGTCAACGGCGAAGTGCCGGATTCGCTGAAAAACAAAAAAGTATTGAGCCTCGATATGGCCTCTTTGCTGGCAGGGGCGAAGTATCGCGGGGAGTTCGAAGAACGCCTGAAGAACGTGCTGAAAGAATTGGCGCAGGACGAAGGCCAGAACATCGTGTTCATCGACGAGTTGCACACCATGGTCGGCGCCGGCAAAGCCGAAGGTGCAATGGATGCGGGTAATATGCTCAAGCCTGCATTGGCGCGCGGCGAGCTGCATTGCGTGGGGGCAACCACGCTGGACGAATACCGCAAATACATCGAGAAAGATGCCGCCCTTGAGCGTCGCTTTCAGAAGGTGCTGGTGGATGAGCCGTCGGTGGAATCCACCATCGCCATTCTGCGTGGTTTGAAGGAAAAGTATGAGGTGCATCACGGCGTGGAGATTACCGACCCCGCCATCGTTGCAGCAGCAGAACTGTCGCATCGCTATATCACCGATCGTTTTTTGCCGGACAAGGCCATCGACCTGATCGATGAAGCGGCCTCACGCATGAAGATGGAAATTGATTCAAAACCGGAAGTGATGGACAAGCTGGAGCGCCGCCTGATTCAGCTCAAGATCGAGCGCGAAGCGGTGAAAAAAGAGAAAGATGAGGCATCTCGCAAGCGCATGGGCCTGATCGAAGATGAGATCAAAAAACTCGAACGTGAGTATGCCGATCTGGAAGAAATCTGGAAGGCGGAGAAGGGCGCGGCACACGGTGCGGCGACTGTGAAGGAAGAGATTGAAAGCGTACAAGCTGAGATCGATCGGATGACCCGCGAGGGGCGGCTGGACAAAGCTGCTGAGTTGCAATACAGCAAGCTGCCGCAACTTAAAGCCAGACAGAAGGAAGCTGCGCAACGCGAAGCCGAAGGCGGCGTGCAGAAGAACAAGCTGCTGCGCACGCAGGTCGGCGCGGAAGAAATCGCCGAGGTGGTGAGCCGCGCGACTGGCATTCCGGTATCCAAGATGATGCAGGGTGAGCGCGACAAGCTGCTGAAGATGGAAGAGAAGCTGCACGAACGGGTGGTGGGGCAGGACGAGGCGGTTCGACTGGTGTCGGATGCGATCCGCCGTTCGCGCTCCGGCCTGTCCGATCCGAACCGGCCCTACGGTTCTTTCCTGTTTCTGGGGCCTACCGGCGTGGGTAAAACCGAACTGTGCAAGGCGCTGGCCGGCTTCATGTTTGACTCCGAAGATCATCTGATCCGCATCGACATGAGCGAGTACATGGAGAAACATTCCGTGGCGCGCTTGATCGGTGCGCCGCCGGGTTATGTCGGCTATGAAGAAGGCGGCGGGCTGACCGAGGCGGTGCGCCGCAAACCGTATTCCGTGATCTTGCTGGACGAGGTGGAGAAGGCGCATCCCGATGTATTCAACGTGCTGCTGCAGGCGCTGGATGACGGTCGCATGACCGACGGGCAGGGGCGCACCGTGGACTTCAAAAATACGGTGATCGTGATGACGTCCAATCTGGGTAGCCAGATGATCCAGCAGATGTCTGGCGACGATTATCAGGTGATCAAGCTGGCTGTGATGGGCGAGGTAAAAACTTATTTCCGCCCCGAGTTTATCAACCGCATCGATGAGGTGGTGGTGTTCCATGCGCTGGATGAAAAGAACATCAAGTCCATCGCGCGCATCCAGTTGCAATATCTGGAAAAACGTCTGGCGGCAATGGAGATGAAATTGACGATCAGCGAAGCCGCACTGGCCGAGATTGCAACCGCCGGCTTTGATCCTGTGTATGGTGCCAGACCGCTGAAACGCGCAATCCAGTCGCAACTGGAGAACCCGCTGGCCAAACATATTCTGGAAGGTCGCTTTGCCGCAAAAGACACCATCGTGGTGGACTGCCGTGGCGGTGTAATGAAGTTCGATAAGGCCTGAGTAAATCAGTCCGGTTATTGCTGCTCGCCCGCATCAGGTGGCTTTTTCGCACCGTTATGCAGTGTCACACGGAGGATTTCGGCGGGTTGCCAGAGGCGCATGCGAGGTCCCCAGGTCCCCGTGCCACGGGAAACGAGGGTCGTCATGCCAGCTGATTCATAGCGACCCTCGATCATCGGGAATCGTTGCATGACCAGATAACCGAAAGGCCATATCTGTCCTCCGTGGGTATGGCCGCTC
>JBAZAY010000083.1:0-10123 GCA_041671725.1 Gallionella sp. | reverse complement strand
ATACTCATTCCTTTCACAGAGGTTTAAGGTCTGACATAGTAAGCCCTGTGAGAGTAACTGGAACATTTTAGTTAAACTAAGAGAGGAACTGGGATGAAATCAGATTCACTACACTGTAGTGAAATATAGATTAGACCTTCGCCTTATCAAGAGCCTTTCCAAAGCTAACAACACCGGCTTAGCCTTCTATCTCACACATGACATCTTTCTATTCAATCGAATAGAACTTACCTCTTCAGGTATCTTTGGTACCTCTGCTTTACATTTGAGTCAGTCGGGTAAACCTCCATCCAATCTATAAGGTCTTGATTACTAAGTGTAAAAGGTACCTGTTTCAGTATGTACGAAACCAGCTCTTCACTTGTACACTGTAAATACACCAACTCTTCATCGCACATGTTCGGAAACTCCAGATATACTGATACCTGTCTCTCACTGGGACTGTTAAGAATAATGTGACTTATCTTATGTACTAAGTCATAACTACGAGGCTCAAGGGTAACGTGTGGCGTAAACTGCTCCCTATAAACATACATCAAGTAACTCTGGTCGTCAAGTAAGGATTGTACCTTGGTATAGGCATTGATTCGTAGCTCCGAGCTGATATCCTTCATCAATAGAATCATCGTCGGCTCTAAAAACTGGAGCATTTCATGTCAAACGAACATGAAACCAACTTATCAAATACTCACTGACCAAGAAGTAATCACTCATACTAAATTGTACCTTTAATTCTATAGGTAGTGTCTTTCCTCTTACCCACTCTCGAGTAAAACCTTAACGTGAGTTCCTTCTATCAAGGTAAAGATATTAACACACCACCATACCACTCTCCAATACTCATTCCTTTCGCAAAGATCTAAAGTTTGGCAGAGTAAGGCCTGTGAGAGAAACTGGATCATTTAGTTATAGTCAAAAGAGGACTGGTGTTGAACTCAGATTCACTACACTGTAGTGAAATATAGATTAGGACTTCGCCTTATCAAGGATGAAGACGGTAACTGTCCCGCATCCACCAGGCGTGGTGAGAGGCTGTAGTTGTGAGCTAATGATCTTATAGCCCTGGGCAATGGTGGAAATGAGAGGGTTATCCTTACATATCTCACCATTTAGGGTGTAATGGGATGATCCATAGGATGAACGTTCCACACTAAAGAGCGAGGCTGGTTCTATAGTGAAGAAGATGGTTTGCTGGATGACGACGGACATGACGGTACCTTCTCCTCTAATCGAACTCGTAACGATCAATAATTATATGTTATCCATCATAAATGCCAACACGCCTCATCTTTGACACGAGTAAAATTACCACCTGTTTAACGACTTATGACACTTACAGTCAATTCCGATCGTGTGTGGCGGGGACTATCCCTGACACGCTACCGACTACAGTGGCTGTATCTGTACCAGTGGTAGCAGGTGCCTCCGAAACAACAACATCTACCACTACTACTCCTGTGAACACTATCGTTCCCACTACTACCACTCCTATCACCAACTGTAAATGGCGTTAATTAGTCTCTTCACTTCTTCTCATATGAGAAGAAGTTCATCTTATGCTATCGGTTCCAAATTAAACACATCACCAGTACCAGTCGTCATTATCGGAATGGTCGGGCCACCCACCTGACCCGCATTCAAACCTAACATACGGCACTGATCATGAATAGCCACCTCCGACCCATTGTAAGGGCAGAGATGCTGTCCCTTCACAAGATACTCTATTGTTCCGGTCGCTGTTGTGCGAACGAGATAACAGGTAGCTACCGATGAGTCAGTGGCTGGCTTCACTATTTGGACTGTCAAAGGGTCGCCACTGGTGATCCCGCCATGTGTCACTGTTCCATTAGTACAGATAGTATTGTTATTACACACCGTGAGCTGGTTGTGATCGATACAGGGAACCGTGATCGTACCATTCTTATGGAGTGCGAAGGTATCAGCAAAGGTTAATTCTTTAATGTCTCCAGTCGGTCGTAGGTACAGAGCCTCATTGCCTTGGAACGGGCGATCGTCACCAGTGGCTCGGAAGTAGAATACAATGGTACCAGTGGCTAGTGTAGTCACTCCTAGATTGAACTCTGTCTGAGTAACCACCAGACCGGCAGCTGCAATATCGTCAATGAGTAGTTGATTAGCAGTGTACTTAGTAATACCTATAGCTACCATGTGGTACTGACCCTCAACCCCATTCATCGTACCAGGAGTCCAAAGGCGATAGGTGGGAATCGGGGCTACTCCTATCAGTGAGCGGATACCATTGCTACTATACAAAGCAATTACTATAATGGCGATGACTAACAAGAAGATCCAGAACCACATTTTAGTGTGAAGGAATAATAATTGTGATTAGTCATCTAGCATGACCCATGTGATTTCGAATACTGTTCTCGCTGAGACATCACCTCGATCACAATGATCTTCCGTAAAATGTACTATTATCTTGAAAGCTTGTATGGAGAGCTTAAGTTTGACTACTACGATCCCTCCTCGTTTGAGGAGATGATTATCTTCATTGATAGGCGGTGTCAAACATGTCTTCTAATAGAAGACCAGGCTCTATTGTTAGAACATGAAACGCCACCTGAGTGCTTTTGGAGGAATAGGATAGCACGGAATGGATAGTCCGTGGTGTTACTCTCATAACTAGTTATGAGACCAGATTACTTCTCCAATACTATTCCTCTTTCCCCCACTACCCAATACTCTTTACCCCGAAACATCATACATACCGTCTCAACGAAGGCAGAGGACTTCGTAACTATTACATTACAAGCTATCAGATAAAGAAAGTTAGCCCAAGTTTCCTCTACATTTCCTACCTCAGTAATCTGTTTTGGTGGTACCACACCGGCCTGATAGACTACTGGATCCAATGATCCTATTGGACTATTACTCTTAAACTTATAGACATACTTTAACTTACACCAATGTTTCCTACTAATCTCTGCCATATACCCAAAGCTGGCACTACCCCATAGAGCTATCTGTTTATGAGCATAGGGTAAAGTGACTGGTTGTCTCACCTGTAGTATCTGTGTAAAGACTCGTTGATGGTAGTATGTCAGTAGGCTCTTGTTATTCTCTAATCCGTGCATCTTAGGAGTGTATTCCACTGCTCCCTTAGAGTCATGTCGATTATAGTCAAAGAAAGGGTGAAGAGTAATTAGTGAAGGTGGGAGTGACTCCCATTGTACTAATAGACGCCGGTTAGTGCGTTCTGCTACAATCCAAGCCTGTACCAGTTGGGAGAGGCTAGTGGTGATGTTCGTGGTTGCTCGGACGACGATCATTTAGATGAGCGAAATATTACGTTTTATTTTGTGCGAAAATGGGAGAATAGGTATTTAGAGAGGTGAGAGGTGATAGAGTTGATATCACTTGTATCAACTCTTCTTCTTTCTCATGACAGTTATGAGAATGGTAATGAAGTGTCAGAACGAGTAATCACCTCTTCTTACTTGTTTCACTATTCTCATGACAGTTATGAGAATGGTAATGAAGCGTCATGATAGCTAATCGCCTGTCACCACTCTTCTTACTTGTTTCACTATTCTCATGACAGTTATGAGAATGGTAATGAAGCGTCATGATAGCTAATCGCCTGTCACCTCATCTCTCTCATGACAGTTATGCGAAGAGTTATGCGAAGAGTGAGGTGAAGAGTGAGGTGAAGAGTGAGGTGAAGAGTGAGGTGAAGAGTGAGGTGAAGAGTGAGGTGAAGAGTGAGGTGAAGAGTGAGGTGAAGAGTGAGTATACTTCATTACCATTCTTATCACTGCCATAAGAATAGTGAAACAAGTAAGAGATGAAGCGTCAGGTGATTACTCACTCTGACGCTTCATTACCATTCTTATAACAGTTATAAGAATAGTGAAACAGGATACAAGTAGTAAGAGATGTGGTGACATGTAATTCCTCGTTCTTCTTTCTCTTCACTCACAGCTTCACTCTCCATTTTACACTTTAACAAAGTGTAATTAAACAGGTGTGAAATAACTTCTCACATTCTCCCCATTCTTACCATAGATGGTAAAACCCGCAGCATTCCGATGTCCTCCACCTCCAAGCAACTTAGCAATCGCCGATACATCCACCAAGTGGTCCATTGACCTAGCACTACACCAGAACTCATTCTCCTCAAGGCAGTATTGCCATGTCAGGCTAAAATCACAGTCTCCCATCAAACACATCGCATGTCCAAACTCTGACCTTAGACCTGGTGGCGGGATACCAATCCTTACTCGATAGCTCCTAAAGCTGTAAAGTCGAGAATACTTCAGAGCGTTGGCGATCAATCTCTCATCGGCTTCAATTAAGGCTTTCCCCTCAGCTACCAGCTCGGTTTCTAGGATAGGATTATCCATAAGTGAGTTAAACCCTTCAAAGTTCATCATCTTCCGCTTGTGGATAGCCTTACAGATAGCCTCACTCCGAGGGTTTTGACGCCAGACATCATGATCTGCGATGGCCTGTAAGAAGTAGGGTCTGGGAGCTGAACCTTCCGTAAAGTCCCAAGCCATCTCACAACCGGCACGACTCATGTCAAAGATACAGTAGTCTAATCCTCTTAACTCTTCTTCGGCTGACTTGTGATGATCCAAGACTTTCAGGTGAGCCGACTTGAGCTTTAGCTCCTCAAGAATAGGTCGCTTGAAGCTAAAGTCCACAATCATCACCTTTCTACCACTAACATCAGGTGGAGACTTACCATGTGTCATCGGGACTGTCTCAAGTAAGTTATTGTGTCTCCAGAAGCACCAAGCAGAGGCTAGACCATCTGGACAGTTAGCGTGATAGAGGACGAGATCATACTCAGTGGTTGGATGAGGTAGGTAATTGACTTCTTCAGCTAGTGCTGTCCAGTGAGTTCTTACCAAGGTCTCGATGGTAGTTAATAGAAGAGATTTGAGCGAGGTTGATGCGAGATTACGACGGGTCTCTGGTGTCGTGAGTAGGTGTAGGATTTGCCAGCTTAGGGTATTGAGTTGATCAGGAGTGGGATAGTAGCTATCGATGTGAAGGGATACTAGTTCCTCCAGTTCTTTACTCTCACTAATTCCTAGATCGGTCTTGAAGGCTTCCATTTCTTGAGATGAGGGTTGAGGGGATTGTGAGGATTCAAATTGTTGAGATGGTGAAAGAGATAACGACCTATGATCTCTTCTTGAGATGAGAGATTGAATAATTTTCCACTCACCTTTTGAAGGTCGCCAACCATGATTACTTATCACTCCCCTTTCCAAAAGACTGGTATCAGTAACCTGTATTATCCAAACGGTGACGGTGGTCGTGGCTTGCGGTTTACTGCTCACAGTAGTACCGCTCACAGTAGTACTGCCCCACCTCAAATGACCAGTCATAGTCGATTGACAGGAGATCCCTATCATGTGATATCGCCACCAGGTGGATTGGCGGTTCGTAACTAATTACTCTATGCTTAATAGAGTAATCTATTAAGCGTTACCCAGTCTCCACTTCTTACATCATCTCACCTCCATCATTTTCATTGATATTTTTCTCTCTCGATAAACACCATACCATCTCCCTTCTCCAAAAATGGAGGAAATCATCTACGTCGACGAACAAGACTGCTTTGTGTCAGTGGTCTTGAACTACATCACTCATCTTGACTCCGCCGACCTCTTCACCGAACTCACCTCCCTTCCCCTCATCAAGCACCAACTTCGTCCAATGTATGGTAAGGACATCTTCCAACCTCGCCTCAGTATCTGCCTTAACAAGGAGTATGCCTACTCTGGAACCGTCCATCCCTGTGTGCCCTGGAGCCCACTGGCCGAGGATCTAGTTAACTTGATCAACACCGAGTTCAAGACTGAGTTTAACAGTGCTATGGTCAATTACTACCCAACTGGTGATGACTACATTTCGGCTCACTCAGACGATGAAAGGACGCTAAGTGAAGGGTCGGTGTTTGGGGTCTCGGTGGGTGATACTCGAGACATGATTATGAGATGGAAGAACCCGTCCGAGAAGCGTGAGAAGATTACTATCCCATTGCCAGCTGGTAGTTTGTTCAAGATGAAGGGTAAGACCCAACAACTGATGACGCACGAGTTACCTAAAAGAAAGCGGGCAAAGGCGAGGGGGAGTTTGACATTGAGAAAGATGGCTTAAGTTACCTTACAATTGTAAGGTATATTACTGTTCCAGTCGTGGCTTCTTGGTCTTCACTCTCCCCTCATCATCAAAGACCACTACGTCCTGGCTACCGATAGTCATCACAGATGCCAGGTAATGCTTCTTGTCCGAAGCCATCACGACATCTCCTCCCGTATACTTCTTCAATGTCTTCAAATCAAACTTATCCATCGGATGCTTCAAGCACTCACACTGACACTCCATACCACACTCATTAGGTGTAGCACATGGGATGTTAACACATGGCTTACTCGCTCCACATCTCGGCTCTTCAATGAAACAGAGACGACTCATCTTTACGTCCTATACCCTCACCCGTCATTGAAAAAGAACAATCAATCTATAATTGATAACTCACTCTTCACTTCCCTTTTTCAGACCCAAATGGCTTCAGTCATCAAGTTCGTCTTTGTCGGCCACGTGGATGCGGGCAAGAGTAGCACTAGCGGTCATCTCCTCTACAAGAGTGGTTGTATTGATGATCGCACAATGGAGTCAATGAAGCGGAAGGCTGACTCAAACAAACGTAAGGGGTGTGAGTTCGCCTACCTTCTGGATAAAGATGAAGAAGAGCAGACTAATGGTCGCACCGTTGACTATGACTTAGTCCCTTTCACTTACCAACAACAAGACTACATTTTGGTTGACTGCCCTGGTCACAAAGCCTACGTTCGAAACCTCATTGCCGGCCTTAACGCCACTCGCCCCTCTGAGACTATCGGGTGTTTGATGATTTCCTTAGCTGAAGGAGAATACGAGGCTGGTATGAATGGAGGTCAAACCCAAGAAGCAGTGTTGTTGCTACGAGCCACTGGCGTCCAAGATCTTGTGGTGGTCATGAATAAGATAGACTTGGTAGCACAGGACACTCCTCGTTACAGTAAGATCTTGGGAGAGCTACAGCTACATCTTAAGAAGTTAGGCTTTCAAAGCCTCCACTTTCATCCTGCCTCAGGGTATGTAGGAACTGGTCTAGTGGAGTTATTGGCTCTACTTAAGAAAGTAGCTAGACCTGAGACTACTACCACCACTCCTTCTCTGATTACTCCTACCAAACAAGTCAAGATCCAGGCTCGTCTGATGTTTACAGAGGATTATACACTACTCTTTAGTGCTGGATTGTCGTTGGTGATACACGTGGGATCAGTCGAATATCAAGTGACAGTGGAAAGCTTGATTGATGTTGTGAAAAAGAAGAAGGTACCATTTGCTCTGAATGGTTCGGTAATTCTTGCGGGTGTCAGCTGTGATGACACCTTTAGAGTAAGCGTGGGTGATCGGATCATCTTGAGAAAGGATGATCATACCATTGGGTTTGGGGTAGTAAAGGGTTAAGTATCTTTCATGACGCTGTCATGAATAGTTTAGCTACTGAAATCGCTCGTCACAACTCATCTCTCTTGAGTCATCCCTTAACAATAAATGTAGTAAATCGCATGACTCAATGTCCTGTACTACCAACAATGCCTGTTCGATTTCCCAGTCGTCCGGACTCTCATCATAACTCTCTAATGTGAGATAGAGGTATGGTAGTCCTAACTCAGAAGCCTGAACCAATGTGAGATAATAACCACTCAACGCTAACCTCTCAAGGAAAGGTAATCCCCCATGAACAGAAGCGATAGCCATTAACTCCTCGTTGTCATATAATCTTAGTAACCTTAAGAAGAAAGGTAAGTCGTTGTGATCAGCTGAGGCTTCGGCTAAAGATACTTTATTCCAATAGCCATCGAAACTGGAATAGACTCTCACCATATGGGCTGTAACACAGTCATATGGTGAGTTATGAGTATAGTCTTGAATCTCATCTCCGGTTAGCTCTGCGTTAGGCTCCAGTAGATCGGCCACGTCACAATGACCTGTATCCAACGCCCTATGATAGAGGTAGTTATAGTCGACTGCTCCGAGTAATTCTTCCAATCTTTCATATGCTATCATATCTCCTGCCTCGTAGTGGGCGTCTACTATCTCATCAAACGAGTAGAGACTCTCCATATAAGGCCAAGTAGCAGGGTTTGACACGAGAGCTGAGATCCCTCTTTCAGGTAGTAACGAAAGGGCAGTTAGCACTGAGACTAAGTCATTAGGATGTGGATTGAGTAGATTATTCGTGAGACGATTAATGATACGACGCTGATCAGTGGGTGCGAGCTGGATGGCTTCTTGGGGAGAGTATTGATAGATGAGATCTTGGATGTCTTTGTTACTAATGCTTTGACAGTGATCGAAGCATCGAGTACGAGAGGAGTATTCTCCGTAGGGATTAGCTTCACATCGACCATTAAAGCCACATGAGTAACGAGTCATTTGTAATAAGAGAATAAGATAATTTGGATATCACCTAAAGCTATGCTTATTTCGGTTAAATGTCTCTATGCTATTGTGGTGGATCTACATCTGCTCCTTGTTTAGTTTGTGCTAAGACCATAAAGGTGGAGGCTGGCGTCGTGATTCAAGTCACAAAGAAGGATGAGTCTTCTTCATCGGGTTCCATTAGCCTATAACTCTTCTTTAGTCCTAAAGTTAGTACTCATATGAGTACTAACTAACACCCACCCTTCTTTTATTGTAAGGCTACACACAACTCACCAAACCTTCGCTCCACCCACATCCGATCCTCTTCATCAGACAAGACATCATTTACATACCCTTCAATACCTCGCTTCTGGGTTTCTAGGTCTTTACAAGTAGTCACCCACTGATCTGGATAAAGCTGAAACGACACCTTATTACAGACCTCCGCCATCTCCTGGACTAACTCCTCCACTCCACGAGAGATATAATCTGCGAAGTCATTAATGTCAATCGGCCAGTCTGGTCCCAATAGCATATCCCCAATGAGCAGGCAGGCCGAGGCTGTTAAGTTAGTATCTATGATATTAGGTACTCTCTCAAAGATGTTAACAGCCAATGACACGGCTTGGATGGGTAACCCAAGTGGAGCAGTGATATCCAGCAACCATTGTTCTGTTTCTTTGTTAGGTAAAGGATAAGTCTTAACAGAGTTAAGCCAAAGTCCCTCTGGGATCTCATAAGTACTAAAGAGTGGTAGTTGTAAGGCCTCATCCGCACTAATTCTATTAATCGGGTCAACGATGAAACAAGCTCGCATCAAGGCCTCCAATTCTACTTTGTATGGGGTAGGAGGTAAGATGATGGGTTTTGAGATCCTTTCCATCATACCTAGATAAATATCAGAGTCGGTAAGTTCAGGAGTGAAGCCACCTATGGGCTCAAATAGAAGAGTACCATCTCCGAACAAGTCCCAAATTATAGCTCCCACTGACCACATGTCAATCTTGGTAGTGAAATAAGGGTTAAAGTTAAAGACTTCAGGCGATCTCCATACCACGGTTTGGACGTTGGTGTCTTTGGGTAACCCAATGTCTCTGACACTCAAGCCAAAATCTGCTATCTTAGCTACTCCTTGATGAAAGAGGATATTAGCCGGTTTGAGATCGCAGTGGATGATCTGTTTTGAGTGTAAGAAGGATAGACCCGATAGGATGCCAAATAAAGCGTCTAGTTTGTCTTTATCGCTTAGGTGATCAACCGCAAGCCAATGAGTCATATCTCCCTGTGTGGCACGTTCAAGTATAAGTCTGAGTCGACCGTTGTTAGTACCATCACACTCAAAGAAAGCATCATAACATCTAATAATATGAGGATGGCGAGTTTGCCTCAGAATGTAAGCTTCGGTCAAAGCCGAAGCGTTTGGCTCTTTGTCTGAGCCAAAGAGCTCCATCTTCAAGGCAAACTCCTTATCATCTTTGAGTAGATTGTAGACTTGAGCATAGGCACCGGCTCCAAGTATGTTACCTAGATCATAGCCACATGTGTCGTTGTCGAGTGTTAGAGGGAAGGGTCGCCAGTCGGATGGAGCTGAGGCTGACACTGACGAGGCTGACACTGACGAGGCTGACACTGACGAGGCTGACACTGACGAGGCTGACACTGACGA
>JBAZAY010000082.1:0-10227 GCA_041671725.1 Gallionella sp. | reverse complement strand
GAAATTTATCACACTGAGCGGGCAATACAGCGACCCCGATGCGACCTTGTCACGACTGCTGACCTTGCTCGAGGCGATCAGCCGCCGGGCAGCCTACCTGGCTTTCCTCGCCGAATATCCACAAGCCTTGGCGCGACTGACCCGCCTGCTTTCTGCCAGCAGCTGGGCTGCCGGCTATCTGGCCCAACATCCGGCGCTGTTCGATGAACTGCTCGATGCCCGTGAGATGTATCAGCCGCCGGAGTGGTCGCAAATCGAGCTAGACTTGCAAACGCGGCTGGACGGTTGCGGCGATGACGTCGAGCGAAAACTGGAGGTGCTGCATCATGTTCAGCAGGAGCAGGTGTTTTATCTGCTGGCGATGGATCTGCAGGGTTTGCTTCCGCTGGAGAAACTCAGCGATCATCTGAGTGACCTGGCCGACCTGATTCTGCGCCAGGTGCTGGCGCTCTGCTGGTCAACCGCGCGCAAACGGCACACCGATCAGGCCCGCTTTGCCATCATTGCCTATGGCAAACTGGGTGGTAAGGAGATGGGGTATGTGTCTGATTTGGATATGATTTTTCTTTATGATGACGACCATCCGGACGCACAGGAAAACTATGCCAGGCTGGGCAAGAGCATCAATGCCATGCTGGGCAGCTACACCGCCTCAGGGCGGCTGTATGAAACCGATTTACGCCTGCGCCCGAACGGGGCGAGCGGCTTGCTGGTAAGTTCAATCGAGGCATTTGCAGAATATCAGCAGAAACAGGCCTGGGTGTGGGAGCATCAGGCATTGACCCGTGCGCGCTATAGCGCAGGCGATGCGCAGGTCGGCGCGGCATTTGAAGACATACGCCGGCAAGTGCTTGGCCTGCCGCGTGACATCGAAAAACTGCGCGCTGAAATCATCGCGATGCGGCAAAAAATGCGCGACGGTCATCCCAACAACAGCGAGCTGTTTGACATCAAGCATGACAGCGGCGGCATGGTGGACATCGAATTTATGGTGCAATACCTGGTGTTAGCCCATGCTCACCAATATCCGCAACTCGCCGCCAATGTCGGTAATCTGGCCTTGCTGAAAATGGCGGCCGAATTCGGTTTGATCGAGGCGGAGCTGGCCGAGCAAACCCGTACGCTGTACCGCACCCTGCGCCAGACCCAGCACCGCATGCGGCTCAACGATACTTCGTCTTGCCGCGTTGCAATGGGTGAAATCGACACCCGTGCCTGCCGGGAGTTGTGGGAGATTCTGTTTATGATCAATCGGGTGTAGGTGCAGGATTCTTGCCGGGGGCAGCCCGGCGGCTGATTACTTTTTCTTGCATCGCCCAGAAAAAGTAATCAAAAAGAAGGCGACCCCGGTTTGCCGCGCCTGTCTCGCCGTGGTCGCTGCACAGCAGCGGGAATCCGGCGGAGATGCCCCTTGCGAGTACGGCGTACCCTTCATTCAGAAACAGGAGCTTCAGCTCCGTTGTTTCATGGGAATGCCCTTGCGGTATCGATAGTCCGCAAACAAGCGGGGCTGCGCAACTCGCCCTGGCGGTGCGCATACAACGCACCCCGCTGCGGAGCTCAGACAGTGCTCGCCTAATACCACCGCTATTTACGAACTATCTTCGGCGGCGCACAGGAGAGCAGAACTCATGGCGCGCATTACAAAATAACAATCGACAGGCTATTTGTAATTCGAACCTGTCCCTATTTAGCTGCGCTTTTCCAGTTCTTCCCAGCGCGTCATGATCGTCAGCACTTCCGCTTCGATGGCTTCATTGCGCGTTTGCAGTTGTTTTGCGCGTTTTGCATCGTTGCGAAATATTGTGCCGTCCGCCAGGTGCGCTGCGATGTCGATCTGCTCCTGCTCCAGGACTTCGATGCGTTTGGGTAATTCTTCCAGTTCGCGTGTTTCCTTGTAGTTAAGCTTGGAAGAAACTTTCGGCTTTTCAACGACAGCGGCAGCCGCGCGGGGCGGGGTGGATACAGCAGGTTTGTTCAGGGCGGCAGCAGCCTGATATTTCTGCACCCGTACCCAGTCCTCATAGCCGCCAACATATTCTTGTAGCTTGCCGTCCCCTTCGAAGGCGATCACCTGGGTGACCACGTTGTCGAGGAAGGCGCGGTCGTGGCTGACCAGAAACAGCGTGCCGTCGTAGTTGGCCAGCAATTCTTCCAGCAGTTCCAGTGTCTCGATGTCCAGATCGTTGGTCGGTTCGTCCAGTACCAGCACGTTGGCAGGCTGGGTGAACAGTCGTGCCAGCAGCAGGCGGTTGCGTTCGCCACCTGAACAGCTCTTTACCGGGGATCTGGCGCGTTCAGGCGGGAACAGGAAGTCGCCCAGATAGCTGATGACATGTTTCTGCTGACCGCCGATTTCAACGAAATCGGCACCCTGGCTGATGGTGTCGGCCAGCGTCATGTTTTCATCGAGCTGTGCGCGCAGTTGATCGAAATAGGCGACCGACATCTTGGTGCCGAGCTTAACTTCACCTGCGTCCGGCTCTATCTCCCCCAGGATGATCTTGAGCAGCGTACTCTTGCCAGCACCGTTAGGTCCCAGCAGGCCGATCTTGTCGCCGCGCTGGATGCGGCAGGAGAAATCGTTGATCAGCGTGCGACCGCCGTAGGCTTTACTGACGTTGGTGAGTTCGGCGACCAGCTTGCCTGAACGCTCACCAGTATCCACGGTCATTTCAACTTTGCCTTGTTTTTCCCGGCGAGCGGAGCGATCGCGACGCAGTTGCTCAAGACGCAGCACACGGCCTTCATTGCGGGTGCGGCGGGCCTTGACGCCCTGACGTATCCACACTTCTTCCTGCGCCAGCACCTTGTCGAACTTGGCGTTGACCACGGCCTCATCGGCCAGCATGCGTTCCTTGATCGCCTGATAGGCGGTGAAGTTGCCCGGGAAACCGGCCAGTTTGCCGCGATCCAGTTCGACGATGCGCGTGGCGACGTTATCCAGAAAGCGCCGGTCATGGGTGACGAACAGCACGCTGCCGACGAAATTGTTCAGCAGGCCTTCCAGCCAGTCGATGGAGGCGAAATCCAGATGGTTGGTCGGTTCATCGAGGATCAATACATCCGGCTCAGCTACCAGTGCCTGCGCCAGCGCTACGCGCTTCCTCTGTCCGCCGGAAAGATTGCCTACCACCCGGTCGGGATCCAGATCCAGTTTGGCGATGGCGGTCTCGATGCGTGCCTGCACTGACCAGCCGTCCTGCGATTCGAGCTGAGTCTGCAAGTGCTGCATTTCTTCGAGCAGCGTATCGAAATCTGCGTCAGGCTCGCCCAATTGATGCGAGACATGGTGGTAGTCGTGCAACAGCTTTTGCAGCGGTCCCAGACCTTTGGCGACCGCATCGAACACGCTGTCCTCAGGATCGAGTACCGGTTCCTGACTGACGTAACAGATCCGCGCGGAAGGCTGACGCCATATCAGCCCGTCATCGAGCGTCCCCTGGCCTGCCAGCACGCGCATCATGCTGGACTTGCCGCCGCCGTTGCGACCGATCAGGCCGACGCGTTCGCCCTCGTCGAGTTGAAAATCGGCATGGTCGAGCAGGGCTACGTGACCGAAGGCGAGACTGGCTTTATCTAGTGTGATGTATGGCATGTATTTGATTTATATATTAATTTTAACTCGCGTGGCGAGTCTTTATCACCCTCGCCAGTTTGCGGGATAAGCTGCGACTTGCCCGTTTACGGGCTTGGTCGCTGGGCTAAAAGTTGCATCAGAGGGCAGGGGGGGATCGGCTAGGGCGGATTCTACCATCACCCGGCGATATTCTTGTTTTGTACGACAGGGAGCGATGATTGATAAAGGAAAGAGAAGCCGATCACCCAGAGTGCCATAACCCAGTAACCGAATGCGTCGGTGAAGCCGTTCAGCACCAGTCGTATGTCGCGGTTTTCAATCATGAACTGGGTGAACTGGAAAATGCAGAACATAGCCGCCAGTATGTTTGCTGCCAGCACCAGACGCTGGCCAAACCGGTAGCCTTTGCCCGCAGGCTTGCCTTCAGGGGGCAGGGAGCCGTAAAAATGCAGCACCAGATAGACGGCGCCAAACAGCAATAACGCACCGACGAGGCGGCCCGGAATGTCACCCTCATGCGTGTTGACACCCAGTAGTTCCAGCAGCATGCGACCGGAAAATGCCACCCAACCCATTCCCAGTGTCAGTGGGATCAGGAACCATGCAACAAACAGATTGATACGAGATAGCATTAAAGCTTTCCTCCAGCGTTGATTTTTTTCAAGTCTTCGATGATTTCTTTGGAATGGCGCGATGTTTCCACGCTCAAATAGTCTTTTTTGATATTGCCTTGCGGGTCGATCAGAAAAGTGAAGCGCCGTGCAAGTTTCAAAATCCCCAGATTCAGCAATGCGCCGTAACTTGCTGCGACTTCGCCGTTCTTGTCCGCCAGCAGAGGAAACGGCAGGTGATACTTCTTGGCAAATTCGGCATGGCTGTCGCTGTCATCCACGCTTACCCCTATCACCTGTGCGCCCAGTTCGGTCAGTTGATTCAGGTCGTCGCGAAACGCACAGGCTTCCTGTGTGCAGCCGGGGGTGTCGTCCTTGGGGTAGAAATACAGCACCAGATACTTTCCGCGATAATCCTGCAAGCTATGCGGGTGGCCGTGCTGATCGGGTAACTTGAACTCGGGTGCAGGCTTGCCAACTTCGGGCAATTCGCCGGCGCGCGCTGCACGCGCAACGATCAGGGCGGCGAAAATAATCATCGCGGCGACAATAGCTAACCATTTCATTTCGTGACCTCGTTAAAGTGATACTCGCGCAGCGAGACCCGGTCACTCTCCGCCTTCGGGGGAGAGGTAGGAGAGAGGGAACGGGCATGCCCGTTCGGGCGTAACTTGCGACAGGTGCGCATGATACCAGCGTGAGGGTTTTGATTACAGCGCATTTCCGGTAGAATGCGCCCGCTGTCCTCGTAGTTAAATGGATATAACCGCCCCCTCCTAAGGGGCAATTACTGGTTCGATTCCAGTCGAGGACACCAGAATCACCCATCCAGCCTGACCCAATACGTGAAAGTCGCGTAAACCCAACCGATTTACTACGGAACTATTTTTCATCATGCCTATCTGAGTTGAGCCTGTTGTTGCATCACGCGAGTGATGAACCAGGCGCGTAGCTCCAATTCTTGATGAGGTGAAAAAATGAAAAAAGCATACTTTGCAGTGGCCAAATTCGTACGTTGGATTGTGGCTGGCATCCTTTCGTTTATCGTTGCGATTCCGACTATCGCTTCTTTCGGCTCTTCCATGTAGTTATTTTTGAGTTCGCACCGGTATCGTTTCATGCCGGTGCGGTCTGTTTTTCCTGCTGATTTTCCTTAAGCGCACGCTGTACCGTTGCTTATTTGCCCGTACAATACCAGGCATATGAACATCAAAACATTCCCCGATAGTCCCTACCGCCTGCACCAGCCTTTCGAGCCCGCAGGCGATCAGCCCAATGCGATTGCGCAACTGGTCGAAGGCATCAATGACGGCCTGGCATTCCAGACGCTGCTGGGCGTGACCGGCTCCGGCAAGACCTACACCATGGCCAATGTGATTGCGCGTTGTGGACGTCCGGCGATGGTGATGGCGCCGAACAAGACGCTGGCGGCACAACTGTATTCGGAAATGCGCGAGTTTTTCCCGGAAAACGCGGTGGAGTATTTCGTGTCTTATTACGATTATTACCAGCCCGAGGCCTATGTGCCGTCGCGCGATGTATTCATCGAGAAAGATTCGGCAATCAACGAGCAGATCGAACAGATGCGATTGTCGGCCACCAAGGCGCTGCTGGAGCGTGAAGACTGTGTGATCGTTGCGACCGTGTCGGCGATTTACGGTATCGGCGATCCGGTGGATTACCACGGCATGATCCTGCACCTGCGCAATAACGAAAAGATGCACCAGCGCGATGTGATCAAACGCCTGATCGAGATGCAGTACGAGCGCAACGACATCGACTTCTCGCGCGGCAGATTCCGCGTGCGCGGCGATGTGATCGACATTTTTCCGGCGGAAAGCAGTGAGCTGGCCTTGCGCATCACCTTGTTCGACGACGAGGTGGAAACGCTGTCGCTGTTCGATCCGTTAACCGGTCATATCCAGCAAAAAGTGCCGCGCTACACCGTCTATCCGTCCAGTCATTACGTCACGCCGCGCAGCACGGTGCTCACCGCGATCGAAACCATCAAGCTGGAACTGGCCGAACGCATCGCGTTTTATATACGCGAAAACAAGCTGGTCGAGGCGCAGCGCATCGAGCAGCGCACCCGCCATGACCTGGAAATGCTCGCCGAGATCGGTTTTACCAAAGGGATTGAGAATTATTCGCGGCATCTGTCGGGCAGAAATCCGGGTGATCCGCCGCCGACGCTGCTGGATTATCTGCCGCCCAATGCGCTGATGTTCCTGGATGAGAGCCATGTGATGATTCCTCAGGTTGGGGCGATGTACAAGGGCGACCGTGCGCGCAAGGAAAATCTGGTCAATTATGGCTTCCGCCTGCCGTCCGCGATGGATAACCGTCCGCTGCGCTTCGACGAATTCGAGCACATCATGCGTCAGAGCGTGTTTGTATCCGCCACGCCATCCGTGTACGAAGCCGAGCACGCGGGGCAGGTGGTCGAACAGGTGGTGCGCCCGACCGGTCTGGTCGATCCGGTCATCGAGGTGCGTCCTGCCATCAATCAGGTGGATGATTTGTTGTCGGTCATCAATCAGCGCATCAAGGTCGGCGAGCGCGTGCTGGTCACGACCCTGACCAAGCGCATGTCTGAAGATTTGACCGAATATCTTACCGAGCACGGCATCAAGGTGCGCTACCTGCATTCGGACATTGAAACCGTCGAGCGCGTCGAGATCATCCGCGACTTGCGGCTAGGTCAGTTCGATGTGCTGGTCGGCATCAATCTGCTGCGCGAAGGGCTGGATATCCCGGAGGTGTCGCTGGTCGCGATACTCGATGCGGACAAGGAGGGTTTCCTGCGTTCCGAACGTTCGCTGATTCAGACCATAGGTCGTGCCGCTCGCCACTTGCACGGCACCGCGATTCTGTATGCCGACAGGATCACCGATTCGATGCGTCGCGCGATGGATGAGACCGAGCGTCGCCGCACCAAACAGGTGGCGCATAACCTCGAACACGGCATCACCCCGCAAGGCGTGCAGAAGCGCATCAAGGACATCATCGAAGGTACGTATGAACCGGATAATGCGCGCAGCCAGCTAAAAATGGCACAGGAACAGGCTAAGTATCTGGCGATGACCAAGACGCAGGTCGCTCGCGAAATCAACAGACTGGAAAAAGAAATGCTGGCGGCGGCGAAGAATCTGGAATTCGAGAAGGCTACCGAATTGCGCGACCAGCTGAAGAAATTGCGCGAGAGCGTGCTGCTCTCGCCGCTGTAACTGTATGAATTATAAGAATAAATAGGATGGCGAATGGCCGCTTCGCGGCATCGAGATACTATTGGTGAAATTCAGTAAATCGAGACGATACGGAAGGTCAACGTAAAAGTGAGGGGCTGCGCGCTTTCACGCCAGCATTAGGTGCTTTAGCAGCAATGATGTCGGGGAAGACCCTTGCGGTCTTTGCGGCAGTCCCTCTTGACCGCCGGGTTGGGCCTTAGACTGCAATGTAAGTAGATCACTGCCGGCTCCACTTCGGGCAAACCAACCTCGCTCAGTAGTCCGATGAAACATCAATGGTGACGATTGTTCTGGCACTCGGAGAGTTCTCGAACTTGGTGACGGGAAGATGATGCGCATCTCGCGAGAGCACAGCATTCACTGTTTGCACGTGCTGCAAGTCGAGAACCCAAAATGGCCTGTCCTCCGTTGCAAAGCGCTCATCTTCGGTGTAGCAATACACCTCAAGGTTTGGATCAAGCTTCTCCAACTGAGTGAGCAACTCGCGAACTTTCATGATGGTGTGTCCTTTCTTGTTGTAACTTTGGTCTGTGGAAGTTCAGGAATCTGTCGTAGTACCTGCGTAGCGAGCTTATTGCTGACTTTGCGCCTTCTCCATTCGCTTTCTGAGAGTGTCCTCGGCTTTGTTGTATGGCGCTGCATAGTCTCGGAAATAGCGCTCTGCGAAGGCGACCAACTCACGACTGCGTCCCGTTTTCGCGAGCACCATTGAATATCCGTCCGCTAGCGCCGACGTGGGATGATAGGCAAATGCGGTAGACTTGAGTCCGTTTCGGGCTCCCAAGTCATAGTCAGCGTTCCTAACCATCTCTACATGATGCGCATAAGCTGCCTCGAATTCTGGAATGGCCTTGTCTAATTCTTTGGCCTTTTGGAAATTGGTTGCGCGCTTAAGAGTCTCGCCAAAACTTCTTTGGGCTTCGCAATACGCACGAAACTTTGTGGGATCGTATGGTGCGTGCGGATTCACTCGATTGACGATCATTCCACCGTGCATTTTCATGACGGCGTCCTCAATCTCCAATGCATCCTCTTCTGAAATTCCATCGCGGACTATTTCAACGGAGAATCTCCCCCCTGACTTTTCATTGAGGTACTCAAGCCACTCCGGAGAGCGTTCCTGAGAGCGTGCGCGGTCACCCGTACCCTTGCCAACATAGAAAACCGTTCCATCTTTATCTTTGTGCGTATAGACGTAAAACTTACCGGGCTTGCAATGTTGATCAACCGACGCCCCCATTCCCATCTCAAAAGAAATATGGCCCAGTGAATTTGCTTTGATTGTAATGCCACTCATCTACCCCCCCCCTTTTTTTTTCATCTGCCACCCAACGATTGAATCACGGGCCTTGCGCGGCTTTTCGCGCAAGGCCCGTGTGGAATGATGTGTTGGGCCGCACTTGGCAAGAGGAGCAAAACTGACAAACCACTACCTCGTTTGTGGCACTCTATTGGCCGGCTCACCTGACGACATTGCACCCTGCGCCATTGGGGCGATACAGAAAACCTCCCAGTCCATGTATTTCACCTTGGCGCTTCCTTTTTCGCTATCGGGTACATAGGCGTGAGTAGTGAGGGTGCCAAGGCCATCGCGTAGCGTGACCAAAAATGTCTCGCGCTCATCGTTGTGATGGGTCGCTTTCCCACGAAGCCATACGGCATGGCTGCCTTGCTTGGTATTTGGATCTTTTGCGACTACGGTGGCATGGCCTGTCAGGTAGCTGCCGAGACCGGTGTCATCGCGTGACTCATCGGTGATGAAGTCGCGCAACTCCAGTACGGGTAAGTTGGTAGCGGACTTGCCTTCATTGGCACTGTCGGTAACCACGACGCCAGACTGACACTTTGTATATCCGAAGATGCGCCAATCGTAGTATTTAACGGACTTATTCTTCTTCCTGAGTTCCCAGAGAAAATCATGAGTATCAAACCCGCCGAGACCGTCTTGAAGCTCGACAGCCTTCAGCCAACGATCATCGTTCTCATGGGCACGTTTCGATTCGAGCCAAACGATGTGGCGGCCGGTCTTTAGATCATCCGTCTTGGCAACAAGGGTGCCGCGACCTTTCGCGGATGGGAAATACTTGTTGTCATCCTCCGTAATTCGAAAGTCACGAATCTCAAATTGAGGGGCTGGGGAAGGCGACGAAGAGGAAATATTCTGGGGGGAATCATTTGACACAAGCTGTGCATTGGTAAGACGAATGTAGCCAGCAACATTCCATTCGGCATACTTGACCTCGGATTTGTCTTGACGCTGCTTTCCTCGCACAGAGTCGAACGTTTCAAATGTTCCTATGCCGTCATGAATATCAACGAGGGTTGACCAGAGTTCATCGTTCTTGTGACTTTGCTTCGCCTGGAGCCAAGCCATGTAATTTCCCGAACGAACTGGATCGTCCTTGGAATACAGAGTACCGCGTCCCTTGTACGTCGTGCTAGTTGAATCGTTCTGAGTATCCAACTTGAAATCGCGGACTTCAAACTTGACTGGCGTTGTCTGGGTGGGGGCAACTGGAGGAACAGATGTCGTTTTCGAGTCGTCGCCAGACGAAGTCTGCTTCTGACATCCGAATAGTGCCAAGATGAGAATCCCCGTGATGATGCTTGATCTGGTCATAGTTTTTCTCTCTGATAACGATTCGGATAGCGGTAAATAAGTGATGCCCAACGTATAGCGTTTATCTGCCGCGCAGCGAAATTTAAACATGGCGATGAACGCATACGCGGCAGATAAACCTTGTTGGACTGAACCGCCTTCTGGAAAGAGTGAGAGGCCGGCATAGGG
>JBAZAY010000081.1:0-10489 GCA_041671725.1 Gallionella sp. | reverse complement strand
AGACTATCGACGGAATCAAGAGTCGAGAGCATAAGACTGGGTCACAGTTGTCTCGCCAATGGTTAGATCAATGGGCGTTGAAGATGCAGACTGGTGTCTACAACCACGTTCTCTACTGTCTATTCCCTCGAGAAGAAGTCTGGGGAGTTGAGATCAATGGAGCGATCTTTAGTAAGAAGGAAATCAAGTTCCAGCGGGTTCCTGCGAGGCGTTCGATAGAAGGCATGGAGAGCTGGTACTGGAATACTATCGCTTGGCTGGACGAGATCGCTGCTGACTATGAACGGCTAGCGAACGCAACCGATAGTGATGTCGTGATGAAGTGCTTCAAGCAGAACACTGAGAATTGCACTAAGTACTTTGGCTGCAAGTATCATGACTTCTGCCTAGCGTGGGCGAACCCACTACAGCGATGCCAAGAAGTGCCCGCTGGCTTCAAGATCGACCACTGGAATCCAAAGGATGAGGAGAGTGATGCGAAGTATATTGCAAGAATCGGTGTTGAAACTACGATACTGGCGAAAGATAGTTCTACTGACGCTGGTGATAGTAGTGCTACCAAATAGCACTTGGCTCTCCCTCCCTTGTCGAACGAACTTCGATCAGACAGAGGAGGAGTTCTTTTATCTCATGAGCCGTAGTGCCTATCATGGAGTACCTTGGGCGCTATTGAAAGATCGAGGCGTTTGGTACTTTCATCACCCAAAGAGAGGATGGAATAAACTTTAGAAAGAAAGGAAATGTATGGCTATAGACATCAAGAAAGAAATGTCTGACATCCGTGCTATGTACGATAGTCAGACACAGCAGCGCAGCTTTAATGCACTAGTATATAGTGACTTTGGCTGCGGCAAAACACAACTTGCTGAGACCTGCAGACTGCCAGTCCACACTGATAGCTTTGACCCTGGAGGGACAAAAACAATTAGGGACGCAATCAAGGAAGGAAAGATTTTAGCGGATACTCGATATGAAGTCGAAGACCCTATGAAGCCGACAGCTTTCGAGCTATGGGATAAGGAGTATCATCGAAGGAAAAGGGAAGGCTACTTTGATTATATAGGCACGTACTTTCTTGACTCTGCAACTACTTGGTCTAGTGCAGCAATGAACGTGATTCTGAAGAAAGCCAACCGTCTCGGCGGCCCTCCCTTCCAGCAGGACTACCTCCCTGCTATGAGCATGATCGAGAATGCAATAAAAGATATGACCACACTCCCTTGTGATGTGATCTTAACGGCACACTTAGACGTTGATAAAGATGAGGCGACAGGGCGCATGTTCGTAGGACCGCTCTTTGTAGGTAAACTAAAGCAGCGCATCCCGCTCCTCTTTGATGAACTCTACTGTGCCCAAACCAAGAACACAAGTGCAGGGGTAGTTTACAGTCTACTAACGAGAAGCGATGGTATCTTCAAAGCTCGGACTAGACTGGGAAAAGGAGGTATATTTGAGACTAATGAAACGCCTAACATAAAGGCACTGTTGAAGAAAGCAGGTTATCCAATCGAAGATAAACCGTACTAAAGAAGCGGGAGGTAAGATGGATGAAGAAGTGACCAAGGTTATAATAGACTGCTTTAAAGCAGTACAAAAAGGTGGGCAGAAGTCTCAGTACGAGAACGATGTCTTTAAGGTAACAGCTTACAAGGCAGGAACAATTATTAGAATAGATGTAAAGGAGAAGACATGAAGTACAGAGGAATAACAATAAGTCCTTGCCTAAATGGCTTTGTCTGTACTATAGGATGCCAGACAGCTGTTTTTGAGTCATGTGATAGTCTTCTCAGCGCTCTTGAGAAGTACTTAAATAATCCTGATAAAACAGAAAAGGAATACATGGAGGCAACTAGGATAAGACTCCAAGACCTACAACCTGTGGCGAGCAGTAATCGTAGTTTTGCATCGCAGCCTAGTACGTTTAATATAAATTCTAACCAGTAATAACAAAGGAGAAAAACATGAGCTTTATTATCGACGTTGAGACAGAAGGAGTAGAAGGATTTCACACAGTGCCTGCAGACGAGTACGAACTTCGCATTCTAAAGGCAGAGCAGAAGACCAGCAAGAAGGGTGATCCTATGCTTGAGATTCAGCTGGAAATTCCTAGCGATCCAAAGAGCAAGGATTTGTTCCACTATTTAATGCTTCCCACGAACAGTGATGATGAGAAGAGGAAAACCCAGAAGCTCGTCAACCTGAAGGAGTTCAAAGCTGCGTTTGGCCTGCCTGCTGCTGGCCCTATCAGCGAGTCTGATCTCGAAGGCGCCAGGGGTTGGGCGATCCTTACTGAGGAGGAAGATCAGCAGTACGGTAAGTCCAATCGCATCAAGCGCTTCGTTGTAGGGAGGTAGCTACTATGGACAACTGGGGACACAGACGTAGACAGATGCGTTGTAGCAAGTGCATCCACTTCTTGGAGAAGCTTCCTGCGGTTACAGAGCGTACCTACACAATAATTGGTCGCTGTCGTAGGCACGCACCGATGGCTAACGAAGGCTTCCCAGTTGTTTTTGCTAACGACTGGTGTGGAGACTTTAAGCTTGATGAGAATCAAGTTTAGCTAACCAATCAGCATAGAGCAGATGGAAGATTAACTCTTGGAAAGCCAACGCTACTATTGGGGAATATAAGCGTGGTAAGCATCTGCTCTATGTTGAAATTTTCAACAAAGGAGCATTATGAAACGACCTGAGAAAGAACTATACTATCTTCGCATCGCAGCAGCAATTCTCGCCAGAGGCACATGCTTGCGCAGGAACTATGGTGCTGTGATAGTAAACAACGATCAAATAGTATGCACCGGCTATACTGGCTCACCAAGGGGCGATGCAAACTGCTGTGACCAAGGCACTTGCCGTCGAGAAGAAATCGGTGCAGCACCTGGAGAACGATACGATCTCTGTAATAGTGTCCATGCAGAGATGAATGCTATTATCTCTGCAGGGCGAGATCGGTGTATAGGTGCTATCATCTATGTTGTTGGCCAGGAAGTAAAGTCTGGGAAGTATATCGGCACTGAACCTTGCCACCTTTGCACACGCATGATAAAGAATGCAGGAATCCATGCTGCTGTTGTACCTACAGAAAACTTCAACACATTTCTTACAATAGGAGGCTACGATGCCGAACGAATACGTTCCACGGTTATCTATTGAAATAACTGAAGAAGCCTTCCAAAGAATGACAAACAGAATACCTTGGGGACTACGATCAAAAGTGATGGCTATGCTTCTTGATGATCTTCTCGACCTGGTTGAAGAACATGGAGAGATTGTCATAGCAGCTATCCTCGAACGATCTATAGCCACAAGAAACATTTTGAAGGGGCTACCGAAGGAGGTACGAAGTGCAACTAAGTGATTTACAGAAATCGTTGACAGATATGACAGATGAAGAGCTGCGAGAGCATCTTGCTGGTATCCGCCAGAACCGTCGCACAAGCAAGAGGCCTGCTCCGGCAGCGAAGAAAGCTAAGGCTAGCAACGCAGCAGAAGCAAACACAGGTGCGCTTATTGCAGGTATGACTAAGGCACAAGCTCTACAACTACTATCTATAATGGATGGTAAAAATGAGCCTGGATGATATAACTTTAATTATATCTATTGTAGCGATAGTTATATCTCTCATTACACTGATCCGTAGTACATACTACTAAAGGAGATGCTAAATGATAGAACAGAAAGAAGTTCCTATAACCTCAATAATCTTTGGAGAGCGTTTCAGAGAAGACTACGGCGATTTATCTATGCTTGTAGAGTCTATAAAACAAGAAGGAATAATCCAACCACTAGCTGTTCGTGATAATGGAGATGAAACGTACTCCCTTCTCGCTGGCGGTAGAAGGTACACAGCGGCAACGGCGGCTAAGATCGAAACCGTCCCAGTCCGCTGCTATCCTTCTACCTTGAGTGAGTTAGAAATGCGGAACATCGAATTAATGGAGAACATCTGTCGAAAGGACCTCGAGTGGCATGAAGCTGCGAAACTGAAGAAGGAGATATACCAGCTGCAGATTGCTCTCTATGGTGAGAAGAAATCTACTAGCCCTGACGCTCCTGGCGTATCGAAGAGGGATGTAGCGAAGATGATTGGGGTAGATGTCGCTGAGCTATCTCGCGCTACCCAGCTCGCTGATGCTATCGAAATCTTTCCTGAGTTAAAGGCAGCAAAGAATACTAGCGAAGCAAATAAGATGCTTCAGAAGATGCAGGAGAATATGGTTCGAGAAGAACTTGCTAAACGGATTAGCAATAAGACAGCATCAACTCCTATCGAACGCATCCACGATAACCTGATCAACTGCTATATGGTCGGAGACTTCTTCGATGGAATAAAGGCTATCCCTAATAGTAGCATCGACTTCATTGAGCTTGATCCTCCTTACGCTATTGACCTTAATCATCAGAAGCGAGATATGGGAGATCGTGCTGAAGAGTATAATGAAGTAGATCGTGATGCTTATGGACAATTTGTTACGGATGTTATTCGAGAGAGTATAAGAGTTATGTCTGCTAACTCATGGTTAGTCATGTGGCATGGGAAAGAGTGGGTAAATATGATTCTCAGCATTATCCAAGGTACTGACTTAGTCGCTAACATGAACACCACTGGCATCTGGTACAAAGGTAACATTGGCCAGACAAACACACCAAACCTATACCTTGCCAGCTGCTATGAGCAGTTCCTCTACATTCGAAAGGGACTACCCTCGATAGTCCGCCAAGGTCGAAGCAATGTCTTCCACTATAAACCAGTCAACAGCGTTAAGAAGATTCATCCTACTGAACGTCCTATCGAACTGATTCAAGATGTTATGCAGACTTTCTGTTGGGAAGGCGCACGGTGTCTCGTTCCGTTCTTAGGAAGTGGTAATAGTATCCTCGCTGCAAGCAACCTTGGCATGACAGCGTTTGGTTGGGATCTATCGCAAGAGTATAAGAACGGCTACATCATCCGAGTTAGCGAGAGTAGGCCGATGAGCTATCGAAGTTATAAGGAGGATACTAATGTCTAATAGCACTATTAGATATGGAATAGATACAATCGTTATAGATGAGAAAATCCTACAGGGTTTCTATTCTGAGTATGACAATATTAGAACAAATCTAATAAGATCTGTTTTTGATACAGGTGAACAGCAAGTAAGAGATGCACTCATCTCTCTAGGATGGACGCCGCCAAAGAAGGAGGAACAGCAATGAAGATAAGTGCCAGTAGCCTTAAGTACTTTTGGAAGGAAAAGGGAGATATACGTAGACTCAATGGTCTTACAGACGACGATTTAAAGAAACAGTTTCCTATTATTGCTTCAGCTCTTGAACGATATGAAATAGCGTTAGAAACTCTAAATATTCTCATAGATGCCTTACCTTATGATGATGAAGAGGAGGAGCAATGCCAAAGCTAGTCATGGGATCAGGTCCTATTGACGCAAAGATAGTATTCGTTGGTGAGGCTCCAGGTGCTGAGGAGGAACGCCTTGGCAAACCGTTTATAGGTAGCTCTGGAGAACTGCTAACTAATATCATGCATCAAACAGGAATAAGTAGGGAGGAGGTCTATATCACTAACGTCGTGAAGGAAAGGCCTCCTGCTAATGATATAACTAAGTTCATCAAGTTCGACAAAGGCAAGCTCACTAAAACCAAGGCATATGACGACTACGAAAATATGCTATATGAGGAGCTGGGTGTAACAACTGCTAACATCTACGTTGCAGTCGGAGGCGTAGCTCTCTGGGCGCTGTGCAGACAGGATAAGATAAGCAAGAGGAGAGGATCGATTCTACAAGGTTCTTTCCCGCCGACCGGTGGTAAGGTAATACCTATAATCCACCCAGCATCAGCACTTAGAAACTATGCCTTCACTCACTTCATCCGCTTTGATATGAGACGTATACTCGAGGAAAGTGCATTTCCTGAAGTTCGCCTTCCCTCTCGAATGCTCAAAGTAGACCCATCATTTATAGAGTCTATCGCCTACACGCAAAGCTGTCAGGAGCTACCAATAATAGGCTTCGATATCGAGGTGGTAAACGAAGAGATATCCTGTATCTCGATTGCTCGTAGTCCCTATGATGTAATCTCTATCCCCTTCTACGCCGATGGTAGAGATATCTTCACTGTCGATCAAGAAGCAGCTGTCTGGCGTGAGATAGCGAAGCTTCTGGAGAATCCAGATATCATCAAGGTCGGCCACAACATAACCTTCGACGCCACCTTCATCTTCATCAAGTATGGCATAGTCACACGCAACATGAAGGATACAATGATCAACTGTAGTATCAGCTATCCTGACTTCCCGAAGGGCTTGGACTTTGTGACTAGCATTTGCACTAAGGAACCGTACTACAAGGATGATGGAAAGAAGTGGTTTAAACTAGGAGGAAGCATACATGACTTCTGGATATATAATGCTAAGGACTCTGCTGTCTGTCTTGAGTCGCTACCTGTTCTCGAAGCTGAGGTACAACGGCAAGGGAATGAAGGAGCTGTTGAACGCCAAACCAGTATCGTTCCTTCCCTCGTATATATGCAAGCGAGAGGAATCCAAGCTGACAAAGCAGGGATGGATAGTGCAATTAAGGAGTATGATGTTAAGATAGCAGAGCTACAAGCAGAGCTAGACAAATGCTGTGGCTATTGCCTAAACCCAAACAGCAGTAAGCAACTGCAAGACTACTTCTACATCCGCAAGGGTGTGAAGCCTTATATTAGTAGGACAACAGGCAATATAAGTGTTGATGCCGTAGCTCTGAAACGCCTAAGCAAGCGTGGCTTTCGAGAAGCACAGATCATCCTCGAAATGCGACATTTACTAAAGATCAAGAGTACCTACTTTGAAATGGAGATGGACAGTGACAACAGAATTCGATGTAGCTTTAATCCTGTGGGAACTGAGAATGGACGCCTTAGCAGTAGTAAGACAATCTTTGGAAAAGGTGGCAATATGCAAAACTTGCCCCCAGAGATGCTACGATTCCTTGTTGCCGATCCAGGATGTTTTCTCTACAATATCGACCTGTCTCAAGCAGAAAATCGAATCGTCGCCTACTGTGCCCCTGAACCAAACATGATAGAAGCCTTCGAGAAAGGCATTGACATCCACCGCCAGACCGCTGGTCTACTATTCAACAAACCTCCGGAGGAAATAAGTGATGATGAAGGAAGCAGTAGCATTGGGGGTGGACTTTTCTCAGAAAGATTTTGGGGAAAGAAGAGCAACCACTCTCTCAATTACGATCTTGGGTACAGATCATTTGCTCTCGTTTGCGAAATCCAGGACAATGAAGCTAAATATATCGTTGAAAGATATCATTCTGTCTATCCAGGCGTCCGACAGTACCATGCATGGATTAGAGCTCAGCTTAGTAAAAACAGGACAATTACAAATTGTCTTGGACGCAAGCGACTCTTCACATCTCGATGGGGAGATGAACTATTCAAAGAAGCTTACGCTTTCATCCCTCAATCAACCGTTGCAGATATCATCAACGCCAGAGGACTAGCCTATGTTATGGATAATCCTCTTTTTCAGGGCGCAGAGATACTTAACCAAGTTCACGATAGTCTCATAGTCCAGATCAGTTACGAAACTGTACCAGTTCTGCGACATGCTGAGATACTCAAACTTCTGGTAACTTCTCTTCAGCAACCTATATCATTCCGAGGGCGAGAGTTCTCCATTCCTGCCGACACTCACGTTGGCGTTACGCTGAATAAGAAGAAGATGAAGGGAGTGCCAGTTAATGAGCAACCGACTAGTGAAGGATTGGCTAGAGAGCTATCTAGAGTACACAACGAGATCAGAGCCTCCAATTCTATATAAAACCTGGACGGCTCTATCTGTAATAGCTGCTTGTCTTCGACGTAAGTGCAAACTGCAGTGGGGTACGATAGATGTTTACCCTAACCTATATGTCGTCCTCGTAGGTCCACCAGGCCGTTGCAGAAAAGGTACTGCAATGAAGGTAGGTGAATCCTTTCTGAGGGAGCTTGGCATAAAGGTATCATCAAACTCTATCACGCGTGAAGCACTGATTCGCCAGTTGAAGACAAGTAGTGATACTCATATCGGGGAAGATAAGTCTGTCTTCATACATAGCTCGCTAACGATCTTTAGCAAGGAGCTAACAGTCTTCCTCGGATACAATAATCAGCAGCTGATGGCTGACCTAACCGATTGGTTCGACTGTGATGACTCATGGGAGTATAGAACAAAGCATGAGGGGACGGACGACATCAGTGGCGTATGGGTAAACCTTATAGGTGCTACAACACCTGAGCTTCTTGCATCAACACTACCGAGGGATGCGATAGGAGGAGGCCTGACCAGTCGAATCATCTTCGTCTACGAGAGCGAGAAGGATCATACAGAACTATCTCCCTTCCTCTCTCCAGAAGAAATGGAGATCGGCAATAAGCTCCTGATCGACCTTGAAAAAATATCTATGATGCAGGGGCTCTTCCGAACGACACCGGAGTTCATCGAGAAGTGGACAACTTGGTATGCATCTACTGATAGCAGCCCTCGTCCCTTCGATGACCATAGGTTCGCTGGCTACTTCGAGCGACGACCTACTCATATGTGGAAGATATCTATGCTTCTCAGCGCAAGCAAGAGTAGCTCTATGCTTCTAGATGGAAGGGACTTCGACAGGGCGCTATCGCTACTAACCGCTACCGAACGAGGCATGGCTCATACGTTCTCAGGTATGGGGAAGAATAAGGATGCTGATGTCCTTACCAGAGTTATGGCTATTATCGGGAGTAGAAAGACTATAACAAAGGAAGACCTCCAGAACATGGTCTACCTGGATGCACCGAAATCTGTGTTGGATGGAATCTTATCAACGCTTGACTTGATGGGATTTATAGATAGGCGGATAGAGGGATCGACAGAGGTGTTGATCTATAAACGAGACTATAAAAGTGCGTGACGCTATGTTGAAATTTTCAACAAAGGAGAAGAAAGTATGAGAGTATTTCTAGTAAATGAGAACAATGAGTTGGCGAAGTCACTAATCAAGAAGTTGGAAGGAGCGAAGCATGGACAGATAATAATGGTATCTCCGGAAGAACTAAAGTTCTACAAGGGAGGAAATCTTATAGCCCTTGATCTTCCGGAGGATATTGCTAAAACCGCTATTACCGTTCAGGCATCTCTACCTAAGAATGCTAACGTAGTTAAACCTACTGAAGGTCAGAAGCTTCCGGGTACTGCTCCAAAATCTCCGGCCTCCGAATAACCTCTGTCATTAATAGGCGGCGCTGCTTAGGATCAAGAACACGGAACTTAGCAGCCCGCCTGAGGGTAGAATGAGAAATCCCTAGGCGAATCATGTCGTCTATCGTATCCTTCTCTATTGGCTTTCCCTTAGCGATTGCATCCAGTATATCGTCGATAGTCGAGACCTTCTGATCTGTCAACCGAATGTTCTTCTCAGTTAAGTTTCTCTCAGCAACCCGTAGCCGATTAAGCTCTATCGGCTCAGCTCCAGCTACAGACTTTGCCACGAAGCTAGCCATATCATCTATATGCCAGAGCCTACGACCTCTCTCATCTTTCACCCAACCATCCTTGTCAACTACCTGTTCCCACATCTTTCCCCAATGACGTAGGATAGGAAAGGAAGTAGTAGCAAACTTACCAGCCTCAATAGTCTCTCCACTCATCATTGGGTCTACAACATCCTTCTTAAATGCACCGAGGTCTGATAGTGTTGGTCCTAACCAATCTCGCATAGTTGCTGGAAACTGGAAGGTTGCTGCAGCGGATATGTCAGTACCTGTCAATCCACCAACAAGGCCACGACTGGTCCTTGGATACTCCTTATTCATCCAGTCTTCAAGCTCGTTCCAGCCGTAGTAGGCACCTATCAATGGAAGTGATTTAGCTACCATAATAAGCCCGCGAGGCCCACCTAATGCTACTTGCATCCCGATATAGCGGGCAATCTCAGGTCCTCGAAGACTGCTAATAAACTCAAGCTCCTTTAGAAGGTAAGGCTTAAACTGCATAAGCAACTTCCCTGTAGGACTCCGCATCAGTTCAGGCAAGCTAGCTACATCATATGTAAACTGCTGAAACCAATTAGCCTTTATCGCTGCATCCCTTGCAGCTGCTTCACTAAGCCCACTCTCCTTGGCCATTAGATAGTTAGCAGCTAATGTAAGCTTACGAACAGGAACTTCCGGTGCTTGGAAGACAGCGAGAGGCTCAGCTGCACGAACATCATTTCTGCGTTTGCTACCTTCAGGCGACGTTAGAACACCAGTTTTATCAAGAAGTTTCTCTACTGATCCCTTTACAGATAGCTCACCTGTAGCACTCTCGACTATGTTAACGCCAAGGTAAGGTTCCATCGCCTTGATAAACTCTTTACCTTCAAGCGTCTGTAGAAACTTCATTCCATCTGTAATATACTTAACACCTGTCTTTGTATAGATATGCCCTAGTCCACTAAGCCCATTGATCAAGCCTTTG
>JBAZAY010000080.1:0-10587 GCA_041671725.1 Gallionella sp. | reverse complement strand
AACGGGCGTGCTGCCGCTTTTTTATTCGAGCAAGGATTATCCGGCGACGTTGCGGCGTGTCGTCGTCAAGGACGACACTGGAAAACGCCTCGTCTTTTTGACCAACAACTTCGCTCTCAAACCAGAGATGATCGCGGCACTTTACAAGCAACGCTGGCAGGTCGAGTTGTTCTTCAAATGGATCAAACAACATCTGCGTATCAAAGCCTTTCTCGGCACCAGCGAGAATGCCATGAAGACGCAAATATGGATCGCAGTCTGTACTTACGTCCTCATCGCTATCGTCAAAAAACGTTTGCATTTGCCTCACAGCCTTTACGAAATTCTACAAATCCTGAGCCTGACCATGTTTGAAACAACACCAATAAATCAACTACTTACGCCACCATCGGAAAATCTCGATGACGAAAATCAACCTAAACAGATGTCTCTCCTATGAAAAACGTTGGGACACTAGTGGATTGTTGTTTCTTTTTATATTTTTGTGTCATGTGACGCATTGACTTGTATTTTTGAGACAAAATCTTTATTTACAGATTAAAGAAAGGACGTAATGTTGAAACGATTTTTTTTGTTTTTTTTCTCGTGCATATCCACACTGTCCGTATGTATGGCTCAGGATGCAAGGATCGCCATACCACCTTCATCACCTTATTTGGGCGAGAAGCTATTGACTAAAGAGGTTGGCGTTCTTCTGCAGAAAAAATGTGAGAGCGATGTGTTTTCTGGCGGGATCTTGATTGCAATTTTTTAATGACAGCCTCCACCATGGCTACCGAGATTTGTTGCCTCGAATCCTTCTGTTGTTGCTAGATTTTGCAATATTCCACAGTCTTTTCCAGCCTCGGACGTCTGGCAAAGGCCGCGTAAATTTTTTAATTGTTTTTCTAACGCCTTGAGCTCTGTAATGCGATCGGCGACATGACCGATATGCTTGTCCAGCAAGAGATTCACTTCAGAACAATTGTCTTGCGGCACATCCCTGAATTTCAGTAAATCGCGTATTTCATCCAAGGTCATATCAAGCGATCGACAATGCCGGATGAATTGCAGGCGCTCTGAATGTTCTTCACCATAAAGACGAAAATTGCCTTGAGAGCGTGCGGCGTGCGGCAATAAACCTTCTTTTTCGTAAAAACGAATAGTTTCTACCAGACAGCCTGAACGTTTTGCTAGTTCACCAATTTTCAGTTCCATCGTTGTCCTTCATTATTAAATAAATAGTACTTGACTCTGTACCTGCTACAGGATGTTAAATGCCAACTATACACCTAGAGGAGCATTTATGACGACACCACACAAAGACCCGGCTGAGCATGCTTGTTGTGATCATAAGCACGTAGAATCCACACAAAGCATCGCTGCGTATGTTGCGTCGGCTTTAAATGAAGTTTGCGTCTTGACTCTTCGTATAGATAAAATGGATTGTCCAACTGAGGAATCACTGATTCGCAATAAACTTGAAAAGATGGAAGGAGTCAGCAGTCTCGACTTCAATTTATTGAAGCGACGCTTAACCGTGCACCATACCCTCGCTGATGCCTCCACCATTGTCGCGGCAGTCGTGGCATTGGATATGTCTCCAGTAGTCGAACAAGCAGCGCCAACGGCAGACGGCACTTCAACTGTCATGTACACCATACAAAACATGGATTGTCCGACGGAAGAAGCGCTCATCCGCAACCAATTATCCAAGATGCCTGGCATCCAAAAATTGGATTTTAACTTGATGCAACGCAAACTCACGGTCACGCATACGCTAGGCAAAGCCGATGTTATTCAAGAAGCCTTGATCGCCATTGATATGCAAGCGGTTCCCGTTGAGGCCGTACCTGGACAGTCGCTATCGTCAAACGCAGCTCCCTCGTTGAACTCCGCAAAAAAATGGTGGCTATTAGCGTCGGGGGCAATTGCCGCCATACTCGCTGAAGTCATTGCCTGGAACACCGGCTCAGACAAATCCTGGCCAGTCATAGCCTTCTCACTATTTGCCATCGCGGTGAGCGGTACCAGCACCTACAAAAAGGGTTGGATCGCGCTCAAAAATTTCAATCTCAATATCAATGCCTTGATGACGATTGCGGTGAGTGGTGCCGTGATCATCGGGCAATGGCCGGAAGCGGCCATGGTGATGGTGTTATTTACTTTGTCGGAAACTATAGAGGCGATGAGCTTGGATCGCGTACGTAATGCGATTCGCGGACTAATGGCGATGACGCCCGATAAAGCCAGTGTGCTGCAAGAAGATGGTAGCTGGAAAGATATCGAAGCAACCTCCATTGCTATAGGCGCTATCGCACGCGTAGCGCCAGGTGAACGCATCCCCTTAGATGGTGAACTCACCAAAGGACAATCGTCGATTAATCAGGCGCCGATTACAGGCGAGAGCATCCCTGTCGCCAAAGCGGTCGGCGATAAAGTATTCGCTGGTACTGTCAATGAGACTGGCTCTTTTGAATATCGGGTAACAGCAATACAAACCAACTCAACCTTGTCGCGCATCATCCATGCGGTTGAAGAAGCGCAAGGAAGCCGCGCCCCTACCCAGCGTTTCGTCGATAGTTTCGCTAAAATTTACACCCCCATCGTATTTCTGCTGGCCTTAGGAGTCATGCTCGTCCCACCGCTTGTACTAGGGCTTCCCTGGATGGTATGGATTTACAAAGCATTAGTCCTATTGGTGATCGCCTGTCCCTGCGCACTGGTGGTATCAACTCCGGTGACCGTGGTGAGTGGATTAGCGGCTGCCGCAAAGGCAGGTATTTTGATTAAGGGCGGAGTCTATCTGGAAGAAGGCCGTAAGCTAAAATCCATTGCCCTAGATAAAACTGGAACGATTACCCAAGGTAAGCCTGTCGTGACCGAGTTAGTGGCACTCAATGGCGAAAAAAGTAAAAGCTTGCAGCTGGCAGCAAGCCTGGCAGGACGATCGGATCATCCGGTATCGGGAGCACTCAGCACGTACTGGAAAACGCAACCAGCCACCGACGGTCTATTAGAAGTGAGCGATTTTGAAGCACTTACTGGACGAGGTGTCAAAGGTAAGATCGATGGGCAATGGTATTACTTGGGTAACCATCGACTGATTGAAGAATTAAAAATCTGCACCCCAGAAACAGAAGCGGCCTTAAATCGACTCGAAGCGGATGGTAAAACCGTCGTCATTATCAGCGATGACAAGACGCCTTTATTACTCGTGGCGGTCGCCGATACCGTAAGGGAAAGCAGTCGCCAAGCCATCTTGGAATTGCATGAGCTTGGTATCCGAACCGTTATGCTGACCGGCGACAATGAGCTCACCGCCAAGGCAATCGCTAAAAGCGTCGGTATCGACGATGCCAGGGGCAATTTACTGCCAGAAGATAAATTGGCGGTCATTAACGATGAACTCAGCAAACACGGCACAGTCGGCATGGTGGGTGACGGCATTAATGACGCGCCAGCACTGGCAAAATCGAGTATAGGCTTTGCGATGGGCGCAGCTGGTACAGACACTGCGCTAGAAACTGCCGACGTCGCATTAATGGATGACGATTTGCGTAAAATTCCGCAGTTCATTCGTCTGAGTCAACGTGCTGCAGCTATCTTGAAACAAAATATTGCCTTGGCCTTGGGCATTAAGCTTGTGTTCCTGGTTATGGCGGTAATGGGTATCGCCACACTGTGGATGGCAGTATTCGCCGATATGGGCGCAAGCTTGCTTGTGGTATTTAATGGCTTGCGCCTAGTAGGTAAATTAAAATGAGGATGTCGGCCGCTTTCCTTATACCGACTTCATTATTAAAATCATTTTCAGGCATATAATTCGCGTCATGCTCAAAAAATTCGTTCTCATGCTGATTCTTGCATTCACCGTCCAGTTAGGCTGGGCGGTGGCGAGTACCTATTGCATGCATGAAACGGGCAAAGCCTCGCAACATTTTGGGCATCATGATCATCAACACGAAGCTACGCCTGAAGCGCAGCAATCGAGTAAGAGTAAAATTGGCACAAGTGATATTGATTGCGACTTTTGTCACCATTCTTATGCGAACGTCGTGACTGTTCAATTCATGGATTACCTATTTCTTAGTGTTTCAGGTAATGCAGAAACCCAACCGTTTACCTACCAATCCTACATCCCCGACAGTCTGACTAAACCGAACTGGCTCCGCATCAGCTAAGCCTGGCGGGACTGTCTTCTCATATTGAGCGCAGCAAGCGCTGTCGCGACCTCTCGCCAAATATCCCCATATTTTTTTTGGAGAATTTGATGCGCCCTTTGATCTTGCCGCTCAGTATTGCGGCACTGCTGGTCGCCCCTGCCATTTCCCTGGCAAGTGACAGCACAGCTAATACAACCGTAGTTCCCATCTCGACGAGCGCTACAGCCGATACAAACTCGGCGGTGCCACTCACACTAGAACAAGCCTGGCAGTTCGCTGAACATGCCAATGCCAGGCTGCGCCAAGTCCAGACGCAACTTAGCACCGCACAAGGCGAACTGAGCGATGCCCGCTCGCTACTCTGGAACAATCCCAAGTTAACGGGAGAAAGAGTAAGACGTGAGGTGCCACAGACTGGCATGCCCGCAGAAAATAGGCGGGAATGGTCGACCGGTATTGAGCAAACCTTTGAACTCGCCGGGCAGCAAAGCTATCGCCGCAAAGCGACTGAGCAACAACTGCAAGCACTCGATGCGTTAATCGAAGATACCCGTCGTGAGATCCGTGCTGAAGTTGAGCAACGTTTTGTGCAGGTGCTCTCGCTGCAAGAACGCATTTTGACCGAACGTCAGTCACTTAAAATCATCGAAGACACTGCCAGTTCGGTTAAAAAGCGCGTTGCCGCAGGTGAAGATAGCCGACTCGATGGTAACCTCGCCAGCGTGGAAGCCGTGCGAGCTAGCAACCAAATTGGCGTCCTAGAAGAACTGTTAATCCAGGCACGCACCGAACTGGCGCAGACCTTACAACTACCTGGCAATGGGCTTCCTAAGGTCGTCGGCACGCTCAGCGCCCCAACACCGACCTATACGCTAGAAACATTATTATCGAGTGCGGCAAACCGCCCCTTACTGCGTGCGCTTGATTACCATGAACAGGCTGCAAAGAGTCGTCTCGCTCTGGAACGTGCGACACGTTACCCTGATTTAACGGTAGGTGTGACGACCAGTAGAGAGGGGGCGACCAGTGCCCGCGAACGACTGACCAGTTTAACATTGTCACTACCACTTCCCTTATTTCGCAATAATGCAGGAGGGATCGGACGGGCCACAACAGAACTGAGTCAGGCGCAAATCGAGCGTGAAACTTCTGCGCGCAATACAGCCAGCAGTGTGACTTCACTCTGGCAAAAACTTCAAAGCCTGACTCTGCGGGTCAATGCTTTGCAACAAAGCGTCCTTCCCGCGCTGGAAGAAAATCAACGTTTATCGGTCAAGTCTTTGCAGTCCGGCGAAATCGGCTTATTTCAATTGCTGGTGGTAAATCGCCAGGTGCTCGATGGCAGACGCGACTTGATTGATGCGCAAACCGAGTGGCGACTGACACGCCTTTCTTTGCATCTGACTGCGGGTTGGAATGAACCTTTGATGTCAAAATGATTGCATGCATTTTCCTTTTAAAAACAATTTTAACGAAATGACTTCTATGATCCCCACCAAATCGCGCAGTGGTTGCGTGCTGCTCCTGTCCCCACTCTTATCTCTGTTATTGCTCGCAGGGTGCGGAAAAGACGACGTAGCCAAAAAGATTGAGCCAGCCAAAGAAAAACCTGCGGCCTCTGCTTCAGCCCATACCAAAGAACCAGGACTACAGCTGTCTAAAGAAGAAATAGCGGCTGCAGCCATCATCATCGCCCCGTTGCAAGAACAGGAATTCCATGAACAGATCAGCGTAACGGCGACGATTCAGGCTAATCAGGATAAATTGGCCCGGGTCGCCCCCCGCGTTGCCGGCAGAGTGACGCAAGTCATGGCCAATCTGGGCGATAAGGTCAAGCAAGGCCAAGCGCTTGCTTTGGTCGATAGCGTTGAAGTGGGCGAAGCCCAATCGTCCTACGTGCAGGCGGTCTCCGAACATGCATTGGCAAAATCCGGCATGGAACGCGCTGAAAAACTGTATGCCGACCAAATCATTCCGCAGAAAGACTATTTGCGCGTACGCGCCGATTTTGAGAAAGCCAAAGCGGTGTTGCGTGCAACTGGCGAAAAACGGCAGATACTTGGTATCGCTGGCAGACAGAACTCAGCTGGCACCTCTGTATTCGCGGTTGCGGCACCATTTGCCGGTACGGTCATAGAAAAGAAAGCGGTATTAGGTGAACTAGCGCAATCTGAGAAGGAAATGTTCAGTATCGCGGATTTATCGAACGTCTGGATCGAGACCAACTTGTACGAAAAAGATGTAGGCAAGGTCAAGATCGGTGCCGAGGCACAAATTACCACCGCCGCTTATCCCGGCGAAACCTTCAAAGGCAAAGTCACCTATATCAGTAGCGCCATGGACAAAGAGTCCCGCACCGTGAAGGCACGGGTCGAGGTGCCAAATACGGACGGCAGACTGAAGCTGGAAATGTTTGCCACTGCAACGATCGCGACTGCCGGCATGACCAAGGCATTGTTGCTGCCAGAGCAAGCGGTATTGCTGATACAGGGGCAACCCACCGTCTTCATCCAGGATGCCGACGGCTTCGAGCCGCGCGCAGTCGAGCTAGGTGATAAATTGCAAGGTCAGGTCATTCTCAAGTCTGGCATAACACCCGGCGAAAAGGTGGTGACCGGTGGTGCTTACACCTTGAAAGCCAAGATGTTGAAATCGCAGATCAGTGCGGATTAAGGGACATCGCCATGTTAAATAAAATAGTGGATTTGTCCCTCCGATACAAAGTTCTGGTGTTGGTGATTTTTTTATTGGTAATCTTGCTGGGCGCTAAAGCCTGGATGGAGTTGCCCGTCGATGCCTTTCCTGATGTCACACCTATACAGGTGAACATTTATACAGAATCGCCTGGCCTTGCCGCCGAGGACGTTGAAAAACTCTTGACCGCACCGATTGAAACCTCTATGGCCGGTCTTGCCGGCGTTGAAGCGATACGTTCGGTATCCTTATTTGGCCTGTCCTACGTCAGCGTCAACTTTAAGGACAATGTCGACATCTATTTCGCCAGAAGATTGGTCGGTGAAAAACTCCTGGAAGCCAAGGAACGTATTCCCGCTGGCTATGGCGAACCGGCAGTCGGGCCGAATAGTTCAGGTTTAGGGCAAGTCTTTTGGTACACCATCGAATCCGCGGATAAGAAAATGTCGACCATGGACCTGCGTACTTTACAGGACTGGAACGTGCGTCTTAAGCTGCGCACCGCGCCCGGTGTGGACGATGTCACTTCCTGGGGCGGCGATGAAAAACAATATCAGGTACTGATCAATCCCAATCAGTTGATCAAGTATGGCCTGAGTCTGAAAACGGTGATGGAAACCTTGACTGCGAACAATCGGCAAGTCGGTGGCCAATACCTGAACATAGGTCAGGAACAATATCTGGTGCGCGGTCTTGGCCTGGTGGCCAATGCCAAAGATATCGGTAACGTCGTGCTGGCTACACGTGAAGGCACACCGGTCTATGTGCGTGACGTGGCCGAAGTCAAGGAAGCCCCTTCGTTGCGTTTTGGTGCTGTCACCAAGGATGGTAAAGAGGTCGTACTCGGCATGGCATTGCAACGTATTGGCGAAAATGCCAAGGGCGTGGTGGAAGCCGTTAAGCAAAAGATCAAGGTGGCTCAACAGGCGCTACCTAAGGGCATCACAATCAACCCGGTCTATGATCGCACCGACCTGGTCGACAAAGCGGTCAAGACAGCCGAAAGCGCGCTAGTGGAAGGTTCAGTGCTGGTGGCGATCATCCTGTTCTTGTTCCTGGGGGAGATCCGTTCCGCGATTGTCGTGATCGTGGCCTTGCCGCTGGCGATGCTGATCAGCTTCATGCTGATGCAGCAATGGGGCTTGTCAGCGAACCTGATGTCTCTGGCCGGGCTGGCGGTGGGCATCGGTATGATGGTGGACGGTGCTGTGGTGATGGTGGAGAACGGCTTTAGGTTGTTGTCGCATCAGGCGGGCAAAAAGGTCAATAAGACGCACGTCATCCTGGAAGCAGCGCGAGAAGTCATGAACCCGGTCGCCTTTGCGATCCTGATCATTATCGTGGTGTTCCTGCCCTTGTTTTCATTAACAGGCCTGGAAGGCAAGATGTTCAAACCGATGGCGCTGACCATTACCTTTGCGATGATAGGCTCCCTGTTGCTGACCATGACCCTGGTGCCGGTCTTGTCCGCCTTGATCCTTAAGCCCAAGGAAGAGAAAGATACCTTTGTCGTTCGCTGGGCGAAGAAACTGTATTTGCCGTTGCTGGACTGGGCGTTAGATAGCAAGAAAAAGGTCATCACAGGTGCCATCGTGACATTGATCGCTGCGCTGGCCTTGATCCCTTTCCTAGGTAAGGAATTCATGCCGACCTTGCAGGAAGGTGGAATTTTGTTCCGGGTCACCAGCATCCCATCAACATCGCTGGAAGAGTCGATCCGAATTTCTCAGCAATTGGAAAACGCGCTGAAACAATTCCCGCAATCGACGTCCTCCATTGCGATGATAGGTCGTGCCGAAAAAGGTGAAACGGCGGACGTCAACTACATGGAGTTGCTGGTCAACCTAAAGCCGCAAGGCGAGTGGCCGAAAAAAATCTCGGTTCCCGACCTGGCAAAGGAAATGCAGCAGAAGCTGGAAACTGTTGTTCCAACAGCGGTGATTGCTGCCAGCCAGCCTATCCAGAGTCGCATCGAAGAGTTGATTTCCGGCGTGCGTGCCACTCTGGCTTTAAAATTGTATGGCGAAGACCTCAACACGCTAGACCGTCTGTCAGAGCAAATGAAGGGGGTGCTAGACAAAGTGCCGGGTGTTGCAGACTTGTCGCTGGAGGCGAACAAGGGTAAGCCTCAATTGGTGATCAAGGTCAACCGCGACGCGGCAGCACGTTACGGTATCAATGCAGATGAAATTCTGGAAGTCGTACAAACCGGAATCGGCGGCAAAGCGGTATCGACACTGATCGATGGCACCAAGCGTTTCGATATTCAGGCCTGGCTAGCACCAGAGTTCCGCAATAATGTGCAATCCATCGGCAATATTCCGATTCGCTCGCAAAGCGGCGCGCTAGTCCCACTCAGTAATGTGGCAAGCATCGAGCTTGATGAGGGATATTCCTTCATACGGCGCGAGGAATTGCAGCGTTATGCGGTGATCCAGATGGACGTACAAGGCCGTGATATCGATAGCTTCGTCAAGGAAGCTGAAGCAAAAATACGCCAACAGGTGAAACTGCCTGAAGGCTATGTCATCGAATGGGGCGGCGCTTTTGAAAACCAGCAGCGTGCCATGAACAAGCTGCTAGTGATTGTACCGCTCACTATCGGTTTGATTTTTATTCTGTTATACACCGCCTTCAATTCACTAACTTATGCCACGCTAATTATCGCCAACGTGCCGTTTGCAACGATAGGCGGTGTCGTCGGTCTCTTTATCACAGGGCAGTATCTGTCGGTGCCGTCGGCGATTGGTTTCATTGCCGTGTTCGGGGTGGCGATGCTGAATGGCATTGTGTTGGTTACGTTTCTCAATGAGCAACGTGAACGCGGTATGTCGGTGCGTGAGGCGGTACGGCAAGGCGCAGCCTTGCGCTTGCGTCCGGTATTGATGACGGCGTCGATTGCGATCTTTGGACTGGTGCCGATGTTGCTGTCCAGCGGTGTCGGTGCGGAAACACAAAGACCGCTCGCGACGGTCGTAGTCGGTGGCTTATTCACCTCGACCGCATTGACCTTGTTGCTATTGCCCCTGTTGTATGAATGGGTAGAAGAGCGTAAAGAGCGTAAGGCTAAAGCAAAACTTGCTGACTGATCGATGCGCCGCTCGTCGTGAACGGCGCATTTTTTTAAGGAGAATTTCATGAAACAAATCAAAGCATTCATCCATCCGCATCGCATCAACTCGGTCACCGCGGCGTTGCGCGATTCAGGTCTTTGCGATATCAGCAATGGGACGCGTTGCTACAACCTGACCGTTTCCACTGTACAGCGCCTCTTCACTAGCGCCGATCAATCCCAGCAGCGCTATTCATTGGATCTGGCGGAACCTGTGGTGGCAGAAGCGAAGTTAGAGTTGATCTGCGAAGATGACTTAGCAGAGCAATTGGTCGAGTTAATTATGCAGGCAGGTAAACCAGGACCTGGCTGGGTATTTACGACTGATATCGAGTCTGCGGTCAAAATAGAGTAATTGGACAAGTAGTTTTTTCCGACGCTGGAAAGTTCGCTACAGGTTAGGTGTTGATAATAGGCAATTCTTCAGCGTTAGAAATTAGATTGTCGTCATGGTGGGATAGGCAATATTCACCTGCTAGTTCAGTCTGAATTCACTGCTATTGAGTTGACTGGAAGAGGTTCGCAAAAACGGACGCCATGATTTATTATTTTTCAATCATGGAGGTTAGTAATGAAAGCAGGAACAAGACAAAAATTCACAGCGGAATATCGAGAACAAGCGGTCAGGCTGATCAC
>JBAZAY010000079.1:0-11019 GCA_041671725.1 Gallionella sp. | reverse complement strand
TAGTTATGAGAGATGAAGGTTAGTTATGAGAGATGAAGGTTAGTTATGAGAGATGAAGGTTAGTTATGAGAGATGAAGGTTAGTTATGAGAGATGAAGGTTAGTTATGAGAGATGAAGGTTAGTTATCTCTTATTTAGTACAAGCTAATGTTATTCTCATGACAACATGAGAATGGGTACAAGCTAATGTTATTCTCATGACAACATGAGAATGGGTACAAGCTTATGATTTGCTACCTGACGATGGTTTAGGTTTATCTTGGGATACCGTACTACCTGATCCGTATTGTTGTTTGGCAAGATAAAATCTAACCTTGGAGTCAAGATTCTCAAACGATTCTAATTTCTCTCCATGTTTCATAGCTATTCTAGCATACCGATCATATGCCTCTTTGTATGCTTCATCCCTTGCTTCAAGATGTGACTTTAACGTGTTAACCTCTAGTCGGCTCTTAATATACTCCTCAATGAGAGCTTCATGATCGGCATGTGCCATTTTGGTTCTTAAACTAAAACTATTGGTGTATAACTCAATTTTAAACACTGTTAGTTGTATGATTAAAGATGTGATATACCCAATCTTTATATCCTAAGATATAAAGGACAGCTATATTTTAGCTTAGGATACGAAAAGTATGTAGGTAAGATAAATACAATGAGACGGATAAGTAAGTAGATTTGCGTTATAACACCGATCACATATCCTATTTTTTGGGCAGACATGAGCTGTCTCAAAATATTAAACATACTACTACGTGGTTAACATAAACTACCAGACATTTACCTCATTGTATAGATAAGATAAATACAATGAGACGGATAAGTAAGTAGATTTGCGTTATAACACCGATCACATATCCTATTTTTGGGCAGACATGAGCTGTCTCAAAATATTAAACATGATAACACATGGTTATCATAAACTATCACAACACTACATTGTCATGGTAAATATGAAACCCCCACCAAGAGACCCGATACTTCTCTATCACTCGTCTCAATCATTACTATACGCTTATAATATAACCCTATAACCATTACTTTTTTTAAAAGGAAGAAGACATATGTCAAGTCCCTTCTAAACTTAAAACCTATACACAACTCACCTCATCCTCAAACCCCATCTCTCATCCCACCTCCACAGGCTCATCTCCACTCGGAAAAAGGGTCGAACCTCGACCTCATCACAATCATCATTACCCTACAATCGTAGGGTATAATTAACCAGAAAATACGACTTTTTCGACTTTGAAGGGGTTAGACTTAAACAATTTCAAGACAGATAATCGACGAACCCACACTCATCATTTTCACTAGTCACCCAGTGAAACCCAACCCTATCATATCCTTCTATTCCCTACAAATGATAAGGCAGTAAGTAAGCATCCATAGAATAAGCCTCTATCATCTTATCCAAAGCCATCACCCTCTCCTCCCCCATCCCAACAAACTCCCCCACGATCTCCTCCACCAGCCCCATCACCTCATTCCCCAGCAACGCTCTCAATTTTACATCCCTCACTAAAGAAAGATAAGTCTGAGCCTCTACCATCAACCTCGCCTCAATCAAGCTCATGTCAGCTGACATTAGTACCTTGGTCGACTCCTTTAGCATCATGTCAAATGGTCCATCTGTATCCACACCCTCGACTAGGTTTTGAAGAATAGTAGCCAGACTCAACAACTCAAAGTCTACTGTCGCTTGATCTGGGATAGAATCGATAGTAGAAGTCGCACTACTTTGACCTCGAGTCAACTCTCTGACCTGCCTAATAAAGAGAGGATGGCGACTCACTTGAGGGTTCTGTAGCAAGTTGAGATAGACACCTGCCTTAACCAAAAAGATAAGAGTAGGTAGTGGTAGGTCTGGTTGAAGAAGCTCTTGGTTTAGTAGTGAAATGATCTTGTTGTAGTCACTGGCAGTACTTCGTCCTGAGAGAGCCGATATAACGCTAGATTGGACGGATGAGTTCGTGATGTCTTTTCATAGCGAAAAGATAAAAAGGAGAGAAATTACTCAATCATCACCGACGAGGGTGGCTTGATCCCCTTAAGAAGGTACAGCTCCAGATTTGGTGGACATTGAGGATCTTGGGTCTGTGGTAGGTGAGGAATGGGAACGTATCTCTCTTGACCATCATCACACAAGGCATACAAGCCACCCCGAAACATAAGCCGAATGGCCACTACCTGATATGGGAAGAAATTGGCAAGTGTCCTCTTATCCCCAAGTACACATGAGCCACTGATGCGGATGTCAGAAATGTGAGAGTGGGTATGGAGGCTGAAGTGAGGATAGCGGACTCTTAGAGTGGTAGGTGCCAAACCTTTGTAGATCCCGGTAGATGGAACTGAGACGACCTTGGTCTCTTCGTTAATCTTCAACTGCGACATCGGTGTCAGTAACTCTAACATTTTCGTTACGCCTGTAACGAAACACTCTATCAGTCATGAAGTTTTTCAGTTTCTCTTATGTACCCCACACTTCGCCTCTCCATATTTAGCTTTGTTACGACAGGGTAATCCATTCTTATAGAAAGCGATACACTTGGTAATTAAGATGCTCTTGTCTCGATGGACTCCGCAATGCTCTCCATACAGAGCTTTGTTATGACACTTGGAATTGCTACAGAAGACCCTGACCTCATAAGGCTCAGCTATCTCCTTTAGAGGTTTAGCCTGAATATCCTCCAATGAATGCTTAGTAGGCCAAATATACCCATAACTTAGATACTCTTCTGGTAAAGACTTAAAATGAGTAAGTAGTTCAGGGCTAATGAGAGGAGTCAGTGACAGAGTAGAATAGTAGTCTCCATTCTTTTGGATCAGCTGTGACATCATAGCATACTGGACTCGAGGCTCTGAGACCCAAGGAGGATGGATGATCTCTGATAGAGGAGGTAGATCGGTATATGGTAGCATGGTATTCTGATAGCCTCTCCTAATCCACTCAGCTAGAATACAGTTGTAGTAGTACTTGAGACTCGAGACGTAATTAGCCCAACATCCCACGATAGGATGATTAGCCCAGCCTCCTCCTTTCTCAAGAGCATTGACTATCTGCTTAGCCTCCAAGCGTTGCTTTCCTAATCTTTTGGAGTCAAGGAACGTAGCATTGGAAGGGTAGTCATCCGTAACGAGAAAGGTAATGACCATGGTGAAGGTGTATTTCACGGTCTTTCGATATCTAATGTTTCAAATTGAAAGAGACCTAATTCTTCAGGGTGAAGACTTCAGGAAAAGAGCATGTCGTCTTCATCTTCTGTAACCTCTGTCTCATCGTCATCTGCTCCAACTATCCTTATGACTAACCTCCCTTTCACTCTTGAGTCATACCCAGGATTCATCGTGAAAGGTGATACCAAGCAGTATACCGGCTACTTTCGTAAGTTGGGAGGTAGCTGGATCCCATCTATTAAGGCTTGGTTGTTTGATGATCTCTTTCGTGCCAGTGTGGTAGACCTACAGAGACGAGCCAGCATCGGAGAGTTGCCGGTACTCGAGGAGACTGTTCCCACAGCTACAACACGTCACTCTTCAAGTGTTAAGAGTAAGCATTGGAGGGATGATGTCAAGCCTGATGGGACACGGACGGGTAAGGCCTGGAGTTCAGAAGAGAAAGAGGCCTTGATGGTGGCTCTAGTGGCAGGTCAGTCATTTGCCGAGATCGCACTTGACCACAAGCGATCAGAGAGTGCGGTCTCTGGGAGAGTTATGACTCTTATCTCAGAGCTGTATAAGGACGAGTGTAAGTCCTTGGATGAAATCGTTGAGTTGACAGGAAGATCAGTGGATTTGGTAGCCGAGGTGATGAAGTTCGGACCACGTGGCGATTGGAGGAATCGTCGCACAGCTTCAGCCTCAGCCCATTCGTTAATGCCGGCACAACTTGACTTACATGAACCCTCACTCTAAATACGCGAGTATCCACTTGTCATTACTCTACAATTGTAGAGTAAAATTATATCATTTACATCTTTAAATGACCTCTTATCACAAATTTGCCCTCATCTTTGGGTCTAACTACCCAGGCACCTCAATGTCATTGACAGGTTGTGTCAATGACGCTAACCATATCAAGGACTTCTTAATTACTAAACGTGGATTCTTAGCCACTGAGGTTCAGACCATCTACGATCGAGACATGACCAGAACCAATATGCTTACTGCTCTAATTGCTGTAGCCACTAAAACCAACATCGTGGCAGTGGCTGGTAAAATCCCAGCTGTCTTTGTAATGTATAGCGGTCATGGTATTAGGATCCCCAGATCCACCAGTGTAGCTGATCGACAAACCCTACTCAAAACTTATGGCCTTAATGACATCGATGGCGATGAATGTCTCGTCCCGTACGATGTGACCACTGCGGGAGTATTACTTGACGATATTCTCTACTCTCAATTTATCAAGAACCTTCACCCTACCACTCAACTCTTCATCATGACTGACTGTTGTAATAGTGGTACTAACTTTGACTTAGCTTATGAGGGCACCTTATTAACAAATACTCATAATAGCGTTACGGCTGACGTGATCCAGCTGTCTGCCTGTAAAGACAACCAGCTGGCAGTGGAAATGAATGGAGCTGGATTACTCACAACTAAGTTTCTACAAGTAATGGCTAATGTAGCTAGTGTGGAGAGAGTAAGTACCTTTAGAAAGGCGTTAGCTGACTTGAGCGTGGCGGGAAATCCTCAACATCCACAAGTAAGTGTATCAAAGGCTTCATTGGTGAATGGAGTGATGTTTCCGTGGCTGGTGAGGGATGTGACGGTGGATGCTGTGGCGATTGCTTATGCTAAGGCGGTGGCGATTGCTTATGCTAAGGCGGTGGCTAAAGCGAAGTTAGATTATGCTAAGGCGGTGGCTAGAGCTAAGGCGGAAGCTAGAGCTAAGGCGGTGGCTAGAGCTAAGGCGGTAGCTAGAGCTCAGCCGGTAGCTAGAGCTAAGGCGGTAGCTAGAGCTAAGGCGGTGGCTAGAGCTAAGGCGGTAGCTAGAGCTAAGGCGGTAGCTAGAGCTAAGGCGGTAGCTAGAGCTAAGGCGGTAGCTAGAGCTAAGGCGGTAGCTAGAGCTAAGGCGGTAGCTAGAGCTAAGGCGGTAGCTAAGACTTTACCCAAAGTTAAATCTAAAGTAATCGTCAGAGTGAAAGCCCCGGTCTCGATTAGTAATATTATAACTCTCCTACTCAAACGATAGATTAACTCTTAACCAAAAGAGAGAATAACTTTATCTTCCACCATAAAACATGTCCTTTGACAACTCACCGACCCGTTACAGATGTGCTCTCTCGGGTCACTGTGAGCCAAGTGAGGAAGGTTATGCTCAGTACTCTGAGTGTCAAGCCAATTGTACCAGCACCGAGAACAAAGACCTTATATATCTTACACTTTCATATATTCCCCAGGAAGCCTTACAACTCGCACCCTCTGATCAAATCAGAGTCGTCTCTGACATCATTGGTAAGAAACTACCGTTCCGCTCTGCTAACCAAGTACTTAAAGCCTTAGCCTCTGATTCGTGGTTAGAACAACGAAGTGTACCTGAACTACAAGATTTCTTAAGAGAGAAGTATGACGCTATCGACATGTTGATAGCAGACTACCGCTACTCTCTTAATCTCAGTATCTTACTTCCTATTGATCATGAGCGTATGAGAGGTTTAATGAATGAGGTGCTAGAACGCCATCGACCTTCACTCCGACGGATGTTAGAGTTAAACCAACTTGCTAACATTACTCCTGATGAAGAAGATGAACGCTTTGACCTCTATCAAGTACTATCCTTGGAATTGCTACAACTCTTTGTAGAGGCTGATGGGGATACAGAGGTAATGGGGTTCTTTGATGATATTACTAATATATTAGATGAGTTGGTGTGATTACTCTACGATTGTAGAGTAAGTTTAGTAGTTCTCTCTCACCTGTTGCTGTCTTGCCCGCCGTCTAAACAGAAAATCCAGACATGACAGACACCAAGCGAATACAATAACATTGAGCGAGATAACTCCCTTCAAGAACATATTGGCGTTGAGGTGAGCTTGGTCAAGGTTGAAGAGGCACTCATTTGTGAATAGGTAGGCAGGATGCTTACTGCCTGGAGTATACAACTCAAAGTTCTCCTGTCTCAGAAGCAGAGGACTTCCCTTACACGAGTCAACCTTGACCTGACAATGATCAAAGTTAACCCTGAGATCAAAGCACTTGGTGGTAATGGTCTCTCGAATGAGGTTGCTGTGATTACAGGGGTACGAGACGATGGTAGAGTTCTGAGTAGTCAAAGTCAGATCATCAATGTTCCAAGGTAGTTGGAAGTCCTCGGATTGAGCGATGGGTAGGAAGACGGCCACATTGAGGACGATCGTGAATAGGGAGGCGAGGATGACTGGCTTGAGAAGACGACACATTTGTTGTTATTAAACAATGAAGAAGAAGGAGATTTCAATTTTCTTTGAAGTGATGGTGAGTGATAAGTGATGGTGAGTGGTGAGTGGTGGCTATTTACAGGTGTATCATCCTCTTACTGCTTGCTACTCTGTTTCACTATTCTCATGATAGGTATGAGAATGGTAATGAAGCGTCATGAGAGCTGTTTACAGTTTACAAGTAGTAATCACCTGTCACAACATCTCCTCTTCTTACTGCTTGCTACTCTGTTCCACTCTCATGACAGGTAATGAAATACTCAAAGAGTAGTTAAAGATACTCCAACCAATCCAAAAGATGTTTCACTCACAAATCGGACAGGACAAGTTTGTTGTCGATTATTACAAGGGGAAGCGAGATGGTTATTTTGTGGAGGTTGGAGCCTTTGACGGTGTCTTTCTCTCAAATACTCTAGCTCTTGAGAGAGACTATGGATGGAAGGGGGTCTGCGTAGAGGCGATCCCTGAGTACTTTGAACGACTTCAAAAGAATAGAACCTGTAATAAGTATGGAGTGGCAGCCTACTCAGTTGACGATCAACCAATGGAGCTATGTGTGGCAGATGTCATTTCCGGGACACCTGCCTTTATCGGACCGCAGTTTATTCATGTCCTCGAGGCACCCAGAGTCACTGTCCAAACTAAGACACTTAACACTATCTTAGCAGACGCTAAGGCTCCCTCGAAGATCGATTATCTTTCACTTGATACTGAGGGAACCGAGATAGAGGTCTTGAAAGGGGTCGACTTTAATAAGTATGAGTTTGGCGTGATTGACGTCGAACATAACTTCCTTGAAGCCAATCGCAACGCCATCCGAACGCTCCTAGAAAGTAAGGGATACACCTACCACTCAGAGAACCAATGGGACGATCGCTATATCCGTTCACTCTAATTTCATCATATCCATGATGAAAACTCACCTCTCACACACCGGTCTAAAATCACAGTCAATGTTAATCCTTTCACCCCAGTCTTTGACAGGTTCATAGTAATGGTCTACCACATAATCATAGATAACATACAAAGTGTCTAACCTCATGCTTGTAAAAGGTAATGCCTTCCGAAACAAGAGATAAGCTCTACTAATCTCTCGAGGTATCACGTCATGTGGTAAATAATCATAGAGTGTCTTACGATAGATCCTATACTCTAGTATTAACTCTAAGACTTCTCGTTCTAATGCTTCATAACCCTCAAAGTCCTCTTCATGAGTAGAGATTAACTCTTCAAAGGAACAACATCTCTCCTCCATTAAGTACTTCTCAGCTATATACAGAGAACAGACGCTATACTTTCTGACCAACCCAGTATCATCCCCGATCTCAGGTCGTGCTTGTAAGATTCTATCTAAGATATCCACTGCTAAGAACTTGACTCGATACTGGATGGGATACCTCTGCTGGTCAATGATACAGATACCTATCTCTCTGGCGGGATGAAAGAGAAGAATGTGAGGGGTGGTGAGTGGTCTACTCACTCGAGCTAACTCTTCTCGATAAGGATCGAAGAAGAGATCTTTGAGTAGGTTAGTACATGACGGACGTTGTATGGGATTAAGGGTTAACATCTTTGAGAGTAGTGTTAAGAACTGTCGATAACTGCTCTCACCAAACTCGTGGAGTCGTCGGTCTGATAACCCCAGTTCTCGGTGTAGAATCGCCTCGACACCAGTCAACCCATAACCCGATACATAATTCCTCTTCTTGCGTTTGAGAGGTTTAAACTTGTACTTTGTGTTTGAAGGTAGCAATGAATAGATACTGTCAAGCATACTTGGTTCGTTATCCTCGGCAAACAGAGGTCTTCCCGACATCAACTCAAACAAGATACAACCACAGCTCCAGATGTCGGCCTTCATGTCATAATCTTGATTGAGTAGAATCTCAGGTGAGCGGTACCAAATAGTGACCATCTGAGGAGTACGAGGCTCTCCTTGGACGTACGGAGTAGCCAAACCAAAGTCTCCGATACATAGATGTTCCCCGAACAGTAGTAGGTTTTGAGGTTTGAGATCTCGATGGATGACTCCCTCACGATGGATGTATTGTAGCCCTGCTAATAACTGCCATACTAAGTTCTTTCTATGAGCTAGTGAAGGTGACTGCTCAACATACTTGTCGATGGTCATGTCAGCTCGGGGCATGACAAATGAGACTCGATCATCTAACATGGACGTAAGAGGTGAGGCTAGAGGCGGAGTGTATAACACTTCTGTTAAAGGTATCACATGCGGATGGGTCAATCGTGTCATCATATCCATCTCTCTTAGGGAAAAAGTAAAGTCTCCTCTCACCTTGGGGTCAATCAGTAGTCGTTTCAGAGCTAATTCACGACGGGTGAGAAGGTTGCTAATTCCATAAACCTTGCCATAGGTACCCATACCCAAAACTGTGTCGATACGATACATTTACTTTAGAAGGTGAGACCTTTATATGTGTTCGAAATCATCATCACTATCAGAGGTGAGTGGTAATGGCGTAGTGATGAAATCATCTCTCATGTCGCCGTGCGGAGACATCTGCTGAGGTGGAGGTGGCGGAAGTGAGGAAGGTGAGGGGATTACTCGAGTGACCGTCTGGGTGCTTATACTTCTTGAACTCTTACAACAGCAACAGCAGACGTAACGGCGAAGCGTGGTTAGCATTTTAGGTACGATAAGCATATTTAAATACACTAAGACTAGTGTATCTATGCTATAAAAAGCTACTACCGCATAAACCAACCCATTCGAGACTAGACATTGCTAGTCTAAGGCATGAAAAGACATGCGACGCATAAAGTGCTAATGACTGCCGAAACAATCATCATGGCGAAAATAGGGAGTGTCTCTCTTTCACATGAGACTTTAAGCTGTAGCTCTATCATACGACAGAGCAATAGGGTAACGGGACAAGGTGTCAGAGACTATCTCATCGAGATCAAGAGTTCGACCTTTTAAGAGTGTCATGATAATTTTTTCTGTAAATCCGGTAATTTCCAAACACTTATCTCCAGGACGACTGAGGTTGACTTGACCCGTCACATTCCACCAGATCAATTGCTGGTCATCTTTAAGTTTGGTGTCATGAGAGTAGGGTCGATGAGTGATTACTATAACCAAAGGCGTTGATATTGTGTCGAGTGATAGAAGTGGCTGACACAGTGAGGTCTTCAGTGTCTCGACTCTAAGAGCCAATGAACTTGTACTTAAGAGTGGTATGTAATGACAGGGGTTGCCATGAGAGTAGATTTCGCAGGTTTTACTAGTGGCTAGAGTCAAAGCTATGGTAATAGGTAGTTCTATTCTAGAACAAGTGGTATCACATATGACTGAAGTGGGAACCATCAAGTCTCCCCTCATGCCCCTAAGAGAGTCCCAATACCCATCGATTCCTAGAGACTGCCCCTTTAATATGTTTGACACAGCCTCGACTAATGACCTAGGACGTGGTGGTACGTCGAAGAGACATCCCTTCACATCATTCCTCTTAAGTACTCTATCATAGCGTTGTAACGCACCCCTTGTCAGCTTATCACACTTGATCTCTGACCATTCTTTGGCACTCATCTTAATTTCTACTACTCCTAGGTAGTGTCTGAGAGGTGAGAGGTAGGTGCGTCTCATGTCAGCCTCATTAACCTTTAATATCTGTCGAATACTTAGTACCAAATGAGACTTACCCTCACTACTACGTGGGGAGGGATACCATTTAGAGGCAGTTGAGACCCTCGCACCTGTTTTCATTGAGACTAAATCTTCCTTGAGTTGACTGCTAAATAACTCGGCAACTCTTGACACGCTAATAGGAACCAAGCCTGCGATCACTACCAAGTCCTTCCAAGAACCGTAATAAGGAATACGACCGAGTAGATCAAGATAGAGAGGATCCTGTTGTACTAAGAATGTGAAGCCTTGATGGAATAACCTCCTTAATCCCAAACCTCTCATCTTATCTCTGAGATAGAATAGGGTTTGGACAAACTGCTTGGGGTTAGAATTGTAGGACTCGTTAAACCTTTTCTCATCGGGATTAAAGAAGAGTTGAGTGGTGGGTTTCATGTCTTTGACTTAAGGTAAAATACCCTCTAAATCCTTTCTCTCATATTGAAAATTTCGACTCCGAAAAACTCCTTATCCAAATGGCTTCGAGAGCGTTAGTTCGATCACAGGACAAGATGGAACGAGAGATCAAGGAGGTGAACTTCTCACTCTTCAGTGCTGAAGAGGTCAGGACTATCGGTATCGTACCACTCACCAGTTCCAAGTTGGACGTGGGTGACAAGGCCAAGGGAAATCTTCAGTCACTGTATGCCCCAAGCATGGGTCCATTCCAGAATCACACCAAATGTGCCACGTGTATGCAGTACACGCCCGAGTGTACCGGACATTATGGCTACATTGACTTTGGAAAGCGGATGAACGGTGAGCAGGTGTATATCATTCACGACGGAATGCTCAACACTATCCTCTCGGTGCTGAGGTCGGTATGTTCAGTGTGTGCCACTCCTCTCATCAAGAAAGCCGAGCTCACCAGGCTGGGACTGCTCCGTTTGACAGGTGAGAAGCGTCTGAAGGAGATCGCCAAAGCCAGCATCAAAGTGGTGTCATGTCCGG
>JBAZAY010000078.1:0-11047 GCA_041671725.1 Gallionella sp. | reverse complement strand
CGGTTTCAGTGTAAGAAACTTGGTGTGAGTATCCATCGACCAAACGTCTATGTTGTAAGATTAGTGTAAGTTACTCTATGTTAGATAGAGTAATGTTATGATAACAAACACCCTTTCTCGTAGCTAATCACTTCAAAGACCTAATCTTAAGTAGCGTGGACTCGTTTTGCTTCTACCAAGATTGACGTCAACTTCTCCTTTGTAACACCAGTAGTGTGTATTTACTCTACAGATGTAGAGTATGTAGTACTGAGGTGTATGAGACGATCTCACATATCTCGTCATCGAGAGGATACGTTATCTATCTCCACCTTTCACCCGTGTCGCCCAAATCACTATCCGTCCTGATCTCAAGCTCAGCCAACCTAGCCTCAAGACGCTCCACACGACTCATCAGTCGTCTCATCTCAAACCCCTCAGGTTGACTCACCGGCTTGAGAGTAACAAGGATACTCTCAAATACACTAATGAGATTTACCGTCAAAAGGTAGCTCTCATCGACTTGGGTCAAAGTATAGTTGCGATTAGTGATGGCTAACTCAAGTATTTTAGGCTTCGCCGTCAGAAACTGATAAAGCCAACCCGCTTTATCAGCTTCTGATGGCATGTACGTGCCTGTGTAGTCAATATAGTCCTTTACAATCTCGAAAGACCACCCACCATCGATACGAGTGAAGATGATGTCTGGGAGAGAGGTAGCCATGACGAGAGAGGTGTGATTGTGTTCGTTTCTGAAGGGATGAAACTTTCAAATGGGAGGATGGTCTCATATCTCGGTAGGGAACTCCATGGTCAATAGTTAATGTATATTATGAAGACTCTTTGAAGTACATTCTTATGTATCGAGGTTCTCATACCAAAAAGATTAACTCTCTTTTCGACAATGAGTAAATGCCACGTCGTAACAAAAGCGGGGGGTGTTTGCTCACGTCCTTCTAAAGAGAAAGATGGATTCTGTCGTCGATGGGCGAGTCATAAGCCACAGTCTCCGGCGGTGTCTTCTTCAGCGTCATCGTCATCATCATCATCATCGTCAGCTCAGTCATCATCGTCAGCTCAGTCATCATCACCTTCAGTCATTCCAACCACCGATCTCATCTCACGTATCATAAAGGCTGGTAACCGTGAAATCGCTAAGAAGATCAAGGCAACCACCAGAAAGAAGCAGGAGTATGAAGATATCTTACTCAACTCTCTTATCCATCGAAATCCAGTGGCTTTTTGGGCAGTAGCTAAAACGTTCCAAATGTTTGCTGGTTCTTTCTGGCAAGTCATGTTCTCATGTGCTCCAAACTGCCACCAAGGTAGTGGCAAGTGTTGTGACATCATTCGCCGTGGTGATAGCGTTATGGAGTTGAAGAACCGTCACAATACAGTCAAGAAGGGAGATCTTGAGACGACCTATGATGGTATCATTACCGCCTGTAAGAAGAATGGAGTGAGTATTGGAGTGTTTGGCTACATAAATCTTGGCACTAATGAACGCCCGGTGAACCAGGTACTTCGGGAACCCGATGAAGATGGAATCACCCTTCTCAAAATTACAGGCGACGAGCTCTTCCTTTACTATTTTGGAGAGGAATGGAGCGAGGTAAGACAGACAGCTATTGGACTCTTTGAGAGTCACAGTGATCTCTTTGATGCCTATGGACTTCAATAAGGAGACACTGTATCATTAACTACTCATTAGAGTAGTTATTATTAGCCCCTCAGACAATCCATAATCGACATCCCCATTCTCCTCGCTAGTTCCACCGGAACGGAATTACCGATCTGCTTGTACTGAGATGACATGCTACCGGTGAACTCGTAATCATCTGGAAACGACTGGATTCTCGCTGACTCTCGAGTCGTATAGGGACGATTCTCAGTAGGATGACACCGCTCAGTCTGTTTCTGTGAAGGGGAACAGAGAATAGTCAGCGAGGGTTTATCTAGCGATCCTCGGTGAAGAATACCTCTCTTGCCACCTCCCGATTCAAAGCTCTTACCCAGATAAGCTTTCTGAAGGTCTGGAGGAAGATTAACCCAACATCCTCCTTGAGGAATAAGGGAAAACAGCTCAATCTTGGACTCGGGGTATGAGGCACCTGCGGATACCGGGACGTCGGTCAGTACATCACGGAGGACTTTGACTTCAGCTTCTGGCTCGGGGTAATGGAAGGTCTTATTCTCTGACTTCAGAACGCCTACGATGAAGACTCGTTCTCTCTTTTGAGCTACATTAAAGAAAGAAGCGTTAAGAACCTTGTACTCGATTGTGTACAAGTCATCAGCACTTAGTCGGGAGATAACTTCGGCTAGGGTTTGACCTTTGTCGTGGGATAGGAGACCTTTAACGTTCTCGATCATGAACATACGAGGTCTTAGCTTGTGGACTAGTTTGGCAAACTCAAGAATGAGGTTCCCCCGGGGATCATCAAATCCTCTACGATTACCGGCTTGGCTATAGGCTTGACACGGAACACCCCCAATTAATAACGATAATTTACCGATCCAAGCATCAAGATTGAGATCCAGCATAGAACAGCACTTCACAGGAACTCCCGGATGATTCTTCCGTAGAGTGTTACAGCAATCCTTATCTATCTCGTTCAGAAGTACAGGTGTGAGACCAGCCTTCATCAAGCCACTACTCAAGCCTCCAGCACCCGCACATACTTCGATGAAGGTAATAGCGTCTGCTGGCACGTCTACTAGCGGAACTGTGACACCGGACGAACTACTTGAGGAGGCTCCAACGACGCTATTTAGTGGCGGTGTACTACCGAGCATTTCTAGCAACTCGGCCTTCTTCTTTCCACTATAACCCTTGATATTACCTTCCTTACATAAGGCCACCAGTTGAGGGCATGTAAGAGAGCTATGATCCATCTTGTAACGATCCGATGATGGAGTCGGACAAAATCAAATCACGTCTTGAAACCAGACTACAGTTTTCAAGTAGAGTAAGGCATACATATCATTGCCCTCATTCTCACTAAAGAAAGATTTACACCTATCATCCATCACCTCATCTCAAATACCACCTTTCATCTCACCTTCACAGGATCATTCTCATCCGAAAAGGGTCAGAAAAGACCGTCATCTCAATCATCATTACCCTACAACTGTAGGGTATGTAAGCTCATAAAATGCTCGTTTTTCAGCTTTGAAGGGGTTAGTATGTAAACAGCTCACCAGTAATCTTAAACGCATACACAATTACACTCACCTCTCCTTTGTCACCACCACCATTATCTCCAGCTCACTCCCATTAGAAGACGATAGCACCATAAGAAGTCTATCATTTACACTACATCTCTAACCTATCAACACGAAAAACAACTCCACCACTTCCTCTTATAACTCGCTTTCGACTCCTTAAACACTACATCAACAAGATACTTGGCAATTCTCAATCGACCGCATACCTCAGTAAAAGTATCCCTTTGTAGTCTCTCCGCTATTATGGGATCTGGTTCTATTATAGCCTTTTTCACAGTTGAGAGTAGTTGTTGTAGGCTAGATCGATCGGTTGTTTGGATTAGGTGCTGGTGAGTGGTTGCTAGTGTAGTAATGACACTTTGGAGATAGAGGGGTGAAAGAGATAGTTCAGGTGTCTTCGCTTCGCCATCCTTCACTACTACTTCGCCATCCTTCACTACTACTTCGCCATCCTTCACTACTACTTCGCCATCCTTCACTACTACTTCGCCATCCTTCACTACTACTTCTTCATCCTTCACTACTACTTCTTCATCCTTCACTACTACTTCTTCATCCTTCACTACTACTTCATTCACTACTTCATCCTCTTCTACCACCTTCACGTAGTTAATCACAGTACAACCACCACCTCTGGGTATATTAATCAGTGGAGTGACAGACAAATCCATTCCTTTATTAAGGATAGCATTAATTTATTCTTTATACCCACCAAACAAAGGTTATCCCCATTATGACGCTTCTATACAAGTAGTTATCCCTCAGCTCATCTCAAACACCATCTTTCATCTCACCTTCATAGGGTCATTCTTACACGAAAAAGGGTTGAACTTCGACCTCATCACTGTCATCATTACCCTACAGTCGTAGGGTATGTAAGCTCATAAAATGCGAGTTTTTCAGCTTTGAAGGGGTTAGTATGTAAACAGCTCACAAGTAGCTCACCACACTTTAAAAGTGATATTCTCTCGACTCCGCTACCCACTATCACACCTCTCTCAATGCTCCAATTTCTCACTCCCTACACCCTCAACGCTTCCCTCTCATCCCTTGTCCCCCAAACCCTAAGATACCACACCTACAAGGACTGCCTTTTTCATTTTTACTACGTCTCTAAAACACTGGCTCATGTAGAAAAGTGTCTTTATTATGTCTATAACGATATTTGGATGGTTAAATCTCCACCTACCATCAACCTGTATATGGATTACCGAAGGTTCCTCCAAAGTAGCAATCAACCTACGCCTATCACTAAAGGCGACTATCATCCTTTTATCATTATTGTTAACCAAGATAGTTGTTATAACCAGCCTATATCATCAAGGAGGGTATATTTAGCCGATGGTATGGAAGGGGGAAGCCAAGTTCTTACTTTCAATATACCTGCTACATCTTGGTGGGGTAAGATTAGATCTGGTATGGCTAGATTCTTCAGAAGTAATTCTCGCTAATCTCACTTCATTATTCTTGATACTCTACGATTGTAGAGTAGTGTTGAGGGTTTCGGCGGAGTTCGAAAGTGATACTTTCTCGATTCCCCTCCCATTCACCCACCTTCTATCAATGATTCAGTTCCTCACTCCCTACACTCTCAACACTTCCCTCGCATCCATCATCCCCCAAACCCTAAGATACCACACCTATAAAGACGACCATTTTACCTTTCACTACGTATCCAAGACTGTCAGAACTCTCCCTTATGGAGATGGGAGTATTTGGATTGTCTATACCGACATCTGGATGGTTAGATCTCCACCTACTATCAACCTATATCACCAGAACTTAGGCCAATATAGTGCTACTCCTGTCGCTAAAGGCGACTATCATCCTTGTATCATAATCGTTAATCAAGATAAAAGCTATGATCATCCTACATCGGAAAGGCGGGTATATTTGATTGATAAGAGTCAGTCTAATCTTTTCATCATACCCGACACAACTTGGTGGAGTAAGATCCGATCTTGGTTCAGAAGAACAGAACCTCTTTAATCTTGCTTCGTCATTACACTTGATACTCTACAGTTGTAGAGTATGTTTAGTTCAAAAGTGATACTTTCTCGACTCTACTCTCCATTATCACACCTCTCTCAATGATCCAATTTCTCACGCCCTACATTCTTAACACTTCACTCGCATCCCTCATTCCCCAAACCCTAAGATACCATACCTATAATGATGAACTCTTCCACTTCCACTATATCTCTAAGACTGTCAAAACATTCCCCACCGGCGACAGAGGTATTTGGCATGTCTATACCGACATCTGGATGGATAGATCACCTCCCACTATTGACATGTATATCGATCACCCAATCTCATTCCAGAGTTTCGATCAAGCTACTCCTGTCGGTAAGGGCGACCATCATCCATTGATCATAATCGTTAATCCAGATAGCACTTACCATCAGCCAAATACAGCCTCCCGGAGGGTATATTTGGCTGATGGACTGGATGGGAACAGTCGGGTTTATCCATACAACATACCTGTAACTTGGAGGGGTATGATCCGATTTATCACGTCTTGGCTCTTCAAATGGGATCCTCCTCTTTAAACAACTCTACAAGTGTAGAGTTAATACATTCCCTTTACAACAAATCACCCGGATCCATCTCAATCTGAGCCACCTCGCCATAGAACCCACCGCCTCCGCCCCCGCCTCCGCCTCCGCCTCCGCCTCCGCAAGCCAACGCCTTATTCACCTCCGCCACATCCCCACACCTCAACACCGCCATCAACCTCCCCGCATTCCTCATCAACCCATACCCTCCTAACAACTTCATCAAGTCTCCAGCATCCACCACCGGTGCCTCCAACTCACCCGTGCCGATCTTATACACCTCGTTAAAGATCTCTCTAACTCTGACATAGTTAAGAGGTTCAGGGTTATACTTAGCCACCGGTATCTTCTCAATACAGCCAAACTCCTTAATCAGCTTATAGCACTTACTTGGGCCAAAATTAGGAATGTTGTCATTGTAGTCCGTCCCACACATAATACAGAAGTCAATGAACTGTGTATCTGTCAACTCTAACTTAGTAATCACCTGACTATAGTAGATCACTTCACAGGACTGATAGCGTTTTCCCATACTGTCATAGGTGGGATTCTCAATGCTATTAATCACGAAGGGTGCTAGATATGGACCAGCATCAGAGTCTTGTGTCAGAATAGCATAACACTTCTTCTCTTTGACTAAGGTAGCACAGAGAGCCTCGCCTTCACCTTCAGCGATCAAGACAGGAATCCCAATAGCCTCCAGCAGAGATCTCAGCTTACTAAAGTGATGCTCGGTGACAATGATGTTGCGAGCGATCAGCTTCACTAACCTCTCACGAGACCCCATATCCGCCTCAAGCTCCTCTTCTTTGATCTTGGCGAGTAAGAGCTTAATCTCGTCTCGAGTGCTGAGCTTACCTGCGTGGCGTCTGGCTCGAGTCTCCGTCTTTTCAATGGGGACATCTTTACCATCAAAGACAACGACGGGCTTCATCTTGGCTTCCATCATCATGGTAATAGTGGAAATCCAACGAGCCAACCACCGTTCCATAAGGTCTGACTGGTTAATCTCAAAGTCCTTAGAGTGAAGAAGCTTCTTGGCCTCACCTGACAGAGCGGTAGACATGTAGCAATGGGCGAGGAGATGACCGTCAATGGCGATCTTGCGGTTAGCGAAGAAGGCGGTGGGGACTTTACGACGGGCATAGCGAGCGAACTTCTTGAGAAAGGCGGAGAGAGCCTTGATGGTCATGAGGTTGTTTGAGAGAAGAGATGAGAAGAAAATGAGACAGAATCAAGTTTGAGGGAGAAGACGTCGGTCGCCTTATATCGTCATGAGAATAGTGAAACTTTAGATAAAGACATACGCATCTACCTCAATGCTTCGCCCAAGAGTCTCCCTCTCAACCACTCATCAACCTCCTACCTACGTCATCCCTGACCTCTCAGTTCCTATCTCAGACATTGACTATACACCCACCTCTATCTCAGTTCCCTCCGCCATCGCAATCGCCATCAAAGAGGTGATCAAGGATAAGGCTCCTTCACCTCTAAGATCGGCACGTATCTCTGCTCTCTCACCGCTTAGGGATGACGTAGTAACTCCCTTTGTCTATGAACCAATCTTCTCTGGTGCTGACCTTTCGCTTGACTCTACCGAGAATCGCACAGTTATATCTTATTCATTTAACAACATCAGAATCAAGTGTGATACAATCTTACTACCGATCCAAGAGACGATTCCCATCCGGATCTACCTGACTGGTAAGGAGTTAGACTTGAAGATTGATGGTCAGAGATGTACAGTGGATATCTTCTCTGATGTTAATGGCTATAGTAAGATGCTAGGAGTAACGAAGCGAGATGAAGAGGGTTATGTGTATGTGGAGGTACAAGATCGGGGAGTAGAATGGAGTGTGACTGGGAGCGAGAGTTTGAGGTTCCACATCGACACGTTATTCTCGATAAGATAAGTATATTTCCTCTCGTAAATGAGTCGACCCCCATCACAACAACGATATGGCTGTACCTTGAGAGGTCAATGTGAAGAAGATATTAATGGCGACTACACCTCTCTTGAGGAGTGCCAATCCCAGTGTCAGGGCTCAGACAACGTAGATCTCACTTATCTCATTCTTTCATATGACTGGGGGACAGCTTCAAGAGCCACTATCACCGATCAACAGGAACTCCTTAAGCGGGAGTTTGGAGTCCATGTCTCTCGGGATGAGACTATTAGAATAGTAAGTAGCCTCGCCAAACATGATATTAGAGCATTACTAAAGGAGTCACAAGTGTTTGTTGACTATGTCAACGCAACCATTACTCCCTTTGACACTTTTCTATTGTTAGTATCAGAGATACTACCAGCAGATTATCCTCTTGACTGGGTGGACTATGATGAGGGTGCCAGATATGAGATAGGTAAAGTGCTTAACGGTGCCCGTCTCAGTGTTGATCACTTAATATCAAGGTTAGAAAGTCGGTTAATTTATAACGTGTTAACTGAGGTGAGATGGGATGTGATGATGCGGTTTAATCTTGAAGACCTTATCACTGTGTGGCTTCCAGAGTTGTTCCGAGTCTTAGCCCCAGAGCAGTATGAAGAGCTGTATCAATGAACGTTACATTACATAATAAAGTTATGTACCCTAAATGAGTCGACCTCTACCACCGCAACACTATTCCTGTACCATCAGAGGCCAATGTGATCCCGACTGGCCTGGCGACTATGACTCACTAGAACAATGTCAGTCACAGTGCCAAGGCTCAGAAGCAGTAGACTTAATCTATCTCATTCTTTCATATGACTGGGATAAAGCCACCCAAGCCTCCATACCCGATCAACAGGAACTACTCAAGAGGGAGTTTGGACTACGAGTCCCTCGTGATCAAGCACGAAGAGTCATTTCATTCTTAGCTAATCGTGATATTAGTAGCTTACTTCATTACTCACCTGTCTTTGCTGAGTACCTCGAAGAGTCGCTAACATCGTTTGAGCTGTTCTTGCTAGAGGCAAGTGAGATCTTTTATACCCAAGTTCCTTACTTTGACTGGAGATCGTATGAGAAGGAAGCTAGGAAGTTAATAACTAGAGACCTTAACAAGTATGACCCTAGTAGATTTGGATTAGACAGTTTAGCACACAACTTAACCATTATATTAACTACATCGTTAAGTATAAGATATTATTCTGTAAACTCACAGCTTCAACTACAAACTCTTACTTATGCTTGGCTTCCAGAGTTGTTCCGAGTCTTAGCCCCTGAGAAGTATGAAGAACTCTATCAATGAACATTACATAACTACTATTATTATGTAACCACTCCTAAATGAGTCGACCTCTACCACCGCAACACTATTCCTGTACCATCAGAGGCCAATGTGATCCCGACTGGCCTGGCGACTATGACTCACTTGAGGAGTGTCAATCACAATGCCAAGGCTCAGAAGCAGTAGACTTGATCTATCTCATCCTCTCGTATGACTGGGAGAAAGCCTTTCAAGCCACCATACCCGATCAACAGGAACTACTCAGACGAGAGTTTGGACTACAAGTCCCTCGTGACGAAACACGATGAGTCGTTTCATACTTAGCTAATCGTGATATTAGGAGGTTACTTCACTACTCACCGGTCTTTGCGGAATACCTCGAAGAGTCGCTAACTTCGATTGAGCTGTTCTTACTGGAGGCGACTGAGATCTTAGTAGTTCCCTTATCTCATCTTGATTGGAAATCGTATGAGCAGGAAGCTAGGAGATTACTAACAAGAGACCTTACCAACTATGACCCTAATAACTTTGGATTAGGTAGTTTAGCACACAACTTGTCTGTTATATTAATTTCAACGACATCTGCTAGATTATCAACTGATTGGCTTCAGCTACAAAAGCACACTTATGCCTGGCTTCCAGAGTTGTTTAGAGTCTTAGCACCTGAAAAGTATGAGGAGCTGTATCAGTGAACGTTACATAACATAACTATTATTATGTAACCATTCTAAATGAGTCGACCACCACCGCAACAACGTTATTCCTGTAGTCTCCGAGGTCAATGTGAAACCGACTGGTATGGCGACTACGACTCACTTGAAGAATGTCAATCACAGTGCCGAGGCTCTGACAACGTTGACTTGATCTATCTCATTCTCTCATATGACTGGGAAACCGCTTCCAGAGCCACTATCACCGATCAGCAGGAACTTCTCAAGAGAGAGTTTGGACTACGAGTCAGTCGTGATGAAGCAAAGAGAATAGTTTTATTCTTAGCTAATCGGGATATTAGTAGGTTACTTCACTACTCTCCAGTCTTCGCAGAATACCTTGAAGAGTCACTAACTTCATTCCAATTGTTCTTACTGGAGGTGGGTGAGATCCTTGACGCCGTTCCCGAGTCTGACTGGAGGACATATGAGAATGAGATGAGACAATTACTGACTAGAGAAATTGCCACCAATAACATTGGGTTAAATAGTTTGGCATACACCTTAAGTAGTTTACTACCTTCTTTACTATATACCAGTTATTCTATAGACTCACAGCTTCAACTACAAGAGCTCACCTATGCCTGGCTTCCGGAGTTGATTAGAGTCTTAGCACCTGAGAAGTATGAAGAGCTGTATCAGTAACCATTACATAACTATTATTATGTAACCATTCTAAATGAGTCGACCACCACCGCAACAACGTTATTCCTGTAGTCTCAGAGGACAATGCGAACCTAACTTCAGAGGTGACTACACCTCATTAGCCCAGTGTCAATCACAGTGTCAAGGCTCTGACAACGTAGATCTCCTCTATCTTATTCTTTCTTATGATTGGGAGAAAGCACTCCACTCAGCCCCCTCAGATCAACAGGAGTTATTGAGAAGAGAGTTTGGGTTACGAGTACCACTCGACGAGGTTGGAGAGGTTGTCGGCCATCTAGCTCTTAATGATCTTAGAGCTTTACTATTATACTCGCCATCCTTTGTAGACTATGTAGAAGCCTATATCGAGGCTCAACCTGACTCCTTTGAGGTATTTCTATTAGAAGTGACAAATCAAGTCAGTGATTATACTTACATTGACTGGCCAGCATATGTTGAAAAGGCTAGGTGGATGCTTGGACAGGAGATGGAAGTGGCAAGAGGAAATCCTAGTATAGTTTATATGTTAGCTAATGCTTTACTTTATGACGTGTTGGAGGATAATGGGATGACGAGTCGAAGTGGAGTGATTGCGTTGGTGAGGGGGTGGATGCCGGAGTTAGAGAGGTTGTTGTTGGAAGAGGATGAAAGTGACCCGGTGAGAAGGTATAGGCTTCCGGAGTTAGAGAGGTTGTTATTGGAAGAGTGAGTGGG
>JBAZAY010000077.1:0-11128 GCA_041671725.1 Gallionella sp. | reverse complement strand
GTCCGACCAAGTTGCTGTAGGTCGGGTTATCTTCGCTAACGATGGGGGCGCCGCGCTTCTTGCTGCTGGTCACCAGCACGTTCACCTGATAGCGGTAGAAACTCCGCTGCGTCACAATGGTCATGCCGCCGACATTTTCCGTATCCTCCGGCTTGCGGAAGTCATCGACATTTTTCAGCATGTCGGACTGTACGCTATCCAGGTATCTGATAACACTGGGAAAATCGCCATACCCCTGTTTCAGCTCATCAATCAAGTGTCCGATCACCGACAGCGAGGTCTCACGATCAAGCTGTTTTATCCGCTCGTGCCGCTCACGACGCCATTGCGGCATCTGCCTCAGGAGTTTTTCCAGCCGCGCCTGAAATCCGGCGATAACCACCTCTACCCGCTGCTTTTCGTCATCAGGCAGTTTTTCGTATTCGTCGGGAGGAATCACGTCATGGTTGCGGGTCGGCGCGAGGGCGAATCCTTCTGGCGTGCGCAACAGCGCAATCTCCTGTTTCGCAGCGTCATCGCTCAACTCCTTGAATACCGCCTCCTGGCGTTTAGCGAACTCATCCCGGATCAGTCCCGCACGATTGTGGTATTCATCGCTATCGAACAGAGCAGGAATTGCACTACGCAAATAGTCCACCAGCTTTTCCATGCCCTGACGCAGCTCTTTTCCCCTGCCGGACGGCAACATGAGGACCTGTGGTTTGTGCGGATGCGCGAAGTGGTTTACATAGCACCAGTCGGAAGGCTCTTGCTCAGAATCTGCTTTTTTTTCAAGCAGTTGCAAAACCATACTGCGTTTGCCTGTCCCCGAGGGTCCCAGCACAAAAATATTGTATCCCTCATGGCGGATGCCGGTGCCGAAGCGTATCGCATCCATCGCACGCATCTGGCCGATTATTTCCGTCATATCGTCCAGATCCACTGTGGTCTGAAAACCAAGTAGCGTCGGATCGCAGTGATGGTACAGCTGTTGCAGAGGGGGGTGATTGATCATTGTCTGGACGGGCTATTTGTTTTCCTTGTATTCTGCATCTACGACCCTGCCGCGCGGCCCGGACCCGCTTGGTCGCGGCTCACCTGTCGCTGTCCTCACATCAGGCGGAGGTTCCGGCCCTTCCCAGCGGGTTTGTGCATAGGGACTGCCTTTGTTTGCTTGCCCTGACTGGGAATAAATAACAGCCCCGGCTTCCTGCAGTACTTTCTTCAGCGCTTCGACACGTTCAGTGGCGAGTGAAACATCTTTCCTGAGCATCGCTTCTTGAGTCTCGCGCAAGCTGGTCTCGATGCGCTTCTTCAGATCATCGGTGAGTTTCTCAGCGAAGTTGGCAAGCAGCTTTTCGGCTTCGTAACAGCCGGCATCCGCCGCATTGAGTTTTTCCGCATTTTCTCGACGCGCCCTGTCCGCATCGGCATAACGCTCGGCGTCTCCCACCATGCGTTTTTTATCGTCTTCAGACAGCCGCGTGGAACCTGTGATGCTGATCGACTGACTCTTGCCGCTGGCGGTATCCTTCGCCGAGACGCTCAGGATGCCGTTGGAATCGATATCGAAGGTCACTTCGACTTTGGGAATACCGCGAGGGGCTGGCAGCAGACCGTCCAGGTTGAATTCACCCAGGCTGGTGTTATCCCCTGCCATCGGCCGCTCGCCCTGAAATACGTGTATCGTGACACTGGTCTGCATGTCGGCTGCAGTGGTGAAAGTTTCGCTGCGCTTGACAGGAACCGGCGTGTTGCGCGCGATCAAGGGCGTGGCGATTCCGCCCAGCGTTTCGACCCCCAATGTGAGGGGTGTCACATCCACCAGCACGATGCCGCCCACCTCACCTGCCAGCACGCCTGCCTGAATCGCAGCGCCACAGGCTACGCATTCCATCGGGTCCACGCCCATCTCGGCCTTGTGTCCGAACAGCCCTTCGAAATAGCTGCGCACCGCCGGCATACGGGTAGGTCCGCCGACAAACACCACCCGATCAATCTCCTTGCTCGTAATACCTGCATCGTGCATCGCCTGCTCAACCGGGCCGCGACAACGCTCGATCACCGAACGCACCAGACGTTCCAGCTCGGTGCGATTCAAATCCAGCTCAAGATGGCGCGGCTCGCCATTAACAGCTGCGAGGTAAGGCAGGCTGACATGGGTAGTGACGCTGGTGGATAATTCGATCTTGGCCGCCTCTGCCGCTTCCATCAGGCGCGCGGCTCCCTTACGATCGGTGCGCACATCGACGCCGGTGGACATCTGAAAGCGCTCTGCCAGATGTTCGAATATTTTCTGGTTCATGTCGGTGCCGCCCAGCTGGGTATCGCCGCTGGTGGCCTTGACTTCGAATACTCCCTTGCCAAATTCCATGATGGTGACATCCAGCGTGCCGCCACCCAGATCGATCACTGCAATGCGCAGCTCCTGCCCCAGCCGGTCGAGGCCGTAGGCTAAAGACGCAGCGGTAGGCTCGTTGACCAGGCGCATCACTTCAAGACCTGCGATACGGCAGGCATCCTTGGTGGCGGCGCGCTGATTATCGTCGAAATAGGCTGGCACCGTCACGACGGCTTTTTGTACCGGCTCACCCAGAAATGCTTCGGCATCGCGCTTGATTTTTTGCAGCAGGAAGGCTGACAACTGCTCAGGCGAATAATCATGCGTACCCAGGCGGATGTTTTCGCGTCTGCCCATTTTGCGCTTGAAGGCGCTGGCAGTCCCTTCCGGGTTTGCCGACGCCTGACGTCGTGCCGGCTCCCCGACCAGCATCTGCCCGTCGGCAGTTACCGCGACGTAGCTTGGAAAAGCCTTGCCACCGACACTGATCCCCTCTGCACTGGGGATAATGACAGGACGCCCGCCACGCAGCACGGCTGCGGCAGAATTGGACGTACCAAGATCAATGCCTATGATGTTCATAACGCCCTCCTGAACTGCATGGTTCGGCCCGGATTTAACCTTGAAAAAACGGTTACATGCCTGACGCACAAATTAAACCGAACCTCGGATGTTGTTCATTGTGCAACGGAATTTATTACAAAACCATCAGGCGATTCTGGTTTTGGCGCTGCACAATATGTGGGGTGAGAGATAGGAATTGCCCTAATATAATGGAGCAACTGTCGGAAGTATTGCCTGCTTTGCAAAGAGCCTATCGAACTTACCGGGTTGGTCAATACCAACTTGCCTGGTGTAGACAATCTGACAATTTTGCCGATTTCGCAGCGAACCTGTCTGCCGGGCCATTTTGTTGAGCGATTATCGCTTATAGTATCGCTTGCCTCGACAATTTTGGTTAGTCCGATATGGCTCAACTCGAAATCAAGAACGTCACACGCCGCTTCGGCGATTTTGTTGCGGTGGACGATGTCAGCCTGAACATCGAAGCGGGTGAATTCTTCACGCTGCTGGGGCCTTCCGGTTGCGGCAAGACCACACTGCTGCGCATGATCGCCGGTTTCGATGCACCCGATGCAGGACAGATTTTACTGGATGGCAAAGATCTCGCCGGTACTCCACCGGAAAAACGCCCGATCCACACCGTGTTCCAGAGCTATGCCCTGTTCCCGCATCTGACGGTGGCAGAGAACATCACCTTTTCGCTAAGGATGGCGCATTATGCACAGTCCGAAATTACCTGCCGTTTGCAGCAGTCGCTGGATCAGATGCGCCTTGCCGGCCAGGCAGACAAATATCCGCATGAACTCTCCGGCGGACAAAAACAGCGTGTCGCGCTGGCACGCGCGCTGATCAACCGTCCTCGTCTGCTGCTGCTCGATGAGTCCCTGGCAGCCCTTGATGCCAAGCTGCGCGAAGAGGTGCAGGTCGAGCTGATCAATTTGCAACGGGACGTCGGGATCACATTTGTATTTGTCACGCACGCGCAGACCGAGGCGCTGGCACTGTCGCACCGCATCGCGGTGATGAATCAGGGCAGGCTTGAACAGGTTGACGAACCATCGAAAATTTATGGATTGCCCAGAAATCGGTTTGTCGCCGATTTCATCGGTCATATCAACCAGCTTGATGCTCGAGTGCTGGAATCGGTTCACAGCCATCTGCGTCTTTCGGTCACAGGCCTGGGAGATATCATCGCGCCAGCGCTGATCAGTGCGACACCAGGTCAAAACGGAGCATTCTCGATCCGCCCTGAACAGGTACGCATCGCCATGCATAACGAACAGGCCGAATTGAAAAATCACTTTTCGGGCATGGTACAGAGCGTGCTGTATCAGGGCGATGTCAGCGTGTACCGGGTCAAGTTTGCCGATGACATGACAATCGAAGCGCTGTTACCGAATTCAGCCCCGGGGCGAGCGCAACTGTTCGAGATCGGCGATACGGTTACGGTCAGCTGGCGTCACGATGCAGGAATGTTCTTTCATGACTAAGCCGCGTAATCCGGGCAGCCCGGCACACCTTGGCAAATGGCTGGTCAGTGGACCGCCGTTTTTATTTTTGCTGCTGATGTTAGCGGCTCCCGGCGTGATTACGGTGCTCGCCTCATTCAGCTACCCCGGGGAATTCGGCGGACTGGCACCGATCATTACGGCCGATAAAAACACCCTGCACGGCATGACGCTGGAAACCTACCAGTTCCTTTTCAGCGATTTGATCTATCTGGAAATTTTCATCAAATCCATTTTAATGGCATCCGGCACAACGCTGATCTGCCTGAGTCTGGCTTATCCGCTGGCGCTCTTGATCGCACGCAGCCCATCGAGGTGCCGGGATATGCTGGTGCTGCTGGTCATTCTGCCCTTCGCCAGTAATTTCCTGATCCGCATCTATGCCTGGATGATTGTGTTAGGGCCCCAGTCGGCGTTGAGCCAATTGGTCAATAGCATAATAAACTTGCTGGGGTTTGCACCGGTGCATTTGCTATTCTCATCGTTCGCCGTACTGATCGCACTGGTGTACGTGCATTTGCCGTTCATGGTATTGCCGCTCTATACCAATCTGGAGAAGCACGATCCCAACCTGCTCGATGCGGCGCAGGATCTGGGCGCCAACGCCTGGCAACGGTTCTGGCGGGTGACCTTCCCATTGTCGTTGCCGGGCGTGTTCGCAGGCTCAGCGCTGGTGTTCATCCCGGCGCTGGGCATGTTCGCCATTCCGGAAATTCTGGGTGGTACAGGCGATATGCTGATCGGCAACCTGATCAAGGAGCAATTTCTGGTGACGCGCGACTGGCCGTTCGGCGCCACCCTGTCTATCATGCTGACCATAGCGATGCTGTTGATCGCATGGCTCGCCGCCCTGCTGGGTGCACGCAAAGGCAGCTATGCATAGCAGACACTGCGGGGCGGGACTATGGGCGGCGGCACTGGCGGTATACGCCTTTCTGTATCTGCCGCTTGCGATTGTTGTCGCATACTCGTTCAACGATTCGCGCCTGAATGCCGAATGGGTGGGCTTCACATGGCACTGGTATCAGGTGCTGATGCACGACGATGACATGCTGATCGCCGCCGGCAATTCACTGTTCATCGCGCTGGTGACCAGTCTGATTTCCACCGTACTCGGCACCATGGCTGGCATCGCGATATATCGCTACGACTTCAAGCTGTTGAATCTCCTGGTGATGACACCGGTGGCGATGCCGGAAATTCTGCTCGGCGTGTCATTGCTGCTGTTCTATATTCAGGTGCTCAATTTGACGCTCGGCATGCTGTCCATCGTGCTCGCCCACATCACGTTTTCGATCGGCTTCGTCGCCATCGTAGTGCGCGCAGGCCTGACGGCTCTGGACGTGAGCATCTTCGAGGCTGCGCGCGATCTGGGTGCCTCGCCGTGGCAGACATTCCGCCATGTTACTTACCCGCTGATCCTGCCCGGCATGATTGCAGGCGGACTGATGGCGTTTACTTTGTCGATTGACGATTTTGTGATCACCTTTTTCACCGCAGGGGTGGGCGTACAAACACTGCCGCTGCATATCTACTCGATGATCAAGACCACAGTGACACCGGAAGTGAATGCGGTATCCACGCTGCTGATGCTGCTTACGCTGGCGCTGATTCTGGCTGCTTCAAGATTTGCTCCTGATATACTGAAAGGCAAAACATGAAAACCCGTTGCCACAGAGAACACAGAGCGCACAGAGAAAATCGGTTCTCTCTCTGTGTTGTTCTGTGTGGCTTATGGTTTGTTTCGGCATTCACCTGTGCACAGGCCGAAGACGTGCTGCATCTGTATAACTGGAACAACTACATCTCAGAGGAGACGATCGCACGTTTCGAGGCGCAGTGCACGTGCCGGGTGGTGCAGGACTATTACTCAGACAATGAAGAAATGTTAGCCAAGCTGGCCGCCGGGGCTAGCGGCTACGACCTGATCGTACCGACCGGCAATGCGGTGGAATCGCTGATACGGCAGCACGCGCTGCGCCCGCTGGACAAGCGCCTGTTACCTAATCTGAAGAACATAACCCCGGCCTATCTGAATACGGTGTTCGATCCCGGCAACCAATACTCGGTCCCCTACGCCTATACCATCACACTGATCGGCTACAACCGCGAAAAAATCCATGAGCTGAATCTGCCTGTCGACAGCTGGGCGGTGATCTTTGAACCTCGCTATCTTGAGAAAATAAAGGGACGCGTCACCGTGCTCGACAGCCAGCGTGAACTGCTCGCGGCAGCGCTCAAATACCTGGGATATTCCGTGAATGATACCGAGGAGGCTCACTGGATGCGGGCGCGCGATCTGATTATCCGCGCAAAGCCGTACTGGGCGGCGTTCAATGCATCAAGCTACATCAAGGAATTGACCGTCGGCAATATCTGGCTGGTGCATGGCTATTCCAGCGACATCTTTCAGGCCGATCTGGATGCTGTGGCTGCCGGGCGGCAATTTCGCATCCAGACCAGCATTCCGAGGGAGGGCGCTGTGCTGGCGCTCGATTCGATGGTGCTGCACAAGTCGGGCCCGCGTCCTGATCTCGCACACCGCTTCGTCAATTTTATGCTGGACGGAAAAAACGCCGCAGAACTCACCAATTTGATTGGCTCCGGCAATCCCAACCACGACGCGCTGCAATATATCAAACCGGAAATCGCGCAGAATCCCGCCATTTTTCCAGTATCTGTACAGAAGCTTGAGATGTTGCGCGACCTCAACCGCCATCAGCGCCGCATACTGTCGCGTATCTGGACCGAAATCAAACTCAGATGAGCTTTAAAATCTCACAACCCGCCAGACACATCGCAACCAATTGATTAAACTAGTTATTTTAACGCACCCCAATCCCGACAATAGTGCACAAATGCGTTAGGAATCTGCCTCTCCAGTCAGGATGCCAGTTCAGGTTAACAGACAGGCAAGTCACTACTCATGCCGCTGAAATATCGTCCAGTGCCTTGTGCATCGCAGCCAGAATCAACTTATCTGCAGCCGGCTGATCAATATCGGGAATATCCCACCCAAAGATTCTGCGATATTTCTCAACCAGATCACTCATATCTGAAACAATTTCACGACGATACGCATCCAACTCCAATTGTTCCATTTTCTTCATGGCAGATCTCCCCTTACAACAAAAAGTTTATTCCCACATTACGTCGCGCTTTTCACGGGCGGCGGCGGTGAAAAGTTCAATTAAAGGCAATCCGCGATTAACCATGCTCACGGCTGACTCATCCGCATCCTTTTCCCGAACCGGCTTCGCAGCTTTTTCGGCGTTAATGGCGGCGACCAGGCGATTCAGCGCAGCGGGAACATCTTCAGCCAGAATTGCACTCGGCACGGTTCCACTATGACCCATTATTTTTAGCATGGAAAGCGCGTCATTACCAAACATGGTGATATTGGCATAGGCATCGGTTTTAAAGGTCACGAGCATAGGACTCTCCTTGAATGAATCATTAATGTCATCATGGCATGGTGCCGAAAAACACCCGAAAAATATAAAGTTGTTAATCAGATATTACTATAAATCACTAACTTAGCTACGGACTCAGCGACCAGTCCTCTTGCGGCTTCCAACAAGCAGCCTAACAGGCTGCTGAAAAGCTATTGCGCTCGTCCATACGGCGTCAAAAAGTGGCTCAAAATGCTCATTTACCTTGTGCAAACTCCACTTTATCGCCCCTTTTTTCCTTGTCTCAGCTTCGCTCATACCGTTTTTCAGCAGCCTTATACCCCCCCCCCAGCGAAAGCAGGAGGGTTTGATTAGCCGATTGAAAGTCCGTATATGCGCGCCTAAACGACGTAAAGTTTAATAGGTAGCTCAGTCATACAAAGTCAATAGTTACTGCCGAAGCCAAACCAGAGATGTGCCCTGTTATCCCATATTCAGAGCATCGCATGCGTAATTTACGCGCGACACATATCAGTCAACGACACAACACGTCCGATCCTGCAAAGTACAAACAACCCGGCAATACAGCATTCCGCAGCAAAAAATCAGTATAAGTGCGTATTTAGATGTCCTGCCTGATCGGCTAAATTGCTCCCAAGTCGTTAAGTTTTCAGGCAGATGACTAATTTTAAAATCTGCGTCATAAAACTTTAAAGCATATAACTAATTGTATTTATTGTTTATTTGTATTTAATTTTAGTTCATCAAACTACGCATTTGAAAGGGTCGGTCATGAAATCATTGCACAACAGCCAGAATAAAACCGTAAGTAATATCGCAAACAATGTTAAGACTTCCCCCCCATCAGATGTTCGGGCAGATGTGCGGGCGGCTGATGTAATTCAGACTGCGGAGAATGGAATAATCCCCAAGAAAACCGGGCGTAAAATAGCCCATAAAAAAGACGACGAATCCTCACTTGAAGTCATTTCTTCAGATGACCTCGTGAATGATGCCAGGAACGAGTTAGCTGACGAGCCTATCATCCTGGCACAAGCCAGCACAACAACAACCGATACTGCCAGCGATGCTGCGCCAGCAGGCGCAAGTGGAGCGGTGACCGGTGCGGCAGGAAGTGCGTCTACTACCGGGACAACCGCAGCTAGCGCAGATGCCGTAGCGACCGACACCGGGGCCACTACAGGAGCAGTTGCGGCGGCAGATTTTGGCCCGGGCATGTTGGCGTTGCTGGGTCTTGGCCTCGGCGCTGCCGGCGCTGCTGGTGGAGGTGGAGGTGGAGGCGGCGGTAGCGCCGGAGTGGCAGCTGTCGCAGCCCGTGCAGGTGCTGCCATGTCGGGCGTCGTGGCAGACGGAAAAATCAGTGGCGCTAAAATTTACATAGATGCCAATGGCAATGGCGTAGCGGATGCGAATGAATACATCGCAACAACGGACGCTCAAGGCAACTTCACCGCAACAACAACGCTGACAGGAAATATCCTGGCTGTTGGCGGCACCAATATTGATACGGGGCTGCATAACAATCTGGTGTTGAAAGCGATATCTGGTTCAAACGTAATTAACCCGCTTACAACCCTGCTCCAGAACATTATTGCCACGGGCGTTCCGGCAGCAACAGCAGAGGCGAATCTGTTAGCAAACCTCGGCCTTCATTTGCCGGCGGGGACTTCGCTTGCCACTTATGACATGTTGGCTGTGCTTGCAACAACACCGGGGGATGCGACGGCGCTTTTGTTTCAAAAGGCCGCAGCGCAGGTTGTACTTCTGGCGGACCTGGCGGTCAAGGCTGATCCAACGTTATCATTTAACACCATACTTAATTCCATCGCTAAAGCATCCAACGCGGGCGCAGTTGATCTTACTAACGGAACCACTGTTGCTGCCATTTTAGCTGGTGCTGGAACAGGAACTACGGCAGAGGCCGCGATTGTTGCGGGTACGAATGCAATTGCAGGTGCCACTGTAGTTACAGGTATTACTAGCGCACAATTGGCGTTTTCTCCTTTAACTACCAATATTATTGACTCGGCTGCCAACTTGGCTCCGGGCGGAATTGCTGCACCTATTATCGCGCCAGGTACAACAGTTACAGTAATAACCCCGGCGACAATTGCTCAATTAACTGCGATTGATACGGCAAACGGCGCTGGCGCTGTGACCTACTCAGCCATAAGCGACACGGTTTCCAATCTGACAGCAAATGTCGGCGGATACGTCAAGACAGGCGTAAACACTACTGTTACAGACACTGCGACCATCGCCCAACTGGCTGCAATCCACGCACTCAACGGCACTGGCACTTTAACTGAGACATCGGTCGGCGACACGGCTGCCAACCTGACAGCGAATGCCGAAGGTTATGTCAAAGCGGGCGTAAACGTAACCGTTACCGATGCCGTGACCATCGCTGGGCTGGCCGCAATCCATGCACTGAATGGTACAGGCACGGTAACAGCAAACTCTATCCATGACACGGCAGCCAACCTGCTGTTGTCAGGCAATGCAACAACAGTGACGGCTGCGAAAGGGATCGTCGCTACGGATGCGTTCATTACCGCAGCAGATGCAACCTCTCTGCATACCCTGAATGCGCTGACCGCCCCGACCGCGATCCATGACACCGCTGCCAACCTGCTGCTGACTGGCAATGCGGCGGCTGTGAAAGTTGCGACCGGTGTCGTTGCAACGGATGCGTTCATTGCCGCAGCACAGGCTACTTCTCTGCATGCCATGAATGCGCTGACCACCCCGGCCGCGATCCATGACACCGCTGCAAACCTGCTGCTGACCGGCAATGCGGCGGCTGTAAAAGTTGCGACCGGTGTCGTTGCAACGGACTCATTCATTGCCGCCGCACAGGCTACTTCACTACATGCCCTGAATGCGCTGACCGCCCCGACCGCGATCCATGACACGGCTGCCAACCTGCTGCTGGCTGGTAACGCGGCAGCGCTAACAGCGGCAACTGGTGTCGTTGCAATAGATGCCTTCATTGCCGCAGCAGATGCAACCTCTTTGCATACCCTGAATGCGCTGACTGCCCCGACAGCGATCCATGACACGGCTGCCAACCTGCTGCTGGCTGGTAACGCGGCAGCGCTAACAGCGGCAACTGGTGTCGCTGTAACGGATGCATTCGTCACCGCCGCACAGGCGACCTCTTTGCATACCCTGAATGCGCTGACCGCCCCGACCGCGATCCATGACACGGCTGCCAACCTGCTGCTGGCCGGCAACGCGACAGCGGTAACAGCCGCGACTGGCGTCGTTGCAACGGACGCGTTCATTACCGCAGCAGATGCAACCTCTTTGCATACCGTGAA
>JBAZAY010000076.1:0-11288 GCA_041671725.1 Gallionella sp. | reverse complement strand
AACACAGAGAACACAGAGAACACAGAGAACACAGAGAACACAGAGAACACAGAGAACACAGAGAACACAGAGAACACAGAGAACACAGAGAACACAGAGAACACAGAGAACACAGAGAACACAGAGAGTTTCATGGGTTTTTCACTTTTTGTTGACTCCCCCAATAGGTAATTGAAAAAATTTTTATAACTATTTGTTTTTCGAGTTTTTGCTCACAGGGCAAAATCCCTGCGAGATGCGATTGCGAGTTGACGCCCTCAGGGAATCATCCCTGCTTACCCCGCTTTACTCGGTGATCTCGGTGTTCTCTGGTGAAACAACTCAATTTTTGCTAAGAGATTTGCTCTTGCAATCATTGATGTGGCGTGTGCTTTTTATAGCCTGATGGCTCTCGCAACAGCGGGCTTAATTGGGGGTCCAATTAGCCTCACAGATATTTATATATTTATCAGATAGTTGCATAACACAACCAGGGCAGGCAGTCCGCTTTTGGCAGCTGAGTGTCAACTGTGGTGGAGTGAGGAGATGGTCGCTGCGCGACCCGGGGTTGACTGCCGTTGCGGTCAATTTGCACGGGCAGTATTTCAGAAGCGGGAATTTATTCTTCCAGAGCGGCAGAGCGGCACAGCGCCTAGCCAAAACTCATTGTGCATGGAGTTTTTCCTGAAACCTGAGAAAACCAGCTTGCGCCGGCTTTCTCAAGCTCAGTTACAACGGCTTACTTCAAGCCTAAGATAAACTTGGCCATCGATTGAATCTCATCATCCTTCGCGCCCAGCCCTTTTGGAGGCATGGTGCCAAGCTTCCAACCGAATGCGCCGCCCTTGGTGATATTAGCAATCAATGTTTTTTCAGCATCGGCCTTGCCTGCATATTTGGCAGCAACGTCTTTGAAAGACGGTCCAACCATTTTCTTGTCAACGGAGTGGCACGCGCCACACTTCGCCTTGCCTTCCTTAGGCATATCCTCTGCCAGCGCACTGCCTGCGAACAACAAACCTGCAACTGCCATACCTGCAACGATAGACTTCATATTTTCTCCCATGCGATTTGAATAAATAAACCTGCCTGTCCGGGCGACACATCCGGGCCACAGCTCATTTCCCCGGTGGCGTAGCCGCTGCCGATTGTGCGAAAGGGACAGGCAATCTCATCGTAGACTCGTCAGGATGGCATGACTATAGGGGCATGCTCTATTTTGCATCTAGGGGAAACCCCTATAAAACGTAAAGTTCCTGATAACGGGCAGTGCTAATGCCACAGTTGCTCGTAAGCGCAGGCAAAACTATTTGATAGCCGGCTCTGGTTGCGAAAATTTAAGCGTGGCGTATCGAATCAAATCGGCACTGTTCTTCAGATTCAATTTAAGACGTATATTGGCGCGATGCGCTTCTATGGTTTTTATGCTGCGATTTTTAACGACGGCAATTTCCTGTGACCCCAGACCGGATGCAATCATTTGCATGATTTCGATTTCACTGCGCGTTAACTGGTTGATCAATTGTTCGGGTTCTGGTTTGCGCTTGATATTTCGATTGAGAAATAACGCGGTCATTGGCGGGCTCAGGAATATATTTCCCTTCAACACCTCACGGATGGCTGAGATCAATATTTCACCCGGCTCCTGTTTCATCACATAGCCGCGTGCGCCCGATTTTAAAGCGCGCTCGGCGTAGACTCTCTCGTTGTGCATGGAAACAACCAGGATAGGCAAATCCGGGAATTGAAGATTCATTTTATGAATCAGATCAAGATCAGCCACATCCTTTAGCGTCAAATCCAGCAACACAATATCGATTTTCTGTCCTGCTGCCAGTATTTCCAACGCCTGTTCGGCGCTTTCGGCCTCGGTAATCACCTCTAAATCAGGCTCGGAATTAATCAGCGAAGACATGCCTTGCCGCACCATGGCATGGTCATCTACCAGCATCACTTGCGCCTTCAAGTTACTCATACCAGCTCCTTCCTTTCCAGCAGCACTTCCGTACCGCCTGCAGCGGGAAAGTTAAATTTTAGTGTGGCGCGAATCAGATTGGCGCGATATTGCATGAACTTCAACCCCATACCCTGGGACGCTTCGCGCTGAATCCCACGGTCGGCAAAACCGCTGCCATCGTCTCGTATCGAGATGCAAAGCATATTGTCATTGCAGGAGAGGGAAATAATCACCTGCTGCGCACCGCTATGACGCACTGCATTATTCACCGCTTCCTGCACGATCCTGAAAAGATTCAGCTCCAGATTGGCATCCTCAATTTCAACTTCATTGTGGCAAATAAATTCACAAACCAGGTTATGCGCAAAGGAGATTTCAGCTGCGTACTCGGTCAATGCCGCCATCAAGCCACTGCTCTCCAGCTCGAAAGGAACCAGCCCATGCGCAAGCTGCTTGCATTCAGCAATGGCTTTGCGTGCCTGAGCCCCGATGAAAGCGATATCTGCTGCCAAACCCAGACCATTTGCAGTCGTGGTTATTTTGTTTTGCATCGCCGTAGCCTGATAGGCTATAGCCGAAATGATCTGCCCCAAATTGTCATGCAGTTCCCGCCCAACCGAACGCTGAAAATCTTCGGACATGGACGAAAGCAAATGCTCCATATGCTTTCGTTCGGTGATGTCACGCGAAAAACCAACCGAACCTAACAGAACGCCCTGATCGTCGATAACCGGCGCCTTGTAAGTTTCAAACCATTTTCTCGCCCCCCCGGTCAGAATCTCTTCCTCGAAGTTCTTCTTCTGACGCGAGTTCATGACATCGCGGTCGTCAGCCCGGGAACGTTCTGCCAGATCAGGCGGCGCAATGTCAAAATCATTTTTACCCACCATCTCATCCGCACTATTGGCGCCAAAGATACGGACAAATCCATCGTTGACAATGAGAAATCGGCTCTCGGTATCCTTGAGCCAGACCGCAAAGGGGAAATTATCGAGCAAGGCGCGCTGGTAACGCTCTTTCTGCCGCATCTCGACGAGCCGCTGTTCGAGTTCGACTTGCTGGTTGCGCATCGTCCGGAAGATCAGAATATAAAAGGCGGGGGAAGTTAACGCCGCGAGCATGATGGGATCGACGATAGCCCATACGTCCAGAAACAACTTGCCGGTGATGCCAAAGATCAGCAGCATGATCAAAAGCTCGGCCGCCAGCACGATCACAACCATCGCGGTCACCAACCGCGCGGGGGTATTCATAAACGTCGGTAGTCTTTTCATGATTTCACGAGCCTCTTATCTGACGCCGATTCTATCTCTTTTGGCAAAGAGCCGCTCTTCGCGCGCATCCCCAGGCTCAGTGTTTGAAGAGGCAGTTAATGGGCTACTTAGTACAATGCAGCAGCCCCGCGATAATTGCCTCTTAATAAACGCGCACTAACCAATTGATATTTAATGGAAATTGCTTTAAATGACTTTGTGTTTTTTCGGCGCGATTTGCAGCACAAGGCCGGTTACTGCGCTATCCTTGCGCTCAAGTCCGGCTCGGTCTCGTAAGCGGGACTGAGCAAATATCAGGTTTATGGCGGTGTATTATGCAAGCCGGCGCTCAGCAAGGTGCCAAGCCGGCCAGTCAAATATTTTTCCCAAAGCAGCTATGCGGATAATTCGACTGGCGAAACCGCATGTTAATAGTGAGGCGGCCTTTCGTTCACAGGCTTACTCTCATTCCCGGCGTCATCCATCGATTGGATGCGTCTTGCCAGCGAGGTATAAATCGCTTCAAGCTGGTTCAGCTTTTGTTGCTGCTGATAGACAACTTTATTCAGTTCCTCTACCAGGTCTTCCTGAAAGGAAATTTTTGTTTCTATGTTTACTAAACGTTCTTCGATCATGAGGTGTCTTTAGAGAATTCGGCGATTAGCCGATGGATGGCAGGCATTCTAACGCGGGAAGCAGCAGATGATTGAGAAAAGCTCTGTCGTTGCCGCCTGTTGAAACTGGAATTTAGATTTGGAATGTCTCACGCGGAGGCGCGGAGAACGCGGAGAAAAGCACCACCAAAAAAATAAAAAGTTAAATTCGCAATATTCATAATTGGTCGAGTTGTCATGAGTTTATCTGCATGTGTTTGCGCTTTTAGCCAGTTGATTGGTTATATCTCCGCGTTCTCCGCGCCTCCGCGTGAACATTGGTTTTTAGTGCGTTTGGATTGCTGCCAACAGAAAAGTGGACGCGGCCCTTTGTTTCAGCTGCCGAAAGCCGCCGTCAAGGCCGCAATCATGTAGGCGTGGTCATTGACACCTGCGCTTTCGCGCGCGCTATGCATCGCCCACATGGGCGAGCCGACATCCACACTTGCTATGCCCAACTGTGCCGCCACGACAGGGCCGATGGTACTGCCGCAACCCAGGTCACCGCGATGCGCGTACTGCTGGTACGGCACCCCGGCCGTCTCGCAAAATCCCATGAAGCGTGCCGCCGTTTCCGCGTTGGTGGTGTAGCGCTGGTTCGCGTTGGTCTTGATGACCGGCCCGCCATTGACCCTCACTTTATGACCGGGTTCATAGGCGGCAGGGAAATTCGGATGATAGGCATGGGCCATGTCGGCGCTGATAAAGAAACTCTTCGCCATCGCACGGCGCCGGTCCTCATCGTCCAGCTCAGCCTGTAAACCGATGCGGGTCAGCACGTCGGTGATAAAACTGCCGCCGGCCCCGGTGGCGCTCTCGCTGCCGACCTCCTCGTGATCGAAGAAGGCAGTCACACAGGTGGCAGTCGGCAGCGTTGTCTCAATCAGCGCCGTAAGGGCGGCATGGAGGGACGCCAGATTGTCCAGCTGGCTGTCCGCGATAAACTCCTCATTTGCGCCCCACAAGCCCCCCTTCTGCACGTCGAAAACCGCCAGCTCCCAGCTCAGCAGGTCTGCCGCATCCGCCTGTACTGCATCGGCCAACAGCCGGCGCAAGTGTGCTTCGGCATCGTCTTTTTCGCCAAGCTGCCCCAGGATCAGCGGCAGTTCCGTCTGTTTATTGAGCTTCAGGCCCTGCTCATTTACCTCCCGGTTCATGTGTATCGCCAGATTGGGCAGTCGCACCAGTGATCGTTCGAAGCAGAGCAGCCGCGTTTCCTGATTCGTCCCGCTGCGCAACACGACGCGACCAGCCAGACTCAAGTCACGGTCGGTGAACGTGGCCAGTATTGGCCCGCCATATACTTCGACGCCTAAGCTCGCGAGACCGTCGCTGCCTGAAGCCGCCTTCGGCTTGAGCCTTAAACCCGGAGAATCGGTATGCGCGCCGACAATGCGAAAGCCGGTTTCCACTATGGGCAGACTGCCCAGCACGAATGCAATCATAGCCGCACCACCGCGCACGACGTAATAGCGCCCACCCGCAGCCAGTTGCCAGCGTCCGCCCTCATCAAGCCGTGTGTAGCCTTGCGCCAGCAGGCGCGCCTCGGCACTCGCCACTGCGTGCCAGGGGCTGGGGCTGGCGTCGATGAAGTCGATCAGTTCACGGGCGGCGGTTCGGGCTTGGGCGATTGCGGACATGGCAGGTAACAGTGAGTGTCAATATAGGAGAAGTATAACAACTGTTTCGTGGCAATAAAGTCTTGAACAGCAAGCATCAAGCCATGTAACAGTTTCATTATCTCACCGCCCGACAGAGAACAGCCGCCAAGTATCGATTTTTTGAGCACAACATAAATTTTCGCTGCCCGGAACCGGATACTCGCGACGGGCTATTGACGAGACATTGCAGTCGTTCACGACAGGCAGCTTTCTGATATGCAACTCAGTGAATCGACGTTCTCCAACGACCCGTTGCTGCCCTTGGCGAACGTCCGTTCAGCAAACCTCGCGATGTTGGCTTTTTATTCGGTCACTTTGTTGTCAAATGGGTCTGAAATTGATTTGAAGTGTGTTTTAAGTGCTTTTTCGACTTCCGCAGTTAACTCGGAACTTCCAGAGTTTATTATTTGCCAAGCGGTAGTTTCATGGCTAGTGCCGTAGACTTCAGCAAGATAACTTATGGTTTCTTCGGTTGTCGTGAAACGCTGATCTGGCGTATGAACAAATTTCAGCTCTTTGGTGAGATAGTCCCCTGCAAGAGAACGAGGAAGTAACAACTCAGCGGCAAATGCATTTGCTCGCCGCTCAATTCCATACGGGATATTGCCTCCAAAAACTTCTGCTACAGGTAACGCGCCGTTTATGTCTACCAGTAGATGACAAATTTCGTGTGCAAGAGTTGATAGGGTTCCTGAAGGGTGTTTAGCGCGAGGCCCTTCTGTATTAAGCAAGATTGTTGGCGCATGATTTCCCCCCCACACAGCAATTGCATCAAGGCGGGAGTTGCCGATCTTAAAGTCTAGGATAGACACGCCCCAATTTATAAGAATTTTCTTTGGTTCGATTTTTCCAATTTTGCAATTGAGATGCTCTCTTAGCATGGATGCCAAGAGACGGCCTTGGTTAGCCGGATCGCTGCTTCTATACTCATCAATGATATGGATGGCTTTTTGATGCAGAACGCCTAAATCAAGATGTTTACCATTAGGCAGGCTATTGATTTTTGCAAGAACAGTTTTAAGTTGGTCATCAGGCAGCTTGCCGCCAATCATTCTTGCCGCTGCTTTTAGTTCATACAGCTTGTCATTCGCAGCTTCGAGGGAAGTCGGCCAAACACGGTTAAGTAACGTCTCATCAATCCCAGTTGCAATCTGCAGTCTTTTGGCGGCTGGCATAGAATCGCGGCTTTCCCAGCGGGAACGCGCAATTTCAGATTGCATATCTTTCAATTCTGCTAATCGTTCTTTGATTGCCTCGCTCAATTTCTCAAGTGTCGACATGGTTGCAGCAAATGGAAGCGCCCATTCTTGTCGTGTGGTCGCAACCAACATTTGGTTTCCTTGCCTCAGAAATAACATCTGAGAGAGTTGAGCACCATGCAATGCTTCAGCTAAATCATGAACCGCAAGGAAGTCTCGTAGAAGAGCATCTTCCACATCAACTTTTTGCTCATTTAATTTACTCCAGCGGTATTTTGCACGACCGTACAATTCACCAAGATGTTTGGGACCCTCTTCGCGATTGTCAAAAATAATTGGGAGTTGTTCTTCTTCTATTAAGTAGGGCCATGCGTTCCCAAGAAATTCCAGAAGTTCAATCCAACTCCAAGTTATGCCCTGTATTTTGCCTGAAGCGTCTAGCAGCCCCCAAACTAGGGTATCACCTACCCATAGTTGCAAATCACCCCAAGTCGTTCCGATAGGGCCGTCACTCTCGTAATCATCCCTCCACTCAAGGATGATACGTAATGCCCCATAGTCTCCGAAACTTAGTTTTTCGCGTTCCATCGTTTGTCTAGCCATTCTTTAATATTGACTGTTTCACCTTTTTCTCGGGCTCGCTGCACCAATTGCCGCATGATTTGAGATGGAGGCTCTTTCATTGGATGTCCATTTGGAAAGCCATGCCATGTATTGCCGCCATCCTGTGAGCGGGCAGCATATATGACACCGTTAAAATATGTCCAAATACGGTAAGGCTTTTCTGCTGTTGTCTTGCGAAATTCAGGTATACCATTCTGGAGCAGCGCCTGTGCATCATCTAAGGAAAATCCTTTTGGACACTTCCCAATCCAGTGACCGCCCTCTCCTTGTACCATTTGAGCATCGGTTGTTTTACCTACATGCTTCCACCGATTCTCACCTTTTTCATATTTCAATGTTTTGTCGGGACAAGGCCATTTATCAGCATTCATAAAGTTCTTTTCAACTAATCAGGCCAGAAAATTCTGGAAATTATCACATAAAAGCGAACAACTTGGCCAACAATCAGCATCCAGTTACCTTATGGCATCGTATTGTTGGTCACGACCATCGGCTTCCGTGCGAGATATTTGACACATCGACTGGCCGTAATTGGCACATTACTGAACACCAAATACAGGATTCGCGTCTGAAAAGCAGGCGTTCACTTCGTCATATTTACCAGGTCTTAGGCAATTTTCGACGAGTATGAAAAACCCGCAAAACGTGGAGTTCGTCGCCCACAACACGGTATGGAACGAGAAACGGATAGCGGTCAATAACCAGTTCGCGCGTACCAGGAACTCTGCCAGGACGCCCGGAGGATGGAAACTCGCCCAGTGCGTCAACCTTGTTTTTGACATACATGAACATTTCTGCTGCCGCTTTCGAGTTTTCCTGAGCGATGTAGCCTGCCTCGGCATCAAGATTCCTGATTGCTTTTTGCAGCCACCTAACCCGCATTCTTCATCCACTTTGCGCTGATGCCATTCACTTCCTCTTCGCTGGCAAAGTCGCCTGCATCTGCCTCACAGATTGCTTGCGTAATTTCAGCAATCTGCCAGGATTCACGTTCGATATAATCGCGAATAGCTTGCCCCGCCAAAAACGATTTGGTGCGACCTGTAGCTGCAGCCAGCATATCAAGCTGATTGCTCAACTCGTCCGGCAAGCGCATAGACATCATGCCCATAAGACACCTTTCATTTTTTGTATTACAACGCTGACATTGTAAATCAAAATCCGCCAATGAAAATAGCGACACTCCGGTTTTGGCACGAACCTGCTATTACACCCCGCTATCATCTTGCCACAAAGCCGTTGTTCATGTTCAATTCATGGCGCACGACGCGACCAACTGCTATAGCCGAGATGTTGTCGTTGACATGTTTCGCATTTGGATATCCTGGGGACAGGCATTACATACCTTTGATTTTGTTATTTTCTGCATTAGACACGGCAATATGCAGCATATTTACATCAGGTGCAGTATAATTATGCATCTGATTTAATTGAATTAATTGATTGACGCTCCAGTGGTGGCTTAGGAATACGACCGTTAATTAGCAGGTCGTAGATTCGAAGCCTGCTCGGGGAGGCAGACATAGCAAGCAATCAGGCCATCCTTAGAGGTGGCCTTTTGTTTTTTTCGAGCGTATCAGTCCCTGTCCGCCAGGGACGATGAATTCAAGAACAACCCGGGCGCCAGACATGATCGCGTCGACGCTGTTTTGGCAGTCCAGGAGTCCAGCGGGTGATCCCTTCAGCGAGGGGGGAACCCAGTGGGTTTTAACAAATATAAGGAGCAATACCCGTGACCAACGCACAACGCAAAGCACTCCGCCGCATGGCCGAAATGAATTCATCAAGTAACGAAAGCCGGCCTGAACCGACACACAGCAGCGCGTTCTGCCCGCATGAAGCAGGCACGTATTACCTTGCGACGGTGGGGACTGTCGGCAAGATCATCAAGCTATTCGCCAGAGAAATCGAGCCGCCCGTTTACACCTACACCATCACCACCATTCAATTTGAACAAGATCCCGATACCGGCAAATGGATCTGGTTTGATGGTCGTGAAAAGCTATCCCCACGCAAAAACCAGGATGGTTGGCGTCTTGGCAGCAAGACGTTATATGACACACGCGAAGGTGCAGAGGCTGAGCTTCAGCGCGTGATGGACAAAAACGGTGACCGGGTGACCAGGGTACATGACCTGCCAGACTGTATGACTAAACTGAAAAAGATTCGTAGTTCCCACCATCCAGACCGCAACAACCCCGATGCCGACCATGATCTTTATCAGGCTGTTATCGAGAAAATTGACAGGATGCGTGCGGTGAGTGTGTGAACCATAGCCTGACCGGGTAACCCACCTTTGCCCTGTGGGTTTTTTTCATGGCGAAACATCGCACTGCTTCACCTTCCTTAACGTGAAACTCGCGTAGCGATTCGATTGCCTCCTCGCACGCTTGCGGGAGAGGATTGAGGTGAGGGAAACGGGCATGGCAAGTTTCATTAACCGGGGTGGCACTTGCCATGCCCGTTTGGATTGCTTTTGGTGTTGTCACATTTTCCGATAGTCGTTCGGGACCTGAGGGACGGAGCCCAAATGATTTTGTGAAAATCCATCCCCGGTAGTTCGATTGGTTCAGGTGAGGCGGATATTGCGGCAGGCCACGCCGACATCCGTTTCATAAAATCGCCAGGGTCTCCTAGGCCGAAAAACGGCCTATTACCGCAAACATCTGTGAGAATCGGTTGAACCGTAAACCGGAGCGTAGCGGTCGTAGCTTTAGCTACGGGTACCGCACGGCCTACCCCTTCATTCAGAAATAATGCGGATTCATCGCCTATATTTCGTGGGAATGCCCTTGCGGCATTGCGGTCTCAATTCTCAATTCTCAATTCTCAATCCTCAATCCTCAATCCTCAATCCTCAATCCGTTAGTACGCCGCAATACCCACTTCATATAAGCCGCCGATGACGGTGTATTCGTCTTCGCTCGGCAAGATGCCGGGCAGCAGGCGTGTGTAGCAGAAGATCTTGGCGACCGGCACGCTTGCGGTGAGCAGGTAGTCGCCGAATTCGTCGGCGCGCTCTTTATTCGACGTGAAGGAACTCAGACTGTTGAGCAGCACCACGCGTCGCTTGCTATCCAGTTCTGCGACGGTCTCGTGTTCATCGACGCGGTTCACGCCCCGATACAGCGTCAGATGGGTCTGCCCCTGCCTTGCCAGTTCGTACTGACAATAGCTATAGAGCAGATCGAGCTGCGCTTCCAGCGCGTTGGTGCCGTACAGGCCTGATGAGCGCATTTCCAGATAGTTGCGGTAGGCGTCACCGGAGAAGTCCCTGATCGGATCTTTATGATGGCGTTGCAGCAGGCCGAAACGCGATTCCACCCATCCCTTTAATACGGCGGCTTCCCGGCTGCCCGAGTCGAAACACCAGCCGCGCACCATTTTCAGATAGTCGGCCCCGGCGCGACTGCGTCTGGAATCCCCGGTCAAGCCGGCTTCCTCGGGACAATTCAGGCTGAAGGCCGCCTTCATATGCTGCATGAAGGCCTGTGCGCGTTCCGTCGGATCATCGAGACGGGCAAGCAACTCGAATAAGCCGCGATGAAACTGGGCTACCCCGTCGATTGCCAGCGGCACCGGATGCTTCTGGAAGGTGAGGCTGCCCAGAATGTCGGCAGGCAGATTGCAGCGATTGACAGGAAGGCGTGCGTTGTGTGGCAGCGATGTCGTCACTCTTACAAAATCCATAGCATTGTCGTGTTTCAAAGCTGCCATGTAGTTCTGCATTTAAATATTTTTATGTTAGTAATCAAGTAGTTGAAATAATTTTGAGATGCTGGCACGGAGATTGCGATTGTAGGGGTGCGAGAAACAGTTTTTTTAATCGCATCTTAAATTCTGAAACTCTGAGGAGACTAACATGGCTCTGCGTCAATGCGCAATTTATGGTAAGGGCGGTATCGGTAAATCGACTACCACCCAGAACCTGGTGGCTGCTCTTGCTGAATCCGGCAAGAAAG
>JBAZAY010000075.1:0-11482 GCA_041671725.1 Gallionella sp. | reverse complement strand
CCGAAGCAGATGAAGCCACCACCGAAGCAGATGAAGCCACCACCGAAGCAGATGAAGCCACCACCTTCCTAACCTTCTTTTTGTTAGGAAACTTGACATTACAAGACTTCAGAAGGTGATTTAGCTGGTTTCCATTACCAGTAGGGAACTTCTTCCCACAGAAGATACATTTACCTTCTTCACATGAAGCTTTCATCTCTTCAAAGACTGGATTGTTGCGGTTACCGTTCGCATCAAGGGCTAATACACATGTAAATGGATGGGTGACTATCGTCTTCGGGTCAGTGAACGATGAGTTACAGTGGTCGCAGTGGTCGGTCATATTGTTACTAATGATGGGATCCTAAATCCAACAAAATCAGATCTGGATCTATACACATAATGGATCATAGTATCAACCACCCATCCATCCATTATCATTCACCCAAACAATAACCTCTCTTCCCCGTTTATAACTAGAACTCGCCCATTTTGATTTCACTACCCACCTTCATTACTTTTAAAGTAAATATGCCCTCTCGTCGTCACTCCACCGTCATTATCTCTACTATCACCACTACGTCGGATACCATCAGCTCACCCGAGCCAATCCGTAAATCCAAGCGTAAGCGTATCTCGCTACCCTCACCGCCCCCACCTTCATCAAGTGATGAAGAAGAGGTCATCATCATACGCTCCACCCGTTCTCGCTCTAAGCCCCACCCCAAACGAGCTCACAAAGTCATCGTCAGCGACCCCGCCGACACCAGTGATCCCAGCGAGTCAGACATCGATGTAGCCGATGTCTTATCTCTCGTAGTAGCTCCCATGACCAAGACCGAGCCCAACCCCAAACGCAAGTTCACCGCCCGTCGCTCAATCCCCGCTATCAAACAACAAGAAGAAGAAGAACGACAACTTCCACCACTCTCTCCCACCGCCCCCTGGATCTCAGCCTCCTCCACCCGCAACTACCTCCTCAAAGACCCCATCCTCGACTGGTTCCACCACCACGGTCAATCGTCAACCAAGCAAGACACCACCTCTGACAACTTCACCGACTTCATCATGTCCCAAGGTAAAGAGTTTGAGAAGGGTGTCATGCGACTGCTTAAGGAGCAGTTTGGCTCCGACTTTCAGGAGATGGGTGGCGACCACGATAACTGTCTTCTTCCCTCCAAGCATCAGGAGACTTTAGACGCTATGAAAGCTGGTGTTCCGATCCTCTTCTCAGCAGTCCTACACCACGAGGAGACTAAGACCTTTGGTATCCCTGACTTAATCGTCCGGTCGGACTACCTACCTCTCCTTGTTTCAGGTATGTCTTTTCCAGAGACTCTAGCAGACCCAGCCCCATTGTTAGGGACATCTCCCTATCACTACCGTATTGTGGATGTCAAGTTTCATTCATTGTCGCTTAGAGCCAACGGCATCCATCTACTCAACTCTGGTTCTATCCCTGCTTATAAGAGTCAGATGTATGTCTATAATCGAGCCTTAGCCACTGCCCAAGGTTATGATCCTCAAACGGCTTATTTACTGGGGAGAAAGTGGTCTTATACCTCAAAGGATGAGTGCTATGGCGGTGATTCCTGTTTTGAACGACTAGGTACCATTGATTTCTCTAAAGTGGACTTATCGATTGTTTCTCTAACTAACTCTGCCATCAACTGGATAAGAGAGGTTAAGGTTAGCGGTGCTGGGTGGGATATCTTCAAACCTCATCGCTCAGAGTTGTATCCTAACATGTGTAATACTAGTGATTGGCCTTGGCACCGAGCCAAGCAGGAGATTGCCACCGCCATTGGTGAGATTACCTTACTCTGGATGGCAGGTGTTAAGAATCGAGTCATCGCTCATAGTAATGGTATCATGCGATACGACGATCCTAATATTACACCTGAGTTGATAGGTGTTAACGGAGCCTATACCTCTGCTATCTTAGAACGGATTCTAGAGGTCAATCACCCAGCTTGTAAGGAAGTACTTCTCTCGGCTAACCTAAACCTACCACCTTCAGACGTGGAGTTGTTTGTGGACTTTGAGGGTTCTAACTCAAGCATTTCAGAGGATATGCTTGACCTACCTAGGACAGGAGGTCTCAATGCTATCTTTATGATAGGGGTCGGTTATACTGACCCCGAGACTGGAGACTGGGTGTATCGGGACTTCACGTCACATGATTTATCTCGAGACGAGGAACAAAGGATAGCTCTTGACTTCTGTGACTACCTATCATCGTTTAAAGGTAAGTTGTCACTAATCCATTGGTCTCACTATGAGACATCTCAGTGGAATCGGATTGTCGATAGTGATGCTACAGGTCGTCTCTATGAAAAATGGAATGATTTAGACGCTGAGTGGGTTGACTTACTGAGACACTTCAAGGAACGTCCGGTAGTCGTGAAAGGGGCTTATGGGTTTGGATTGAAGCAGATCGTAGGAGCTATGTATAAGCATGGATTGATCAAGAGTAGTTATGAGACTAGTGAAGTAGCTGACGGGGAAGACGCTATGCTACTAGCACTCAAAGCTCGAAATGAGGCTTATGAGACAGGAGTGAATATGAACCAAACACGAGTCATGAAGGCCATTCGACACTATAACTCATTGGATGTACGAGTCATGAGTGAGGTGTTGGGGGCTGTGAGAGATAAGGTCGACAGCGACGCCACTAGCGATTCATAATTTCATCATTACATGATGAAAATAACTATCCAGTCATCGCATTCTCCTCTAATCCCATCCTACAGTTGGGACATGGAAACGACACCCCATCATCATGTTCGGCGTCATGATCTCTTAACCACACCTTCTTAGCCTGGATCAAACACAAAGGATGGAAGTGATGATTACAGGTGGTGCTAAGATAGTGGACTGTCTCCTCTTGACAGATCGAGCAGGACATCTCCTTGCTACACAAAGCCTCTCTCAGATTACAGGAGGAGCATAGACTATCTACTAACATCCCACTTGGAATTAGTTTAGCACAGCCATCACAGCGACAGAGGGTTTTCATTCTCTTAATTAAGCTGTGAAGTGCTTTCTTGAGGGAAGGTGCGTCAGAGACATGTACGATCTGAAGTCCCGGATGACTAAACAACCCATAAAACGCCTTCCATTCATTAACGTGAACCCCAATCGACGACCTACTTGGTCGCTCTCCAGAGGCAGGAGTGGTGTACCAATGTAGAGTCTTAAACTCGACCCCATACTCGTTAAGAGCTACATCTGAAAGGGAGATTTCGCCAGAGAGATGATGGCTCATTAGTGAGAGTAGGCGATCTTCTGGGGATTTACCGTCCTGCTTCTCTTCCCCATTTAAGTCACAGAGATGGAGGAACTGTTCTTCACTTGAACTGTGTGACTCAGACATTTCTCCCCTTTCAATGTATGGGGGAGTTAATCAATTATAAATAATTGATCTTGAAGAGATGAAGACTGAGTTCTGAGATTAGAATGACTGTTCGTCGTAATTCCCGTAAGCGTGTCCATGTTGAGGATGAAGAGATTGAGGAGAAGCCGGTGGTGGTTGTGAAGAGGAGACGAGGTCAGAGAAAACCGGTGGTGGTGGAGTCTCCAGTGGAAATGGATGAAGTCGACGAGGATGAAGCCGACGAGGATGAAGCCGAAGTCGACGAGGATGAAGTCGAACCCCTTGATCTCAAGCAAGCCATCTCCGCCTACTTCAAAGCTGACAACTCCAAACTCAAAGCTCTCCTCGCCAAAGAGCTTGTCAAAGCCTTCAAGCTACCTCTCTCAGAGTTAGACCCAATCCTAGACCAAACCCTTGAACAGTTTCCTCTTCTTACCGATGAGTATAGTCAAGCTCAACCAGCAGACCAGACCTGGAAGATTGATCTCAACGAGAACCTCGTCCGACGCTTGGAACCTACCCTCATCTCACTTCGGGACGAATTAGCTCTGGATAAGCCGACAATGGTCAAGATCCTGTCAGCCCACCTCCCTCAAGAGGATAAGAAGCGAGCCCTGGCTCTGTTTGACGTCTTGGCTAACATTGAGCCCTTTACCGAGGATCACGTCAGAGTCAGTGATTATATCGCTAACATCTTGAAGAGATCAGCCAAGACCCACCTTGAAATGGTCGAGTTAGAGGCCAGTGAGAAAGTGTTGAAGGGAATAGCCCCGGTGACAGGGTATCTTGAACGGATTGTAGCACTCAAGGCCTCGACTGAGACCAAGGCTCGCATCTATGAGAGATACCAATCTTTCAAGGAGCTAAGTGCTGAAGGTCGAGACTACGAGAGTCAGAAGGCCTGGTTGGATCACGCTTTGGCCTTACCTTATGATCAGGAGACTACCACCGTCCTACCCACTACCCCTAAAGAGATTAATGCCCTCTGTGTTAAGATCCGTCAAAAGCTGGATGAGAAGGTCTATGGATTGGATAAGATCAAACAAGAGGTGATTAATGCCGTAGTGAATCGACTTACCAATCCCAATGGTAAGAGTCACAGAAATCTGGCTCTTCAGGGTATGCCTGGAGTGGGCAAGTCATTGATTCTGAGTTCCGTGGCAGAGGCAATGGGACTTCCCTTTGAGTGTATCAGTCTTGGTGGAAGTGGAGACGCTTCACAACTCAAGGGACACAGCTCCACCTATATTGGCTCAGAGCCTGGCTTGATGGTCAAGATCCTACAGCGGATTAAGTCGAGTAGAGGTATTATTCTCTTTGATGAAGTAGACAAGCTATCTCAGACGGCTCAGGGACGAGAGGTACAGTATGCTCTACTCCACTTGAGTGATAAGACCTTGAACCACTCGTTCAGAGACAACTACTTGTCGGAGTTGAAGATTGACCTCAGCAACATGTGGTTTGTCTTTGCCATGAACAACGAGGAGTGGTTGGATAAGGCCTTGAAAGACAGATTACAATTGTTCCACATCAAGATGTATTCTAAAGAAGAGAAGGAGATCATCGTGAGGAGATTCCTGCTACCAGAGGCACTGAAGGAGGTGGGAATGGGTGCGGATGACATTTCATTGACTGATGGAGCTTTGACGGCTTTCGTAAAGAGGGTGGGACTGTCAGAGGGAATTAGACCGTTAAAGGATGGGATCTTGTCAATGGTGAGTCGGGTGAACCTCTATCGATCAGTGCTGTTGGGGGATGGAACGACTGGAGAGGTGAAGTTGGACTATAAGATTAAGGGGTTCAAGTTGCCTCTAGTCTTGACTGAGGAGTTGGTGAAAGTGTTGTATGTGGTGGAGAAGGGAGGTGAAGAGGAGGAGAACTGTGAGAGTAAGAGGATGATGTATATGTAAGGATTCTTCACTGAGGTGAAGAATATAAGTGGGTGGAGAGATCTCGTCACCTTACTTACGTGAGTAAGTCGAATAATTTGAACGTTTCATCTTACCCCGATGTGAAGTTCACATTCGAACTATGAGTCATTCCTCGCATCTTCAAGCGTACCCCGATGGGGTCTCGTCAAACGGACGGCAACTGTTTCGATATGAAGTGGTAACCAGAAGCGTTCCCAGTTATCAACCCGTTCGATTCACTCAAGCTGACCTAGACGCTTTCAAGAAGATGTCGTGGTGGGACTTGTTTCTGTTCGGTGGATTTGTCATCGCATCGCTCGCTATATCTGCCGTAATCGTGTATGTTATCCACCCTTTTGTAGCTGGGAGAGCATATCAACTCTAATTACCTAGTTTCATCTTATTCTAAGATGAAATCTCCCTATAAAAAGTTGACATTGTCATTTGTCGAAGGTGTAACGAACACCTTCGACATGGACTCTCTTCGTACCATCCGCTTACAACCAAATGGGCTACTCGCAGGCTTCCTAAGGTGGTATAACACCGATCCACCTGTCCGTATCGAGCCACGCCCAGACATTGGTCTCTTAAGCTCACTTTCATACCAAGAGTGGGTTACGTTGATGGGAGCTATGACCTGTGCTTTTGTGGTTGGTTCGATACTAGAGAGGATTATTAGCTAATCTACTTCATTTGTTCATGACTGATGTCATGAAATACTTACAATGACAACATATATCTCAAGTGGTGCTTGAAAGGATTCCATTCCTTGACTAACAAGCATACTTGAAAGATATAAGCTCTGTATATAGAGGATTACTCCTGTGTGATGTTACGTTTCAATACTCTCTTAAGAGACCCATAAAGCCAGGGAAGACCTTCATCCCACTGTCCCAAAGAAGAGATTCTATGGCTTGTTGCCGTCGTCGATGGTGATATCTCCACCAGCGTTCAATGGCTCTCACTGGCTGACGGAGGGTGCGGGGACGGATTTTGACACCTTTAAGATACCACTCTTCACGAGTCAAGACTACTCTTCCATCAACCACCTCCCACGATCGCCAAGCTGGTCCATCTGTACGATGAAGTCCATTCCAGTACCACCCTTCACGGATCAAGACAGCCCTTCCATCAACTACCCTCCAATCTCGCAACGAGGGTTCACCTATACGATGAAGCTCATCATTCAAGTACCACCCTTCAGAAACCAAGAATGTCACCCCATCAACTACTTCCCACTCTTGCCAGGCTGGTCTACCTATACGATGAAGTTTATCATTCAAGTACCACCCTTCGATAGTCACAACTCCCACTCCGTTCACAGTGTATTCAGGTGTACTCATTTACTCCTCGAGTACATTAACTAAGAAGTTCATTTTCATCTATCATAAGATGAAATCTCTATACACGCTCTTCGCTCTCAACCATCACCCCCACCTCCAACAACCTCTCCAACTTCTTACTCAACTCAGCCTTAGCACTTCCCTTCAAACCCTCAGGCACCACTCCAGTCTTCACTACCTCTAGTTCAAAGGCACTCAAATACAATCCTCCATTTCTATCCTCTAAACAAGCAATAGTAATTGGGAAGAGCGGTCTCACCAAATCTAGGATAGCTGTGGCTATCACTGCCGTCTCGTGCTGAGCGTGGTCAAAGTCGGCTCTCAATGACAAAAACTTGGTTAAGTTGTTCAAGTCCATCTGGTAGTACATAGTAGTATACTCTGAGATGGGTAACACTGACCTCGCCACTTCATTAGAGCATCCAACTTCAATCATTTTGTGATACAAGTCGTGTAGAGCCTTAAGGTGGACATTACTCTCAGCCATCAAGCCTCTGATCACAGCTTGATCGTTCTCAGAGGCTAGATTGCTACCCTGCTTGTTCGTCTTGGACTGGAGTCGAATACCGTGTTCATACTTAAGAGGATCATAGAAGGTATCTCCCTGTGGTACCTCGGCATAGCGTTGACTAAACTCGTTGATGTGAGCTGTTCTATGGCGTAAGAACTGGATGGCTACAAACTTGGGGATCACTAATCTCAGAGTGACATTGACCATTTCAAATGGTGAGGTATGAGAGTTGCGAAACATGTACTTAATGAGACCAGCGTCCGTCACTGGATCCTTGAGACCCAAGCCAAATGAACACCTGGCAGCCCTTACGATGAGGTACTCTGGAGTGTAGCCGACAGGCACGATGCGAGGAGAGGCGTCAACAATCTCAACACTGGCTTGACCATCAAGCAAACCTGAGATACTAGTGGAGGGGAGGGTAGAGAAGAAATCGTGAGTAGCGGACATTGTTAGTTGTCAACAACCCATCAGATGAGAGAAGTAATCAAATAAAGGATTATTTCTTCACTCTAAATCATGTCTACCATCTCAGTTGTTATCCCCTGCTACCCTCCCCACTTCCATCACCTAGCTCCTCTACTCGAACGTCTCAAAACCCAAACACTACAACCTTCAGAAGTCATTATCTCGGCATCTCAGATGTCATCTGACCAGGCAAGTACTCTATACGAACAGTTAAGTAGTATTCTGACATGTCCTCTATCTATCACAAGTGTCATAGAACCCCAGCCTCCTGGTCTCAATCGCAATCGGGGCGGGGACTTAGCTACCTCTACTTATATAGCATTTCTGGACGCAGATGACTTCTATCACTCACAGAAGTTGGCACTTAGCGTTCTTTTACTTGATCGGACTGGGGCGGATATCCTAGTTCATAGCTTTCATCGGCGTGGAACAGCTCTTACCATCCTTGATCAAGTCATTGAAGTAGATACGATCGCTATTACCTCTAGTGAGACACTGCTACAGAAGACATTTGGTAACCCTCCTTCAAGGATAGGTGGTGAGCGTGGGCATCAGGGAGATACTAATATCATTAGTGGATATGAGATACATCACGGTATACCCACTATCCGTCGTGAAGTACTCAAAGAAGTAAGATATACTAGTATGAGGTGTGGAGAGGATGGTATGTTCCTGAGGGATGCTTTGTTCAATCACTGGAAACAGGTGATTGCTATTCCTGAGAAGCTAATGATCTATACTTCATAAACGAAGGTACAAAGCATCACCCCACCCCTGACTCGTCATACAAATCTCCTTCCTCTCAAACCCATAACCCTTCAGAAAGAGGTCAAGTTCAGGTAGCAACGCACAACCTTGATACACTTCTTGAGTGTTGACTTCAAGATACAAAGCCTGACACTGCGGAAGTAAGTGAGTGGCACCTCTCAAAGCCTTCAACTCGGCACCCTGGATATCAATGTTAATGAAGTTAATAGGAATGGTAGCTAGCTCAGGGTGTCGAGCTAGAAAGGTATCCACTGTCAAAGTCTGGAGTGGAATCCTCTCAACCTCATGGATGTGTGGGTAGTCGGTGGTAGCAGTCCCAAACTCAAAGATACTCGAACACTGTCTATCATTAGTGATAATTAAGTCTTGGGTACAGTCATCAGTGTCAGTGATGAGAGTCTGAAAGATCTTGACAGTAGGATCCAACTGCTTTTGCTTTATCACTAAGTGAGGATTGGCCTCTAACCAGACAATGTTAGCATCTGATACTCCAGCTTGATGGTAGGCACCTCGTTCTTCACAGGTATGACCTCCGATGTGAAGGACACCAGTGATCTTTAGGTCGTATTTGGTGACTAATTGGTCGAGAGGAATGAGCATTTACAGAGTAGTTGTAAGGTTTAAATGGGTTAAACTAACACATACTATAACTAAATGGTACAACGGTGGTTTATTCATTACTTTGAGTCTGGTGGGTATCATTTCACACAAGCTGGAGGTGAGCGTATAGCACAAGAGGCTAAATCTTTAGTAGATGATAATGGCGATCCCTTCTTTCATCACGTTCTTACCTTTCGAAAGGATGATCTAGGTGGTGAGTTTCTAGCCAGGTGTCATGACCACTTTAACTACCTGAAAGGCGCTGGATATTATGTCTGGAAATCTAGGGTCGTCCAGATAGCTCTTGAGAGAATGGCCGAGGGAGATGAGTTACTTTATTTGGATAGTAGCATTGAACTATCCGATCCAGCGAAGTCCATGTTCAAGCTACTAGAGAAGCAGGATATCGTCCCTTTCTTTCAACCATACTATGAGAAGAACTGGACTAAAACCGACTTGATACTCAAGCTAAAGGCACCACCCGACCATCTTGAGACTGTCCAACCTATGGCAGGAGTTATTCTCCTGCGTAAGACACCAGCAGTCGTGTCTCTAATTAATGAGTGGGTGGAGTTATCATGCGATCTACACCTTATCGATGACTCTCCTTCTATAGCACCTAATCACCCCCACTTCCAAGAACATCGACATGACCAATCCATATGGAGCCTACTACTGAAGAGAGAAGGTTATACTATCCAGCCTCGAGTTGAAGGGATTACTCACTCTCGTAAGTTTGGATAGCTTAAATGTAATTCCTCTAACTTAAACACCCAAGTTTAAGTTAAATGACTTCACTCATGACAGTAGAACTAGCTGGAGGCTTAGGGAACCAGATCTTTGAACTCGCTGGATTGTATGGCTTGGCTACTAGATACCATCACAGCCCAGTCGTGAGCCATAGTATCTTATTTACTCAAAGACGAAACTACTGGGAGAGTATCTTTCATCTCATTCCAAACACTGACACGAGTATGATAGAATGGTCTCATCTTCATGAAGATAACTTACAAGTACATGAGACCTTACAGTCCAAGAACATCAAGTTGACTGGCTACTACCAAGACGTCCATCACTTTAGTCATATCCGCCCGGAACTACTTCAGCTGTTCTCACTACCTCCGATACAACAACAGAAGGTCGATGAGATCTGGTCTCGACTCCCCTCTGAACCTCTAAAGATAGCAATCCATATACGCAGAGGTGATTATGTGGGTTTGAGTCATTTCCACACTAATCTGACGCTAAGCTACTACACTACGGCCATCAAGACCTTAGACCAGCTACTTCCGGGTTCCAAGGTGTATCTAATCTTCTCAGATGATATTGAGTGGTGTAAGAGGGAGTTTGTCGGTTCTAGTTATATCTTTATGGAGGGCAATGATGAGGTGATGGATCTCTTTCTCATGACAAAGGCGAGTGGTTATGTGTTGGCTAATTCCTCTTTTAGTTGGTGTGGTTGGTATCTTAACCCTGAAGCCTACTCAAGACCGGTGATAGCACCTCGAAACTGGTTTAGGGGGTTTAGTAATGGGATCTTGGTGGAGGATCACTTTACTATTCTTGATGAGATATAGAGATGTTGTCTCTATGAAATCGAGACTTATTCTATGTGGGTAAGATCTTAACTACCTGTGTCATCCTTTTCTATATTCTCATGACAGTTATGAGAATGGTAATGAAGGGTCAGAACGAGGAATAACCTGTCACCACTCTTCTTCTTACTACTTGTATCCTGTTCCACTCTCATGACAGTTATGAGAAAGGTAATGAAGTGTCATGATAGCTAATCACCTGTCACCACTCTTCTTCTTACTACTTGTATCCTGTTCCACTCTCATGACAGTTATGAAACAAGTAATGAAGTGTCAGAACGAGTAGTGACCTGTCACCACATCTCTTCTTTCTCATGACAGTTATAAGAACGGCATTGAAGTGTCATGATAGCTAATCACCTGTCACCACTCTTCTTACTTGTTTCACTATTCTCATGACAGTTATAAGAACGGTAATGAAGTGTCATGATAGCTAAACACCTGTCACCCTCATCCTACACCCTCATCTACAATTTCTAACCTCGTTAAAGTAAAGACTTAATCTCCACCGACAAAACGATACCCTCGCATCTCAAAATCTCCCTTTTCATGGACAAAATCGACGACGTCCTCAAAGTATTATACCCTACAATTGTAGGGTATGTAGTCATCACATTTACACGATTTTTCGGGTTTGAAGGGGTTAGCTCACACGTATTTTCGAGTATGATGAAATGGTGTGAAAAGTCGTAGCTTTTGAGCCGGTATCAGGCGTGTTAGTATGGAATTATGAGTCTAGGGGTGTAATTTTACAGTTGAGTAGCAATCAGTGACAGATGTTATATTAGCTCTTAGGCTATTTCATCTTCTCATGAGAGAATGAAGTGGTAGAATGAAGTGGTAGAATGAAGTGGTAGAATGAAGTGGTAGAATGAAGTGGTAGAATGAAGTGGTAGAATGAAGTGGTAGAATGAAGTGGTAGAATGAAGTGG
>JBAZAY010000074.1:6987-11803 GCA_041671725.1 Gallionella sp. | reverse complement strand
CAAAATCGTGATAGCGGGTATCTACTGCGTGGGTAGTGTCATACTTTGTTGGATTCCAGCTATTGTCTGGCACAGAATACAGGTCAAAGTTCGTTCCGTCGCTACGGATATTTACAAGTATATACCACGAAGGATTTCCTACTATGTATTGGTATCCTGAACGCCCCGCATTAGTCGTAGCGGTATTTGTAGCGGGGGTCACTATGGCAGTAGAAGAGGCATAAAAGAACGCCGTACCTACCGTCTGCCCAGACCTCCATACCGAAGTCGCACTTCCCGCTGTTCCACTGTACTGGTTAAGGACAGCACTTATTATTGCGGAGTCAGAACCAGAATCACTTGTTTCCGTGAAGTCGGTTATGTTAGCCGAAAAGGTTTTGCTGTAAGTAGGCGATAGATAGTCAAGCGTGAGCTTACCGTCCGACCCTGTGGCAGTAGTTTTTGCCGTATTGCGGAGTCGAACTAACGCTCCCTTATCCCAACCGTATGTTTTACCATATCCAATAGATATTGCCATATTATTCCACCGTTCCTGTTGTTGGCTTTGGAGTTTTTATCGGTATCTTCTGCCCAGTTTTTGTGTCTGTTATAAAAGGGTCTTTCTTGAACCCTTGAACTTCCTTTTCTGCTTTTGTAGTAAGTTCTTCGTCAGTAAGTCCTGATACATCGACGGTTTCCTTGTAGGTCACTTCTGTTGCAGAAATATCCATCACAACCGCAAGCGAATTAGAACCGTAGTAAATCCTAATTGTGCCATCCTTGTCGTGTTCCCTTGCCCACTTCTTTGCTGGGTCATCTGCTCTGCCTGTTCCTGTAGTCTTTGTTATAAAACAATATCCGTCCATATCCTACTCCTTAAAACGCCATATAAGCGTAAGAACCCGTTGCTCCCGAACCTACCACATAGATATCGCCTGTGTATCGGTCAAAGAGTTTCTCTCCGTCTTCTTTAAGCTTCCAACCACTATCAGTTCCAAGACCTTCTAATGTTCCAAGAGTGCTACCAAATCCGACATAGAGTATCGTTGTGCCTATGTTCTGGATGTGTGCCTGTTTCCTTGTCGCACTTGACGCTATGGCAATAGCACAAGTAGTACCTATCGTTCCCTGTCCTGAAGTTCCTGTCGATGCTCTTGAGAACGATATGTCTGCGAGTGTTCCGACATTGAGGGTCGGCATACTGGTTATCGTTCCTGCGGTGAGCGATGCCACATTTCCAAGCGTTCCTGCCGATATGCTCGTGATAGTTCCTGCGGTGAGTTGTGCGAGAGTTCCGTCACCGATAAGCACCTTCAACCTATTTGAAGCGTCAACGCCTACCCTTAATCCATCAGTAGTGCCATCCTGTATCGCTACGACTCCTGCGTTATTCGCATCTACATCAATGCCGTTGCTTACCGTGAATGTTCCTGCGTTTATCGTTCCCGATGCAAGGTTCGACATCGTTCCCAATGTGCCTATTGAACCTGCTGATATAAAGTTCAGAGTTCCGATAGACCCTATCGCATCAACCAAATCAACGCTTGATAGGTTGTCAATTTGTGACACTCCTGCGAGTGTACCAAGTGTTCCTATCGAACCTGCTGATATACTTGTGATTGTTCCTGCCGATAACGAAGCAAGGTTGCTCATCGTTCCAAGCGTTCCGATACTACCTGCGGATATAAAGCTGACCGTGCCGATAGAGTTGACCGTTCCTGCTGATACCGCTACCGCCAAGCTCTCCATCGTTCCTGCTATGTCAGAGCCGTTGATTATCCTTGCTCTGGTATCGTTTGTGCCATCTTTAAGCTCGACCGCTCCGAGTTCGATATCTGTGTTTAGGCATTGAAGCGTTCCTATGGTATCTATGCGGTTGATATGGTCAAGAGTGCCAACCGTGCCGAGAGTGTCCAACCTCGACATTGTGCCGAGTGTGCCGATGCTTCCTGCTGATATGAACTCTACTGTTCCGACCGTTTCTGCCTTCGTCAAACTCGCCATCGTGCCTATCGTTCCGAGGGTATCAAGACGGCTCATTGTTCCGAGCGTACCGATAGACCCTGCGGATATGTATGTGACCGTGCCAAGCTGATTAAGCGTACCGCCTGTGGGATATACTCCAAGCATCGGCATAGCGGTAGTAAGCTGTGTGCCTACAAGCACCCTTGCGTGTGCTGTCGTGCTATCGTCTTTCAACTCAACTGCTCCGACCTCAACCGTGCCTATCGAGAACGAACCTTCCATAAAGCATCGCTGTGCGAAGTATGTGTCCGTTCCTATCGGCATCGGTATCAGCGAATTGTACTGCCTTTGACCTAAACTGAACTTCTGATAAGTGCTACCTTCCATCGGCATTGTCGTTCTCCTTTGCGTTAATTATATTCAATCCAACCGTTTAATCTGGAACTGCAAACACCGCCACCACTCGTTGTATAGCAAGACACTTTCAAGTCCGTCTTTTCTGGCAACCTCGTTGGTTCTTCAAAGTTCCTCAAGAAAGGCATATTGCTTAATGCTATCTCCGTATAGGGCATAAAGTGTTTCCCTGCCGTGAGCATAGCACCCGACTTGTTATCGTATGTCGCCCTTGTCGTGCATATCATTGTCTTCCCTACCGTCATATCCCCTGCTCCTATGCTCCAAGATGACACAAACAGCGTCTTGTTGGCAGGTACGGTGTATATCAACTGACGCTGACGGTTAAATCCTGCTCTGATATAGCCGTGCGTGACCGCTCCTGCCTTCAACGATACCGCTCCTGCCGTTGAGTATAGAGTGCCTGTCGAAGCTACTCTCATATTATTTACCCTGAATATATCCGTTCCTGCGGTATTGACAGGCGTTGTACCGCTCAACTGCAATACTTCCGAACCCTCGGCATAGTTGCTGTCGAGGTAGTATAGGTTGATAGTCCTTGCTCCTTCGCCAGAAGGATATGCGTCCTGTGCATTTCCACTCGATATCTGCATCGTAGTTCCTACTGTCGGGAATGTATAAGACCCTGTTGCTGATATACAATCGTCCTGCGATGTAGTGACAGAAGGGTTATATCCTATTTTTGACCAAGCAGTATGATTAGGTATATCACCTTCTGCAAGTGCCAGAAGATAATCCTGTGCTATCACTCGCATCTGACCGTTAGCTGACTTCGGTGCTATATAGTTTCCGTCATAGTCCTTGAAGCTTACTACCGAAATTGCCTGTCCTTCTGATACCATTTTTTATCTCCTATCTCCTGCCTTCAAAGAGCGTTGACTTAAAGTTCCGAGCCACTTGTCTGAACTATTGAGCCATTTTTAATGTGGCTCACAACGCCCTTGAAAGGCAGGAGAGTTGACCTTTAAGTGAACAACTCCCTGACCACAACTACTTCCCTATCGTCTTTCCGACATTCCAATACACCGTGCAAGAACCTGTCGCATACAGCGTACCGCCTACGGCAGTAGGAACTGCCTTGAAGTAGGTAGCGAATGAACCTGTCGATGCACCTGCACACCAGAACACATCGGGAATAACGCCAAGACCGTGAGTGAATGTCACTTCAGCAGTACCATTACACTCGGTCGTGCCTTGTTCGAGATTCAACGATTGCATTGACACCGCAACCGTCTTACCGAGAAACTTATTTGTGATACCCATTGTTATTCCCCTTTCTTACGATACAGCCGTTGAGAATAGGTATCCTGACCTCGCAGAGATTATCTTGGCTTCAAGAGCTTCCTCGACCTCGATTGCTGTCGCTCCACGCCTTTCGTTGTCCGTCCATTTCCTTACATAGTTCCCACCGTGAATGATGAGAGCCGTTGCAGAGGTCTTGAGCGACGGAGTTCCCTTATGATAGAACAGAGCATACTTGCCCCATATCGAAGAAAGCGAATCGGTCTGCCCTTCGTTTGCCGAGTTATACATCGCCTTGCCGACCATTACCGAGGAAATCTGCATTGCTTTCGCAACGATGTCTTCCGTGATAACGCCTGTCTGCGTGTATTTAATCCTGTCGAGAACATCAGGATGGTTCTCAAGCTGTGTCCATACATCATTGCCAACGATAAGGTGAATGTCAGCGGTCGCACCAGAGTTCGTCCTTATCTTCGCCTTTGCGTATGACGCATCATTGAGAGGGTTGGAATTGGTATAGTCGTTCCAACGATACCTATCCGCAGAAGCCGAGAGAGCTTCCGTGTAGCCAGAGAAGTATCCAGAGCCAGTATTGAACAGAGAAGAAGCTACCAGATATTCCTTGTTGAGAGCCAGAATATCGGTGAGCATTTCAACGCTGTCGGTTTCGGGTTGCATCGGATTGACCGCCATATCCCTCATACCTTGAGTGACATAATCCTTCAACGCATAGTTGTATATGCGGTAGGTCGTGTCGGTATCAACGCTGTATGACGATGCCTTCGACTTGGAGAGGTCGCCCCTGCGGAGATTCATTAACCTCATCCTCTCGAATCCATACTTCCATATCAGACCTGTTTCCTGTTTGACCTGAACCTTCGGAAGTGCCATCTCTGCGATGTATTCCGTGTTCTTGTAAGCTATCGAAACATTCGTCAACGGTGCGTCAACATACAGGTCGGTGGCTACTCTGTCGTAGTTCTTGATGTTGTATGTATGTCCGCTAAAATAAAACTGTTCCATCTTAATCTACCCCTTTCGTTTGTATTATGAAGTCGTTCCGATTGTTGGATTCAAAATAGCCGTGATGATATCACCACTTGCTCCCGATGCTTCCAACGCCTTCCCTATGATAAAGGAATTAGCATCGTCAGCGGTCAAAGCTGCCCTTACCGCTCCTGTCGAAGCGTCAATGTAAAGGTCGGCTGCTACCGCT
>JBAZAY010000074.1:0-6977 GCA_041671725.1 Gallionella sp. | reverse complement strand
CTATTGTTCCTGCCGTCACAACCTTCGATACAGCACCACCGAGCAACAGGACATCTGCGGTCGCTCCTATCGCTTCGGGTTTATTCTGTAATATACCTATCGCTATGTCTGTGACAGCGGAACAAGTCCCCACCGTATTATCAGCTGTTAATTTAACAGGATAGTACTGCTGTGTGGTATATGCGTCAGCCGATTTGAAGCTGACTACATTACCTATCCCACCGCCAGAACTTGTTGTCATAAACTTTGTCCTTTCTTACGATACCGTTCCAATGGACGGAATCAGTATCGCAGTAATGATATCACCGCCACCTGCAGCTGCCGTTGCTGTGGACGCTTCGAGAGCATAACCTACCACAACGGAACGAGCCACATCAGGGTCAAGGGGTGCTCTGCATAATCCATTTGTTCCCACATAAATCAGACCTGCTGCTGCTATCGTACCCGAAGTGATAACCTTTGATACCGCTCCACCTGACAGAAGAACATCAGCCGTTGCTCCAATAGCTTCTGGCTTGTTCTGAAGAATACCGATAACCCTGTCTGTCGTAGCAGAGCAAGTTCCAACGGTATTGTCTGCCGTCAACTTCACAGGATAATACTGGCAAGTTGAATAGGCATCTGCCGACTTGAAAGAAACTATATTGCCGATACCGCCACCACTACTCGTTGTCATCTTCCTACTCCTTTCGTAAAAATAATCTATAAGCTCCGATGCCTATTATTCTGGCATTACTCGGATGCTCTGATTTCGATTGCAGGCTTCACCAGTTCAGGATGCTCCTTACACGCCTTTAAGTAGGCATCTTTATAGGACGCTCCTTCGCTCTGAAACTTCTTTATTAACGCTTCAAACTTCTCGTCACCTTCTTTAAGGTTGGTCGCCTGTGCGAAGTCATTGAGTATCGCCATATCTGGAAGCGATGCAAACGCTTTCATTATCAGCGACCGCTCTGTGTGTGCTTCCTTCTTGCCCTTCTCAAGCTCGAACTCTTTCTTCTCAACATCATTTGCGGACACAAGCACTTCGTATATGAGCTTTGTTGAAGCAGGAGCAACCTTCTTCTCTATGCTGTTGATGAACGCCTTGATGCTCTCTACTTCCTTTGCCTTATCGCTGACTTCCTTTTCGGCTTTGAGCTTTGTGTTCTCGGCTTCGAGTGCTTCGAGCTTTACCTTTATCTCGTTAAGTTTTACTTCAGCTTCAGCCGTCTTACCGTCACCCACATTCCCCTCGACAGGTGGCTCGTCTTTTTCTTCGGCAGTATTCTCTGTACTTGTTGGCTCAACAACTTCTTTATCGTCTGCCACATCTTCCTTCTCCTTCTCGACTACCTCTGGCTCTGCCTTATCTTCGTTCTCTTTGACCACCACTTCGTCTACCACCGTTGCGTCAGCAGGAATATCCTTTACCTCGACTTCCTCGACCTTAACAATATCTTCAGCTTTAACTTCTACGCTTTCCACTTCAGCACTCCTTTCTTCAAAGATAGCGACCTTAACGGTCGTCTTTGTATCGTCCATTCCGTATAATGCGACCACATCTTCGAGCTTGTTCAAAGCAGGAAGCTCACCGCCAAGCAGAGCCAGACCACCGAATACATTGTTGAATACCTTACCTGCTCCGTCCTGAAAGTTGTATAGTATCTCTGCGGAACGCTTCTTATACGCACCTTTCTTTACAAGTTCATAGACGGTCTTGGGTATGCCTGTGATATCCGCATAGAGCTTCTTGCCCTTGCGGTATATCTTCTGAATCCAACCGACAGCAGGTTGTCCTGCTATTTTCTGCTTAGGGTCGTGTCCTATCTTGAGCGGAGCATCTACGACCCCGAAGTTCTTGACCATCTCATCGAGGTCTTTCTCGGTGTACTTATCTCCGTTCCAGATACCTGCTTCAAATACTTCAACGCCTTCTATGCTATGCGTGGGGTCTTCGAGCGAGTAGGGCATTGCAATCTCTTGTATCAAAGGCGGTTGCTTCATCATCCATTCGCCTTCGTCATTCTGCGACCACGATTCCTTAATGCTTGTCCACGCTCTTTCACAGGCATACTCTTTGCCGTCACCTGCTTTAAGCAATGCGTTGGCAATCTCAAGCCATTGTTTCTGCCCTTCCTTCGTCAGCTTCATTACTCCGTCAGGACAATCCTCAAGGGTCTTGAACTGGAACAGCTTCTTCGCCATTATTCATTCACTCCTTCTTGCTTTGGTTTGAACCGCTCGTAATCTTGCGGAAGGTTTATACTGACCCTGCGTTTAAGTTCCTTTTCAGGTGTCATAACTTTCGATACATTGTAGCGAATCATTATGTCGTGGACGGCAGGAACTTCTGCTATCTCGTCTATGAATGACGACAGAGCATCGAAGTAATTCTGCTTATCAGGCAGGTCTTCCGTTCCCCAATTTATCGCATATACAGGTTTGCCGTTCAATGCTTATGCTCCAAAGAGAACTCGTCCGTCACAGCAATCGGTTCATCCCATTCGTAAGGTTCGCCTGTTTCATCTTCTTCTACCTGAACCTCTCCGAGAAGAATAGGAACTTTCTCGCTACGGCAGTTGTAATGCCGAGGGATATGCAGTTCGTTCCAGATAGGGTCGGTCGCTTTGTATCTCATTCCGTCAAGCTCTGTGCATCCTTCTGTCGTGCGTGGGTCGAGGATTGATGACCATTGGTAGCCGACTATCTCTCCTTCGGCTTCGAGGTCTTGGTAGTATTCTGACTTACCTGCGGACATAGCCGAAGCTATGTTAGTGTTTACATTCGTGTACAGGTTGCTGTCGGTGTAGTCGCTGAACGCACTATCGACACGCTCAACAATTAAGTTGGTAGGGTCGCCATTCATCACACCGTTGATTACGACCTGTTTGCACTTGTCCTGAAGTTTGCCCGATACATCGCCAGTAAGAAGCTTTGCCTTTTCCTTGAGCCAGATAATCGCCTTGCCTTTGACAAGACCGACATTGGTAGGAGCTTTCTTGGCAAACTTGCTTTTCTTTATGACTTCCTTTGCGAACTTGTTGCCTTTGTCATAAGCGTCACGGAGCATCCCCTCTGCTTCGAGTGCGTAATCCCTTATGTAGCGGAACTCAAGGTCTTTTGCTCCCTGTATGTTCTTGTCTTCCATTATGTTCTTCCGCTTAATCTGCGTGGTGAAGTCATCTCTTATCTTGCCGAGTTGCTTCTTGAGGGAAGCCGTGCCTTCGTCTGCGAGAGTATCGTATAGCTTTTCGAGCTTCTTGAAATCAACCTTCTTCTCAACTGCCGTCAATGCACGGTTCAGTTTATATTTTTTTTGTATATCTGCTTCATCGCCATCGTCATCGCTTCCTTCAGTATCTCCGTCATCGTCAGGGTCGTCTGGATTTGAGGGTTCTGTTTCACCTTTGTCAACCGCTCCGACCTGCTCGACTTCTGGTTCTGGTTCATCTGTTTCTTCCTTCTCTGGTAGATTAAGAAGACCACGCAGGTAGTTCTCCGTGTCGTTTGACATCTGGATTGCTCCCCTTGCGATAGCGTCTATGATTATCTTTGCCTTCTCGTCCTTGTTTTCTTCGAGCAGTTCGTTGAATACGAACTTCGGGTACGCTTCCTGCTCACCGAAGTTGAGGTCAACGAGTTCCCTTATAAGCTGTTCGTTGAGGATGGTCTGCACTTCGTTCCTGATTTTCTGTATGACCCATACGAAGGAACTCTGCTGAACCTTGCCGAGTGCGTATGAACCGCCAGTATCGCCACCGAATCCGAGCTTCTCTGGCAGGAGTATCGAGTTCATAATCATCGTGTTGTGCTGTTGTATGGCACGGTTGAACTCGTCTGATGCCGTCTTTGCGTTCTCTTTTATCTCGATGTCCGTGTCCTTGTGCATAAGGATAGAGGTCTTTGCGGAGAGGTTCTTGACGATGCTCTCCATATCCTCACGCTCGTCAGGTGCGGTGTTCCTGTCGTACTTGATAACAACGAGAGGATTGCCGAACCTCTCAAGGTAGATGTTCTGGAACTTGATTATCTTGTCCTTGCTGAACCACGAGCGGTATGCGGAACGCAGGTCGCTGTTGCCGTACCAGTTGCCGAACTCTGCGTTGTAGCAGTAGTAGATGAACTTGGATAGCGGAAGGGATATAAGACCCTTCATTGTCCATTGCTTCAAGCCGTCATCGAGCAGGTTGCCGTAGTCGTCCGTGTGGAACTCGATAGATTGTGGCGGTATGGTACGCATCCTGTAAAGGAATATCTTGCCGTTCTCTGCCTTATATACCTTCTCGGTGAGTGAGAAGCCGTACTCAAGAGCCGATAGAAGCTCGAACAATGAGTTGTCGAAGTTCCCCTCGAACAGTTCCGTGAGGTTGTCTGATACGAAGTCGGCTTTCTCCTGTTCCGCAGGGTCGTCCATAAGGGCAGGGTCTATACGCCAACCTGTCGATAGGATAGCTGACTTCTTCATGTACAGCGATGCCTTGACCGCATCATCGGTCTTCATCGTTTGATACTTGTCAATGCCTGTGCCTGATGCACCGAACTTCTGAACGAGGTCGTCTGGATTGTAAGGAGCTTTCTGTGACTTTTCGTACTGCGAGGACTTAACTACTGATAGCAGGTCGGTAATCTGATAATCCGTTTCTGGCATAATATAGTTTGTTCCTTCTATATTATGTGAATAAACACCCTTTTGACGAAAGATTCCTCTCGCTTAATGCAAAAACACCCCTATCCCCTCATAAAAGAGAGTGATGCCGACTTGATTGTCCTGTTCTGGCTTCCCTTTGAGCATCCCCACGATAGAAGAAGCTCGACCTTCTATCCCTTATTACCAAAGGTTCTGCCGATAGTTGCGGTGACATTATGAGGTCAGGGTCGTATTGGTGTGTTGCCGTTGCCCTTGTTGATGCCACCGTCTTTAAGCCGAAGTTTATTTTCGTGTGATTCGCTTATAGCACACGGAACAGGGTCTTCTACAATACGCTGTTAGAGGTGTGTTTTTCCGCTTTCCCCTCGTAATATGTGCATATAGAGGATTACTTGCCATCCATTATTTGATTTTTGGCTTTGTCGTGTGTGATATTTCGTTTGAAAAAACAGTAGAGAACAATGCCTTCTTCATTTTTTGGAACACCCTGCCCTCAAAGGACAGGAGCGTTGTTCTTGGAACTTTGAGCTTCTTGGAAAGCTCGGCATAGGATTTCGGCTTCTCTCCGTAGTATTCTCCTATGCTGAACCGAAGGCATATATAGTCACGCTCAAAGATTGTTAATTGGTCGAGGATGTCCTCAACGATGCTCTCCTGCAACATTGAACCTATGTACCCCAAAGGGTCGCACGGAGCAGAAAGCTCAATCAGGTCGGACGGTCGATAGGACATCTTCACGGCTTACCCCTGTGGAGCAGGTGCATATAACGCCAACGGTGAGCGTGGCTTCCTTGCCTTGACCTTCTTCACCGCTTCCTTTATTGTCAAGTCCGTTTTAGTTTCACATTCCACAACAGGTACGACCTCGATAGACAGCTTCACCTTTGCGAATCCCTTGCCTACCTCTGCTCTTTCCATCTCCTTGACGACCTCGGTATAGAAGCCGTACTTGGGTCGAATCTCCATTATCGGCTTCATATCCTTGTCGTAGAGCATAAAGAAATACCCACCACGACCCCTTCTTAACAGACCTTCGAGCTTTGCCATTGCTATCTCCTTTCAATCTATTTTCTTCGTCCTGTTCGTTATGTCCTCGTACTTCGTCATCGCCTTGTACTTCTTCGTGTTGAGCGGTCGTCCTATCATAATCGGATGCCCTGCGAAGTCGTCCTTCAACTGCCACTCCTTTCCCCACATACGGTTGCCTACGACCCTCACCTGCGTTTCAAGCCACTTGTAATCGGCATAGGAAGGCGTTCTGTGGTAAGAATACACGCACAGAAGGCGGTTTTCAGCGTACAACACCGTGCATAAGGGGTCGGAGTAATAAACCTTCGCCTGTGCGAAGAAACCGCTATCCCTGTTGCATAGCTTACACGCTGTCATTGAATCGGCATATCCTGTCGCATAGTTTTGTATATAACGCTTCCCTTGCGTGAGAACATCAATGTTCCGTCTGGTACTGATTTTCGTACGCACTCGTGAGCGTTGATGATAGCGTGTTCCCCTACGGTTATCCCTGCCATCAGCATTGCTCCTGACCCTATCCGAGCGTAGTCCTTGACGGTTGCACCCTTGAGGTATTGTCCGTGACCTTTCCTGCGGTAGAGCATCCTGAAGTCATTGTTCGTGACCACATACGCACCGAAGAACACATAGTTCCCGATGTTGGCGTTGCCTGTTATGTGACTTCCTGTTTCTATTGATGTGAAATTGCCTATGGTCGTATTGTTCTCGACCGTCACCGCTGTTCCGATGCTCGTGTTGTTCCCGATGCGACACCCTTCACGGATAGTGCAACCTTGTCCAATCTTCGTTCCATTGCCAATTACATTATCCCCATAAATCGTTGCCCCTGACCGTATAACACATTCCTCACCAATTACAACCTTCTTTAATAATTTGCTATTATCCCAATGACAAAGCCACGCTGTTTCATCAATGATAGATCCTTTCCCTATCTCAAGAAATCCATTGTCAATGAGTTCTGTTATGCTTGGCTTTCTCATCACAACAAAAGTGTTGTTATGGAACTTTTGATGTTGGCTTTCATTAGGGAATAGAAGAAGATTGTCCAATCTGTTATCGTTCTTCAATCCGTTTATATGGTGAACGACCTCATCTGCCGTCAATTCTCTGCCTATGGCATCAGCGACTATCTTCCTATGCTCTCGAACATATTCGCCATTATGCCTAATAAATATATATCCGTCCTTATCGGAACGCCTTCCACCTTTCCAATTAAACGCATCCTCTCCCACCATTTTCTTCTGAACTTCTTTGTAGCAACCATAAGAGCAGTATTTTGCGTCATCCTTATTCTTCATAACCGAAAATGTCTTGCCAC
>JBAZAY010000073.1:0-11820 GCA_041671725.1 Gallionella sp. | reverse complement strand
CGTTGCACTTTGCTGGATTTCAACCAGATACTCCTTGGCCAGCTCCAGCATCGCAATAAAGGTAATAACCAGTTTAGGCAAGCCGTCTGCCATATCGAACAGCGTATCGAACGCGACGTACTCCCCCCCTTGCAGACAGCGCAAAATATGCGCCATTTGCTCACGCACCGAAAGCTGTTCGCACCGTACGGTATGGTGGGTGTTGAGTTTGGCACGTGCCAGCAACCCCATCCACGCCTGCTTCAGATCATCCACGCTAACCTGAGGCAAAGGCATTTCGCAAGTGCGCTCGATCAACACCTGCACGATCTCGAAATCCCGCCCGGCTAGCGGCAGTTCATTGAGCTTATGTGCAGCGAGCTTCATTTGTTCGTATTCTTTAAGGCGGCGCATCAGCTCGATGCGAGGGTCTTCTTCGTCCTCATCGCTCACCTTGATGGATCGGGGCAGCAACAGGCGTGACTTGATCTCGACCAGCACGGCGGCCATCAGCAGATATTCCGCTGCCAGCTCCAGTTTGTGCTGCTGCAACAGTTCGATATAAGACAGGTATTGCCGGGTCAATTCCGCCATCGGAATATCCAGCACATCCAGATTGTGTTTGCGTATCAGGTACAACAATAAATCAAGCGGCCCCTGAAAGGTTTCCAGCACCAGCTCCAGCGCGTCCGGCGGAATGTACAAATCCAGCGGCATCTGCAGCATCGGCTCGCCGTGAATGCGCGTATGAAAAACAGGTTGGGATGGCACGTCAGGCATAAAGCGACCTCAATATTTAGATATCCGCATTAACCCAAACTGCCAGTTCAATCTCCAACACATTTTTCATCTCATTTTTAATAAAACGGGTTCTGAATAATGACCCCATCAATGCTCATCCCATCCTGCATATCTTCAGAAACGAGGATTTTCGCACCTGACAGAATGGCCGCCGCACAAATATTGGCATCGTAAAAAGAAATATCGTAACGCTGCGCAATTTTCACTGCTGTCTCGTGCGTGGCGATCGTAAGAGGAATAACGTTACAAGCCGATTTGACTGCTGCCAGCACGGACTCAATGTCACCCCAAGACATTTTTAGTTTGCGTCGGCAAACGGAGGTTACCTCGTTGAGAACCTGTACACTGATGACACCGCCACGCGCTACGATCGCTTCCGCCTTGTCCGCCTTAACGACATCTGCCGATAACAGGTAAAGAATGATGTTGCTGTCGAGAAAAGACAGGTTCATTTCGCTCAATCCCGGCTATTGGCTTCGAGACGGTCGAAGTGAAAATCGGCAGGAAGCGAGCCTCTGAGTTTGCGCAGTCGCAAAAGCAGTTCTTTCGTATCTGGCCGACGTTCAACTTCAAAGCTTCTGCTACCTACGGCGAAAAGTTCAATATCCTCGCCCTCGTGCAGATCAAGCGCTTGTACCAGAACGGCAGGCAGCCTGACCGCCAGCGAATTACCCCATTTTGCGACTTGCATAAGTTACTCCCGAAAATGATAAACACAGCACTAATGTATATCATTATAATTAACTTGGCTACTTTTGCAAAAAATGGAGTCTGCCATTTAGCTGTAGCTCAGCCCCATCGCTTCGCGCACGTCGCGCATCGTCTCGCACGCCAGTTTGCGTGCCTTTTCGTTGCCGTCTGCGATAATGTTGCGCACCAGCGACGGATCATCCAGATACAGTTGCGCGCGTTCGCGCATCGGGCGCTGTTCTGCGAGTACTGCGTCGATCACCGGCTGCTTGCATTCGATACAACCTATGCCTGCGCTCTTGCAACCTTGAATCACGCCCTGTTTTGTCTGCTCGTTGGAATACACCAGATGCAATTGCCACACCGGACATTTTTCAGGATCTCCCGGGTCGGTGCGGCGAATGCGTGCCGGATCGGTCGGCATGGTGCGGATTTTTTTGGCGACGCTCGCCTCATCTTCGCGCAGCGTGATGGTGTTGTTGTAGGACTTGGACATTTTCTGCCCGTCCAGACCCGGCATCTTCGAGGCTACGGTCAGCATGGCTTGCGGCTCGGACAAGATCATCTTGCCGCCGCCTTCCAGATAGCCAAACAGTCGCTCGCGATCGCCCAAACTCAGGCTCTGCTGCTCGTCGAGCAAGGCCTTGGCAGATTCGAGCGCCTCACTGTCGCCCTGCTCCTGAAAGCGATTGCGCAGTTCATTGTAAAGTTTGGCTTTTTTTCCGCCCAATTTTTTAACGGCCGCCTCGGCTTTTTCTGCAAAGCCGGGATCACGCCCGTATAAGTGATTGAAACGGCGCGCCATCTCGCGGGTAAATTCGACATGGGGCACCTGATCTTCACCTACCGGCACTTGCGTTGCACGGTAAATCAGCACGTCTGCGCTCATCAACAGCGGATAGCCCAGAAAGCCATAGGTGGAGAGATCCTTATCGGCAAGACGCAACTGCTGATCCTTGTAGGTCGGCATGCGTTCCAGCCAGCCCAGCGGGGTGATCATCGACAGCAGCAGATGCAGCTCGGCATGCTCCGGCACTTTCGACTGAATGAACAGCGTCGCGTGAGCGGGATCAACCCCGGCGGCGAGCCAGTCCACCACCATATCCCAGACGCTTTGCTCAATGATTTGAGGTGATTCGTAATGCGTGGTCAGCGCGTGCCAGTCGGCCACGAAGAACAGACATTCGAATTCGTGCTGCATCCGCACCCAGTTTTTCAACACTCCGTGGTAATGCCCCAGGTGCAAACTTCCCGTAGGACGCATTCCCGATAAAACGCGATCAGCAAACATACTTAAATTCCAACTAACATTAAAAGAAATTTTTCGACAAACCTGACCAGAGGAAACAGCACCCAGCCCAGCACCGGCGTAATCGCCATAAATATCAATATAAACATGCCATAAGGCTCAATCTTGCTCAACTGGTACGCCTGACGATGCGGCAACAGACTAACTGCAACCCGCCCGCCATCGAGCGGCGGCAGAGGCAACAAATTCAATACCATCAGCACGACGTTGATCTTGATGCCGATCACCGCCATGCCCATCAACGGCTCGGCAAAGTAGTTTTCAGGAAATGAAGAGGACATCTTGAACAGCAAAGCCCAGCCCAGCGCCATCGCGAGATTTGAAGCGGGGCCTGCAATGGCCACCCAGAGCATGTCTTTTTTCGGATTGCGCAGCGCGCCAAAATTCACCGGAACCGGTTTCGCCCAGCCAAACAGCACACCACCCAGCACCAGCGTGAGCAGCGGCAATAACACGGTACCGACCGGATCAATGTGACGCATCGGATTGAGGCTGATGCGCCCTTGCTGGTACGCCGTCATGTCGCCGAAATGGCGCGCCACATAGCCATGCGCAGCTTCGTGCAAGGTGATGGCGAACAGAATCGGAATCGCCGCAAGCGTAATTGTCTGAATTAATTGATCTATTTGCATTATTCAGCTATCCCGAATGGGGCGATATCGCCCTTGCCCTGCCTTAACAACACGGGGGTCGCGCCAGTCAGATCAATCACCGTGGTGAAATCCGCACCCGTAGCACCGCCATCGATCACTGCGTCTACCTTCTTTTCCAGCAGCTCACGGATCAGTTCTGCATCGTTCAACGGCCAGGCTTCATCGGGCAAAATCAACGTGGAGCTGGACATAGGCTCACCCAGTTCTTCCAGCAAGGCCAGCGCCACCGGATGATCGGGCACGCGTATGCCTATCGTACTGCGCTTTGGATGTTGCAAGCGCTTGGGCACTTCCTTAGTCGCATCCAGAATAAAGGTATAGCTGCCCGGTGTATTCGCCTTGAGCAGCCGGAACTGCGTGTTATTCACCCGCGCATAGTTCGAAATCTCGGACAAGTCGCGACACATCAGCGTGAGCAGATGCTCATCATCCAGCTGGCGTATCTGGCGAATACGGCTCACCGCATTCTTGTCATCCAGCAGGCAGCCTAACGCATAACAGGAATCGGTAGGATAAACCACGATGCCGCCGTTCCTGAGGATAGCCACGGCCTGACGGATCAATCGCTGATTGATATTGTTCGGATAGATGGTGAAAAACTGGGACATGATTGTTGATGGTTCCAAGGTTAACGGGCGTGGCAATTTGCCGCCCCTGATAGAAAAAACGCCGCGTCCGTTTCCCTCACCCAAACCCTCTCCCGCAAGCAGTAGAGGGGACAAACGAATCGCTGCGCGAATTCCATATTACAGCAACGCTTCCCAAACCGGGCGACAGATCAGCGGAAGATCAGGCAATCGTCCCAGATCGCGATAGCTCTCATCCGGCCCGTGAAAATCTGAACCGCATGAAGATAACAGATTAAATTCGTCGGCATAGCGTGAGAATTCGGCATATTGCTCCGGGGTATGGCTACCCGTGACGACTTCCAGCGCCTGCCCGCCCAGCTCAGTGAACTCGGTGAGCAACTCGTGCATGGTGTGCTTACCCATGCTGTGCCGCCCGACCATGTAACGCCCGGGGTGAGCCAACACCGCCACACCGCCGCTGCCCGTTATCCAGCCGATTGCATCCGCCAGATCAGCCCATTTATGCGGCACGTAGCCCGGTTTTCCGGTAGCCAGATAACGGTTGAAAACGCTTTTTACGTCCTTGCAGTGACCCGCCTCGACCAGATAACGGGCGAAGTGCGTACGGCCTATCATGTTCGGATTGTCCGCATACTTGAGCGCACCCGACAAAACGCCGCCGATGCCGACCTTGGCCAACTCATCTGCCATTTTCTGGGCACGTGCGCCGCGTCCGCTGCGCACCGATAGCAGCCCTTGCTGCAATGGCGGATAGGCGGGATCGATACCCAAACCCACAATATGCAGCGTGTGTTTGCGCCACGTCACGGAAATCTCCACGCCGTTGACAAAGCTCATGCCAAGTTGCTGTGCTGCGCTGCGCGCTTCATCCAGACCATCCGTATCGTCGTGATCGGTCAATGCCAGCATTTTTACGCCGCGCCCAAATGCGCGGTTGACCACCTCGGTCGGTGTGAGCGTACCGTCAGAAATATTGGAATGGCAATGCAGGTCGTGATCTAACATCGGGTACCCATCACGCTAAAAACGACGATCGAATCCGCAGATTACGCAGATTCACACAGATTTTAAAGTCTTTGTCGATACCACCCCAATCCACCTGACGGGCTACTAAATTAAACTTTATCATTGTTTAATCTCGGTTAATCCGTGTAGTCTGATGAAACTACTAAGTATTGGACTAAGACGCAACAAAACTGCATCTAAGCCACTACTTATGCGGACAAATGTTTTTTCTAGATTCATGCGTCGCCGCCGCCTTTCTTCATGACTTTGCCTTCTTCCGCACGGCGGCGTCGCACTTCCTTCGGGTCGGCAATCAGCGGACGATAAATCTCGATGCGATCCTTGTCGCGCAGCACGGCATCGGCTTTGGTGAGTTTGCCGAAGATACCCAGCTTGAGAGCGGTCAGATCAAGCTCTGGAAATTTTTCAAGCAGGCCGCTGGCCTGTATGCCCGCCATCACGGTGGTGCCTGCCGGCACCTCTTTCCTCAGCAGGGTCTGCTCATCAGGCCTTGCATACACCACTTCAATGTTAATTTTGTCAGTCATATGTTCGGATAAACCTTCTCTGCTCGGTGAATAAACGCATCCACGAAACTGTTGGCGATAAAATGAAACACCGGCCCCACCAGTTTTTCCAGCAGTTTGCTGGAAAACTCGTAGTGCAGACGGAATTCTATTTTACAGGCAGAATCGCTTAGCGGAATGAACCTCCAGCATCCGTCCAGGTGGCGAAACGGTCCATCCTGCAAGGTCATGTCGATCTGATGCGGCGGTGTGCGGTTATTTTCAGTTGTAAAGCTTTGTTTTATATGATGATAATTTATATGAACCGTGGCATGAACTTTATTTCCTTCCATATTTACCACACTGGCTCCACCGCACCAGGGCAGGAACGCCGGGTAATTTTCGACGCAATCCACCAGGTTAAACATCTGTTCGGCGCTATGTGCTACCAATACTGTTTTTTCAACTGTCGCCATTAGCAATCTAGCCGCAATTCCAAAGGCTGGTAGAATAGCCGAACACACAGCAAAATTCACCTCTCATGAGCATTATCCAGAATAAAAAAGCGTTTCACGAATACTTCGTCGAAGATAAATACGAGGCCGGCCTGATGCTGGAAGGATGGGAAGTCAAAGCCATCCGCGCCGGACGCGCCCAACTCAAGGAAGCCTACGTCACCGCGAAAGACGGCGCGCTGTATCTGTTCGGCTCGCATATCAGCCCCTTGCTAAACGCCTCCACGCACATCCATCCGGATCCGGTACGCACGCGCAAGCTATTGTTGCATAAGGCGGAAATATCAAAAATCCTGATCAAGGTGCAACGCGCAGGTTATACCGTAATGCCGCTGGACATGCATTACAAGGGTGGCCGCGTCAAACTGACCATAGGTCTGGCCAAGGGCAAAAAGCTCCATGACAAGCGCGCTACCGAAAAGGAAAAAGATTCGAAACGTGAAGCCGCTCAGGCCATGAAAAAGGAACGTCGCTAGGAAAATGCGCTTGCGAAGGGAATTCAAATGAAATTCATTATTTTTTTCCTTGCAGCACTGTTTTCTGTCACATCCCTTGCGCAAACGACTGGAGTTCACATGACAAATCAATCGCAAACCGCCTATCTCGCCGGCGGCTGCTTCTGGGGCATGGAAGAACTGGTGCGGCAGATTCCCGGCGTTAAGGCAACTGAAGTCGGTTATACCGGCGGCAGCACGCCTGCTGCTGTGTATGACCAGGTCAAAACTGGACGTACCGGTCATGCCGAATCGCTCAAAATCGTGTTCGATCCTGCAATTCTCAGCTATCGCCACCTTTTGTTCGAATTCTTCCGCATGCACAACCCGACCACCCGCAACCAGCAGGGCAATGACATCGGCACACAATACCGCTCAGCGATTTTTTATCTGAATGAAGAACAGCATCGCACGGCGCTTGAAGTCATCAAGACCGTGGATGCCTCGGGCGACTGGCGTGCGCCTGTCGTGACCGAACTCCTGCCCTTCAAGGAATTTTTCCATGCCGAGGAATACCACCAGAAGTACCTGATCAAGCACCCTGCCGGCTATACCTGCCACTACATCCGGCATCTTGATTTAGGTGAGTAATCGGCAGGATCAAACATCGACACGAACGCTAATACCGCCCCTCACAAGATGGGGTGGTCAAGCGAGTCGACCACCACCAGTCTTCAGAAATTTCCGGGCGATTACAATATATTGCCGTTAATAATCAATTACATACGATTGAAAAAAATAGTTTCAGGCTCAGTCGCTGCGCTTAACCAGCGTCACAAAAGACTTGGCCTTCAGCGGCAGCATCTTGCCCATTCTGGCACGCTTACTGAGATGAGCCTGCAAATCGGCCTCTGACAGCCGAATGACCTGCTCGCGCCCCGCCCCGCTTTGTGCCATGACCGTGATCTTGGACTTTTCGGTCACAATGCTGGATGCCAGCGCATCGCCCTCCTCCAACCCCATCACGATCAGCCCGCGCCCACCGGATGCGAGTTTTTTCATCTCGGCTAACGCGAACGCCAGCAAACGGCCGGAACGGCTGACTGAAATAACCCATGACTGCCCGGTAGGAGTAAACAGGACAGGCGGAAGAATAGACTCATCAGCCTCGATAGTGATAAATTGCTTGCCGGCTTTGTTGCGCCCGACCATATTTTCGATGGCACAGATAAATCCGTAACTGGCCGAGCTGGCCAGCAAGACGCTCTGATCAGCAGCACCGCAGATCACATGAACGATCTTCGCTCCTGCCGCCAGCTCGATCAACGTGGCCAGCGGCACGCCGTCGCCTCGCCCGCCCGGCAGCTGAAATACAGGAATGCTGCACACCCGGCCATTGCTGCATATGACGATGCAATGATCGGTGGTGCGGCATTCAAATATGGCCAGCAGCCCATCGCCCTCCTTGAAGGCAGTGCCTGACAGATCAAGATTATGCCCCAGTCGCGTGCGCCCCCAATACTTCTGGGAAATAATCACGGTCACCGGCTCATCGACCACCGATGCGGTCAGCACGACGCGCTCAGCCTGCTCTATCAGCGTGCGCCGGTCATCGCCGAAGGCCTTGATGTCATCATCGATCTCTTTGGCCACACGGCGGCGCAGGATGGATTCGGAACCCAGCAGCTTGTTAAGATCCGCGCCTTCATCCTGCAACGCTTTCAGTTCACGCTCGATCTTGATGCCTTCCATCCTGGCCAGCTGGCGCAGACGGATCTCCAGAATATCCTCGGCCTGACGGTCGGACAATTCAAAGCGGGCAATCAATGCCGCCTTGGGATCGTCGGATTCGCGTATCAGCGCAATCACCTCATCCAGGTTGAGGAACACGGTCATGCGACCTTCCAGCACGTGGATGCGGTCGTTGATCTGCGCCAGGCGATGTGCACAGCGGCGGCGCACCGTCGCCAGCCTGAATTGCCCCCATTCACGAATGATATCGGTGATGGCTTTTTGTTTTGGCCGCCCGTCTATGCCTATCATCACCATGTTGATGGACAGGCCACATTCCAGGCTGGTGTGCGCCAACAAGATGGTCATCAGTTCATCGACCGACTGACGTCCCGATTTGGGCTCGAACACCAGACGCACTGCCTGATCCTTGTCCGATTCATCGGCCACTTTCTCCAGAACAGACAGAATCAGCTGCTTGTTGTGCACCTGCTCCGGCGTCAGCGCCTTCTTGCCCAACCTGAATTTCGGGTTGGTCAGCTCCTCGATTTCCTCCATGATCTTTTTGGAGGACGTGCCATGAGGAAGTTCAAACACCGCCACGCGCCATTGACCGCGCGCCAGTTCCTCGACATTCCAGCGTGCGCGCATCTTCAGCGAACCTCGCCCGCTCCGGTAGCATTCGCGTATCTCTGCGGGCGATGAAATAATCTGACCGCCACTGGGCAAATCCGGACCTGCAATCGAAGCCAGCAGTTCGTCATCCGAACAATCCGGCTTCCTGACACAAAGGGCTGCGGCTGAACCCACTTCGCGCAGATTGTGCGAAGGAATCTCGGTCGCCATGCCGACCGCAATACCGGATGCGCCGTTGAGCAGCACCATCGGCAGGCGTGCCGGCAACATGGCAGGCTCCTGAAAATGCCCGTCGTAATTCGGGATCATATCCACGGTGCCCATGTCCAGCTCGGATAGCAGGACAGCGGCAATCGGCGTCAAGCGCGCTTCCGTATAACGCATCGCGGCCGAGTTATCGCCATCGCGGGAGCCGAAATTGCCCTGCCCGTCGATCAAGGGGTAGCGCAGCGAGAAATTCTGCGCCAGCCGCACCATCGCGTCATAAGCGGAGGAGTCGCCGTGCGGGTGAAACTTACCCAGCACTTCACCAACCACGCGCGCCGATTTGACGAAGGTGCTGTTGTGCGTCAGTCCCATTTCCCGCATGGCGTACAAAATGCGGCGCTGGACCGGTTTCTGTCCGTCGCAGACATCCGGCAACGCACGCCCCTTTACCACCGAGACCGCATATTCCAGATAGGCACGTTCGGCATATTGGGCCAACGGCACGGAGTCGCCTTCCGGCAAAGCCGGCAGAGGTAAAAACTGACGGATATTCTTGCCGGCTCCGCCGCTTGCGACGGCAGGCTCAGCGGTTTTTAATTCAGCTATCTGAGCGGGAAGCGCTTCAGCAGCATCGAACAACTCTTCTTGAATCTCAGACATCGCCTGTCACCTCGTTACCGTGAAATTCCAGCCATTCACGCCTCACACCTGATTCCTTTTTCGCCATCAACATGCTCATGGTTTGCTCAGCCCCGACAAATGACGCTGCATCCAGCTCCACACACAGCGCACGCCGGGTGTCCGGGCACATGGTGGTTTCCCACAGTTGCAATGGATTCATCTCGCCCAGTCCTTTGAAACGCGAGATGCTCCAGGCCCCTTCGCGCACTTTTTCCTTGCGCATGCGGTCTTCGATCGAGGCCAGCTCATCGGTGTTCAGCGCGTAGAATTTGCGCAGCGGTTTTTTGCCCTGTGCCGGCACATCGATACGAAACAGCGGCGGTTGAGCCAAATAAATATTGCCATTGGCAATCAGTTTCGGAAAATGCCGGAAAAACAGCGTCAGCAGCAGCGTGGCGATGTGCGAACCATCCACGTCCGCATCGGCCATGATGTAGATGCTGTGATAGCGCAAACCCGACAAGTCAGCTTTATCATCCATGCCGTGCGGGTCCACACCGATCGCGACCGCGATGTCATGCACCTCGGCGTTGGAAAACAACCTGTCGCGGTCGACTTCAAACGTGTTGAGCACCTTGCCGCGCAACGGCAGGATGGCCTGAAACTCCTTGTTACGCCCCTGTTTTGCCGAGCCGCCTGCCGAATCGCCCTCGACCAGAAACAGCTCGTTGCGCGCGGGGTTGTATTCTGCCGCATCGGTAAGTTTGCCGGGCAGAACCGCGACCGCCGAGCCCTTTTTCTTCTCGATCTTCTGCGTTGACTTCATCCGGCTTTGCGCCTGTTTGATGGAAATCTCGGCGATTTTTTTGCCATACTCGATGTGCTCGTTGAGCCACAACAACAGCGGGTCGCTGACCATGCTGGAGACCAGTTTGAGGGCATTGCGCGACACCAGTTTTTCCTTGGTCTGCCCCTGAAATGAGGGATCAAGCAGCTTGGCCGACAACACAAAACTCACGCGGCTGAACACATCGTCGGAGGTGAGTTTGACGCCTTTGGGCAACATGCTGTGCAGGTCGATAAAGCTTTTGACCGCGGTATAGACACCGTCGCGCAGTCCGGCATCGTGCGTGCCGCCCGACCAGGTCGGAATCAGATTGACGTAAGATTCACGGGAAATATTCCCTTCCTCCGCCCAGGCGAATGCCCATGCGGCCCCCTCTCCCTCGACAAAACTGTCATCGCCGCCTTTTGCGATATAACGCTCACCGGAAAAAATGGGCGCTGCCAGTTCCTCGTCGCTCAGCGCCTCGGCAAGATAGCCGCGCAAACCATCTGGATAAGACCATGACTTGGTCTCGCGGGTCTTCTCGATATTCAAGGTGACCGTCACACCCGGCAGCAGTACCGCCTTGGCGCGTAGCGCGCGCTCCAGTTGCACCAGATTAACCGAAGGACTGTCGAAGTATTTGACATCCGGCCACGCCCGCACGAGGGTTCCGGTCTTGCGCTTGGCACACGCAGCCACCCTGGCTAACGGACTGATTGCAACACCTTGCTCGAAGCGCAGGCGATGCTCGCCCCCATCGCGGTAAACCGTGACTTCAACGGCACTCGAAAGCGCATTAGTGACGGCCACACCGACGCCATGCAGGCCACCGGCGAAGCGGTATGCGCCGCCGCCCGACTCCTTGTCGAACTTGCCGCCTGAATGCAGAACGGTAAAGGCCACTTCGACCACCGACACGCCTTCCTCGGGATGAATTCCAACCGGGATGCCCCGCCCCTCATCCTGAACCGATACCGATCCATCCGAGTGGGCCGTGACGATAATGGTCTTTGAATATCCGGCCAGCGCTTCATCGCAGGCGTTATCCACCACCTCCGTGATGATGTGGTTGGGATTATCCAGCGTCGTGTACATACCCGGGCGCTGCCGCACCGGTTCCAGACCGCGCAAAACCTTGAATGACGACTCGTCATACGTTGAACTCACTACTACCTCCACGCTTGCTTGTTTGTTTTATCCTGAAAACCGCAGTTTTATCCGCATAACCAGCCACTTGGCAACCGTTCTTTGGTTGCTTAGTGGAATGGCTAGTCGTTTCATCAGATTACGCAGATTCACACAGATTAACAACAA
>JBAZAY010000072.1:3213-12304 GCA_041671725.1 Gallionella sp. | reverse complement strand
TTGTGTCGTATTTACCAATTGTATAGCCTATGGGAGCGGATTTAAATGGACCAGAGATTATCTCGTCCATATCTTCGCTGTCGCATATGCTATTGGATGCGAAGTCTCCTAAAACTCCCCAACAACCACTAGCATACAGTCCAGCAGTCTCACACATGACGCTATCACTTGAGACTATATGACACGACCTCCCACCATTAGAATCGTAGAAGACTGACTCATATGAACGAGGCCAGTCAGGTACTTTCATACTCAAATTACGGACTCGTGCAATGTACTCAATCTTCAACTTCCACAGATAATCATGCTCGTTATCTTCTAACTTATTACCACAGCGTTTTACCCACCATTCAACATGGTACTTATCTAACCCATCATTCCTGAGCTTTACCCACCATTTAACAAAAGCCTCCGTTATAGTGGTATTTATCTGTTCCTTAAGAAAGCTAATAAATGGTTGATGAAACGCAGACGCATATCTCACTAGTTGATCATCATAAGCAGGGTTGGAAACTTTACCTTCAACGACTTTCATAGATTGCCACTCGTTCTCACCATCGTATGTAGTATACTTACACCTCATCCCACCCATCTTCAGCATCTCCACTTCCCCCTTCAACATCTCCACCTCCCCCTCAAGCTCACCCACCCTCTTCTTCAACCTTTTAACCTCCACCTCCCCCAACGACCCATCACATCTAAGAACCACCTCAACTACTTCAAAGACACATTTAAGATCGATACTCAAGACAATGTCCTCTCCACTCACTGACAACTTATAGTCTTGATTAGTGATAGCTACATCCATAACCTGTGGCTTCGCATATAGCAGTTGTTGGATGAAATTACCGTCTTTATCAGGTGTAAGAGTGCCGGTGTAGTCGGTGTGGGATCGGGTGTGCTTAAATGTCCAGCCGGTTCCATCTCGGCGGGTCATGATGACTGATTGAGGAGGGAGAGACATTTGAGTGAGGGAGATGATGGTTGTAGTTCGAAGTGAGAAAATAAAAACAGATTAGAGGTGTAGGGGAGGGAGTAGGGGTGGAGTGGATGGTGAAAAGTTATTAGGTTTCTCATATGTGTCATGAGAGTGGAACAAGTAAGAAGAAGGTTGAGTACTATTTTAGCTTATTGATTACAAGTCCCTTATACTACTTTTTGGGTCATCTAAAATGACCGAACGTCTCGTCGCACAAGCCTCCGCTGATCTTTCAAAAGCTAAACTAGAGATGGCAATTCTTAAGAGTCATTGGGGGTGGGCATCGGTGTCTAATATAGCTATTAAGGAAACTGAGATCGCACATTTAGCCAATTTACATAAGCGTGCGGTTATGGAACATGCCAGGGGTAGAATTGCCAACGGAAACCCGCCGGCTACGAGAAACCCGCCGGCTACGAGAAACCCGCCGGCTACGAGAAACGATGGATCCATCGCATCGCTATCATCAGTTATCAAGGAAGCTAGAAAGGCTATCAAGGTACCTAGAAAGAATATCACTCGTAAACGCCGACTTGAGGTTTGGGAACGATGGATTGGGGTTGAATGCGGTATGGTAGATTGTCCTCTTTGTTTAAGCTCCAAGATTAAGCCTATCGACGGGTCAAGTTGGAATGTATCTCATGTGATACCTCACTGTCAAGGAGGTACGATAGATATCGATAACCTAAGAGTCATCTGTTCTGGCTGTAACTCCTCAATGAGTCGTATGAACATGCGTGACTATTGCGAGATGTATCACCCTGATGCTATAGGTAGATTGAAGATATAAATTATACTTTCTCGTAACTACGCCAAAATGTAGTTATCTGTTTTACTCATGATCATTAGACAGGGGATCTTCATTGAGTTATCATTCATCGCATCCCAAATCCAAAGATATTATGTATATCATGACTTAACCCATCTTTCTCTTCACCTTCATAGGGTCACTCTCGACCAGAAAAGGGTCGAAGTTCGATCTCACTCATATCATCTATACCCTACAGTTGTAGGGTATGTTTAGTTAGAAAATGCGTGTTTTTCGGGTTAGTATGGAATGATTTTAAGATGGATGATCGACGTCAATTTTCTTTTGTAACTACCGGTTGTGTATGGGTGTAAGTACTTTATAAAGGATAGAATGTATTTTTACTCTATAGATGTAGAATAAGTGTCAAGCAGTAATGATGCTTATCTGTTTAGGATATGTTGAGTTTCAGCTTCTCAGCTGGAGTGAGTGGTGTGAGAGGGGTAACTTGGAGATAGAAAAAGTTCCCGGGTATGCAGCGTTATGACGATCACTGTATGTGTATGGATAAGGTCCCAACAGTCTCATACCTTTATTAATGTCGCTATACTCAATCGGAGATACATGATAACATCCGTTAGTGTATAGGACATTTTCATATGATAGAATACTCCATGAGCCATATGGATATTTGGTGTATTCCTTTTCATTCACAGTCAATACATTCACACTCAACCCCCTCACTCTCGCCAAATACTCACTCGTCAACGACAGCACCTTTCTCGGGTAAAGCTCCATCCAGGACTTAAACATATCACACGTACTCCTGCTCCAATCCGCATTCTTCCACCTCACAAAAGCCTCCACCTCAGTGGTATTCGACTGTTGCTTTACAAAAGTAGCAATAGGAGGGTGAAACGCCATCGCATATCGTGCCAGTTCCTCATCCTTGACAGTAGGAGTCGGGACATAACACTCCCCCACCTTCTCACAGCCAAGTCTCAACTCTCTCAACTCCCACTTAAGCGAAACAATCTCCGACTTCATCTCCTCACTCTCCACCTTCATCTTTTCAGTAAGCACTCCCAGCTCCTTCTCAAGCTCTCCCACCCTCCCATTCAACCGCCTCGTCTCTTCATTCTCAGTCTTCTCATCTCTCTTCAACCTAATAGTAACCGTTTCAAAGACACTCTTAAGCTCGACCACCATCATCACATCCTCACCTACCATAGTCAGCTTATAATCTGTGTTAGCAATAGCCATGTCAAAGAGTTGGGGCTTAGAGGACAGGAGATGTCCTAGAAAGCCAGTCTCGTTTTCAGGTGAGAGAGAACCATGGTAGTCAGTCCAGTCATAGGTGTGTTTGAAACTCCACCCACTTTCACCTTCATCTTGTCGTATGATGATGTTTTGAGGGTGCGAGACATGATGAGACATGATGAGAGAAGATGATCTCCTTCTGATGAAACTCTAAACTTTCACATTTATTTTACCTTTCAACTTGAAGGTAGTTAAGACACATATCCATAAGAACGGTTCAAAGAATAGTCATCTATCAAAGCGTCCTCTCATCTCAGCTTACTAGGGTCGTTCTCATCTGAAAAAGGGTATGAAATGGATGACGATATTACTCTTGATACCCTACAGTTGTAGGGTATGTTTAGTTAGAAAATGCGAGTTTTTCGAGTTTGAAGGGGTTAGTATGGAATGATTTTAAGATGGATGATTGGTGTCAACTTCTCATTTGTAACTACCAATATCATAGGGTCAAATACAGTTGGAGAGTGGTATCCAAGAAGTAAGCAGTGTGTATTTACTCTACGGATGTAGAGTACTTAGAAAGCAGTAATGCTGTGTATCTGTTTAGGATGAGTTCAGCTGAAGTGAGCGATACTTCTCATTCCTCCTCTGGGTATCACCTCCCTTCAACTCTTTCAACTCTCTCTCATTCCTCCTCTGGGTATCACCTGATACAATCCACCGTTCAATTGCCAGTTGATCCCCCATCTTCTGGTTAATACGCAATCCAGCCATCTCCTTCTCAAGCGTTCTCGTGCGTACATCCCGTTCCCTCACTCGTTCCATTACCTCAGTCATCTCCTTCTCAAGCTCCCTCACCCTCCCCTCTCGTTCCTCCCTCTCCCTCACCATCTCATTGCTTTCCACCTTTTTAGTAAGCACTCCCATCTCCTTCTCAAGCTCTCTCACCCGCCCTTCTCTTTCCTCCCGCTCTCTCACAAGCAACCCAAACACCTCTCTCACATTCCCCTTCAACTGTTTCATATCTTCCTCAAGCGACTCAACCATCTTTCCCACAAGTGACTCAATTATCTTTCCCACAAGCCTCCCCACATGTGGCACAATCTTCGTAGCTATCTCTTTCATCTCAACCTTCAGCTTTTCAGTAAGCACACTTTGTTCCTTCTCCAGCTCGCCCACCCGCCCCTTCAACTGTCTCACCTCCACATCCGTAGTCATCTCATCTCTCTTCAACCTAATAGTAACAGTCTCAAAGACGCTCTTGATCTCCACTGCCATCATAACATCCTCACCCACCACAGTCAACTTGTAGTCTTTGTTTGTGATAGCAATCTCGAAGAGCTGTGGTTTAGAGGTTAAGAGCGTTCCTAGAAAGCCGGTTTCATCTTTTGGCGAGATCGAGCCGTGGTAGTCAATCCAGTCATGTGTATGTTTGAACATCCAGCTACTTCCATCTTCTCCTTGGTACATGATAACGTCTTGAGCATGAGAGTCGGACATGATGCGAGTCTGAGATGAAGTGATCTCCCTCACATGAAACTCGAACATTTCACATTTATTAGACCTTACATCTTGAAGGTAGTTAGGACACTTATCCATAAGAGCTGATAAAAGGATAGTCATCTCATCGCACTATGGTCGTTCTCCTCTGGAAAGGATGATGACATTACTCTACAACTGTAGAGTATGTTTAGTTAGAAAATGTAAGAGTTTCGAGTTGGTAGCAATCAGTATGGGATGATTTTACGATGGGCGGTTGACACCAACTTCTCCCGCAACTCCTCCCCAAGCATCTTATAATACTTCATCTCCTCACTCTCAACCTTCATTCCCCCACCCATCACCGTTTTAGTAAGCTCTCTCATTTCCTTCTCAAGCTCTCTCACGCTCCCCTCTCTATCCTCCCTCTCCCTCACAAGCAATCCAAACATCTCTCTAGTCTTTCCCTTTAACTGCTTCACATCTCCCTTAAGTGCCTCAACCATTTCTCCTACAAGCGATTCGACCATCTTCCTCGCAAGCGACTCAACCATCTCAACTCTCTCCTTCATATCATCACCTTTCACCTTCATCTTTTCAGTAAGCTCTCCCACCTCCTTCTCCAGCTCACACACTCTTCCTTTCAACTGTATCACCTCATTATCTCGCTTCAGTCTAATAGTAATCGTCTCAAAGACACTCTTAAGCTCCAAACTCATCATAACATCTTCACCCACGGTCGTTAGTTTGTAGTCTTTGTTAGTGATAGCCATCTCGAGGAGTTGCGGTTTTGAGGTCAAGAGAAGTCCCAAAAAGCCGGTCTCGTTCTCGGGTGAGAATGAACCGTGGTAGTCAATCCGGTCATGAGTATATTTGAACTGACTACCACATTCACCTTGGTACATGATGACGTCTTGAGAGTGAGACATGATGAAAGTCTGAGAAGAAGGTGATCTCCCTCTCATGAAACTCGAACCTTTCACATTTATTATACCTTATATCTTGAAAGTAATTAAGACACATAAGAGAGGTTCAAAGAATAGGTATCTATCAAACCTTCCTCTCATCTCACCTTATTAGGGTTAAACTCGGTTGAAAAATGGACAGAAAAGGCGGTTATCGTTATGATTGATACCCTACAGTTGTAGGGTATAATTAGTTAGAAAATGCGAGATTTTCGGGTTTGAAGGGGTTAGTATGGGAGAGTTTTAAGATGGATGATTGAGGTCAACTTCTCCTTTATAACTACCATAAACATAGGGTCAAGTCTTTATGACAGATGAGAGAGTGGTATCCAATGAACAAGTAGTGTGTATTTACTCTACAGATGTAGAGTAGTAATGAATGAACGTGGATCTGTTTAGGATAGGTTGTGTTTGAGCTTCTCGGCTGATGTGAGGGGCGTGAGCGGAGTAACTTGGAATCAGACGAAGTACTATACTATACTATACTATACTATAGTATAGTACCCACTAACTGAGAGACAATCGGTAGTAGAGTAGCTAAATTAATTCTTCAGCGAACGCTGAAGAATTAGTCAACCGGTGATGGGTTGTACCACTTAGTATAGTCCTCACGGTCATAGAACATATAGATTACAAAGGTCTGACTTCCAGTGGGGAACGGTGTGATATGCCAATGCTTTACCACCTGTACTAATACATCAAGACGTCTTTTAATCGTCCATGGCTCATCAGTTAGCGGTTTATACCGATCAGGGTTAAACCGAATAAACAAAGTAGGTTTACCTAGGAATCTGGTAATTTCAAGCATACGAGTAATTTCGTCGGGCTCGAAACAACGCTTATGCTGATGTTCGTCTGTTTCGGTAATCAAACCTTGCGAGGTTGAGTGAAGGAAATCCGGTCTGAAAGGGCAAAACTTACTATCTATAGGGCGATCGTAGATATACTCAATCTCAGCCATATCAAAAGCCTCCTTGGTCTCTCGTTGCCGAGCTAGGAACCTAGGTCGTAAATGGTTAGGGTCGCAGTAACAGCACTGTCCGTCGCTATTTAAGATATTAGGGCGGGTACAATTACTACAGTTGCGATAGACCAGATCCATATCATTGTGAAGTTTATGAGCTTGACAGTGACGGGGATAATTTAATCCATAAGTGGCAGGTTTGTCACAATCATCAAACGCACAGAAGGAACGAGGATAGCTTATATCACCACATTCCCTATGTATGGCACAATGTGTACAGTGATCTCCTGGTACTCCGAACAAGGCACAAGTCCCACAATCAGGAGAAATACATTTCCTATTTACAACATCAAGCATTCCTTTTAATTTATGGCAAGCACATCGTTCGGGCTGTTTTCCGGCGTAGCCAAATGAGGGAGTTATACAACAACCCTCGTAAAGACAATGTTTATGTTTAAGGTCGACCATTTCCGAGGTTTTATGGGAGGCACAGTGGGTACGAAGACCTCCAACTTCTCCGAATGATGAAATAATTTTACAACCGGGATACAGGCAACGACGATCAACGACGTTTATCATACCCTCCTTCTTATGTAAGTTACAGTATAGACTACGACCACCCTCGTTATTAAACGAGGGACGGATATTACAACTGGGTTCAATACAGCGAGCACTGATAACATCTACCATACCATCTTTTCGATGAGTAGCACAATGAGTAGGCTGACCATTGTCAACTCCAAAAACTGAACGCTTGCTACACGAAGCTTCTAGACATCTAGCGTTTACAATATCTAGCATGTCTTTTTTCTTGTGAGTGAAGCAATAGGTGGCCTTTCCACCTACATATCCATAAATCGACCATACAGTACATTCAGGTTCTTGGCATATGTTGCTACCCTTAAGTTCCGGGTGTTTTTGGATACATTTTTTACAACGACACCGGTCAAGTTTATGTTCGCACTTGATCTGTTTACCATTCCACCATACTACTTGATCGGCTCGCATATAGTAGGTATTTTTTACCCTAAGCTTCTTCTCTGGTATGGCTTCAATATGTAGAGGGATACCGTTCTCGTCGCATTCGAGAGGCTCGTCGACAACTGGGTCGACGGATGAGCTACTGACTGCTAAGTTAGTGGATGAGCTACTGACTGCGACGCTACTGCTGGAAGATCCACCATTAAGCATCTCCAAAAGCTCATCCTTCCTCTTTCCACTATACCCCTTAAGCTTACGGTCTTTACACAATGAAATCAGCTGAGAGCAAGTGAGAGTATTGAGCGACATCTTATGAGAATCTGAGGTTTTCACGATGGAGTAGTACAAAATCAAATCACCTCCTAGAATCATGACACAGTTCACAAGAGAATACACATGCCCACCTTTCCACTTACATACTATAAATACCACCCATACACTCATATTATTCTCATGAAAGAGAGATTTAAGCGTATCAAACACAGTCCATCTCAAACATCACATTTCATATCACCTTACTAGGGTCAAACTCGGTTGAAAAAGGGGCAGAAAAGGATGATATCGTTATGATTGATACCCTACAGTTGTAGGGTATAATTAGTTAGAAAATGCGAGATTTTCGAGTTTGAAGGGGGTTAGTATGGGAGAGTTTTGAGATGGGTGATTGACGGAGACTTTTTCTTTGTAATTACCAGTAAAGACCTTTACGAAGATGAAAGGTGTATATTTACTCTACAGATGTAGAGTAGTAATGCCGTATCTCTGTTTAGGATAGGTTGTGTTTGAGCTTCTCAGCTGAGGTGAGGAGTGTGAGAGGGATAACTTGGAGCCAGAAGGTGATGGTTATTGGGGAAGTTATGGCGTTACCAGTATTATGGGCTCCATATGTGGATGAATAAGGACCGATCAGGCTCATGTCTTCAGTAATGGCGTCGTACTTAATTGGAGACACATTCCAACATCCATTAGCGTACAGACCCTTTTGATATGAATTGATGACAGCGTTCGGGATGGGTGAGCCATGTGTATAATTAAAAATCTCACCATTCACATCCAACACCAGCACCTTCATACTCAACGACCTCACTCTCGCCAAATACTCCGTAGTCAACTGCCACAGCGTCTTCTCGCAAGTCTTCTTCCACTTCTCAAACGCCTCCACAGCCGTTGTGTTTAACTGCCCCTTGACAAATGTAATGAAAGGATCATGGAACGCCATCGCATATCTCATCAGCTCCTCATCCTTGACAGTAGGAGTCGGGACATAACGCTCACCCACCGTCTCTCCCACCTCCTTCAACGCCTCCATCTCGCTCTCAAGATCCTCCACTTTACTCTCAAGCTCCATCACCCGGCTCTTCAACTGCTTGACTTCCAATCCCTCAGGCTGTCCCACTGATTTGAGAATGATAGTGATGGTCTCAAACACGCTCTTGAGTTCCACCACCAAGGCATAAGTCTCACCGACAGGTGTCAGCTTGTAGTCCCCATGTGCGATGGCGGTCTCAAAGATCTGTGGCTTGGCCGTGAGGAGTTGGCTCAGGAATCCGGTCTCATCCTCAGGGTGGTATTTACCTACGTAGTCTGTCCAGTTGCGAGTAATAGCGAGAGACCAGCCACCTTCGATGCGGGTGAGGAGAGAGTTGGGGGAAGAGTTGGCCATGGTGAATGGGGTTTGATGAGAGAGTGGAAAGAGATGTAATGAAAGAGAAGGT
>JBAZAY010000072.1:0-3203 GCA_041671725.1 Gallionella sp. | reverse complement strand
AAGGTTGAAGATGAGGGAGTGAGAGGGAAGGTGATCTCCTCTTTTCAGAGGATCGAAACTTTCAAATTAATTATGACCTCCATTTTGAAGGTCATTAAGAGAAGTGATGTAAGAGTGGGTCAGAGAATAGTCATCTATCAAAGCTCTCTTTGACACAGGGTTGACGGTCTCAAGCACTACTCCTTTGCGAAAGCCAACGACAACGACCTTGAGGATAAGAGAAAGAACTATTCTAGTAATCTCATTTCTTCATACACATGAAGAAAATATATCGTTCTCCTTTACTAAAAGATAATGTCTCAGATAGTTTCGCATCATTCTAGAATCTCCATTACAACCGGCTCACAGCTACAATTCTCCCCGCAACGAACAAGCTTCGAATATACATTCCCGCAACCCTACAGTAGCACTAATGAGCAGATAGCACTCGAGTCACTTTCCATATACTATAGCTGGAATAACCTAACTACCACTTTCAACAATTTACAAGGGGCAAGTTACGTCTGGCCTGGAGATGGCCAGACGTATAACGTAGTCTTCCCTGAGGGCATCTACACTGGGTCAGATATTAACGGCTATATTCAGTTCACCATGAAAGGTCACGGCCACTACCTCTTGGACTCTACTTCAAGCGAGGTCTACTACCTAAACTTCACAGTAAACCCTATTCTATACGGATATACTCTAACCTTAACACCGGTTCCAACTTCTCTTCCTGTCGGCTATAGTAACCCAGGTGGTATGACATTTCCAGTGAGCACAGCTACTCCACAGTTAGTCGTCTCTCCCTCCACTAACTGGTATAAACTCCTCGGCTATAGGCCAGCAACTTATCCTCCTACTCCCTCTGATATTCCAATGAACTATAATTCTACACTTATTCCTATAAAGTCCCCTATCACACATGTCAATGTACTCTGCGACTGGGTGAACGACAGTCGTTTTACTATGAACTCGTCTTGTATTAGCAGTTTTATACCGAACGTACAGTCCGGGGCACTGATTAGCTTTAGCCCGCCACCGGCTTTTTACAATATCGATCCGAAAGTTTATACAAGCATTACAGTGAGATTAACTGACCAGAGCGGTAACCCTCTTGTCATCAAGGACTATGAACGGGTCATTTTTAATTTAATCATCAAGTGAGTAGAGAGATTGTCTCTAGCGAGTAAAGAAGATCCATTGTCCTAATCGGTGGGAGATTGATGCCTGTATCGCTGGAGAAATCTAGTGCCAGTCAGAATGGGTATCCGCTGGTAGCACTGCTTCTCCTACTCCATCTGACTCACACTACCCCTTTTCAACTACTATAGCGAGTGAGTAAGCCATCACGCAAATCTACTGTGAAGTCAGCCAAACCAGTCACGGTCACGGTTCCGAAGACGGTATGATGAAAAGAGAAAGAGGTGGATCTATGAATGCGATGATGCGTTCAAACTCATATTCGTACATTCCTATCAAGAGAAGCTCCAGAGTTCCACCATCACTTCTCATCTTATAGAATAAGGATAGTTCAGAACTGAAAATGAAAGTTAAGGATTTTACTTCTCTCCTAATAAATGGAGAGTGACACCCTTACGATTAAAGTACACGCTAAGGGATCTAGTTTGGTTCATCAAATCTCAGCAACCTGCTCTTCTGGAGGATGTAAGAAGAAGAATACCTGGACTTTGACGGTACCTACTAAGTCGGATAAGGTATTTGTACAACAAGAGTGTCAGGATTGTGGTTCCAATATTCTCCTAAGCTACCCGAATACCCTAACTTTCCTACCTACTGAAGTATCTCGTTACGATTCGTCACATGACGAAGCTACTCAGGACAGTGGGTCAGAAGAAGTACCGTACTCAGATAAGCAAAACGTGATCGTAATTCCGTCTGATGCTCCACCATTCCTATGTACTGCGACGTCAGCAGAAGTTAAGGAACGATTCTTTGACGGACAGTGCCGTAGTGGCATTGCGTTGGATACTACCAAAAGTATGAATCTTGGAGTCTCCGATTTCTCACTGTCGTTGACTAGCAAAGATTTAAGAAGTTCAACTGATAAGCCAAACCGAGTAGCTCTGAAGATTATCAGGGCTATTAAGGGTCAATACGTCGAACCAGGCTTTGTGGTGGGTACAGTACTAATGTATTGTGACGATGCTGGCGGGATGACACCTACTATCTGGAAACAGATACAGGCTTATTGTAAGCAACATCCTCGTGGGATGTAAGTTACTCTACAAACACGTAGAGTAATTACTTATCAACCGACTCAGATCCGTCTTATCGTCAGTACCTTACTACTTCTGGAGATAATATCCCACGTTTCTATGCTTGATAAGTTTGACGAAACTGAAAATGGAAGCTAAGAGTTACGCCTAGTCTCCTAAAATGGAGAAAGAACTGGATCAATACAATGATCACGCATTGATAAATCTGTGTATTGAAAGCCTTCAATCTCGTCTCATCATAAGTAGTAAAGACAAAACCGGCTACTATTGGAACCCGAATACCTTGCTTTGGGAAAGTATCACTAAGCAAGCAGTGAAGGTTATCATCTTTCAGGTAGTAAGCCCGATTCTGACCCAGAAACGAGTGGAATACGAAGCACTACCAGTTTCAAAGGAACGAACCAAGCTTCTGAATCGTTTAGAAACACGCTATAACCAAATAGCTACGTCTCGAGGCGAGGGCTTGGGTACGGCTTGGTCTGGACTAAAGTATGTTTGTGTTAATCTTCGTAATGATGTGCTAATTAAGAAGATGGATCAAGAGTTTAAAGTGATACCAGTAGCTGATGGGTATCAGTATAATCTAGAAACTGGCGAGAAGCGGTTACGAACGATGACTGATTACTGGTCTCACGAGGTAGATCCAACAGTCTTTCCTGTTGACGGAGATGGATATCTTAACCCGTTCAAGAGATCATCCCCTTCAGAAGATCCCATAATTACACTTGAAGCTTTGAGAGCAGATCGAGAAATAAGTGTGGTACAGTGGTTAAAACACGCTGATACGGTTCATCTGAAAGAGAAAGGCGACTATCTGGTACATCTCTGCCTCAATGTGGAACCATTTGGGTATATTTGTAAGAAAGGTTGCGACCCTTTCATTGACAAGGATGGTCGATACTGTTTAGTAGTGAATGGATACTACGATCATGGTTATCGCTTACTACTTATGCTAATGCGATGCCGGACGAAGTACGTAGTAGA
>JBAZAY010000071.1:0-12347 GCA_041671725.1 Gallionella sp. | reverse complement strand
TGATAACAAGGCAGATCATCATGCCATGGCGCGGCACCTGAACGGAAAAACACCACCCCGTAGCCGGTCGAGATCGAAACCTGATCAAGCTGGGCGGCGATCTCCATCAGGGTCGCATCATCGCCAAAATCGGCACTGAACTGCACGGCAATATATCCTTGCGGGAAGGCTTTCAGAATCCGGGCGATCTCGCCTTGATAAGCATGCCGGCGAATTTGTTTTGCGAATAGCTCGGCTACCATCACAGCGGGATCCGGGATCAGACGGGCCGGGATTCCTGCCGCTTCCAGTTGTGCCAGCGTCTGCCTGTCCCGTACGCTTACGGCATTCGCCGTCATGAGATTTGCCAACACCTCGGTGCGCATGTCAGCACTGCATTCGTTGAATTCCACCCCTCCAACGGCATTGTAGATTATCCTGGATTCGCGATGAAACAGACTCCGAGGCACTGTGTAGGGCGCCAGAGCTGAAATACCCAGCTGGTCTTTAGCCCATTCCAGCCTTTGCTCCGGCCTTTTGTCGAAATGCGCTATGGTTTGCTGAACCTTATCCGGCGGCAACAGCATTACCGCTGCCTGCCATATGTCACAGCTGAGAAGTTCGCCGCCAACATGAATGATCTTTGCCGGGCGCTCTTTCAAGTCTGCAGCAAGTTGAGCCAGCGCCCTGACCCGATGTCCGCCGTAACAGCTCAAATCCCGTTCTGCCAGACCGGCGAATATTAGATTCTTTTCATCGAGCAAAGCGGCTGCGATGTGAGGAAAAAGAAGATCGCCAAAGTTGTGGCGGTCAAATGCACCAAACAGAATGGTGGGTACGAATGGGGAGTCATCATGTGCCATGCTTGAAATAATAAACCCTGCGCACGAGACATTTGGCGAAATGTTTTTCGTGGAAAGAAAAATATTGCGGCGTTTGATGAAATCCGACAGGTAATCTCCACATTAGCCCGCGAAAGTCGGCAGCTTGGCTACTTAGTTTGGCTACTTTCGCCCATCTGAAACAGCCACTCTGACGGAGCGGGCATCGCTGCCGCCATAGCCTGGGACAGATGTTCACCAACAATATTGACGATGCCCGCATCCAGCGTCCCTTTGTCAGCAAGCTCCCTGAGAAACGCCAGCACCTCGTGCTGTTCTAATCCCGCGCGGTACGGGCGATCCTGAGCCATGGCCTGAAAGATGTCTGCGACATGCAGGATACGCGCCTCAATGGACAGATCTTTATCGTGGACATGAAACGGGTAGCCTCTTCCGTTCGGTTCCTCGTGATGGTATGCGGCCCATAGCGCAATTTCTTCGAATCCGCTGATATTGCGCAGTATCTGATAAGTCTCGAAACTATGGGTGTTGATGATCCGTCTTTCATGCGTATCCAGTTTTCCCGGCTTGTCCAGAATTTCATCCGGCACGCGCAACTTGCCAAGGTCATGCAACAAACCGGCAAGCTCAAGTTTATCGCAGTTTTCCGGGCTTACTCCCATGCGTTCGGCGATAAAGCGCGACAGACGAGCCACGCCAAGAGAGTGGTGTGCGGTAAATGGGCTCTTGGCATCAACGATATGCGAAAAAATCACCGCCAGCTGTTTGAACCCGGCAAATGAGGACTGGTAACATTCACCGCGCGACAACAAATCTGACAGGTAATTCTGAATTGAGCGCGGCTCAAGTTGCAGCCAGAACACCTCCGCTTCGGATGCAGCCAGGAAAGCATCCACCAACTCGGGAGCGAAATAGCTGCCTGAACTATTTTGAATATGGTCGCGAACCTCATCGATGTGATCGAACAAATTGCTGCCATAGTACGGCGCAGTCAGCGCATCTACACGATCGACCATGAAGATGAGGTTGGCCTGTATTGCTTGTTGTGCGGTAAGTTCGGCGGAAGACAGCGTGTTTAGCTGTTCCCATCGGGTGTGATGATATCGCACCGGGATCGCCATGCTTGATAGCGGCGCAAACGCCCGCAGAAGGTTGTAGCCCAGCTCGGCATGCACCTGTGAACTTTCCCAGTCGAACTCGGCAACCAGATGATGATGCGTCTGCGTCGAAGATACGCCGATGTCGTGCATCATTCCCAGGTCAAACAGGAAAGTCGTTTCCGCCTCAGTCAGCCCCATGGCCTTGCCGCACTCGGCGGCCATAATGCCGACCCGCTTGCCGTGGGCGACATCATCTACCCCCACCAGATCGAGCGCATCGGACAAGGCATAGATGACATGACGAAGATCCGATTGATGAAACCCTGTAGACATATATGCAGCCTTCCAATTGTCGGGATACGTGCTTATTCTAAGACGAATCCGGCTGTGAATTTAATTTTTTTATAAGTTAAGGAAGCGCGGATTTAATCCGTTCGTGGTGATCCCGCTGGACCATTAATAAATTAAATTGATAATAATCAATCTATTACAAACAGGTTTAACAAAATCAGGGCGAACGGATGATTTGTTCAGTTCCTCCTTAAGCTAATTAATGCCAGCAATCCAGTCGGAAATATATTTTCCCAGCAGTAAGTAAATGCCCAGCCCTGCCATGACAAGGCCGCTGATCAACTTGAGCCAGCGCCCCTCTTTTTCCTGAAGCCGTCGCTGGCTGAGCGTAATGATGCCAATCAACAGTATGATCACGTCATCTAGCATGTAGGCCAGATTATAAAGCAGCAGGTATCCGTAATAGCTCAGGCTATCCAGTTGCTTCAGCGTCAATATCCTTGTGAACAGCGCCGGAAAACCCGATGTGCACATAAATTCGACAATTTGCACCAGAATTGCCAGTGCCACTGTGCCGAGTAACGCCGCAACAAGGTTATCGGCCTGCAAAATACGCCGCATGCGGTCGTAGATTCCGGGCCTGGCGGCTACAGGAATCGAAAGTGAAACACCCCATCCGAAAGCCCAGAAGTCCTTCAGGTTAATCGCCCCCGCCAGCAAGGCAAGTGTGGCGATAATGATTTCCGATGCGCGCGAAAGACCGATCAGTAAAAAAAGATTGAGCCAGGCCGCCATAAACACGAAATAAGCAAGACCTTCCACGGCGACGAAGGTGCCGGCAATGGCAAACATCCGGGAGCGGTTCTTCAACGGAGCCAGCAGCGAGATCATCAGAATCAATACCCACATGGAGCAAGGATTGAAACCGTCCAGCAAACCCATTGCCAGCGTGAACAGGGGCAGGCCAACCTGATCGAGCGAGATGCTGCGGCCGAAAAAATCGACAGCGAATGCCGCAGGTTCGCTTACCGGGTTGGCCGTACCGGCTTCACATGACAAGCTTTCTTCTGCGTTGCAACGGCCTGCAACATTGCCTGCGGCCGGAATTTTCGCATGTGCATGGGCCAGGCTGTCGCGTATGAGTTGCCCCGTGGAGGCATCATCTGAAAAACCAACGACTAACTGCTCGCCCACTTTAAAGGTTGGCACACCTACTCTGCTAAAACCCTTTTTTTCGGCAATGCGCGTTAATCGTTCCAGAGCTGCAGGGCTCTTGAGCACATCCCGGATCACAATTTTCAGCGCCGGCTGCTCATGCTTGAGTTCTGCCAGAAACACTTCGGCTTTAGCGCAATGCGGGCAACCTTCGCGAATGAAAACTTCAATATCAGCTGACTGTGCGGAGGTCTCCTCGCCTGACCTTTGTGAAGAAACCTCCGTGGCGATAGCAGTTGCTGACCCGGCAAAAACCGATGCAAAAAACAAGATCAATAAAAATTTTATAGCACGCTGCCTGTTCGTCATTATCAAAATCCCTCCTGCATTCCTGCAATCCGTGCCTGATCTTTGCGATGTAACGGAGACCAAATCGAATGGAATAAACGGGGTTCAATTAACCTGTCTATCGTATCCGGTTAATCGCCGCTGCCACCTCATGCAGCCTTGGCAGTGCAAGTGTTCCGGTTTTCCATGAAGACAGGATATCGAGTCCGTTTTCTTCCACTTCTTTTAAAACCAGCGACAGCCCTTCCATAAGATTCTTCGTTTTATCAGCATAGTTCTTAGCATAAAAATGAATGATGAGACCAATTGCACGCGTCTGACCTATATCGATCAGCTGTTCCACTTTATCAAGATCTATTTCATGCGACCCATAAACAAGGGTAGCAATGCTTCTGGCCTCAATACTGACCTCCCGCCCTCCCCGCCCGGGATTTAGCCGCCCCGGGTCAGGCCGTCTATCTGACCTTTTAGCAATAGGGGGTAAATCGCTCAGCTTTTCTTTAACCCTGGCGTGGATTACAAGGGCATGCGCCTTAAGGGTGACATCCTCCGGCTTATAGGCATCCATCATGATAACCGTATCGCTTACCTCAAAATAATCCCCGGAACCGCCCATGACAATCACCGTGGATACGCCGAGGTCATGGTACAGCTCTCTGACACGATGCAGAAAAGGCGTTATCGGCTCCTTTTCCCTGACGACAAGCTTCTGCATCCGCTCATCACGAATCATAAAATTGGTAGCTGACGTATCTTCATCGATCAGCAGCACAGCGGCATCATCTTCCAGCGCTTCAATGATGTTCGCCGCCTGGGAGGTGCTTCCACTCGCATTCTCCGTGGAAAAACGGGTCGTATTTCTCTCAAAGGGAAGCCGGTCAATAAAGGGGCTGATGTTGATATTTGAGACGGCCCGATTGTCTTCTGCACGGATCTTGACGGCCGTGGGATCGGTTGCAACCAGCTCTCTGCCATCGCCGGGAATATGGTTGTAGACGCCTCTTTCCAGCGCATGCAGGAGGGTCGATTTGCCATGAAACCCGCCGCCGACGATCAGGGTTACCCCCCGGGGAATGCCCATTCCGCGAACCTTGCCTTTGTTTGGCAACGTAAACGTACAGGAGAGTGATTCCGGTGAAATAAAAGGAACCACATTTTCTTTAAGTGGCCGGTCTTCAATCCCGCTCTTTCTTGGCAAGATGGAGTTATCCGCCACAAAGGCAGCAAGATTATGTTGACGGAGCAGGTCACGTAAAAATTCCTGATCTTCAGCTGACTCGACATGTCTTTTAAATGAACTTTTGTCCAGATTTTCAAAATACAGACTATGAGCGACGACTGCAGGGAGTTCGCTGAAAAAAATCTCTTCCGCATCCCTTGCAAGGACAGTTCTCCCTGCCGCAGGCAGGCCCACCGTCAACCTTGCCTCGATACTTTCACCATCTATCAGCACCGAGTTTCTGACTAGTATCTGCTGACCACTCGTTTCAATCCGGACCTCTCCACTCCGCCCTATCCCCCGACGTCCCTTAACGTTTACCTGAATCGCCTTTGCAACGGCTCTTGCCAAAAAATCTTCCGCAGCAGTCTTTCTTGTCCTGCCGGACCAGAATTTTGCAGGAAGAGAAACTTCCGGTGATGGAATATTGATGCTTATCCGCGAAGGCTGAGCGAAGGGATCGCCCTGAACATGATCAATAGTCAGTCTGTAGCCGGGGAACTGATAGCTCCCCTTCAGGTCCTTATAGGCTTTGTAGCCTAGCCCATCAATGCTTTTTAACAGCGCTCTTAGATGTTCCATCCTAGCTACCCCACGCAAAAGGCCCATTTTTGTACTCAGGTTGAATACGGGTGGCGGATTAAAATTCGAGGTTCGACAGTTAACGCGTGCTTATGCAGCGAATTTTCACCCGGAAGAATACCCCGTGTGGCGTTCTAAATCCAAACACTTTACGCGATCAAGGGTTGAGTCTATGCCGCCGTTCCCATACACAAAAACGCCCGGATGTTGATTGCAACTATGACATGACCGGCAGATGTTGGGATACACTGTCTCCTCAGGTAGGAAACCAACCAGATGACTTATCCGGAGTAAATATGAAATTCATCATACTTGCCATCGTGGCGCTGCTGCTCAGTGCGTGTGACGGCGCACCTTCCAACCCGCCGCCAAAGATCGCCGCGCCGGAACGTGCGGAATTGGAAAAGGCCAGGGGCATCGATCAAATATTACAAAAAACCAACGATGCGCAGCAGAAAAGCATCAGCGAATCCGTAGAAAAATAGTGCTGCAGCATGAAACTAACAAACCATTTATTCCTTACCGGATGAACATTTCGATGTGCATCCAAACCGGATTTCTGAATGGCAGCTGCAATTACGGGGTCGGCTGCTGACGTATTTGGCGGTACGGCGAAGGCAAAGTTGGCAGCGTCTGATATCAAGGTCCTGCATGCCAGGAGCGGGTAATCGACTCTGGAAAATGATTTTTAGATGAGGTACTCAACAAGGCGGGATTCCTGCCAAATGACCATTACAAAATTTCTTATACCCTTCAGTCATGGGCGCTGATTGACATTCTGGCAGGACTACGACTCGTACAACAGGGGCTAGCCGACATGAAGAAAAAGTGGTCTGTTTATGTATTCCTGATGGCTTTGCTGCTCGCCCAGCCTGTTGGTTTCGCTCGCGGCGCCGAGTCGGATAGCCGCAGCATCGCCGTTCCCATTTTGCTATACCATCGTCTGGGGCCGGTGGTGGCAGACTCGATGACCGTCGAGACATCGGTTTTTGCGTCCCACCTTGAATACCTTAAGAGCAACGGTTACACCGTCATCCCCTTGCGACGACTGATAGCCTATATGGCGGGTGATGCGCCCCCGCCACCCGCCCGCTCTGTCGTAATCACCGCCGATGACGGACACGGATCAGTTTTTACCGACATGTTCCCGCTGGTCAGCCGTTACCATATTCCGGTCACCTTGTTTATCTACCCTTCGGCCATATCCAACGCAAAATATGCCATGACATGGCCACAATTGCGCGAGATGCATGGTAGTGGCCTCGTCGACATACAGTCGCACACTTATTGGCACCCCAACTTCAAGAAAGAAAAAATTCGCCTGTCTGCGGACGCCTATAAGGATTTTGTCCACATGCAAATGAGCAAGTCAAAAGACGTTCTGGAACAGAGGCTGGATGACCACGTCGATATGCTTGCCTGGCCGTTTGGCATTTATGCTGATGAACTGATTAATGACGCGAGAGGACTGGGGTATATCGCCGCTTTCACGCTGGAAAGACGGCCAGCTTACCGCTCCGACAATCTGATGATCCTGCCCCGTTATCTGATGACTAATCAGGTACAGTTTGAAAAACTGCTTGCAGCAGCATCACATATGGACAATAAGAATAAGCCATGAAAAACTACAGTCTATTGATTTTACTCATTTTATTGACCGCGCTGAGTCCGGTATCCGCCTGCGCCACGGTCCATAGTGGCACAGTAATCGATGCCGCAACAGCCAAGCTGATCGAAGGCGCATTCGTAACACTTGGCAACACCGTTGTGCGCACCGACCAAAATGGCAAATTTCAAATAGATGCAGATGGCGATACGCTCGGCATCAGGTCTTACGGACACATGCGCCAGACTGTTGCGGTCAGCGCCTTAGCCAATGATGCACCCATTTCGCTGAATCCTGTCAGCCCCAAGGCACTCTATCTTTCACTATATGGAATAGGAAATAAACAGTTGCGCGAATCGGCCCTGACGCTAATCAAAGACACCGAGCTCAATGCGCTGGTGATTGACTTAAAAGGAGATGTGGGCGCAGTCGCCTTCAAGAGCTCCACCCCCCTGACTACAGAGGTCGGTGCGCAAAATATAATTACGATAAAAGACATCAATTCATTGGTGGGCGATTTGCATGCAAAGGGGATTTATCTCATCGCGCGTATCGTCGTTTTTAAGGATGATCCGTTAGCCTCCGCTAAACCCGATCTGGCTGTCAAGACTGCGGACGGCGCTATCTGGAAAGACCGTGAAGACTTGGCATGGTGCAATCCTTTCAGCAAAACAGTCTGGGACTACAACATCGATTTGGCGGTTGAGGCAGCGCGTGCCGGCTTTGATGAAATCCAGTTTGACTATGTCCGCTTTCCCGATGCGCAAGGAATGGTCTACCCGATGCCGAACACGGAAGAAAACAGGGTCGGCGCTATTTCCGGATTCCTGACCGAAGCGAGAAAAAGACTCATCCCCTATAACGTTTTCCTCGCGGCGGATGTCTTTGGATATGTAGCGTGGAATGCTGATGATACCCTTATAGGTCAAAAACTGAAAAACCTTGCCGATGTTCTGGACTACATCTCGCTGATGCTCTACCCATCCGGATTTAAGTTCGGTATTCCGGGTTATCTGAACCCGGTTCAACATCCACGCGAGATTGTGTCTCTTTCCCTTGAGAAAGCGAAACATCGCACCGGCCTGCCTGCAGTGCGCTTCCGGCCATGGCTTCAGGCATTCCGTGACTATGCTTTTGACAAGCGACCGTTCCAGGATGAGCAAATCCGGGCCCAGATTGATGCCGCCGACAATTTCGGCAGCAACGGATGGATGCTATGGAACCCGCACAACAAGTATGGCAATGGTCTGCGGTCCGATCATTAATCCACCGTTGTTTGCCATTTTCAAAGACGAGATACCGTGAAGCGATTGATCACCATACTGCTGCTCATCATCTCTCAGGGTGCGCACGCATCCGCCCTGAATATTGACGGGCTCAACCCGGCTGAGCTGGCTCCGATTGCCGAGTTTGTCCAAAGTGAAATCGACTCAAAACGGATACCCGGCGCAGTCGTGCTGGTCGGCAACCCCACGACAGTGCTTTATCGAAAGGCTTTCGGCCAGCGTGCACAAGTGCCGGAGCAACTAAGCATGACTGCAGAGACCCGTTTCGATCTTGCCTCATTAACCAAAGCAGTTGCGACAACTACCGCCATCATGCAGTTAGCCGAGCGTCGCAAACTCCGCCTTGATGATCCCCTGGCCAAATACTGGCCGCAGTTTGCAGATAATCACAAAAGTGCCATCACCGTCCGGCAGTTGCTGACACACTATTCCGGCCTGCGTGGCGATCTGGATTTAAGCCGCCAATGGTCAGGCTACAGCACCGCCATCAGGCTTATCGTTGAGGAACATCCTGTCTCGGAGCCCGGCAAGAATTACCTGTACAGCGACATTAATTTCGAGATACTGGGGGAGCTGGTCAGAAAAATTTCCGGAAAACCCCTGGATGTTTACTGCGCCAAGCACATCTTCCGGCCTTTGAAGATGAAAAACACCGGGTTCAAGCCCTTGATCAGGCAGCGATTCGATATTGCACCCACCGAATACATGGACGGTCAGTTGCGCTGGGGCGAGGTGCACGATCCGGCAGCTTACCGCATGGGTGGCGTTGCCGGACACGCAGGACTGTTTTCCACGGCGGACGATCTCGCCATCTTTGCCGGGATGCTGCTCAATGGTGGCAGCTGGCACGGCATTAAAATCCTGAGCCGAAAATCCGTGAAAGAAATGAGCTTACCCCAGTCGCCGCCCGGCAAAGCAAAGTTGCGTGGACTGGGCTGGAATATAGCAGCACCCTTCGCCGCCAATCGCGACCAACTTCTGCCAGCGGGCTCCTTTGGGCATCTCGGATATACCGGTACGATGCTGTGGATCGATCCTGTCAGCAAGACCTATGTCATCGTGCTAAGCAACCGCGTACACCCTTATGGAAAAGGCGACGCCGATCCTTTGCGCAGAGGGATACTGGCGATCGTCTCCGATGCACTGGCGCCGCAATCGGATGAACAGATACTCGCCGCTCGCCCTGCGTTGGCCTCCTGGTACAAACTTGCGAGCGCACAACTCCGTCCTGCAGCGAAAGTGGCAACGGGACTGGATGTTTTGGCAGCTGAAAACTTTGCGCCCTTGCAAGGCTTGCGCGTCGGCGTCATCACCAACCAGACCGGTATTGATGCCGCAGGCATCCGCACTGTGGATCTGCTGTACAGGGCTCCCGGAGTCAGGCTTGCCGCGATCTTCAGTCCGGAACATGGCATCAGCGGCAATGTAGACGAAAAAGTCGCCTCCGGCACGGATGCAGGCACTGGACTGCCGGTGTACAGCTTGTATGGCGATGTCAGGCGACCGACGGATGAAATGCTGGGTGGACTCGACGCCCTGGTATTCGATGTTCAGGATGCCGGTGTGCGCTTCTATACCTATGCCACGACCATGGCTTACGCGATGGAGGCTGCCGCCCGCAAGGGCATCGATTTTTACGTGCTCGACCGCCCCGATCCCATCGGCGGGAATATTGTGAAAGGTCCAGTGCAGGATGCGGATATGAAATCATTCACCGCTTATTTTCCACTCCCGGTGAGACACGGCATGACCATAGGCGAACTGGCCGGGCTGTTCAACGCCCAGGCCGGCATTGGTGCGAAGCTCCATGTCATCAAGATGCGCTGCTATGGACGCCGCGACTGGTACGATGATACCGGCTTGAAATGGATCAATCCCTCCCCCAATCTTCGCACCCTCACCCAGGCCACCTTGTACCCCGGCGTGGGCCTGGTGGAAGGCGCAAGGCTAAGCGTCGGACGCGGCACCGAGACGCCTTTCGAACGGCTTGGTGCACCGTGGATAAACGGCAAAGAGCTAAGCAATTACCTGAACCGGCGCGGAATAGCCGGGGTATTTTTCATCCCCTCGGATTTCACGCCTGATGCCAACCGCTACCGGAATCAGTTATGCCATGGCATTCGCGTCATCGTAACGGATCGGCATACGCTGGACTCCCCGTTACTGGGTATAGAGCTGGCAAGCGCACTTTACCGGCTTTATCCGGTGGAATTTAACATTCAGGAAATTGTCGGCATGGTGGGGGCTCGGTGGGTATTGCAAGCCATTATTGACGGGCAAGATCCGAAGCTGATCTCGTCACAATGGCAGGACGGCATCCATGAATTTTCCGCACTGAGAAGCAGATACCTGCTTTACTGATTAAGACAACTCAATACCGGACTAGGTGAGCAAACCCGCAAGGGGCTTCCCCTAAAAATATATAAACTAAAGCTCATTATTTTGAGTGAAGCGACGCTCACTGAGCCGCTATTGATGATAAAACAACTATCTATCTGATTACACTGTAAAAACCACATAAAGCCACAGGTTTGGCAAGCCTCCCGGCTGACACGTTACCTGCACGCTGTAACTTGCTGCATACGTGATTATCCCGGGAAAACAGATTGAACTTTGCTATCAACCACCGGCATTCATCCACAGCACTGGGTACGCTTGAGCACAAAGAAAAATATTTTCCAAAACGCTATAAATCCTGTTGAAAAATGACTGAGAAAAGCACAGACTCACACCAGTCGAAATAAGTCAATTTATTTATGCGTGATACGCATCGCCGCATTACAAGACGGCAGTTAATGAGGAACAATGACTTAACCATTGACGATGTCTCTTGATTGGCTGGTGCAGAAAAATCAAGAGATTGAATAAATGATTCGTGCATAGCGACGGACCGATTCAGTGTTTTCGACCAGGTGCAGTGCCCATGCCGCATAGCAGGTGGCGTGAGTCTGCGGCCAAACCGGTAACGGTAACGGCCAGCGCGCTGCGGAGACATTTAAAAACTTGGAAAGGAGAGCATAATGTTCGGCCTCATTTCTGGTTCAATACGGACGGTTACGCTGCGCATGTGTTTTGGCTTGGTATTCGCGGCTCTGGTCATTGCTTCACATGCAGCACGTTCCGAGGAGAATTTTTTGGCGCCCGCCATGAATGTTGCAACGATTCAGTCCGCAATTTCAACTACTGATCCTCAACGCGATTACCGGCTTAGTGCAAGTCTTGTGTTTACCCGCTCGGAAGATTCCCCGGCAGCGTGGTCAGGGTTTGGCAACCCTGCAGGGCGCAGCAACATCATTGATCCGCAAAAAGACACTGCCTGGCCGGCAAACCCGGCCTGGCAACTCTCACCCGGCAACGTAACTTTTTCATTGTCATCACTGCTGCGCTTCGAATCTAAAACGGATCGTATCGAACTCAAGCCGAAACGCCACTCTATCGCACTCATATGGCGCAAATCGTTCTGATAAAAATCATCGATGCTTTTTCGGGGTTTCCTGAACGCTGACAGGCGACTGTAAGTGCGCTTTGTGCACGACGGCTAAACAATAAGGGAAAGACGATGATCGATTCGCTGTGCAACACATCAGGACCGGACAGTTCGCGCAGGGTTGCCACAGCAGCCACCAACCGGCCCCTTGTGAACGACAAACAGGAACACCGCGTCGTGCAAGAAACGTTTCGTGAATTTCGTGTTTTTCGTGGATAAAAAGCTTTTTCAAAGATTAACCCAAGGAGAAAAAAATGAAACGTTTTCTGATCGCAGCCGCAGTCGCCGCCACTTTTAGCACCACTCCGGCATACGCTGCAGAGGTAGGCGTATCTATCAGCATAGGTCAACCTGGCTTCTATGGCCGACTCGACATCGGCAACTATCCACCACCACTATTAATCTATCGTCAGCCTATGATCGTCGAGCGGATACAGATAGATCGTCCGCCG
>JBAZAY010000070.1:0-12448 GCA_041671725.1 Gallionella sp. | reverse complement strand
GCAGTATCGGATTCTTGGCGGCAAATGCCTCGGCGCGTCCGAGTACGGCGCAGTTGGCGACGATCAGCGCGATGTACAGTCCAAGCACTTTGTAAAGATCATGCGCCCAGGCATTGATACTCACATCCACCAGGGTCACCAGCGTTGCGATGATTACGATGTAAACCGGGATGCGCACCTCGTCGCTGACGGCGTGGCGGATCGATGAAATGAGCATATTGGAGGCGACCAGCACGGCTGTGGTAGCCAAGCCCATGCCTAAACCGTTGGTAGCGGTGCTTGTCACTGCCATCGTTGGACAAAGCCCCAGCGTCTGCGCAAAAACAATGTTGTTGCTCCATAGACTTTCGCGGGTAATGCGCGAGTAGATATTGCTCATGGTTTGCCTCCTTCGGGTGTCCGGCCAAATGTTTCCTGGAGCGGCACGGTGTCATCAAGCAGTTTGCTGCGCTGCTTGTCAAAAAAATCCAGACCTCCCTTGACGGCCTTGACCACGCCGCGCGGGGTGATAGTGGCGCCGGCGAATTGGTCGAACACGCCACCATCCTTTTTCACCGCCCATTTTTCAACAGGCGGATCGCCTAAGCTTTTTCCTTCAAATTCATAGATCCACTGCCCCTTGGCGGGTTCGATCTTGTCGCCCAGACCCGGCGTCTCCTTGTGCTTGATCACGCGCACACCGGTCACATGTCCGTTTCGATCTATACCCATCATGCAATCTATCGGGCCTGCATAGCCTGTGCCGCTGACTTTGAAAACGACCGCTTCGACTCTTCCTGCCCGGCGCGCCCGATACACGGTGACCTCGCCATTCGGACCGTTAAGCAGAACCGTATCTTTGAGCAAATTATTGTCATACTCCCCGGGCAGCACTTGAGTCAGCGACTGTTGCATATCCCGTTCCCCGGCTGCAGCGATATCCCCGGCAGTCGCCTTGTCAGCAAGTGCCAGTGCTGCGGTCGTAACCAGTGCCACACCGCCCAAGAGCGCTGCCTGATAATATAATTCGCTGCGCAATTTTTTAAAATTCATTTCACACCCCCTTCTTGACCGGTTCTACGGACATGGATACGCCCTTGCGATTGCGTCCATAGATACGCGGCTTCACATAATGGTCGATGATAGGTGTGGCGGCATTCATCAACATGACGGCGAACGCCACCCCTTCCGGATAGCCGCCCCAGGTGCGAATAATCCAGGTCAGCAGGCCGCAACCCAGTCCGAAAATAAATTGACCGGTGGCAGTATTGGGTGATGTCACAGGATCCGTGATGATGAAGAACGCCCCCAGCATCAGACCGCCTGACAACAGGTGGTACAGCGGCCCTGCATAATGCGCAGGACTGACTGCACTGAAAATGAGCGCAGGTACAATTACACCGATCAGCATCGCTACCGGTGCGTGCCAGGTGATGATGCGTTTATATATCAGGAACAGTCCGCCTGCCAGCAGGAACAAGGCCGCAGTTTCTCCCAGACTGCCTGCGCGACTGCCCAATAGTGCGTCGAGGGGCGCGTAATAACCCGTCAACGCCTGTTCCAATCCAATCCCGCGCGTAAATTCGGTCTTGACGTGACCCAACAGCGAGGCACTGGTCATGCCGTCCACTTGAACACCTGAGAAAGTAACCGCCAGGCTATCCAACCAGCCCGGTGCATGGACAGAACCCATGGGCGCGGGTGCGACCCAAGTGGTCATTTCTACAGGAAATGAAATCAGCAGCATCACCCGCGCAGCCATCGCCGGATTGAATACGTTTTGCCCCAGCCCGCCATACAATTGTTTGGAAATGATGACTGCAAAAAAACTGCCCAGCACAGCAATCCACCACGGCGCCCAGGGCGGTAAAGACAACGCCAGCAGCCATGCGGTCAATATGCCGGATCCATCCATCAAAACCTGCCGTATCTCGCGCTGTTGCAACCGCAGTACCAGAGCTTCACCAATCAGGGCCGCCAGCAGCGACATGACCCAGACATTGATTGCCGGCCAGCCATACAACCAGAAGCCAAACAAGGTTGCGGGTGTCAGCGCCAACATCACCAACCCCATCACACGGCTGACAGAAATTGGTGCGTGGGCGTGAGGGGAATGTGCTATTGCGTTCATGCTACCTCCGTTGTAGTTTGCAAAGCGTCCTCAATCGCAGCGCGTTCGTTAACTTGAAAGTCGCGTAGCGCTTCGTTTGCCCCCTCGCTCGCAGGCGGGAGATAACCAGCGACTTTGCTGGCGTCTTTTGCCAGCTTAGTCGAATGGCTAGTTGTTCCATCAGGGTTGGGGAGAGGGGAACGGGCAAGGCGGGCTGCTTCATCGGCAGCAGCAACTTTGTCACGCTCTTTCGCCTCGCGCGCTGCTTTGCGTTTTGCGGCTGCCGCCTCGCGTTCGAGCTCAATGCGCTGTGTCCGCTCGAGTCGTTCATCAGCCAGCTTTTTGGTAGCCTCCTGCTTCAGCTTGCCTCGTTCCTGCTCCATCAATTCCCCCTTGGCGAAGTTGAAGTAATGCACCAGGGGAATATGAGACGGACACACAAATGAACAACAGCCACACGCAATACAGTCCTTCAGACCACGTGACACTGCTGCATTCGAGTCGCCGGCGCGAATGTGTGCAGCCATCTCCAACGGCAGCAACCCAACCGGACACGCACGCACACAACTTGAACATCGAATGCACGGTGCCGGCTGGGTACTGCCGATTTCACTTGCGGTCAGTGCCAACACGCCGCTGGTGCCTTTGACCACCGGCACTGCCATCGTAGACAACTCAATTCCCATCATCGGCCCGCCCAGCACCATACGGGCCGGTTTCTCGCGAAAACCGCCGCAATACTTGAACAAGGTCTCAACAAGCGTGCCTATCGGAACAATCAGATTGCCAGGTTCAGCCACCGCACCGCCGCTGACCGTCACCAAACGCGACACCAGAGGCCGGCCAAAACGGATGGCGTCTCGTACCGCAAACGCCGTCGCCACGTTATGCACCAGCACGCCGATGTCGGAAGAACGACCATCGGCTGGCACTTCTCGCCCGGTCAATGCCCGGATCATCTGTTTATCCCAGCCCATCGGGTACATTGCAGGAACGGCTATCACCCTGACTTCCGTACCTGCTGCGGCGGCCTTCATGGCAGCCAATGCCGCCGGTTTGTTTTCCTCGATACCTACCATGACTTCGACTGCGCCCACGGCATGGCGTATCAGACGAACACCCTCGATAATGTCGCTCGCACGCTCGCGCATCAGCCGGTCATCGCAGGTAATGTAAGGCTCGCACTCACCCCCGTTGATAATGAGTGTGCGTACATTATTCTTGCGGGAGAGATTAAGCTTTACTGCCGATGGAAAAGTAGCCCCACCCAGACCGACGATGCCGGCGGCGCCGACACGCGCCGCTATTTCTTCCGGGGTAAGCATAAAAGGATCAGATGGCCTGTCTGTTTCCAGCCAGCGGTCATCCCCATCGGATGCTATCGTAACCGTAGGGGCTGTTAGTCCGGATGGATGCGCTGCCGTATAGTCGCCAATCGCGATAATCCGTCCGGAAGTGGGCGCATGAACCGGGGCTGAAATAAAACCCTGGCTGTCACCTATGAGTTGTCCTTTCAGCACATGGTCACCCACCTTGACCAGTGGCTGGGCGGGCGCACCAACATGTTGCTGCAAAGGCACAAACAGGCGTTCCGGCATCGGCAGAATGCTGATGGCACGCTCTGACGCCAACTCTTTCCGGCTCTGTGGATGAACCCCGCCACGCAATTTAAAAAGTTTCATCTTCATCTCACGCGGTAACAATCTGCATAGTCTGAGTCACGGGCTTATTCCAATACCAGCCGTGCAGCGTCATTGGCACCGGCTGAAGCGTGACCGACTCGGTCGGACAGACTTCTTCACACTTTCCACACGCGGTACACGCCTCGCGGAACACCGAATGTATCTGCTGAGCCGCCCCCATAATGGCATCGGTTGGACACACCTTGAAGCAGCGCGTACAGCCGATGCACAACTCCTCACGTACTTCGGCGATCATCGGTACTGCATCCTTCACGCCACTGACATCGGCCTCGACGCCCAGACGGGCGGCCAGTGCGATAGCTACAGCGCGACCTCCGGGCGGGCATAATGTAACTGGAGCGCTGCCCTCGGCCAAGGCTTGAGCGGCTCCTGCGCAACCCGGAAATCCGCACTGGCCGCACTGTGAACCTGGCAATATATCCACCAACTCGGCGACAAGTGCATTACCCTCCACCCTGAACACCCGTGCGGCCACACCCAGGATAAGCCCCAGTATCGCGCCCAAAACGGTAAGACTTGTAATTGCTGTAATCATCGTCCCTCCCCTATATTAATGCGGAACCAAACCGGCAAAGCCCATGAAGGCCAGAGCCAACATTCCAGCCGTGATGAAAGCGATAGGTGCGCCGGCAAAAGTTGACGACACGCGGGCTAAAGCGATACGTTCACGCATTCCGGCGAACAGCACCAGTACCAGCGTGAAACCTACCGAGGAACCAAAGCCGCCAATCAAGCTGACCGCAAAGCCATTCTTCTCTTGCACGTTGAGCAGTGGCAGGCCAAGCACTGCACAGTTGGTGGTAATCAGCGGCAGGTAAATGCCCAGCACCTGATACAGCGGCGGACTCACTTTGCGTATCACCATTTCGGTGAACTGCACGACTGCCGCGATCACCAGTATGTAGGTCAGAATGCGCAGGTACTCAATACCCAGCGGCATTAACAACCAGTGCTCCAGCAACCAGGAACCGGCTGTCGTAAAGGTAATCACAAAGGTCGTGGCCAGCCCCATACTCAAGGCCGTATCCATCTTCTTGGAAATACCCATAAACGGGCACAACCCCAAAAATTTCACCAGCACCACGTTATTCACCAATGCAGTGGAAAGTAGCAACAACAGGTATTCACTCATATCGATAAGCCTCCTGCCGTTCTATATGCAAACGGCATGCCAGCTATTCAGAATGAATTGGAAAGCCTGAAAATCAAGGGATTGCCGCTTTTTCGCACCAATCGAGTGCAAAAACCTTTGTCGTGGTCGGGGCATGTGCCATACCGAATGTAGTAAACACGACAAACAGCCCTGTGTTTTCAACGTCGTAACGAAACAACAACATTTCAGGCACAGATATTGCTGAAAGTTATTCATCAAATGCTAATCGGAAGAATCATGACCAAGCAGTACCCTGAAATGAACGTGACCACTTACTATGAAGCAGTGGCTGACTCCGTGCCGTCACACATCTTTCGCCAGGTGGTTGAGCAGGCAGCCCTTGCGATTTCCATCACGGATGAGCAATCGAACATCCTGTATGCCAATCCCGCTTTTCTGCGCACCACGGGATACTCCAAACCCGAAATTTTGGGACAGAACCAGTCCCTGCTTTCATACCGGGTCACCCCCAAACTGGTGTACGAAACCATGTGGGCGCAGATCAAACGACAGCGTCCATGGAACGGCCTGCTGGTCAACAAGCGTCAGGACGGCAGTCGCTATCTGGCCGATCTGACCATCTCTCCGGTGGTAAATGAAGATGGCAACACCACGCATTATCTTGGTATGCACCGTGATGTCACTGAAGTGCACCGGCTGGAGAGGCAGGTACAAAATCAAAAATCACTGATTGAATCCGTAATCGATGCAGCGCAGGTCGCCATCGTATTGCTGGACGAAAATGAACGCGTACTGCTCGACAATCAGGAATACAAAAAACTGATCGGTGATCTTGGCAAAGAGCCTGCTATCAAATTGCTGGGCTCAATTCGTGCACAGATGGGAAATACCTTCGAGCAGGCAAAAAGCCGCCACCAGAACATCTCCGCACGCGAGGTTTGTGTTGAACTCCCTAATCGCGCCGCTCGCTGGTTCTCCTGTTCCGTCTCCTGGTTTGAGGAACAAGATGTCGGTGCGGATGCTTTCTATGAACCGCAGCAAAGACATTATTTGCTGCTCACCATTCAGGACATCAGCGAACTTAAACGCCAGCAAGAGGCGCTACGCATCAACAGCCTGCGGGCACTATTGTCGGAACAAGAGCGCATTCAGGGCCTGCGAGAAACCCTGACGGGTGCAGTCTATCAACTGGAAGGGCCGCTTAACACGCTGGCAGCCGTATCACTCATGCTGGAACGCCGCCTCTCAAGCACACCTTCATCCCCTCTCTTATCCAGGGCAGCCTGGGGTGACATTTCCGCAACCGCGCTGGAGAGCGCTGTGCAAAAAAGCCGCGAAGCACTGGAAACATTGCGTGCCTGCATTCCCAGTCATGCCACCGGGATATCAAAATCCGTCAATCTCAACGAGATACTGTCTGACGTGCTCAAGCTCTCCACCGCCAGCCTGCTCGGTGCAAACATCGTGGTGGAATGGCAACCCGATATAAATTCAGGTACTGCGTTCGGACACCCCGTGCAACTGTCCAATTTATTCAAGCAGCTGATTGAAAACGCGGTTGAAGCATTCAGTGAACAACGCAGCTCACATCGCGAATTGCGCATCACCTGCGTTACCCGGCCCGATTGCATGGAGGTACATATCGAAGACAGCGGGCCCGGCATCCCGGACGAAATGCGCTTCAAGGTATTCCAGCCATTTTTCACCACCAAAGGTGCTGAGCAACAACATCTGGGACTGGGATTAGCCATGGCGCAAGACGTAGTGACGCGCCATGGTGGCACCATAGACATCGATCCGGACTACCGCAATGGCTGCCGCGTGCGTGTGCAATTACCACGTGCAGCAGGAGGCGATCATGTTTGTTGAACAGGAAGAATCGAACGCGCAACGGGAAGGCTGGTCCGGGTTAGAACTTGAGATGTTGCGCACCGAGCTGGAAACACTTTATCAGGCAAGCCGGGTGCTGTCTCATTCACTCAACCTGAAAGAAACGCTGAATGGCATGTTGCATGCGCTGCATGAAGGCGTAGGCCTGGAGCGCGGCATGGTCAGCCTGATAGATGCAGAAACTGGCGAGTTACAAGTCTCGCTGGTGTATGGCATATCCGACAAAATAACCGAAGAAATCAGTTACCTGCCTGGCGAGGGTGTGGTCGGCACGATCCTGAAAACAGGCAACAGTATCGTGGTCAAGCGCATCACAGATGAACCTCGCTTCTTAAGTCGTCTCGGTATCTACAACCCGCTGGGCGCATTTGTCGGCGTACCGATCAGGGTCGGCAAAAAGGTAGTCGGCGTGCTGGCCGCACAACCCGCACCGGGAGCTGAAATCCTGCTGAGTGAATACGAACGATTCCTGAAAATGGTTGCCAACCTGATCGCTCAAAGCGTGCGCCTGTCACAGGATGTGGCACAGGAAAAGAGTGTACTGACCGAAGAACGCGACGTGCTGCGCCGCACCGTGCGCGGACAATATGGTTTTGATAACATCATCGGACATAACCCGTCGATGCGCCGGATTTTTGAACAGGTGAGACTGGTTGCCAAGTGGAATACCACCGTACTGATACGTGGCGAAACAGGTACCGGCAAAGAATTGATTGCCAACGCCATCCACTACAACTCGCCGCGTGCGCGTGGCAGCTATGTCAAGCTCAACTGCGCTGCGCTGCCGGAAAGCCTGCTCGAATCTGAACTATTCGGTCACGAAAAAGGCTCATTTACGGGCGCCGTAGCTCAACGCAAAGGACGCTTTGAACAAGCCGAAGGCGGCACGGTATTCCTCGATGAAATCGGTGAAATCTCGGCACCCTTCCAGGCCAAGCTGCTGCGCGTGTTGCAGGAAGGCGAGCTGGAACGGGTCGGCGGCACTCAAACGATAAAAGTCGACGTCCGCGTTGTTGCCGCTACCCACCGCGACCTGGAAGCCGAAGTGGAAATGGGCCGCTTCCGTGAAGATTTGTACTATCGACTTAACGTCATGCCATTGTTCTTGCCACCGTTGCGCGAACGGATGGAAGACATGCCGGATATTGCACGTTTTCTGGTAGAAAAAGTCGGTACAAAACAAGGACGATCGCTCAATATCACCGAGACTGCATTACGTGTCTTGATGCACCATGACTGGCCGGGAAATGTGCGTGAACTGGAAAACTGTCTTGAGCGTGCCGCCGTGATGACAGAAACGGATGTGATCGACCGCGACGCCATCCTGCTCACCGGCATCGACGAAAAAATCTCAGTGAGTCGTGGCGCGATCCAGAACATGAATCTCGATGATCCCGACCTCGACGAACGCGAAAAAGTGATCGCCGCGTTAGAACAGGCAGGCTGGGTACAAGCCAAAGCCGCACGTCTGCTCGATATGACACCACGGCAAATCGCTTACCGCATCCAGACCCTCAATATCAAAGTTCGTCAGATTTAAACATGCGCAACATTCCAGCCCTACTCACTGAAATTGGTATAAATGAAACTGAAATCGCACAGCGACAGGCATTTCTGTCGTTTGACGACCGCGATGCCGCACTGCTCAAAGCCGTGCATGGCATGCTGGAAACGAGGCGTGATCATTTAACCGAGGTTTTTTATGACCACCTGTTACGCTTTCCCGAGATTCGCCCGCTGTTGGGTGATGAAGCCAAGCTGGCTCGCCTGAAACAGGCTCAGACGACGTATTTCAGCCAGCTCACGGCGGGATGTTATGACCTGGCCTACGTAGAAAACCGTTTGCACATCGGCGTCGTGCATCAACGTGTCGGACTTACGCCAAAATGGTACATGAGTGCATATTGCAAATACCTGAACGAGGTCATGCCGCTGGTATCGGAGCACTATGCAGATGAGCCTGAACGTGGTCGGGATGCCTGCCGCGCGCTGCTGAAAGTCATCTTTTTCGACATGGGACTGGCGTTGGACACCTATTTCCATGCCGAACAGAAAGCACTGCTGCTGGCGCACAGCTATACCGAACAGATCGTCAGCAATATGCCGATCGGCTTCATTGTGCTGGACGCCTCCGGGAAAATTCGTCTGGCCAACAATGCCGTGTTGCGCATGTTCAACCTGACCCAAAGCGAAGTAGTGCAAGGCAATTCGCTGGGTGAATTTCTCGATGTCGCAACGCTGGATGAAAAGATCATGCAGGTGCTCAAAAGCAGATCACATTGCAACGATTTCGGATTTGATCGTACAAATGGAAAAGGCATCCATTCCTACCTTGCCGATATTTCGCTGGCTCAGATAGGCGAGGAAGACCTCGTGCTGTTCATGGTGCAGGACATCACCCTGCGCAAACAGTCCGAGGAAGAAATCCATCGTCTGGCCTTTTACGATCCGCTCACAAAACTGCCCAATCGCCGCCTGTTGCACGAACGCCTGATACAAAGCATGTCCCTCAGCGCGCGCAGTGGCAAACACGGCGCGTTGATGTTCATCGATCTGGACAATTTCAAGACACTCAACGACACGCAAGGACATGACGTCGGTGATCTGCTGCTGAAAGAGGTCGCGAACCGCCTGATACGCAATGTGCGCGAAGGTGACACGGTAGCCCGGCTGGGGGGCGATGAATTCGTGGTGGCCTTAGAATCATTGAGCGGGATGGAGCAAGAGGCGGCAAACCAGTCCGAAATGATCGCCGAAAAGATCCGTACAGAATTAAGCCTTCCCTACCGGCTTGTCAGCATCGAGCACCACAGCTCGCCCAGCATAGGCGTCAGTCTGTTTCGCGGACATCAAAACAGCCTTGATGAGGTGATGAAACAGGCCGATCTTGCCATGTATCATGCAAAAGCTTCCGGTCGCAACATGGTGTGCTTCTTCGATCCGAAAATGCAAGCAAAAATGGAGGAGCGAGCCGAACTGGAAAAAGACCTGCGTGCTTCGCTCCGCCTGCATCAATTGATGCTGTATTACCAGATGCAGGTGGACGACACAGGCCGCATCGTCGGGGCTGAAGCCTTGATCCGCTGGCACCATCCGCAACGAGGGATGGTATCGCCCGCTCAATTCATCCCGCTGGCGGAAGAGATAGGCATGATACTTCCCATCGGTGACTGGGTAATTGAACAAGCCTGTGCCCAGCTAAAAAACTGGGAAATGGATCCGGTAATGAGCAAGATCCGGGTTTCCGTCAATGTCAGCCCAAGGCAGCTGAGCCATCCCTATTTTGTCGAACAGGTGAAAGACGCCATCGAACAAACCGGCATTCGTCCTTCGCAACTTAAACTGGAACTGACCGAGAGCTTCATCCTGAAGGATGTGCAGGATGCAATCGAAAAAATGCAGGAATTGCGCTGGATCGGCATCAGTTTCGCCATGGACGATTTCGGCACAGGCTACTCTTCCTTATCCCATCTCAAACGCCTGCCGCTGGAACAGCTCAAGATCGACCAGTCCTTCGTGCGTGATATCGCCCGCGACAAAAGCAGCAGCATGATGGTACGCACCATCATCAGCATCGCCAGCAATTTCGGCCTGGAAGTGGTGGCCGAAGGTGTCGAGAGCGATGATCAGTTTGCCTTCCTCCGTCAGTACGGATGCAATAAATTCCAGGGCTACCTTTTCGGCAAACCTGTTCCCGTGCACGAATTTGAGCGATTATGCCAATCAGCTTAAAACCTTAATAAAGCCACTGAGCTCACAGAGAATGCGAGCTCAGCATAGCATCACACAAATATCAATTAAATCAATAGATTACAATAACCCCCATCAATTCGCAGGAGATGTAACCTCGGTAACATACATTCAAACCGGATCCGTGCATAAGCGACGAAACTCCTGCACATCCGTGACCCAGGCTACGCCATCCCCTGTTGTTCCGGTATGCGCGTTGCGGTGAATGATAGCCAGAATATCAGCGAGCAGTTCGTCAGGAGCAACGATTTCGATGCGCAGTTTACTGGTAAAGTCGGTCAACTCCTCTTTTAACGTGTCATGGTGCTCCGCACCCGCATGGGCCGAGCATCCTTCCACATGACAGACGTTCATACCGGGGAAACCCGGCAACTGACGGAACGCGTCGCGTATCTTATGCAGTTTAGATGGACGAACTATTGCTTTGATTTCTTTCATGTTTTCCTCCTAAGCCTCGACAGGCTGTTCTTCGAACCATTTATACAAGGTCGGCAACACCACCAGCGTGAGCAAGGTTGATGTGATCAAACCACCAATCACCACAATCGCCAAAGGCCGCTGTACTTCCGAGCCGGGCCCGCTGGCAAACAACATGGGGATCAGCCCCAGCATCGCCACCGTTGCGGTCATCAACACCGGACGAAAACGCTGGCGACATCCCTGCATCACCGCCTCATTCTGGCTCATCCCTTCGTTACGCAGGCTGCGAATATAGGATACCAGCACCACGCCATTGAGCACGGCAATCCCCCACAGCGCAATGAAACCCACCGAAGCCGGTACCGACAGATATTCGCCGGTGACAAACAGTGCCACCACGCCGCCGATAGAGGCAAAAGGCAATACCATAATGATAAGAGTGGCGTAGCGCAGCGAGCCAAACAACAGAAACAGCAGAAAGAAAATCGCCGCAATGGTCACCGGCACGATGATTTTCAGATGCCCCATGGCGCGTTCCATGTTCTGAAATTGCCCGCCCCACTCCAGATAATAGCCTTCGGGCAACTTGATTTTGCTGTCCACCACCTGTTGCAACTCGGTGACGAAACTGCCCAGATCGCGATCTTTCACATTCACGCCGATCACAATACGACGCTTGCCCTTTTCACGACTGATCTGTGCAGGCCCGTCGGACACTCGAATGTGCGCCAAATCTTCCAGTGCCACCAGCGCACCATTAGGCGAACTGACCAGCATGCCGCGTATGGTCGCCACATCTCCTCGGAAGGCTTCCGGCAGACGCACCACTGCGCCAAAACGGCGTTCTCCCTCGTAGATTTCGGTCGCCATACGGCCACCAATTGCGGCTTCAATCACGTCATTGATGTCGGACACGTTGATACCGTGACGCGCAATTGCCTGACGGTCAATTTCGATAGACAGATACTGCTGCCCCGTCACGCGCTCCACCTTCAAATCCTGCGCCCCCTGCACAGACGCGGCCACTTTCGCTATTGACTCGGCCTTCTGTTTTAGCGTCTCCATATCGTCGCCGAATAACTTGATCGCCACGTCGGATCGCACCCCGGTGACCATCTCATCCACCCGGTCGGAAATCGGCTGGGCCATGACAATCTGTACGCCCGGCAAAGTCATCAGCTTCTCCCGTATCGCGGCAGCAATGTCATCCTGATTCCAGCCTTTGGGCCACTCGCTGCGCGGTTTGAGACTGACAATCGGCGTGGACTCATTCTGCCCCTGCGAATCGGCGGGACTCTCACCTCGCCCGACCCCTGAAACGGCGGATTTAACCCCTGGCACCTGCATCACCAATCGCATCGCTTCCATTTCCAGCTTGATGGATTCCTCCAGCGAGATATTGGGTACGCGGTTGATGCCGGGCACAATCGACCCCTCTTTCATTTCGGGAATGAAAGCAGTACCGAGAAAAGGCAGCAACAG
>JBAZAY010000069.1:0-12616 GCA_041671725.1 Gallionella sp. | reverse complement strand
AGAGGGCCACGTTCGTAGTGCGTGACGTAATCATCTAGGCCCCACTTATCTATCGCGCTATACTCACTAGCGATATCTCGCACTACTTCCTCGTCTAGCCACTTCCTCGTTCTACGCCGACCCAGCTTATCAGGAACCACTCGCTCTCTATACTTAGCAATAACCTCATCTATCGGCCTTCCAGCTATGATCTCTGATAGTGCAGCAAACTCATCTTCATTCAGATTCTTCTTAAACTCGCCTCGAAGATGGCCTTTGTACTTATCCCGAACTGCATCTAGCTCCCCACGGATAAGTCTTGCAGCCTCTCGCTGTGCAGGAGTAGCCTCAGACATATCTCGCTTACCTTCAAGAAAATCCTTAAGAGCTTCTTTATCTTTTAGCTCAGCTATCAAAGACTCCGCTGAACGGATAACTTCGTTATGCTTCGACGCCTCGAAGTTTCCATCGAAGGACTTCTTATGAAGGTTGAAGATAAGCGGCTCTACCTTCTTATTATCTCGGAACGCAAAGTCAGGAGACATCGCTTTATTCCTAGCAAGGTTACCTATGTTCGATGCCATCTGTTTCATCGTGCCATCTACGAAATCTGCGTCGTCCTTGATCGTCAGCTTCTTCCCATTGATTTCAGCAACTATCTTATTCCCAGGTGCACTTGCGATAGTCTTCCGTTCACGCAGGAGCTTCTTGGTCATATCTATAGCTGCCTGAAAGCCGAAGGGATCGGAGTAGAGGGAGAAGGTAGATGGAGTCTTCTGGGAGATGGGGGTATAGGGAACTTCAAGAGTTTTACCCTCTCGTACATACTTTAAAGCATTTACTGCATCTTCGCCTATAAGTCCTCGTAGGTCAGGATTCATACCAAGATCAATCTTATCAACCTCTCCCTTCCCATACTTCTTCATCAGACTCGGTATCTGCTGGTCGTAGAGACGTTTGAGACCTTCTCCACCGACTTTGAGGTCGAGGCCAGTGAACCTAACTGCTTCTTTCCCTACATTCTCTTTATCAAGAAACTTAGAAACTAACTCCTTTCCGACAGTACCTTCCAGTTCCTGTATAGTGTCAACGGTAGTATTAATAAATTCCTTTCCTTCTTTTTTCCCTATTACACCATACTTGTTATCATAAGTATTGATAATTTTTACTTCATCAAGATGCTTACTCAAATCATACCTACTCGCTTGCATCTCTCCTGTCGTCCAGGCGACTCCATCGTAGCCTTTTTCTTTAGCAAGAGCAAGGACACGCTTCGTACCGATGTCGTAGATACGTTTCTGTAACCACTCAGGCATCTTGGATTGTTCAGTAGAACTCGGCCCTTGCATCTCTTCAACGAAGAGGATCTTCTTCCCACTCACATCTCTATCATTATACCTAATCCTAACAATGGGATTCTGAATGTTGTAGTAGGCGGAGTGACCGTCGTTCCAGCCACCATAGATCTCATTAAGCTTTCCACTCATACCTCTGGCAGTAGCTTCCTCAAAAGTAAGCATTCCATCTAAATATTGTTTAACTACATCTTCTGGTCCTTTAAATCCACTATCTTTTACAAAGTCAGTAGTAGGAGCCGTCACAAACATCTCTCGATAACTGCCAGGGGTGGAGCCGGGTTCTTGGTAGAATTCGAATTTACTTGCAGCTTTTTCAACTACATGAACACCGTCACTATCAGCAATAGTATCTAGTCCATGTCCACTTACTTTAAACTTAAACTCTTCTGGAGATATTGTTCTTGCATTTAGACTATTTACCCAATCCTTTACTCGAAGGTCGAGTTTCTCATAAGGAATAATCCTTGGTTCCCCCAACACCACATCTTCAAACTTCGTCGTATTAGCCTTGATCTCATCCAGCACATCTTGCTTAGTAACAACTCCTTTCATCCCACCAACTACATTCGCTATCTCCGCGTCGCTGACGCCCTGCCCCTTAAGCATCTTCTTCATCTGCTCGACAGGCATCCTATTTCCCATCTTCTCATCAACGGCCTTCTTTAGCTTGCTATAGACCCATTCATAGATCTGCTGACCACCGAGGCTATCAAGAAGGGTACCTCCACCTTCAGTCGACTCTCCATCAAACGACAGCTCCTCAGGCATCCCTTCTTCTTTCAGCTTCGCTTCCCAATCTTCTGCTTCCTTCGCATAGTCTACTATCTTCTCTCTCTTCCTCCTCGCCTTCCCCTTCGCAAGCGGTTCTTCCTTCGCAGCCTTATCTGCTAATCCTGCTCTCTCATTAACGATATCATCTATCTTATTCCTCCAGTTTAGAATAATCTCTTCCTTAGTCTTAGGCATATTTTCAAGAAGAGTGTCGAGAGTAGGATCGTAACTAGCCATCTTAGTAGCAATACCTACTACAAGCTCGGCATTCTTACTAATCGGCTCGTTTTCTATTCCTTCTAGTTCCTTCTCAAGATCAGCCTCTACCTGTGCTTTCTGCTCTTCTGTCAGCTGTACTCGTTCAGTTTCTGGAGTAGCTCGCTTTGCTTGAACAGCCTCGAAGACCTGTTTAGCAACTGCTTCTGCTTTAGCTGTTTCTTCTTCAGTAGGAGGAGGATGGTTCTTGGCAGCTTCGATAGTAGCTCGTGCCTTCTCAGGCCCCATCTTCTTAATCTCGAAACCTTGGTATCCCATTCGTAGAAGCTCATTGACTTCATCTGCTGTAAGCTTCGGCGCTTTGTTGATTTTTTCAACAGAGGGCTTTGCTTTCAACGCCTCGATTTGTTCTCCAGGGGACATAGCATCTATCTCTTCTGGTGTATATCCCATAGCTTCTAATCGAGTCTTGTTCCTGTTCTCCTTCGCTGTCAGCGGCTTCGCTTCCTCCGCTGCTTTCCCTTCTGGTTGTTGATCAAGCCTGCTTTCGATAGTGCTATCGCTACTGCCTGCTTCTGCGGACGGCCTGAGTCCCTCAGTTCCGATATGTTCTGCGACACCGCCCGTCTGCTGCGTCCCTTCTGTAGTGGCATTCTTCGTTCCTTTCTCAAGAATATCTATAAGTTCTTTATCTGTTCTGCCAGCCAGGTCTGCCTCGCTATAGCCTAGTTCAGCAAACTTACCTAACGTTTCATCTGGTAGAGGCTCTAGTGGAAGCTCAGCCTGAGTCGCTTTCGTAGGTTCTACCTTTACATCTTCTGCAGCCGCAACATCTGTTGGAACGTAAGGTTTTTCTGCTTCTGCAGTTTGCTTCGCAAGGTTCTCATTCAGCGTCGCTAGATCCTCAGCCGCTGCAGGATCGCTCTCTGCTCTCGCTTCTAGCTCTGTCTTAACCTTCGCAGTGTCGCCCCTGAACTTCCTAAACAACCCTCTCCCAACGATCCCTAGCCCTGCAAAGACAGGGTGTAGAACTGCAATAGCACCAGCGAAGCCTATAGCCTCTTCTCCACCTTCTAACAGCTTTTCACCTATAGGTGAAGAAGCGGGTGTGCCTACTGCAGTCCCAACTACTCCACCCTCGATACCACCACGAGCTATAGCTTTGCCATAGTTAGCCATTGCACTAGGGCTTTTGGTCAGAAGGGCCTCAGCAAACTTACCTATCTTCGGTATCGCAGTGGCACCACGAATAGCTGCACCACCACCAACTGTATAGACCGGAACCTGAGGAAGGAACTCAACTAGACCGCCCGCAAGCTGACCAAGTGTAGATGTCTCTGGATGCGCCGTGACCATCTGGGCAGGAGCACTTTCCTCAAAGTACTTCTGTATCGGGCCTATGTTTGTTTCTCCAGATGGATGGAAGTAGCTAGATAGATTCGATCCCATCTCAGCGACGCTAGCCGCACCCTTAGCAAGATGTCCAACGATCCTACCTGCAATATTCGGCTCAGGTGGATGATACTTGGCAACATAAGCCTGGATAACGTCAGGCCTAGTCCCTTCCGGAAATTCTATATTCTGACCATTAGGAAGTGTATAGTTCATCTATAAACCTCTCCATGCACCACTAGTGGGGTTAGCAAATATCTCCACCATGCTTTGTAGAACTTCAGGATTTGGTGTAGTAGATATTGCACTCTCGATTTCCTTTAGCTTAGCAGGATCAGCTGTTATCGACGTTCCAGAACTAAGCCCTGCCTGCTTTTGCATCTGCACTATCTCCCCATACTTATCGCCATACACCTTAGAACCGAGAGCATCTCGCTCTGCTTCCATCCTCTTTATCACATTAAGAACACCAGCAGTCTTCGGCCCTTTAGGGTATGTGAACATTCGATTAGGATCCTTATTGTAGACTTCTTCAGAAGGAAGGGATTCAAGTGCAGCTATATCCGTCTCAGTCTTCCTGAGAATCTCTACGCCTTTCATAAACTCTCTATCTTGACCAGCTGCTGTTGCAGCAGCAAGACGTCCTTTATACTCTAGATCTGCTGAATACTTCAATGCATTATAGTGAATTCCCTGAGCGATGATATTGCTGATGTTCTTCGCACCTTCAGGATCAGCTGCATTCATCTCTGCCCACTGAGCGACCGTTCCACCTCCTGGAAGTTGTATTGCTGCAAGGCCAGGGTTAGCTTTGAGAACGCTACCTATACTTTCCTTCGTCAGTGCTTGCTTCTTTGCATATACATCGAACTGTGCAAGAACAGGAGCTGTGTTTATCTTGATCTGCTCCTCCACACGAGCTGGATCAATCTGCCAGTTCTTATGCGCTGCCTCAGCATTTAGGTTCGCTACCTGAGCAGGCGTTAGCAAGTTATCATTGATCTGCTTCTGAACATTTAGACCATAGTTGAATGAATCCTTTACCAGATCAGGCCCTAGAGCAGCAGCTGTATCTGGGTTCATCGTGTAGTTAAAAGACTGAGCACTGGTCGTAGCTCCAACAGGTGCCTGCTCAGCAAACGTATCACCTATTGGAACCGTAGGGTTTGGCATCAGCTCTGGCTTCTCAGCAAAGGCAGCTCCTATCGGACTCATGTTGACTGCCTTGTTCATCATATCTCCAAAGCCTGGAACTACATTAGGATTGATCTCAGCTGCTTTCTTAAGAAGGCTACTTGCGTTCGACAGTTCCTTAGCCTTATCAAGAGGATTTACAGGCTTAGGCTGCTGCCCTGTCAGTGTAGGTGCCAGAGCCTTACCCTGTACCATAGGTGCCATACTTGTTGCTAGCCGTCCTCCAAAGCCATTAGGGTCAAAAGCCTTAGCGATATTAAGTCCTGTCATCTGGACGGCAGGGTTGCTGATCAACCTTGACCAGTCTGTTCCTGCACTTGCACTCGGTGCTAAACTAGAGTCGACACTAAACATATTTCCAAAGTCCATCTCTACAACCTCCTTTATTAACTAAATAGGCCTGCGCCTAGACCTATTAATGCACCTACGCCTGCACCCATAGGACCTGCGATGGCTCCTTCAGATGCACCAGCAATCATAGCTCCCGCAACTGCTCCTGATAATGCGCCAGACATCGCTGACGTAATAGGACTTCGTCCTTCCGTCCTATTCACTGCCGTTCCTCCAGAGATACTAGCCAGAACATTACTTCCATATTGAAAAAGCTCTAAATCCCAGAGAGCATCTCTCACGTCTATCTCAGTATTCCTCTTCTCTTCTTCATCCTTTGCGATAATAGTAAGACGTCCAACTTCAACAGCAACTGCATTAGCAACTCGAGTATACTCAAGCTTGTTGGTAAGCATAGCACTCATGATCTGAATAGCCTGACCAATCTCCTGCTGTTTGCTAGCCTGTGCCTTCATCTCTACTTCAGCTGTAACTGCCTGAAGCTTCGTCTTCTCAAGAAGCATCTTGACCATTTCATCTATCGCACCAGCCAGAAGCGTTGCACGATCCTTGAGATTTTCAATCTCAGCCAACGCTATTCCATGCTGCTTCTCGATCTTACCGATATACATAGTAAGCATCTGCTGAACGCCAGTAGCTATTAGTTCCTTCCGATCTCCATATGATTTATAGTTAAGCTCAGAAGTAAACTTTGATACCTGCCTAGTTTTCTCCGCCTCGATATTTGCAGCGCCTATCGTGAAAGCAGATGTCATAGCTGCTCCTACATCTCGCATTCCACTCTGGAAGCGAGCGTAGGTAGCCGTGTCAATCGCTGTATCAAGGTCAGTAGCAAAGGCACTAGCCAGCGACGTTATTTTAGATGCAGGCAAGAACACTGTGTCGATCTCATCGACCGCCGCAGCTACCATTGCATCATAGTCTGTATGGTAGGTCATCGCTGTTACAAGAACCTGAGCGAGACCAACTGCTGTTGTATATGCAGTACGAGGATGGATAGTGTCAATCTCAGTAGACGCTGCATCTGCTATAGCATTAAAGTCTGTAATCTTACTAAGGTTACCTACTAAGGTAACTAGACTAGAAATCGCAGTATCTAGATTTGTTGAAGGTGCAACAACATCAATCTCAGCCTTTGCTGCCGCTGCCATATTATCAAAGTCTGTATGATAAGCAAGAGCAGTAGCTATCGCTGTCATGTTCGTTACAGCAGTATCCATCGCCGTGATAACAGTATCCGGATCATACGCAGTGACTCCACTGTAAGGGGTAGACGCTGCAAGCTGTGTGTTAATACAGTCTACAACACTACTTGATGGTGTATCAGCTCCATTGTTGTCAAGCAGCTGTCCATGCACAGTCTTCATATATGCAGGGTAATCTACTGTTCCACTAGTTCCACCACTTCCGCCGCCGCTTCCCATTTACGCCTCCTTTGTTGAAATTTTCAACATAGCTTTACTTAACCTGAATTGCAATTAGTGTATTCTCTATATCAGCACCAAAGTGCTTAGCGATTTTCTTTATAGCATCGACTCTCGAGAATGCCACTAGCTGCGTGCATTCCTGAGCCTTGGCATATTTCATAAGTGTCTCGTATCCATCCATCCAATTCTTCTTGCCTATCTGATCAGCGATACCGTAGACGCTATAGACAAGAAGGTTCTTTGTATCTGTACAGTTATCCTCCATAATGGTAGTAGTTACTATTGCAACTATCTTTCCCTTATCTATCGAAGCCCACGCCACCATCCGGCCGCTCTCAAGAGAGTATAGAACCTTATTCATATTCATAGTACCACGAACTGTAGGTGGCATGCTGTTCTCTACAGCAAACTTAATCTGCTCCCAATACTTCGCTGTCTGTTCAGGCATTAGACGTACTAGCATAGTTTCCCCTTATTCCTCTCTTGTCTGACAGCTTCCACCACAAGCGTAGTGACTCCAGAGTCAGACCTGTTAGTTTACTTACTCTTACATTCACACGCATCTCGACACCGCTAACTATTGGAGATGCAATTCCACTAGGGTTGATACGTACCCACTTTGTGCTCCTGAAGGCTTCCGTTCTATTCACGCGTGTCTCTATCATAACCTCAGCATTTGCACCAGCTGGCAATGTACCAGTTAGCTCAACTGTCTCGATAGTCTTAATTGCGTTCATGCTCAGGTCGATAGCGTCACTTTGATAGAGAGCAACCTCATCATCACAGTCTGAGTAAACACCAATAGGCATCTTGTTGATGTAAGCAAAGTCGCTACTATCTGTCACTGCTGCATTCTTGTAGTTGACCATTGAGGTTATACACTTATTGATGCGCGTTAGCTCACCTTCCCTGAATAGAAAGCTCTCTATGCCGTTGCTGATATAGAACTCGTCCTCCTGCTCATTATAGGTAACGATAACTATATCTTCTCCAGTAGACATATTCAAGTTCTTCTGGGCATTGCCAAGGTACTCCGAGTGCCCTACTAACTCTACGTTTACGTTCTCGTAGACATCGTAGGTAATGAGACGGATATCTCCTTCTCGATCAACTATTAACTGCTTCGTCTCATTGCCAGCAACTGCTAGAGGATTTCGCATACCAACTATTCCATCTAACTTCTTAATCCCAAATGCAGGTACTGGGTCTTCAATAGGACGCATAACAAAGCAAGAGAAGGTTCCATAGACGATAACTCGTCTTCCCAACTTCATGCACCGAAGAAGAATCTCATTATCATCACAAGGGGCAAATACTTGTCCAGCTACGTTGCTGATAGCGGTTGCTGTCTTTCCAAGAAACTTAAAGGCACCAACTTCTGACCATCTAACTAACCTTGAGTTAGAAGGCCATGTTGTTGAACTTGTTCCTCCACATACGATAACCTGTCCATTAAAGAAACATGCTGAGACCGGCTGATCCCAGGTAGTATCCCAGTGTGTACCTGCAGTACTGCCAAGTGTCGCCTTGTTAAACGCTACCCACGCACTAGTGGTATAGTCATAGTAAACAAGAAGGTCTCCTGATGCAAAGACAGGAAACCCTGGGCAGTTAGCAACTGTAAATGGCCAGTTGACTGAGCCTGTATAAACACCAGTTAGCTTTGTTGCAGTTAGAACGCTAGCCGTAAAAACAACTTGATATAGGCCATCCCTCTTCGCAATAAATAGACCTGTATCAGTCTGAAAGACCTGAGGAAACGGCCAGTCGAGAGTCATAGAAAGTGTCCCAGCGCCATAGACAATCGAGGGAAACTCCATCATTTCTGGGCTATATCCCTCTAGCCCATGCTTCCGACCTCGAACGTTTCTAGCATCAATCGCATAGCCATTGTTCTTAGGATTAGACTTATCAGACCTAAGGCCGTGTACCTTTATATCAGTTGGAAAGGATTTCATTCTTAGCCTCTTCAACAGCTGTAATTGCTATAGCAGTTTTTTCTGCTTCACTGGTAGTAGTTACTATACTAAACCCTAACGCAATGAAAGGTGCAGTGACATTATTAGGTACCGCAGTCTTCAACTCTTTCAACGTAAAGGCAATCTTATCTCCAACCTCCACTGCAATATCCGTATCAAACGTACACATACCTTCGATAATAGGAAGCTGAATCCCAGGAGACATTGTCTTCCTTTGAATCGAAATAGATATCGTAGCGTTCTTAAACTTTTCAATCTGCACTTCAGCGCACACCTTCTTAATCGACCCAGCGATTGCCGAAACGAAGGTATAGAAACAGCCAGTACTATCAAGCTGATCGGTATAGATAGATACTGGTGTTGCTGGCATCATTACTGTTGTAGTCGTCTTCGACCGTCTTGCTAGACGGTTTAGAAACCGCTCAATAGATGCAAACTTCTTATCTGATGTATCTCCATTTATTATAATATCTACCATCGTTCATCCTCCCATTTGCATATCGCCTACAAGGTCCTGCTCAACTGAGTCATAGTCCATACCTCGTACATCGTCCATCAGTGCGTTGTTATAGTCCTTCGTCCCCTCGGTATTTCGATAGAAGCTCTCCAACTCTTTAAGTGCTGCCTTTATCAACGTAGAGGGATGAACCTCACTCCAGTAGCTTTTCGTCTGAGTCCAGACACTAGCTGCCAACGTCGCTGATAGCGTTGGGCTATAGAAGAGCCCCCAGATCGTTAAGGTATATGTAGCATCTGGAGGCGGCATTACTATCACACCATCATAGTTAAAATGTTTTGCTGGAGCCGCAGCATCATATAGAAGAAGATCCTCTACATCATACATTCCTGTCGTTGACGCTAAGGTATCAGGCGCTGGACGAAAAAGAGCAGGGGCGTAGTATTCTGGCGTTCCTTGATCGATATTACCAGACTCTTCATCATAATACTCTCGGAGCATCTGTAGCGTTGTTGGCACTAGCTGACTCTTACCATCTGCATCAGCTATCCACACTTCCTTTATTGCTCTTATTCCTGTTGTCTTAGCAATAATTGTACCTGCTGTTAGAATCACAGGATACCGCGCCCACATCTTATTTGACACTAACAGTCGGTCTAGATTCTTCTGTCCAGCATTGATAAAGAAGTCAGCACCATCATCCTCTCCTGTACTCTTTACCAGATCGTATCGACCAGATAGCTCAATAAACTTATCTCGAAGGTCTTTATAATCCATCCTATTTTACCTCTCCTTTTCCAACGAATAGTTGGATTTGCTCTTCGAAAGCCTCCCTGACAGATAGATACTTAATAGGCGTCAGGTCAGGATCGTAATTACAACTAGGCCACAAGCTGGAGGCCATACACTCTCCAGTCCATACCTCAGAAAGATACTGCCAATTTCCATCATAGTCCTGAACCTGTGCTTGATAGTGGTTAACGCCAGGGCTTATGTTAAAGACAGCTACCCTAACTGCACGAGGAATCTCACCTTCCTTTGATATACCTCTTGTAAAGAGGTTAAAGAAAGTATCAGGGACACACCATCCAGTTTTCTTTTTATCAAGTTTCATTTTAATTCCTAGCTCACCGTTACCGCAATCGTATAGCTCGTATCATTCGGATTAAATGTCGCCCCGATACTCACATACCCATTACTCCCGCCCTTTGTTGACAGGCCATATATTCCTGTAGCTGAAGGGGCTGTGACCTGCTTATGTGTTATTGTCGCATTCCAACTTGCCAGTGCTGAATTTTCTATGTAAGCATATTTGTCGCCCGTTGTTGTTGTATAATATAACGTGTGAGATCCCGTTAGTGTCTGGTTTACCGTTACCGCCGCCCCAAAACCAGTATCTTTCGTGTAGAAGATAGGATCTTGACCTGATGTTTTTGTATATGCTATGACGATTTTATTCAGTTGTCCGGCTGATGATCCTAACAAATTTGAATAGGCATTACCAAATCCACTGGTTGCCGTTGTGTTTATAACGCTGTCAAGATCATGACCGTTTGCATTTACCGTCAGAGTTTCATATTCGCATGTGGGGATTCCTGGCGTTGTCCATCCGGTTATCATCTCACTACTCAATGTCTCAGTCGAATTCCCTCCGCCCCAAAACACCAGCGTCTGGCCGAGAGTGTCGGTGAGGGTTATCTTGAAACCTTTAGTCCAACGTAGATCAGTAAGGGGATTGCTTCCAAATACCGATCCTGCAACTGTACTAAGATTCAAGGTCTGAGAAGTTAAAGTCACACCAGAGCCGTACTTAACGGCCTTGATCATTTCATTTACTGTGAATTGGTCATAGCCTTTACTTGTAAGTGCATTATAAACAAGAGTCTCTGGCTCTAGAAGTCTATGTATAGTCTGCATATCATCACCTATGCCATCAATCTTGCAAACTTGAGCTCGACACCTATAACGCCTACATTTTGAGCATAAGTATCGTTTGCTTGATCTCTTACCAACGACATGATAACTGTCTTGCCACCTGCCAGATGTGTAGGAGTAACCGCAGCGCTCCACGCAGTGTTGATAACTGCGTACTGTGCAGGCAGCGTTGCTGTAGCATAAGTATCTGTAACTGTTATAGCAGTCCCTAGTGCATGACTGATTAGCTGATCAGTTGTATAGCTTGCAGTAACTGCACCTATCGCAACACCAGCCAGTGTAAACTTAACAGTTTCTGCATTCGCTGGAACAGTACTCTCAGTGATAAGATACTTAACACGATAGAGAATTGTAGATCCTGACAAGTCAGGAGGAGCGTTCCAAATTAGGAACAAATCCTGATTTCCAACTGCTCCTCGAAAAACTCTGGTAACTATCTTATTTGTCGCAGTTACTATTGCAGCAGCTGTAGGAGCTGATGTGCCATCTATACCTGCCTCAATAGGAATAAACTGATAATCGTTAATTGTAAAAGTGAAGCCTGATGCAAGACTGATTGTTACAGTTCCATTGCCGTTATCAGTAACTGTTATCTGTCCTGTCGTTCCAATTACCCCAGAGGGTCTTAATGTCCCAGGTCTAATTCCACCTATCCCATCCATCTTTATACCTCCGCCCGCCCTTTCGATTAGTACTCAACTGTTATTTGATAAGCGCCTGCCACTCCATTTGCAGCACTTATGATAAGGAAGTCCTCGAGATTTTCCCTACCGACAATGCGCCAACTATCACCAGGATAAAGCAAGTGTCCAAGACCACTAGCACCTTGTGTAGGAGTAGCAGTAAATGCTATACGAACGTTATTAGTTTCGATTGATATAGTTGCTGCCGTTGCACGGCGACTTGTAGTAGTATCGTAGAGAAGTGTAGATGTAATTCCTGCTGCTGTGTCTGTAGTAGCTATACGAGCTGTCGAGCCCATGCTACCCATAGTTTCAAATACTCTCATTCCGCACGCTCCTTTCGATCTTTGTTGGCTATGTTGATTTTTTCAACAAAGCGTTATTTGAAGAGTGAGGAGGCTCTGGAGAAACCTCCCCACCCTTACTCGCCGCGCAAGAGGAGGAACTACGGCGTTTAGACCGAGTTGTCTACTCCTACTCCATTTAAGAATCCCATAGTGCTGGGATGATGCAGTTCAAGACTTGCCTCAGTCAAGAACTCCTCGTCGGTGCCGTCCTTACGGCTGGCATTAGTGCCAGGACCGCTTTGCTTTGCGTCACCTTCAGCATAGAAGTTCGTGTCGTCGATATACTTGTAGACCAAGTTTTTCGGCTCGACAAGAAGCATGCTATTGCGAAGGGTCGTCTCAGCAGAGAACAGCGGATGCGTTTTCAGATAAATAGTACCAAACGGGGTAAGCCATGTAGTCACGTTGATTCCATAGCTCTTGGCGCCAGGTACAAGGTTAATGTGAGCACCACTCTCGGCCAACTGATTCAGGCCAAGCAGCGCACCACTTCCACACAGGGCCAGCTTCTCACCACTGCCATAGCG
>JBAZAY010000068.1:0-12709 GCA_041671725.1 Gallionella sp. | reverse complement strand
AAGCCATGTAGTCACGTTGATTCCATAGCTCTTGGCGCCAGGTACAAGGTTAATGTGAGCACCACTCTCGGCCAACTGATTCAGGCCAAGCAGCGCACCACTTCCACACAGGGCCAGCTTCTCACCGCTACCATAACGGAAGATCACTTCAAGGAAAGCATCCAGCCAAGTCTTACCACCGCCCGCGTCTGTCCAGTCCTTGCCACTGTAGGTACTGTTCAGGCTATAGTCGTCGACTGTCGCCGATGATTCAGCTCGCAGGATCGTAAGGATACCATCCATAGTTCGCTCCGGCTTACCATTGTCGCCAGTGTTCTCTGTCTTTACACCGAACAAGAAGGCCCGTTCCATCTCGATGCTATGGTACTCGAGGCATTCCCGCTTCATTTCCTTGTAAGCATCGCCCGTGCGCAGCTTGGTTTTCTTAGCTGTTCTAGTGATGCTCAGCGGGCTCCTGAAGATTTGGGTGAAGTTATAAAGCTTCACAGGATCATAGGTAATCCCAGTAGGCATCGTCGCGCCTTCAGCGTTGATCGAGCCGATGATGATAGCAACATCAGCGTCGGACAGATCATGGCTATGAGAGCTATTATCGTCAGCTTCCAACAGCTTGCAGGCGATATAGCTTGACGCCCCGTTCACGTTCTTTGCCACTACCTTCGCGTTCACATCGACTGTATAGTCTGATGCATCCCGCAGGAGAACCTGATGACCTACACGGAAGTGGCTTACATCAGCCGCTGACATCTTTACATACTCCAGTGAACCTGCCACACCACCATTGGTATAGGCAGAGGATAACGCTGAGTCAGTATAGATACCAGTAATCGTTGCCCGCTGTGTCTGCAGCGCCTTCGTCCACCAGTAGAACTCCGGATCAGTAACCTTCTCGCTCTTTAGCTTACTCATAATCGCGGTAATCGGAGCGCTTCCATTCGGGTACAGGTACAGAATACCTTCCCTCCAACTCTTCGGCCTCTGGTCAGTAGCCCAGTCGCCTGTTCCTCTCATTCCAAGAAATCCACCCATCTTTAATTACCTCCGTTCAGTTCTATCCACTAAGCAGGGATAGGTATTTTATAGTTAAATGTCACTTCCAACGGCTTCGCTCCGTCCAACGTGCCAGCAGGGACGTAGAGACCATAGGTCGTACTCAACGTTCCAGCATCGTTAGAGCCGTTGAACTCAGCCTTCACCAGCTTCTCATAGATCGCGCCGTTGCAAGCTGGCAGGCCAAGTGATGCACCGTAGCCTAGGCTCATCGTATCACTGGTCGTTGTGACAGTACCAGTAACAAGTGCCCATGTTACGCTCACGACCTTCGCGAAAGCCTTAACAGTAGTCTGCGCGCCAGCAGCAGTGAAGGTCAGTATGTCACTGATCCCAATGCCATTCTGGTCGAGACCTACGATAGTCAGCGTACCGTTAGTGATAGTCGCGTTAGCATCAGTCAGATATCCTCTAAGCGTCCTAGGATAGTCCGGCTGTGCAGCTACTGTCATTACTCCAGCAGTCAGGCCAGAGATAGCAGCAGACGCTACAATCGTTCCACTATCCGCTGCTTCAGCAACAGCAGGCAGAGCAAATGATGCCCGACCTGTCATCTGAATAAATCCTTTTATCTTGTCCATCTTTTATTTACCTCCCTCTATAAACTTCTCGTAAAGTTCATAGTGTTGAAGAGTTAACTTATTTGTGTCGTTGAGCTTCTTTAGTGCCGACACGATTATATCTGTAGCTTTCTCACCTATCGTAACTTCCTTAGGTTCGTCAGCTAGCCGATTCCAAGTGACATTACCGTCCACCTGCTTAATGTCCAGCCTCTTTAGTTCTTCCTCGCTAAAGGATAGATCCTGTTGAAGCTGGTTTACTATCTTCAACGTCAAGAAGTTTCCTTCATTAGGCAGAATATTAAGTAACATCAATCTACCAAATACTGTTAGTTTCATCGCTTTCTCTCCTCTTTCTTTTAATTAATCAATATAGGTATTCACGTAGTGAACAACTCCAGCATTGTCCCTGAAGAGAGGAATATGTCCATCAAGTGTTGCACCAGACAGTACTCCATCAATCCAGCCAAGATCACCTATATTATTTACATCTATCAACGCTGTGATAGCTGTATTGTTAGTGTTGATGCTGAATGGGAACGATGTAGCATCAGTATCACCAAGAATCTTCTGGCACCTCATACCAAATATGATCCTTGCACCAGTAATAACAGCCGCTGCATCCTCATAGACACCATTATTCTGTGCACAGACGTACTTGCCTGAGCCTACTGTACCACTCGGAATATTCACCCAAGATGACAGTGCACAACCACTAAAGTTGGATGCTGCAGTTCCCGTGATAGTATGATCGATCTCGACAACACCATAGCCATCCTCCATAGCTGGAGCTGCTTGGGATGTAGAGACCTTGATCGCTCTAGCACTCGTAACTCCAATAGCAGCGTTAGTGATCTGGATTCCAGTCGTACAGGCACCAATGAAGATACCAGTATCAACTGCAGATGCCTCGACATACAGACCATAAGTCCAAACTGCCGCACCTGCTGCATTTGTGACAAGAAAGCCACAGTCCAGGCCAGCAGCGCACGTTCCAGAACCAGTCAGCTCTGCCTTGAAACCGGCGACATAGCCTGTCGCTGTCAGCGCCGTTCCAATTTCAATAGATGCATCGAAACAGGTTAAGACGCCAGCTGCTGCCACTGTGTGAGTCCCAGCCAGTTCAATGTAACCCTGCACTGGTGTATAGATACCAGTATCAAAGTTGACGCCTGTCAAGGCCTTCAACTGTCCCTGGACTGTCCTGATAGTACCAGCAGATTGGGATATAGTGAGAAGAGTTCTACTCTGTAGTGCCCTTACACTATCTGCAATATTGGCACCTGCATCATCAGTGAAGATACGAACAGCGCCGAAGTCGTCAGTAGAAGGAATAACAACTCCACTACCAGATGTGTTAGCCTTTGTACCAACAGAGATTGCAGTTGTTACTGTCAATGGGGAGATAAAGATACCAACAGGCCAACTTGCAGCACCACTTGCTTTCGTGATCCCGATACCAGCACAGGTTCCATTGTTAGTGATAGTCCCTGCACCAGTTGTCTCGACATGAACACCATAGAACTCGCCACCACTATCAATAGTCAAGCTGGTTCCGATCTCTACAGACGCATCGAAACAAGAGAAGGTAGCCCCTGTCTTTGATATATGCGTACCAGCGAGTTCTACATAGCCTTGAACAGCAGTGTAGATACCAGTTGTTACGTCTATACCAGTCAGCAACTTTAACTGGCCCTGCAAGGCACGAATTGTACCTCCAGACTGATCAAGAGTCAAAAGAACTCGAGACTGCGCACCACGAACACTATCAGCAATGTTAGCTCCACCGTCATCAGAGAAGACGCGAAGAGCGCCAACTTGAGATGCTGATAGCTTAAGCGCAGTCGCTGTATTCGACTGCGCCCCGGCCAAAAGGGGAATACCTATTAAATCGACTCTACTATTTCCTACATCAAAAGATGCATACTTAGCAGTAGTTCCAAGGAACACCTTAAAATCAATGTCCTTAGTACCGTTGCCGATATTAATCGCACCGGTGTCATCAGTAAGAGGAACAATATCAAGATCTGTTCCATCCCACTGAGCCGATACATCCTTACTTGTACCAAAATATAGAGGGACGCTATCCTTAAACTTAGCAAAGGATATATCTCCCTTCCGTATAAATTGGTAGATAAGGCGATCTAATGAACTACTCATAATCTTATCCTCCAAAGAATTAAAAGGTTATAGTTAAAAACCAAGCCGCTGCAGAGTTTCTCTTGGCTCATGATACTAGGCATCGCTTCTTGATAGCGCTCAGCACTTATGTTATTAAGAAGTGTCACGTCCATAGTATCCATACCTCAATCCTTTGCGATTTATCATCCCTATGTTGAAATAATCAACATAGCGTTAATCAGTTATCAGGTCGAGCACATCCTTCTCAAGCCCCTTAAAGGTCGGGGCGACATTGCTGGGTCGAGAACCTCCAGGGCCTACAAACGCTGGAGTTGGGGCAGCAGGATCAACCGGTGCTGCTGGTGTCGCTACAGACGGAGTTCCAGGAGGAACACCACCACTCAGGCGAAGCCTATTCCTAACCTCCGTTCCAAGGTTACTCATAACAGCTTCCATGTTCCAATCCGGGTGAGCCGCTGCAATCTCGTTCGCTACCAGACCTACGAAAGCACGATATAGCGGACGTTGCGTCGTCGGATCAACTGCAGCTAAATCAGGATTCGCCCTGAAAAACTCAGCAGCTGCCATCCGTCTTACGACGACTTCATCAGCCATCTTGGTGACTAGCTGAGGCACCATCAGCAGGACACTCTCCTGTGCCTTGTTCACAACGCCAGACAGCATCTTGTTGAAGTTATCCACGCTGTTCAGCGCCTGATCAAGTTCCTCTTCCTTCTGTAGAAACTTATACTGCGGAGGCTCAGGCGCTATCGGCTGACCATTAGCATCAAGCTTCACTTCAGGAGCCACTGATTGTGCAGGAGCAACCGCTGTTCCAGCAATCTGACCAACAGTCTGCTGAAGAGCAGCTATCGTCGCTTGCAACTCAGCAATCGTTGCATCCCTTGGATCAGCTGCAGGTACAATAGGTGGTTCTGCCAGTGGTGTAGCCGGCGTAGCTGAAGGCTCTACAGCTGAAGGTGTAGGGGGTGGAGCCGCTGGAGCAGGGGGAGGCTCAACGGGCGGCTCCGGTGTCGGCGATGCAGGAGGGTCTGCGATTGCCGGGGGTTCAGCGTTTGTCGGTTCTGCAGGAGCAACCGGTGGTTCATTTACATCTGGACTGATGTCCAGAATATCATTTACACTTTCTTCTATCTTATCCATCTTTCTTCTCCTCTTTCTCTTCTTTCTTCCTCTCGTACTCAACTTGTTCCTTCAGAACCGCTGGGTAGTCGATCAGGAAGTTTAGCCCTTCTATATAACCCTGATTCCTACATATCGTAGTAGGGTCCTTAAAAGGGTCAATTTGATTGTTAGCTTCCATCTTACTAGAAACTGCATCCAATGCAGCCTTTATCATAAGTCTCCAGACTCTAGTCTCGACGAAGCCCTCTAGCTCACTAAGCGACATATCTTTTATGTTATCTTCCATAATTATGCCAGTGGAACAAGGTTCCCTTTCTGTGCTTCATCTAGCACTGTTTGATCAGGCAGCGCAGTTGCATTCATCTGAGGCATCTGCCCTCCACGATTCTTAAACTCATTCACATCCTTAATCCCCATCATCATAGCGATCCTCTGAAAGATGCGAACAATATCAAACTGTTGCTGCAGAATTGGTTGGCTTGAGATACTTTGGAACAGCTGTACCATCACATCTGCATTCTCTCCTGTTGGTAGCGTCCCATCTCCTTCTTGTATATCATAGTCAATCGAGATATCAAAGGGACTGACCTTAATCCTACCCTGACTATTAGGATACTGCGCCATTAGTTCTTCTTCCCACCTACCTGTTACTGATACATATAGCTCCCTAGACATAAGCTGTTGTGTATGGCTAGCAAGCATATAGCTAAGATCTGTCATCATCTGAAGTGATACAACCCTTGCTGCTTTCGCTAACCGAGAGAGCGCAGCCATTCGAGTTCCTCGACTCTCATCTGCACTAACACGTTCAGAACCAGACCTAGCGAGACCCATGACGCTATCAACAGAACCTGAGCACGTTTTGATAAGTTCAGTGATATAGGCAGAGTCCTGTATATGACTGCGAGTGATATCAGTAACAGCAAGTTGTTTAACAGCATTCTCTACACCCCTTCCCCAAGCGGCCCTTCTCATTCTGATAAGCTTTCCAGGTGCAGGGTCGAGAAGGTCGTTGATGTTTACTAAACTAGGATCAACTACCAACATATCATTGATACTCTTGCGAACGTTAGCTATATGACTATTTACCAGCCAGTCGAGCGTGGTTTGTAGACCGCTGATAAGTTCAAGACGGCTGATCGGCGTAACACTATATCCATCATAATCAGGACTCGCTGTTGCTACTGGAAACATATTATGGTCTAGACCTAGCGGCTTAGCACAGAGGATAACCTTATCCGCCGCGATACAGAATAGCCACTTCTCTGGATACTCGCTGGTTCCCAGCTGCCATTCCTTCGGGATAATGTTGACGTACATGAAGATGCGGTCGATAGGACTTGTTGAAACACCTAGCTCCCCAAGTCCAGTACCAAAACGTTCATCCCTACCACTGTTAGCTTTAGCTTTGTTGTACTGACTACGCCCTGCACTACCTCGCATCTCGCTCAAGTATCGAGCGTTAAAGTAGGACTTATCGTTCCTCTCGTTATTCAGGATCTCCTTATAGTTCGATGGATCTATCCAGCCAAAGTACTCACCTTTCTGCACTTCGTGTATAGGTACATTCGGATCAGGAAGCGTCATATAAGGATCGATGTTCCTAAGGAAGTTACCTTCATATAGAATAGTATCGACACTCTGCCTCTTCTTTCCTGAACTAAGCATCTTGCCGAAGATCGCTGAGAAGAATCCTGCATCGACCACGGTAGTTTTCTTTCCATATACCTTATCCCAATAAGGTGCGGCGCTACCAAAGCCGTAGGCCCAACTATCGCGGAACGTAGTTAGCAACGCTAAGGCCATCTTAGACCGTCGACTCTGTTGCTCAATAACCTTCTCCATTAGCATAGCGCCGACCCTATCCTCAGGACTAGTCCCCTCGTATTTGAAAATGGGATAGTCTAGGAACGCTGCGGAGAAGTACGTCAGCAAGGTCTCGAGGGTCGCAAAGCTATATGGAATAACAATAGAGACCGGCTTCCTCTCATCATTCTCCTGTACCAGCGTTTCCTTCTCATCAAGCGGAATATAGGCCGTCAGCGTTCTATCTATCTTCTTCCAACTGCTATGCCTCTTACTCATCTCTCTTGAGCTCTCCTGAGCAAGGAGTAGAAGCTTTGTCAGAAGCACTTGATGTGTATGACTAGTTGGTTGAAGGTCTAGGCCATTTGGATAGGAATACTCAATATCTGCACCTGAGTAACTTATTCCACTATTATTAGGATCTAGATTTATCGGCATCTATGCTGCTCTCCAATTCTTAATAGCTGGTTCATATTCCTTCTCAAGGCCTGCAAACTCATCTTCACTTGGTGCTTCACCTTCCATCGAGGCATCTGGTGCAAAGTAGCGTTCGCCTAGTTCAAGCATCTCAACTACGTAAGCCACTGCATCCATTATATCATCTCGCTTGCTCTTAGGAAACGCAAGCAGTTGACTTTCCAGACCCTGCGTCACATTCTTATTATGGTAAATGTAGCCAAGACGATAGAGCGGATTTAACATCGCTATACGATTTTCCTTCTTCTTACCCCTATCCTTAAGCTCAACCAACGTATAGAACTTACCGCACTTGAGCATATGAGTAGTTATAGGATAGGTAATGAACTCATTCAGCGACGTTACCTCATAGCCGATAGTCCTTGCTCCAAGCCTATCTGCCATAGCAAACGCCCTGTTGTATATATCGTCAGGATGCATCATACCGGCATCGACATCTCGAATGTAGACCCGAGGTAGCTCCACGTCAATACCTATACCAACGATAGCAGAGTTATCGGACGATACCTTCGTTGTCTTTGCAGGGTCGATGATGACTACTGACTCAAGATTCTGCAGTCGCTTGTTGAAGGTCTCATCACTCTCAGAGTAGTATCGAAAGTACTCCTGCCGAAACACAGCGTCCTCACGAGCGATAGGTTGACCACGATACTCCCTAGCAAAGACATCAAGAAGACCTTGCTGCCTGAAACTTTCGTATAGAGCCTTGATATCTGCATCGCTCATAAACTCAGGCCAGTTGCTGCGCAACTCGTCATCACAGAGATCGATGTCTATATGATACCAACTGGGATCATTCATAAGATCCGCAAGCAACGCATCTTCATGCTTCAGCGTGTCGATATAGACAATCTTCCACGTCTTCGAGCTTCTGTCAATACTGTTAAGAACGTCAGCGAAGAACCAGTGCTTTAGTTTTTCTCTCTGTTCCTTTGACAAAACTGCCTCAGGGTCTTCGAGATCATCCACGGCGATAAGGTCAGGACGAATCTTTCCCCACCTGATACCACGAATCTGCTGGCCAGCACCTCTTGGCAGAATAAGGGTCTCACCATTGATAGACCACATTTCCTTGCTGAAGCTAGTATCAATGCCAGTGCTCTCAGCATTACCTGTCTTTATATTACCAAAGATCTTACGAATCAACGTGTTCGAGATTAGCTCACGCTTTAGGTTCTCACTTTCAAGGACTGCCTTGGTCGATGTCGTTGAGATAGGTACAATAAACTTTTTCTCTCTAAACAGTGCCTTCTTACCAGCGTAAGCAATGTTTAGGATCGAGGACTTCCCCCAACCTCGAGGTGCCTTGATTACTACCTTCTGCAACTCATCATTATCAAGGGCATAGAAGATTTCATCAGTCTTCGGTGCAAACTGGCGTGTGAAGGATTCTGAGAATAGAATCTGTGCGCTGGTCTTAGTGCTTAGGTAGCACTGTGCCATGACTTCTTTGATTTCTTCTTTAGTTTCTAGTTTCATAGTTTATAATACTATCATCTGCCTTGGTAAGATAACTGTAGTAGGTACAGCACAGGGAATGTAAGGATCAGCTGGGGGTGTAAAGTTCGCAGTCCACCTCGCTATTCCAGTCGATAGACGAAATTCATCTATCCATCCATTAAAGGGTGAGTGAGTTACATCATAACCTACTACCGCATTACTTCCTATACTAGCAATAGGAGTTGTATCTGTTTGGTCGGTACTTACCTGTGTTCCATCAACAAAAAATCTATATACATTTGATGCTTTAGAGACAGCTACATGATACCAAGTATTATAAGAAGGCGTCCAGGCAGCATTTACATCTACCGTCCAGCTTCCAGTCTCTTTTTGTGCAAAGCCAAGATATATCGTACCAACAGAATTCTGAAGATGAAATATCCAAAAGTTACTATCATTTACTCCTTGCCCTATCAAACAAGCAAGTTGCTTAGGACCAGATGGAAGTCCAGGGGGAAGTAAGGCTATTCTAATTCTACAATCTATCGTAAAGTCCCCACTACCTAAGTTAAAGTCTGAATGATTTGGAGTCCAGATATAGTCATCTACTCCATCAAAACATCCGCTACCTGTACAGAATACTTTCTGTGAGGTGTCTATATGAGCATCACTAACTCCAGTCCATACCTTTCCACTTCCATCTGTAAAGTCTCCAGACCCATTATCTCCATCAAATTGAAGGAGGACTTTAGTATAGCTATCATCTACTGACATTACTTACCTACGCCGGTTTAAAGGTTAGACTGACTAAAAGACCTTTAGCAACAACAGTATGAACTGTATCTATATCAACTGCAAGAACATCACCCTCTGAGACATCATCGTTAGTAGTATCAATAACAGCAGGAGTTGCTGCTGTTAAAGTATCCAGCTCAGCACTATCTATCGTCATTTCAGTGGTAAGCATATCAACAACTCTAGTTACGTTTCTTATCTGGATAGTCATAGTTCCTGTTGTTCCAGCTGTGATACAGCATGCAGCGACAGAGTGTAGATTCATTCCAGCAAGAATATCAGGAACGCGAAAGTATGCCTTATTGTTTCCTGTACTACAGTTAGTAGTATAGTCTATAGCAACTAAAACTACTGATCGTTCTGCAATATTATCTGCATAGGTTTTAACAGCCTTTTGGGTTGCAACTTTTGTATCACTATTAGCCGCTAACGTACCATCGGTGTCTAAGTAGGTTAGTGGGATTCTTAAGTCAACGTAAGTCTTAACGGCCTTCTGCGTAGCGATCTTCGTGTCGCTGTTCGCTGTTAGCGTGCCGTCCGTGTCAAGATATGTAAGGGGAATACGAAGGTCTATATATGTCTTAGCAGCTTTCTGAGAAGGTATTTTCACATCTGAATTTGCTGCTAACGTACCGTCAGTATCAAGATATGTCAGTGGAATCTTCAGTGCTAACTGAATATTAACAAGACTATCCACTAAATCCACATATGTCTTTACAGCCTTTTGTGATGGAACTTTAGTATCGCTGTTAGTTGTAACTGTTCCTATGTCAAGATATGAAAGAGGAAGAGCATACGTCTTTACTGCTTTCTGCGTTGCATACTTGCTATCGCTATTAGCTGCCAACGTTCCATCAGTATCTTTAGCGTCGATAACAGCTTTTATCGCAGATGCAGCAGCCTGATTAACACCTCCGTAGTCTAAATAAGTATCAGTGTTCTGGGTATGTCCCTGTTCACTTTGGATTACTACTATCTGTGTAGTCATCTCTACCTCGTGAAGGAAATGTTAGATGCTTCTGTCAGTTCTATCTCGACAATATCACTATCAACATCAGCTGTATCAGTTATTGTTACTGTATGACCAGACAGCGTTGCGTCGCTGATGTTGATAAAGTTAGTATCAGGAACTTCAACTACCTTAATCATCTAGTCACCGCCTTGCTCAGTGTAATCGTACCTTCGAGAAGATAGGTAACGATGCCTGTACTACTAGTTACTTTAAAATCATAAACAGCTGTCTCAAAGTCGAGCGCTGCAGATACTGCAGCTGTTATTGTTATAGTAAATTTTCCATCAGTTGTCCCTACCACAATTGCCGGACTTACACCTGCACTTGATAGGCTAAGAAGCGTAGCGGTGTCAGCAATCTTTCTACGAGCCATCAATGCAGCAGTATAGCCGGTGACAGTAACTGCTGTACCAGCTGCATCTTTCCAGACAATCTCTCGAACCCACGTTTCTCCCTGCTTTAGATCTATATCATACTGTCCTGGCATCGTTGTTCCTCTTTGTTGAAATTTTCAACATAGTTCTATTTCGCAGCTACTTGATTCTTCTTCTCATACGTTCTCATCACACCTAGGCCAAGCATTCCGAAGAGCAGCGTTGTTAGCTCACCCATGTCAAGAGTTGGCATCGCTGGAACGTCTGGCTTAAAGCACATTACAGCCCAGACGATGAAGGGCATGAAGACGTAGTTGTAAGCAAAGGCAAAGCCGCAGACCCAGCCGACGAAAGGGCGCCAGCCGCTTACGAATAGACTAGTGCTGGATGCCTCAACAGCGTTGACTTCAATCTGCTTCTTCATCAATTCAAACTCGTTCTGAATCGACTGAAGCTCACCTGCCTGCTGAAGCTTGAACATCTCCAGCTTCGCCTGCTCAGCGACAGTCTTGTCGGGGAATATCTTGTCGATGATCTTGCTACCGAAGTCGAAGATACTACCCAGGCCTGTAATATCAAAGCCCATTATTTCCGTCCTCCATACGCTACACTATAATGATTAGCGTCCTTAAAACGACCTCCCCATGCGCAGAGTGGATCCAGGCTTTCCCAAAACTCCCCAAACTGTTTATGCTCCAATCCAGAGAAAAGATATTCACCATCCTTAAACAGGTCTATGTCTACCGCAAGCCCCTCGTAGTGCAGGCTGTTTTTCATATGCTTCAGGCCATCCTTGCCTATAAGCGGCGTATATCCATCGGCGATCATCTTCTCAATTAGCTTTGGAAGAAGAGATGTAAACAATGCTCGTTTCTCGAATAGCTCGCTCACTTCCCACACCCTCCCATTCTCATCTGACTATTATGCTCGCCTCGAAGTTCATAGTGATCTGCTCCAAGGTCATTAATTTTCTTAAATAGTTCTTCATTTGACCGTTTTATATCAGCTTGATTATCGTCTATCTGTCTTAGTGTACGAACCATAAAGAAGCCAGCAATCATCACTAACAATGATATAAGAGCCATAAAGGAACGATAGATGAACTCATCAGTAGGAGTCGCTGGCATAGCGGCAACACCTGCTGCTACAACTGGTGCTAACATAAGAAGTGGTCCTGCGTGAATCGCCATATCCGCCCGCCTCCGCCTTCGCTTGATAGTTTATGGTGTCCCTAAGCCAAACTGACTATTCACTCGGCCAACAAGATCTCCTAACGTACCTGCTGTAGTATGAGCGCTAATATCTTCATCAAGTGCTGCACCGGTAGATATAGCAGCTACAGCAATTGCAAGAGCGTCAACCTTACCATCTATCGTATTACAAAGAGCAAGAATATCATCCTCTATCGCCATTACCCACCAACCTTCTGGGCTTCGCCCACATCAATAGCATTTGAAACACAAAGACCAATTTGCTTGGCTCTATTCTTAATTTCTTCTATATCATCCCTACTTAGGTGTGCTACAAGGGATTCCGTTCTGAGGGTCTTCACAGCAGCATGGCCTGCACGATCTAGGATATCGGCAGCTGTTCGATATTTAATAGCATCATTTGCTGTTGTTAGTAGATTCTCTAAAACAGTCAATGCTTTAGGCGCTACCTCCTGAATCCGCTTTGCTACATCAACTGTGTCTAGGTCCCGAGCAGCGCGCATGTTCTCTATCTCACGCTTAATGATAGGACTGTTAGCGGTGTAACTAACCGTTGCCTCTGAAACGCCAAGCTGATTCGCAATATCTACATGCTTAAGGCCAAGGACAAGGAGGCGAGCTATCTCGCGATGTGAGTCCCACACTTGCGTGACTGTGTACTTTCGCTCTTCTACTCTCCTACCATCTGTCTGTGCTGTTTGTTCCATTTCTATCCTC
>JBAZAY010000067.1:0-12741 GCA_041671725.1 Gallionella sp. | reverse complement strand
GGCGACCGGCCAGCGCCAGCGGTCTCGTCCAGTCAGCGGCTTGATGGTTTATAAGCCTGGCGGGTTTTGCAATCATCAGCCGGCCCAGAAAGATGCCCACCAATACTACGCCAAACCACGGGAAAATGGCACGTAATCCTCGGTGAACGGCTTGTAGGTCATGAAGCCTATCCATTGCAGGGATGGGGCATTGAACAGCGGGTTGCTATAGCTCAATCCTGCCAGTACCACCAGTAGCGCGGCCGCCAGATTGGCATAGTAGAAACGCACGCACAGGCGTCCTGTCAGGCTGGCGAGCAGTATGAAATGGAGTATGCCAAAGAAGATGAAGCTCTGTGGAAACATCATGTAGCTGCCGAGCGACACCGCAATGCAGGCCGCCAGCAGTTTCGCCTGCCTGTGCCAGTATGAAGTTGAATTGGTACGTTGCGCATTGAGCACCAGACTAATACCCACCAGCAACAGGAACAGGCTCACGATGCCGGCCCGCGCGACCAGCCAGAACGACGCATTATTGAAGTCCTGGTGTATCCAGCCGTGATAATTCAGATCGAAACAAAAGTGATAGGCGATCATCAGCACAATCGCGAAACCCCGCAGTGCATCGATCACCACATAACGCTGTGGCGTGTCACCCGCTATTTTTTCCTTCGGGGTGGTCGTGACGGAAATTTTCCTGGTGCGTTTGCTCATTGCAGGTTCTGCCATACTACCTTCGGCCAGCCTCCTGAGCGTTGCAACAACGCCTGAGTGGTGACCTGCGAATTAGCGACTCGGGCACGACCGGTCACCCAGAAAAAATCACTGCGGACGGAGAAATCCTGACTGTTCATCTGCATGCCACCTCGGGGCAGGCGTTGCTTGAAATCGATAACGTCCTTGAAGGGGTTGCCCCGTCTTTGCTGCACCAATAAGCGCGCATCCGATAAACTCATGTCAGGTATGACCGCTGCAAGCACTTCGGCCGGGGCGAAATTGACATTGATCGGCAGCGAGAGGGGCAGTACGCTGACAAATGGCCGCAACAGCTCGATGCTGCGCTCGTCAAATCCTTTCACCACGAATAACTCACCCAGTTCCACCAGCGGGCGATTCGCACTTCGGTATGGCTTTGGCAGGGACAGGTAGTAAACATCCTCGGCGCCGCCAGGATAGTGTGTTTCGCTGTCTGCATCCATCCAGTCGGCCAGCGCTGTGGCCAGTTCAGCAGGCAGACCGAGCAAGTTCAACAGCTGCTGAAATTGTTCGATGTCGGGTGCACTGCTGATCCCGTTGCGAACCAGATTGTTCAGATTAAACAGTCCTTGCCTGTCTTCAATCACACCCATCACCTCGCCGTTATCCACCGGCATGGCCGGCAGGCGCAGCGCCCACATTTCACCATCGTGGTCGGTATTGTTGGCGTGGGCGTCATCAGCCAGCACAGCCCGTGCCCAATCGATGCCGGCAATTCCCAGGCACCGTGCCTGAGCCTGGTCGAACTGACTTTCAACCTGGCGTTGCCACAATTGTTGTTGTTGCGCCAGATAAGTTGCCAGCACCGTAGCCAATGCCACGATTAGCATGACCATGATGATTGCAACGCCGCGCTGATGATGGTCTGGTCTCATTGCAGTGCGAAAATACGGGTAAATTTATCACCACCGATGAGTGTCAGCGATAGCTCTGCAGCCTGCGGCAAGTCACCTGTTCCGACCGTTAGCGGCCATTGAGTCTGCCAGTTGCCGCTGGTGTCGAGGTAACGCCACTTGAATTCACGCACCCCCTCCAGCAGCGGATAACGAATCGGCTTCGCCCGCTCAGGCTGATCCAGTTCCGGCCAGCGCAGCAGCACAATGTTGCCTTGTTCCAGGCGATAGGCAATGCGTTGCGGTGAGCGCATGGCAAATCCCTGATCCGTGACGCCAGTGCGGGTAAAGGTCAGTTCTGCATCATCCTCGCCCACCACCACTGCATGGCCTATCCATTCAGGACGCACCAGTCCTCCCGAATCGCGCACGCTGCGCCGCACTGCCTGAGCGATGTCCTGATCAAGGCGCGCAAAGAAAAACGTCAGATGCTGCCATTTGCGCGTCTCAGCGGCGACCCGTTCGCGGGTTTGCAATACCGCATCCAGACCACGGTAGCCCGCGACTGACAGTAACGCAAGAATTACCAGAGAGACCAGCAGCTCGACCAGAGTAAATCCTTTTTGGCAGGGTGCGGGATGAGACCGCAATGCCGCAGGGGCATTCCCACGGAATATAGACGATGAAACTGTCTTATTCCTGAATGAAGGGGCTCCACGCACGGGGGCTGTGCTGTTGTTGCGTGACAGAATTGTGGATTGCGGATTGCAACGCAAGAAGTGGAGGATTTTCATCGGCGCGGGAATTGCACCAGGTAGCCACTCAGATGGCGCAGCGTCTGTTGAGGATCGTCGGCTGAAGCGACGCCAACTTCAATGCGGCGAAACGCCGGGTTGGGGGTTGAACTGATTTTTTCCTCCCAGATGAACTTGAGTCCTGCCTGTACTTCATCTCCTTGTTGTGAACCTACGGGCAACCAGTCGCCGCGTCCGGCATGCAGCGTGAGACGGTTTTGCGCGACCCAATCGGCCATCAAGCGCAGGCGTAATGCATCGACGTGGTTCGTGCTGGCACTGGTCGCACGCAACACTGCCGCCAAGGCGATTGCGAGTATTGCCAGGGCGACTAACGATTCCAGCAAGGTAAAACCCTTTTGCGAACAAGATTTTGAGACTTTCATGGTCGTGTTCCAGTCGTCTGGCTATCCAGCGACGCGCTGACGTCCCCGGTGCTTTTGCCGATGACACTGGCGTTGCCGTATTGATTGCCGATGCTAATGCAAAAGGGCAGTGTGTAGCCGTGTGCGCTCAGTGATAATTTGTCACCGGGTTTAAGCGTCAAGTCTTCGACGGTAATCTGGCTGATGCGTATTCCCTCTGGCAGATCGCGCGGGCGAAACATCGTGTCGTCTTCAATGCGTACCCAGTCGTTGTAGTCGTTTTTTTTCCAGAAACGGTAATGCGACGCCTCGCCTGACCAGGCCAGTGAGCGGCCACTGGCTTGTGCTTCCAGAGCGGCATTTTCCAGAAGTAGTGCCAACCGTTCCGATTCCTTACGTAGCGCGGCGCGGTTGTCTGGCATTAGTTGCACCATGGTCATGCCGAGTGTGATGCCGATGACTACCAGTACCACCAGCAATTCCACCAGCGTGAAGCCATGCTGGGGAGCGCGGATTGAGGATCGGGGACTGAGGATCGAGGATTGAGGTGCCAGGTTCATCGACAATTGCTTAAAAAATCTGCGTGAATCTGTGTAATCTGCGGGCAGTTTCTTTTTCAAAGTTCATCCCGCAGAAAATTTACAAATCCCACGAACCGATGTCCGCATCAGTGCCTTCGCCACCGGCCTCGCGATTTGCACCGAAGCTCATTACATCGACATCCCCGTGCAAGCCGGGTTGCAGGTATTTGTACGGGCTACCCCAAGGGTCTTTGGGTAATTTTTCCAGATAACCGTTGCCTTTCCAGTTTTCCGGCACAGGGGCTGTGGTGGGCTTTTTGACCAGTGCCTGTAAGCCCTGTTCGGTAGTGGGGTAACGCATGTTATCCAGCTTGTAGAGTTTCAGTGCCTGCGTGATGGCGCCGATATCCTGCCTTGCTGCGGTAACGCGCGCCTCGTCCGGGCGACTCATCACCTTGGGCACAATCAGCGCCGCGAGCACTGCAATGATGACGATGACGACCATTACCTCAATCAGCGTAAAGCCGCGCATCGTTGAAAAAGAATGCTTATTTGATTTCATGTTGCAACTCACCTTAAAGTTAACGCCAATGAACGTGCCCGCAGTTTAGCAGCCAGTCAGTTTTAAAGGAAGTTGCTTGAAATAAGCTATAAATATACAAGATAATCAATATGTTAATGTAAATTTACGGATGGAAACTCGAAATCTGAATGAGGGTGTACATCAGTTGCACGTCGCAGCCTGCGGGGCGGTGCAGGTTGCGATGTGAAAGTTGTTCTTGCCTGCGTGCTTGGCATCATACAAGGCCATATCTGCGCTTTTCATCAGGGTCTCCGCTTTATCGCCATGCGCCGGATACACACTGACACCGATGCTGGCCGTTATATGTACGCTATGTTCTTGAATACTATAAGGTTGTGACACGGATTGTATTATTTTTGACGCCAGCTTGGCCACATCGTCGCCATGGCTTAATTCCCACAATGCGATCACGAATTCGTCACCCCCCAGGCGTGCCACCGTGTCCTCTTGGCGCACCGCAGCCACTATGCGAGCGGCGACCATGCTCAGCAGCGTGTCGCCCGCAGGGTGGCCCAAGGTATCGTTGATCTGCTTAAACCCGTCCAAATCCAGATACATCACCGCCATCATGCCGTGGCGTCGGCGCGCCTGGACGATGGACAATGAAAGTCTGTCCATTAACAGTCGTCTATTCGCCAGTCCGGTCAGCGCGTCATGCAGCGCCAGGGATTCCAGTGTCTTGTTGGACGCTTCGAGTTGTGTGTACAACAAGCGCACTTCGAGCATGTTATGAACGCGTGCCAGTACCTCGGCCAAGTTAAAAGGTTTGCTGATAAAGTCCTTAGCGCCGGACTTGAGCGCACGCAGCTTGTGATCCGGCTGGGCGGTGATGACAAGTACCGGAAGGTAGCCGTCCGGTTCAATTTTTTTGAGCGCCTCCATTACCTGGAATCCGTCCATTCCTGGCATCAGCAGATCGAGCAGGATCAAGTCATAGTGGTTATCCTGGTGAAGTTTGTAAACCTCGCCCGAATTAATTGTGGTCGCGATGGACGTATAGCCGGCACCTTGCAACATTTGTTGGAGCAGAAGGACATTGGCTTCATGATCGTCAACGATCAGGACTTTGCCGTGAAGAATTTCAGCTGAAGTTATCATGATGATCGCAGTTCCTGTGTGTTTCGGGCATGTTTTTTTATGCAAATTTCTCACTTCACCAGAACCGTCGCCAGCCCCAACAGCATGCCCATACTCACCACGTTGGTGGCGGTGGTGAGGAAAATGCTGGACGCTGTTACCGGGTCTGTACCGAATCGCTTTAGAATTAGCGGCACGACGGCACCACAAATGCCACTGATGATGCAGCTGCCGATCATGGCCAGCAATACGACGAAGCCCAGCATGGCAGCGCTGGGTAAATGTTTGAGGGTAGCCACCGCATACATGCCAAGCGCCGCCACCAGCCCTACCAGCGCACCATTGAGCAAACCGAGCAGCGCCTCTTTGGTGATCAGTGATTTTTCCTTGCCCGTTTCCAGATCGCCCAGCGTGATCCCGCGCAGGGTGAGCGCCAGTGCCTGGCTGCCGGTGTTACATGCCTGGTCGGCCAGCACGGGCAGGAATATGGTAAGAATCAACAGGCGGTCAATGGTTATCTGGAACATGCCCACCACGGCAGCGGCAGCGAAGGCCGTGAGCAGGTTGATTTGCAGCCAGGGATGACGCAGTCTCAGGCTCCGCATCCACGGCGTGGCGAGGCGTTCTTCCTTCTCGATACCCACCATGGTGCCAGGCTGCAGGCTTAATTCGGTTGAGCGTTTTTGCTCCGCCACGATTTTATCGTAAAGACTTTTGACCTCTTCACTTTGGCGGCGAATTAGTTCGTGGCTTGCTTCCACTTCCTGAACTTTTTGTTCCAGAGCTTTGCTGTGGTTCTGCGCTTCGTTGTGCAACAGGCGTACTTCCAGCATATTGTTGACGCGCGCCAATACCTCTGACAATTCAAACGGCTTGGCGATGAAATCCTTTGCACCTGCTTTCAGGGCGCGCAGCTTGTGATCCGGTTGAGCGGTAATCACGAGTACCGGAAGATAGCCGTTCGCCTCGATTTCCTTGAGACCTTCCATTACGCGGAATCCGTCCATGCCAGGCATCAGCAGATCGAGCAGGATCAAGTCGTAGTGGTTCTTGCGGTGAAGTTCGCAGACCTCGTCCGGATTCATCGTGGATGTCACAGAAACATAGCCTACACCGCGTAGCATCCGTTCGAGCAGCAGGATATTGATTTCCTGGTCATCGACGATCAGGATCGCGGCTTTCAGAATATCGGCTGAGTTGATCATGGACTTATTTATTCCGGCCCATCTGTTGATCTGCAAATTCCAGCGCTATATCCATCGTCTCCATGAACTCGTTGACATCGATGGGCTTGGTCAGATAACGGAAAAATCCTGCCTTCAGCCCCTTGTCGAGGTCGAGTTGCATTGCATTTGCACTCACGGCAATGACGGGAATATGTACTGTTAGCGGATCTTCACGCAGGATTTTCAGGGCTTCGAAACCATTGATGCCGGGCAGATTGATATCCATCAGAATGACATCCGGGTGTTTGTTTCTCGCAAGTTCGATGCCTGTATTCCCATCTGTCGCAGTCAGCAAACTCAAATCAAGATGACGTGCAATGATTTGCTCGACCAGTTTCAGGTTGGCCGGGTTGTCTTCCACATAGAGCAGGGTGTGTGACCGCGTTCCGCGAGGCGCATGCGGTTGGGCTAACGCCGCAACGTCGTCGCCTGTTTCGTTGTTAATGTGTGGTTCAGCAACCAGCATGAGTTCAAACCAGAACACACTTCCCATGCCGACGGTGCTTTCCACACCGATGCTCCCCCCCATTAATTCGACCAGTCGCTTGGCTACCACAAGGCCTATGCCTGTGCCTTCCTCTGTACCTGCCTCCTGACCCAGACGATTGAACGGCTGAAAGAGTTGCGCCAGCTGTTCCGGAGGTAACCCGGCACCGCTGTCTTTGATGCTGATGCGAACGCGGCCTGGCGTGCTCGTATTGCAGTCTACCTCGACGTTTCCTTGCTCGCGGTTGTATTTGATTGCATTAGATAACAGGTTAATCAGAACCTGCTTTAACCGGGTTCGATCTGCGTGGACAAAACAGGGGGCATCAAATTGTGGAAAGACCATCTGTATGCCACGCTGTTGCGCCTGCGTTTCGATCATGCCTTTGCATTCAAGCATCACCTCGGCTAGTGACACGGCTTCTTCAGACATTGAAACTCGCCCGGATTCGACTTTCGCAAGATCGAGAATCTCATTGATCAACTTCAGCAGATGCCATCCTGCCTGAAGAATCTGGGCGATGCTTTCCAATTGGGCGGGCGTGGGCGGCGGGGAATCTGACTCCAATAGCTGGGCAAAGCCCAGAATGGCATTGAGCGGGCTGCGCAGCTCGTGGCTCATGCTGGAGAGGAAATCCGATTTTGCAAGATTGGCCTGTTCTGCCAGCAATTTGGCATTCTCCAGTTCGATATTCTTTTCCTGTAACACATGATCCAGGCGTTTGCGTTCAGTAATGTCGCGCGCAGCGGTAAACACGCCCTGCAACATGCGGTCCCGATCATAGAAGGTAGTGGCATTGTAAGACACCACAGTTTCTCGACCATCACGGGCGCGCGCGGTAAGTTCGTAGTCGGTTATTTTCTTGTTGTTAAGCACCAGTTTTATGCTGTTCTCAGCACGCACGGGATCTGTGAAGTAATTTTTGAACGGCGCGCCTATCAGTTCGTCACGCGTGCAACCGGTGAGTGCTTCGGTCTGTTTGTTGACATCGGTGATGATGCCGGATGGATCGGTCGTCATGATCGCATCAATGTTGGACTCGATCAGCGAACGCGTATAGAACTGCTGATTGCGCAGCCGCTGATCGAGTTTTTTTTGCTCGGCTTCAATTTGTTTGCGCGCGGTGTTATCCGTGCCGATCAACAGATAACCGATAATGCTACTTTGAGCGTCGCGCAGGGCGGTGACCGATACGACTGCGGGGAAGCGACTGCCATCGCGGCGGATATAGGTCAGCTCGTAAATATCCTCAATGCCGCGCGCAGCCTTGAACACCAATGCTTCAAATCCTGGCGTAATGTGCGTGCCGAGTTCCGCACTCAAGGCCTCGGCACGTGCAATCACTTCCTGTGGATCGGAAATGTCGGCCGGCGTGATCTTGTTCATCACATCGCTTGCCGTGTAGCCCAGCATGCGTTCCGCACCGACGTTGAAGATCTGAATCACGCCCTTTGCATCGGTGGCGATGCTTGAGAAATTGGCACTGTTGAAAATTGCGTTCTGCAAGGCACCCGCCTTGAGTAGTGCTTCTTCCGCCTGCTTACGTGCAGTGTTGTCGGTGCCGATCAGCAAATAACCAATGATTTCGTTTTGATCGTCGCGCAGTGCTGTAACCGATACGACTGCGGGAAAGCGGCTGCCATCCTTTCGAATATAGGTCAGCTCATAAATATCCTCGATACCGCGTGATGCCTTGAACACCAAAGCTTCAAAGCCAGGCGTGATCGGAGTCCCGAGTTCTATACTCAAGGCCTCGGCACGTTTGATTACTTCCTGTGGATCGGAAATGTCGGCTGGCGTGATCTTGTTGATCACCTCGCTCGCGGTGTAGCCCAGCATGCGTTCCGCCCCGACATTAAAAATCTGAATCACGCCTTTCGCATCAGTTGCGATGCTCGAAAAATTGGCACTGTTGAAAATTGCATGCTGTAGCGCACCCGTTTTAATCAAGGCCTCTTGGCGGCGAATCTCGGTAATACCCTCCACTGTGTCAGTGTGATGGTCGGAGTCGCAGTTTTTTTCAGGCATGATAGACCTCTGTTAAAGCGTGTATTTTTCCGGGGTATAACGCGACTTGGCGTGTGAGCAATCCCCTTGGCTGTTCATTCTGCTCAAACTCTTGCTGCTAGGTTCCAGCGAAGCGGCGAATGCGCGCGTGAATGAATTCGAACCGCCATGCTCCACCATAGCGAATAAGCATGCCCAGTTCCGTGTGCTATCGCACTTAAGGGAATATTTTGTGTTAAGTGAACGAAATCGAACTGCCTGATAACCGGGGATTTAGTTTTTGTGCGGCTACGGTGGTGACGATACGATAGAGCCGGGCATCGAATAGTGCGCTGATCGCCCCGAAGCGGGTGGGGCCCCTTGTTTTTATGGCACAGCGTGTTCAGTAACTGAATTTTGCTTGTGGACTGCATCCTTCAGCGCGGGGCTATCGGGGGGGAATTAATTCAGCACCTTCAGGATTACATTCGACAGAAATTTGTCTGGCTACGATGGCAGGTTTATTGCAGTCTTCAATTTCCTGTTTCGTGGCGAGTGCCGAATATGTATGGGCGACACCGTTTTGGTACGCCTCCGCTTTTTGCTCGAACTCTGCCGCTTTGTCGTCGCCGGACGCGTGACACTCGGCGGCGGCTTCGCGATGTACTGATGCATATTTATAGTGCTTCGCAGCTTGCTGATGTTTCTGCTGCGAAGTTTGTACATCTTCTTGTGCTGTCGTTTGAACAGGTTTCATTTGTTATTCCCTGGATGAAAGATTTGAGAATCCTGGAAAAAATTTAGCCGCATAAGTCGTGGCATGAACTGGAGTTTTGATATTATAAAATTATCAGACGCTCTTCTGTTCGCTGGCCAACGCAGACTGCTGAATCATCGTATCGGATACATCCTTGCCGATGCCCCGGTAGCCGATATATCGGCCGGATTGATCGAACATGGGCTCTCCGCTTACCATCAAGTGTTGCCGCGAACCGTCGGCATTAACCCGGCTGTAGATGAAATCCAGGAATGGTTGTCTGGTGGCTAGATTCTCCTCCAGTATAGTGCGCTCGGTCTCATCCCATTGAGAGCCACCATCATCTCTTATTTTGCTCTGCGTATCGTCAAGCTGGATGCCAAGCATTTCGAACACCGGGCCGAAGATTTTGGTGAAATTTCCGTTTTCGTCCTGTTCCCAATACCAGTCGGACGACAGCTCAGTCATGCGACGAAAGCGCGCTTCGCTGGCACGCAGCTCGGTGGTGCGTTCCATCACCTTTTGTTCCAGTATCTTGTTGTAATCCTCAAGTTTTCTGTATAACAGCCGCACTTCCAGCATGTTATGGATGCGCGTCTGTACTTCGATCAGATCAAACGGTTTCGCTATGAAGTCTTTCGCGCCGACGGCAAGTGCACGCAGCTTGTGATCGGGTTGGGCCGTGATCACCAGCACCGGAAGGTAGCCATCGGTTTCGAGTGCTTGCAGGCCTTCCATCACCTGGAATCCGTCCATGCCTGGCATTTGCAGATCTAGTAAAATCAGGTCGTAACGGTTTTTGCGATGCAGCTCACAGACCTGGTAGGGATCTGTCGTCGACGTAATACAAGCATAGCCGACGTCCCGCAATAATTCACGTAGCAGGAGCACGTTGGATTCCTGATCGTCAACGATCAGAATGCTGGCATTAAGTATTTCAGTGTTATTAATCAAGGTTTTTATCCTGTTGAGTTGTGCTGGCTAATTTTGAGAATTTAAGTGCGTCTTCCAATGCGTTTATAAATTCATTGACCTTGATTGGTTTGGTAAGATAGCGAAAAAATCCTGCCTCCAGACCTTTTTCAATATCGCGAAGCATGGCATTGGCGCTGATGGCAAGCACCGGGATGTGCGCCGTTACCGGATCATCACGCAGGATTTTCAGCGCCTGATAACCGCTGATGCCTGGCAGATTGATGTCCATCAGGATGACATCCGGGAGATGGGTGCGCGCTAACGCTATGCCAAGATTGCCATCGTGCGCACTCAGCATGCGTATATTCGGACGGCTCTCGATTATTTGCTCGACCAGTATCAGGTTGGCCGGGTTGTCTTCCACATAGAGCAGGGTGTGCAGCGATGCGTTTTCCTGAGATAGCGGCGCTGGTTCTGCGGGGATGGTATCGCCAGAGGTAAGTTGAGGTACGACGTCCCGCATCAGTTCGATCCAAAATTCGCTGCCCGCGCCGACGATGCTTTCCACGCCAATGGTGCCGCCCATCAGTTCGACCAGTTTTTTGGTTACCACCAGGCCGATGCCTGTACCTTCTTCGTTGCCGCTCTCCTGGCCCAGACGATTAAACGGCTGAAATAACTGCGCCAGCTTTTTCGGCGGCAATCCCGCACCGCTGTCCTTGATGCTGATGCGTATGCGTTCCGGAGTGATTGCGGTGCATTTTACTTCGACCGTTCCTTGCTCGCGGTTGTATTTGATCGCATTGGATAACAGGTTGATCAGAACCTGCTTGACCCGGGTTCGATCGGCATTGGCAAACCAGCTGTTGTCGAACGGGAGAAAGTTGATCCGAATGCCGCGTTGCTGCGCCAGCGATTCGATCATGCCCTGGCATTCGCGCATGACATCGACCAGCGACACAGATTCTCGCGACAGCGATAGCCTGCCGGACTCAACCACCGCGAGATCGAGGATTTGGTTAATCAGTTCCAGCAGATACCAGCCTGCCTTGATAATATGGTTGAGCCTTTCAAACTGGGCGGTCGTTGGCGGCGGTGAGCCGGTCTCCAGCAACTGGGCGAAGCCCAGGATAGCATTGAGCGGGGTGCGCAGTTCATGGCTCATGCTGGACAAGAAATCCGATTTTGCAAGATTGGCTTTTTCCGCCACGAACTTGGCGCTCTCAAGCTCGGCGTTCTTATCCTGTAGTATTTGATCCAGGCGTTTGCGTTCGGTCAGATCCCGCGTCAGCTTGGCGAAGCCGCGCAGATTGCCGTCCTGATCCCGTATCGCCGTATAAACCACATTAGCCCAGAAGGTCGAACCGTCTTTGCGCATCCGCCAGCCCTCGTCTTCGAATCGTCCTTTGGCGATCACGATGTCCAGATCCCGTTGCGGCATACCGCGCTCGATATCTTCAGTTGGATAAAACCGGGAGAAATGTTGTCCTACGATTTCCTCCGCACTGTATCCCTGGATACGCTGCGCTCCGCTGTTCCAGCTCATGACAAGTCCTTTCGGATCCAGCATGACAATGGCGTAGTCGGTTACGCTCTCCACCATCAGGCGGAAACTCTCCTCGGCCCAGCGCAGTCGTTCTTCAACCTGGCGGCGTGCAGAGTTGTCGGTACCGATCAGCAGGTAGCCGATGATGGCGTTTTCATCGTCGCGCAGCGCGGTGACCGACACCACTGCCGGAAAGCGACTGCCGTCCTTGCGGATATAGGTCAGCTCATAAATATCCTCGATACCGCGCGAGGCCTTGAACACCAGCGCCTCAAAGCCCGGTGTAATCGGGGTTCCGAGTTCTACGCTCAACGCCTTGGCGCGATCAATCACTTCTTGCGGATCGGAAATGTCGGCAGGGGTGATCTTGTTCATCACATCCGCTGCGGTGTAACCCAGCATGCGTTCGGCGCCGACGTTGAAAATCTGAATCACGCCCTTGGCATCGGTGGCGATACTGGAGAAGTTGGCGCTGTCGAAAATCGCTTTTTGCAGGGCCCCCGCCTTGAGTAGCGCCTCTTCCGCCTGTTTGCGGGCTGTGTTGTCGGTACCGATCAACAGGTAGCCGATGATGGTGTTTTCATCGTCGCGCAGCGCCGTGACCGACACCACGGCCGGGAAGCGGCTGCCATCCTTGCGGATATAAGTCAGCTCGTAAATATCCTCAATCCCGCGTGATGCCTTGAATACCAAGGCTTCGAAGCCTGGTGTAATCTGCGTATCCAGTTCCAGACTCAACGCCGCTGCCCGCGCGACGACTTCCTGCGGATCGGAAATATCCGCCGGGGTGATCTTGTTCATCACATCTGCAGCGGTGTAGCCCAACATGCGCTCGGCGCCGACGTTGAAAATCTGAATCACACCCTGGGCATCGGTGGCGATACTGGAGAAGTTGGCGCTGTCAAAAATCGCTTTC
>JBAZAY010000066.1:0-12929 GCA_041671725.1 Gallionella sp. | reverse complement strand
TCAAGACAGTTATGAGAATGGTAATGAAGTGTCCGAACGAGTAATCACCTGTCACCACATCGCTTTATTCTCATGACAGTTATGAGACAGGTAATGAAGTGTCATTAACAGCTCGTCATTAACAGCTCGTCATTAACAGCTCGTCATTAACAGCTCGTCATTAACAGCTCGTCATTAACAGCTCGTCATTAACAGCTCGTCATTAACAGCTCGTCATTAACAGCTCGTCATTAACAGCTCGTCATTACATTTACTTGTTTCACTATTCTCATGACTGTCATGAGAAAGGAGCTTAAGCGTCAATGATAGATAGTTATAAAAGTAGCTCATCCCTAACTTGTTTCACTATTCTTATGACAGTTATAAGAATGGTAATGAAGTGTCATGATAGCTGTTTACAGTTTACAAGTAGTAATCACATGTCATCATTCTTCTTACTGCTTGCTACTCTGTTCCACTCTCATAACAAGTATCCTACCTCTGTAGTGTATATATCAAACCTACCCTCACACCGAAAACGACAAAACCACAGTATGCTCATCAATCATCTTAACCGCATGTAGAGTAATTCCCTCCATCGACAGCGTAAGCTTCTTGTGTGTATTGTCATGAGAGACTGCTCTACTTGATACTCTGTCTTGTACCTTATCAACTACATCTGGAACAGGTACTGGAGCCACCACCGAACTCCTTCCGATCCGAGCAGGTAAGGGCTTATTTGGACTCATGGGTGTCTTTTGTGCCAATGATGTTCTCTGTATGGTTGGTGGCGGTATCGATTCCAGAACAGGTACTGGAGCAACCGTTCCGACACCCACCACTCTCTCAATCCTCTCAACCCTATCTATATCCCTCACTAATCTTGTACTGACCACGCCTCTCGGAGGACTCGTTGGCTTACTTCCCGCCTGCCTCCCTAATGTCCTCCTCACTGGTAATGGTGATAACAACACACTCCTTTCAGGTAGAGATGGAGCCACCACTCGATCAGGTGACATAGGAGTAATTCTCTTTGGTAAAGGTCGTTTTGGGGACGTCACAGGTGATGCTTCAAATGAACTCATTTGAAGTGTGTTATGGTCTCTTAAGACGATATTTCCTCTCTCAGTCGGTCATAATTCCACCTACCTCTCTTACAGCCACTTCAATCTTATCCAAATGCTCAAAGATAGGCACAAAGTAGTTTCTTAGTAGCTCTATAATACTAACCTCTGATCTTATCAATGCCCCAAATCTTAACTCCACCTCAGCTTCTTCTCCACTACTCCCTAACTCCTTAGTCAAGTCCAAGATGTACCTTAAATACTCTCTTAACTCATTGGCACTTATCACGCTCGTCTCTAACTTCTGCTTAATAAACTCAATGTCTAAGATCTCTACCACTGAGGCTAGTAAGTCAGGTCGATTGGGTACGAGCCTACCATACCGATGAATGAAATCTACTAACAAGGCTGTCACAGCTTCGACATGGGAAGGTTGTCTGTCCTTGTAGGTCTGCCAGAAAGCTACCACTCCGTCAGAGCGGAACTGCCTCTCAAAAGCTTCATCTCTTTCAGTAGTAGGAAGTAATGGATCGATTCTACTCAAAGCCTCTTCTCCACCCAAACCATTAATCTGACCGATCAGCTGTAGGAGACTCAAGTCGATTAACTGTTTTAACTCGGTAGAGTAGTAAGGTCGCTCGGTGTCAATGGTGGTTCGAAGCTGTCGGAGTTGGTTAAGCTTTGTGATAAAGGGTAATACTACTCTATGTTTGTCCAGAATGAGCCACTGGGTTAAGAGTTCCTTGAAGTGGGTGAAGGTGGGGAGAAACGAGGAGTCGGAGGGTGGGGTGGATATCACTGAGGTGGCCTGTTGGATAATCTCTCTATCAGCTAAAGTAATCGGTGGGGTCATTAACTCATGAGGATAGTAGCGAAGTGCCAAAGCTCTCATAAGGAAACTTGTGTCTGTCTTGTCTAGATTGTAAGTAGTCCTAATCTCTTGGATAATCTTACGATTACAGCAACCTGTCACAAACTCATCGTAGCTAAGAGAGGGTATAGTTACAATGAAAGGTGTAGCCATTTGGGGTGATTGACATCACAGTTAAATAAAGTTATCTTCGATACATAAAATGCTCTTTGAACTCCTCGTTCTAATCCTGTTGATAGTGGGTGGTTATATGCTATTTCAGACTACAGAAACTAGACCTATGTCTTTAGCCCCAAAGTCAGCTTCAGCATCCGCCACTACCATTAGCATGACAGGTACCGTCCCACGTGGTCCAATCAGAGTTAATATCTCTGATGAAACCCTAGAAGCCAAACACGCCTCCCTTGGTACCGGTCTCAATGCTGACAACATTCGTAGAGACCGCTCTCACGTGGCCTTCATGTATCAGGACTCAGCTAACATCCTACTTAACAACAAACCTGCTGTTATTCTAGGTTTCAAGGATAAACACACCTATGGAGCTAATGAGAGGGAGTACGGTCATGTTATCACTCAAGATGGTACCCAAATCCTCGCCTTTGACTCTCTTTCTCCGAGTGAGCATCAGGCTACTCGCTACACCTTTCAAGGCCTCAGAGGCTTGAAAGGAACCGGTATCTCAACTCTTTACTATACTACTAGACCTTCCAGAGATAGCAAGGAAGTGTCGTTGAGCGGTGAGGTAGAACTCGCATAATTATAATTCTTTACTCGTAAAGAATGGCCTCTGTCCAAGTTCTACAACCACAGTCCTCAGCCTACTCAACGATGACTACAGACCTGTTAGTGGGTATCGTTAGAGATCTTGACGCTCCAGTCGATCTCTTTCTCTCACTAGAGGATCTTCAGAGTGGAGGTGAGACAGTCCGATTTGTCATGTTTCGCATGGGAGGTGCTACTACTGTCTTAGGCTGGGGACACTATACCATGTCTACCAGACGCTTCGACCTTGACATGGCCTGTCGACCACGCCTTAGCTTACTTAGTACCTTATTAAGAAGTTTACCAGTGGCAGACTTTGTCTACTCAGCTAATAGCGTGAGAGACCAAATCATCGAGGCGTCAGGAGGCAGACCCACCATTAACCCTGTCACCTACTTACACACCAAATACGCACTGGCTTATGAGGATGGTACTGTGACGGCTGAAGAGGTAGATCAACGTTTTTCGGGTATGGATTTACTAGATAAATGGGAAAGGTGGTTCTATCAGAGTTCTGGTATTGAGCCAGTAGATGAGATGGAAGACCCTGATAGAGTGGCAAGAGCGAGAGAAGTATTCTTGAGACAGAGAAGAGCAGAAGTGGCTGATTATGAGACCAGAAGAAACCGCACTGACACTGACAGAGACACCTTAGTGATGGCAGGTAGAGTCGTTGATCGATTAGTTCAGATCTCTAACGATTTCGCAGGCTCGGTGGGTAGGAGTCAGCTGGTGTATCCAGAGTATGTGGCGGGATTAGCGGAGTGTAAGACAGAGGTGGAATGTGCTAGTGATGCGGGGTCGTTGGTGTGTGGGATTTATGAGCATATTGCTAGTTATGATTTGAGATGAGTGAGCTAACCCCTTCAAACCTGAAAAAGTGGATGAAACTAAGATATTATACCCTACAGTTGTAGGGTATGAAGAGTGGAGATGTCAGAGAGTTGCGACCTTTTTACTCTGAAAAGGGTCATGAGCATAGTGAGATATAGGTGATGGTATCACTTCATTTGGTCTATAGGGTATTCTTCGCTGTGAGACTATGATAGCGTGCGTCTCACATTGGGTATCCTAAGTGTACGTTATTATGTCAATAGCGATCTATTTAATACTCTCTCAATAGACCCATAAAGCCAGGGAAGACAGTCATGCCACTCTCCCATAGCTCTTCTTCAATAGCTTCTTGTCGTCGTGCTTGTTGGTACTGCCACCACCGTTCAATGGCTCTGACTGGTTGACGAAGGATGCGAGGGTGGATTTCCTTATTTTTAAGGTACCAATTTTCATGGACTAAGACTACATCCCCATCAATCACATGCCATTCTCGAAAAGCTGGTCCATCTGTGCGATGTAGCTTACCTTTCCAATACCACATTTCAAGAGTTAAGACTGCCCTCCCGTCAACCACCTGCCACTGTTGCCACGCCGGTCCATCTACTCGGTGATATTGGCCTTTCAAATACCACATTTCAGCAGTCAAGAATACTTCCCCTTCGACCACATCCCACTCTCGGACAGCCGGTCCATCTACGTGATGAAGTCGACCATTCAAATACCATTCTTCACGAGTCAAGAATAACACCCCATCAACCACCTCCCACACTTGATGAGCCGGTCCATCTATATGATGAAGTTGACCATTCAAATACCACGCCTCATGAGTCAAGAATACTTCCCCGTCGACCACCTCCCACTCTCGGACAGCCGGTCCATCTATGCGATGAAGTCGATCATTAAACCACGCCTCATGAGTCACGACTTCCACACCATTGACCGTCGTATAAGTATATTCAGGAGTACTCATTTAGTAATGAGTATTTATAATTTGACACATCAAGATCAGTTACCCCTTCCACCGGCGACAACGAAGCCTGATCCTCGTCAGTCACAATATAGATAGCGTCCATATAAGATAGAAGTGACTCGTTCATGCCTTTTATCATAGTTAAAAACTGGTGAGCTACTTGTTTCTCAACCCCTTCAAAGCTGAAAAAGTGGCTGAAACTAAGGTATTATACCCTATAGTTGTAGGGTATGAAGAGTGGAGATGTCAGAGAGATGTGACCCTTTTTCAGAGTAAAAGATGATCAGGAGACCTGTCGTAGTGTAGTAGCTGACACTTATATCAGACTTAATACTCTCTCAACAAACCCATAAAGCCAGGGAAGACAGTCATCCCACTCTCCCAAAGCTCTTCTTCGATGGCTTCTTGTCGTCGTGCTTGTTGGTACTGCCACCACCTTTCAATGGCTCTGACTGGCTGTCGGAGGATGCGGGGGTCGATTAAGGTATCTTTGATGTACCACATTTCAAACTTCAATGATACAACTCCATCAATTACATGCCACTCTCGCCAAGCCGGTCCATCCATACGATGAAGTTGACCGTTCAAATACCACTGTTCACGTATCAAGATAGTTTGACCATCGATCTCTTCCCACACCTGCCAAGCCGGACCGCCTATGTGATGACGCTGACCATTCAAATACCATGATTCAACAGTTGAAACTACCACCCCGTCAACCACCCCCCATTCTCTCGAAGCCGGTTCATCTATGCGATGACGGTGACCATTCAAATACCACTCTTCAAGAGTTAAGACTACCCTCCCGTCAACAACTTGCCACTCTCGCCAAGCCGGTCCATCTGTGCGATGAATGAGACCTGTCAACCACCACACTTCAAGAATCACGACTTCCACACCATTGACCGTCGTATAAGTGTATTCAGGAGTACTCATTTAGTAATGAGTAAATATAGTTACGAGTTTAACTTATCAAGATCACTTACCCTTCCACTGGCAACAACAATGAAGCCTGTTCCTCATCAGTCACAATATAGATAGCATCCATATAAGGTAACAAATACTTCACTACCTTCCCCAACTCAGACAATCGACTACTCCAATCACCCGCAATGTCAACCTCTCCATCTGACCCGACCCTCATTCTAGCCATTCCATCTATTTGGATCGAAAGAGTGCTTGGTTTGTTATCACTGCTAAAGGTCTGATCCTTGATCTGAAAGCTCCACTTGGGTAGCGACACACTGCCACTAGCCACTAAGTCAAAGTAGATATCGACTACTGAGTTAGTCTGCTTGACATACTTTAGATACCGCCAGAACCTCTCTTCCACGCTAATGATATCAATGACCTTATTAGCAAATGGCTCGGTGTAAGGTCGACCTTCAAAGAGAGGATAAAACCAGGAGGTGGTTTCTTCAGGTGTTAGGATAGGTAGGTCATCTACTGAGGGGAAACGCATGTTTTATGAGGTGAAGATTTATATATTGTGAAAAAGTGAGATGTTACGTGTTGTAAAGGATAAAGGTAGTCGTCGTTCTGGTAAGAGAGTGGAGGATAGGTTACTCAATGGTGTTGAGTAATTAGTTATATTGTTTTAGTAAGCCCATAAAGCCAGGGAACACGGTCATGCCATTAGTCCAGAGAGCCTCTTCTATGGCTTGTTGTCGTCGTTTCTGTTGGAACAGCCACCAGCGTTCAATGACTCGAACTGGCTGTCGGAGGATGCGGGGATGGATTTCACCACCTTTCAGGTACCATTCTTCGTGAGTCAAGACTCTCTCCCCATCAATCACCTTCCATACTCGCCAAGCTGGTCCATCTATGCGATGATATCGACCATTCAAACTCCACACTTCACAAGTCAAGACTGACAACCCATCGAGTACACTCCACCATCGCCAAGCTGGTCCATCTATACGATGTATTTGACCATTCAAATACCACTGTTCACGAGTCAAGACTGCCCTCCCGTCAACCACTTGCCAGTCTCGCCAAGCTGGCTCATCTATGCGATGCTGTTGACCATTCAAATACCATAGTTCACGAGTTAAGACTCTCTCCCCTTCAACCACCTGCCACTGTTGCCAAGCTGGTCCATCTATGCGATGACGTTCATCATTCAAATACCACGCTTCATAAGTCACGACTTCCACGCCATTCACCATCTCATAACTACGTATAGGAGTACTCATTTGACCTACCAAACATCGATGGCATGTAACCCTTTTCAATAGAGTAACACTGAACATGTATGAGAAGTAATTACGTCCTACACTCTCACCGACAACTGTAAAGCTATGACCCTTGACGATCCCGACTCCATTAGAAGACGGTACTTATATCACACTCTCACTTTATAAGGTACCACTCCAGTTATGACTTCACCCTATCAAACATACTCCCTCATCAACATTATCACAAATACTTCTCCTCATTTTTCACCTTTTTAATAATCTCTGCCATTATTTAAACATGGACTCACCTTACACAAAACACGATACACTGATGAAGAAAGGTCGGATTCTCATCTGTGGTTATTATGACCGTCACAACTACGGAGATGACGCCTTTGTCAGTGTCCTCTCTGAAGCATGGAAGCTACACCACCTCACTATCAAGAATCTAGAGCAAGTAGAGCCAAAGGACGTGGAATATGCGGATCTTATTGTCCTGGGTGGGGGAGACCTACTCCAAGAGTACTTCCTCTCTCGGGTCGAGACTCTAATTCTCCCCTACAAGACCTGTCCTCTTTATGCCGTGGGTGTCAGTATGCCCTACAAGAGTGCCATGGAGAATGGTCGACTTGACATGATCGATGGCTTCTGGTGTCGGTTCAGGTCTGATACTGAGCTACTCCGTAAGAGATTTGGCTCTGAACGAGTCTCTTATATCCCTGATTTAGCTCTACTTAGCACCTTACCTCTCAAGAATCTCCACCACCACCACAGTCACCGCCATCCACATGACAAGAAGAGGCTAGGTATCTGCTTTTCTATGTCGCTAGTGGCTGGGTCTCACAAATCTACCCTCATCACCCAAATCCGCAACCTCATTGAGAGATTACTTTCAATGGAGTATGAGGTTAACTGGTTAGCTTTTAACAATGATACTAGCGAGAAAGAGAGTGATGTCCTGCTCTACAATCTCTTACCCCCATCGACCCGATTACAAGTTAAGCTCTATCAAGGTTCCAAGCTTATACCCGCCCTTACAGAGATGGATTTGTTAGTGGCTACCCGCTTCCACGCCCATGTCTTTGGGTATCTGGCACAGGTTCCAGTGGTGTCTCTGGTCTTGACTCGTAAAGTAGATCAGTGGAACCGAGACCACAATCTAGATCGGACAGTTGTAAGCCTACCTCGTAAGTGCGAGCATTGCTCTGATACACAGGTCTCATGTAAATGTTGTGAGGCCTTTATGGGTCACGTGACCAGTCTACCAATCACTGAGATCACCAATAAAGTACGTCTTAATCTTAAGTCTACTCATAACGTGAGTCGAGAGATCCTACTCCTTACACAATCACTCAAAGCTATTGTCTCTGACAAGTGGTCGGCCAGGATCAGTCCGCCTTACTTTGTCTCAAAAGACTTAGTCACCTCGTATTATGACTTCTTCCAAAAGCAGTGGTCAGAGTTTGTGGATGGTACAATAGACTCTGAGTTTATGGCTTCTATTATCTGTCTTAAGTTAACTGGTAACATTCACCACCCATTCCATTATGGACTGTCTCAAGGGTTAAAGGTACAAGGGTCTAACTTCAACCTGCGTGATTCACTAGACCACATGGTACGCAAGTACTACAGCGAGGAGATCCAATGGGGTCGGAGCCTAGTCTCGAGAGAGAAGGGTCTATTCTCTCTTAATCGGATCCCACAGAATCGACTAGAGGGCAGTCATCGATCTGGTTGGCAACACGTAGTGGGATTACTTTCTCACTTCCACAACGACGACGCTCCTTTACTCGATACTTTCATTGATAAGACCTTTGGCTGGCACGCTGAGTATTTAGAGTCGTTAGAAATTATTCCATACAAGCAACCGTGGTATGGCTTCTTACATCACCCAGCCAAAGCCGTCTTTAGTAAAAATGACGCTTCTCACCTCTTCAAACGACCTTCTCTTCTCACCTCACTCAGTCAATGTAAGGGGTTGTTTGTCATGGGAGCAGAGTTAGGTCACTGGCTCACTAAACAACTTGAGAAATTAGAGATGGAGGTACCTGTTCACGTAATCTACCACCCCACTGAAGACACAGTCCCTAGCTTCAAGTGGAAGCATTTCTTGGCCAATCCCAAGCCTCAAGTAGTCCAGATCGGAGCCTGGCTCAGAGATCCCTATGCCATCTTTCAACTTGAAGTACCCAGTCTTCAGAAGTCAGTGTTGAAGTGTAAAGATATGGCGGGATATCTTGAGAATGGACCACCTAAGGCTGTGAGTGGAGACGTTATCATCGACGATCCTTCTGAACCAAGCTGTAGAGACATCGGGGGAGGTGAGTGTGTGAACTGTGAGTGTGTGAACTGTGAGTGTAAGGACTGCGACATCAGCCCGACCAACCCATTCATGAACAGCGTTCAACGCATGCTTAACGACCAGTGGGAGTCAGTCCAAATCGTGGATCACCTAAGCAATGATGACTACGATCAACTACTCACTGAGAATATAGCGTTCATTCCGTTACTGAAAGCGGTAGCTGTCAACACTGTGTTAGAATGTATCATCCGTAATACTCCTATGATCGTTAAGAGATTACCTGACGTGGAATGGTACTTGGGACAACGCTATCCGGGCTTTTACAACACTTATCATGAGGCAGAAGGACTTCTATCCGACCGAGTGGTACTCCGCAAGTGCTATGATTATCTGAAGGGAATGGATAAGACCTTCCTAACAGAGGAGTATTTTATGGCCTCGGTGAAGATCGCTGTGGGACAAGTAGGTGAAGTGACTGAAGTCAGTGAAAGTGACTGAAATCCATGAGACATGAAGAGAGATTATAACCTCTCTCGTCATGTCTGGTGGTATGCTACCCATTCGCTGTTATACCTGTAGTAAGGTGGTAGGGAATAAGTGGGAGCAGTATCTCACCCTGTTAATGGAAGGTAAGACTGAAGGAGAAGCTTTGACGTTACTTGACCTGAGAAGGAGTTGTTGTCGGAGAATGCTCTTGACACATGTGGTACAGGCTCCATTTGAGACTGTATCCTAACGATACTTTTCCATAGGAAAAGTATACCTGTTTAAGTCCGCACCCCACGGTTAGCCCTGTAAGTGGCTCCGAAGTCAGAAGTGGCACCCGGGCTACGTCCTAGTCGGTTCTGTACATAGTCAAGTACTTGGTGTCCCGGCTGAGAACTAATGATGTCGTTACGCTGAGAGAAGATATAAGCCGTGTTGATCAGGGCAAGGATAGCGAAGATTCCAAAGACCGCATAGTTGGCATTACGAGAGCTCTCCTTGGAGATCTTACCAGCGTTGAAGGCCAAGGCAATGGCAATCACGAAGAGAGCCAGGGACGAAAAGGCCAGAATCGTACCTCCGGCAGTGGCTCCAAGGTCGGTCGCCTTGAAGATAGCCGTTCCAAGACCTAGCATCGCCAGGACAGCAATCACAAAGAAGACGATATAAGCGATGGAGAACGATCGGATCGTACAATCAGTGATCGCAGGTTGTAGATTTTGGATGGCGACGACGAGACCGGCAAGTGCTGCGATCAGGACAAGTCCGGACAGGACAATTCCGATAGTTTGTCTGGTTTGGGTGGACATATTTAGAGATGGTAAATTATATTTTCACGATACATTTCTCAGTGAAATGTATATTTACGTACAGCCTCCCAACTGCTCGATATCGCCGTTAAAGTGAAGGAGAAACGTCATATTGCTATTAGTAGAAACGTCCAGGATCTTACCCCTAAAGCGAAAGAACCCATACAAACAGTCATCGACAGTTTGAGCTTTCAATCCTACCCTCTTATCATTAATAACCCCGCACATCCAAGCATCACCTTTAGTATCAAGAATTACAGTATGTTCATTACCAGCAACAATCTTCTTCACTTCAGTCCAGAAAGGTAACTTTACAGGTCTGTGAGCATACTCGATAAGCCCTCGTCCTAACTGTCCTTTCTTGTTACAACCAAAGCCATAGAGACCACCTTCTACATCAAGAAAGATAGTATGACCTCCTCCAACTGAGACCTGGACTATAGGTAGTTTGTGCGGGATTAGAACTTCTCCCATGTATAAATGACCGCATGTAATGTAAGCTATCTTAGCGGAGCCCACTGAGACTGATAACGGTGACCGAGACGTCTTAAGATAACCTCCTCTCTTACCCATTCTAATGAATTGACCGGAAAGAGTAGTCATAATTAAATCCTTCTCGGAACTACTAATGTCCGTAATGAACTCATCAGTGTGATAGATAAGTCTCTCAGTGTGAGTAAAGAAGATTACCTTACCGGTGTCAGTGAGTGCGATACCACCTTGGTAATTACACTCGACTTTGATGATGGTTAGGTCTGGGGTGGAGTGGACGGTTCGAATAGCTTTGGTAGGGTTCCATAGATCTAAGGTGTGATTGTAGTAGGTAGCAATGTAGATCCTGGAGCTGGCTATTGACATGGTCTCAGGGTTGTTAATGAAGCGAGATCGCATTAAGATTTCGTAAACAATAAAATCGTTGACGGATTTTAAATCACGGATGACTGTCATAGTAATGCGTCATGGTATAAGAGATGCTAGGATAGACTCACCACTACTATCCTACTCTCCCAATGACCTGGATCACAGCTGTCCAGAGGTGTGGAAAACAGTGGAAGACATAGCTCCTAGAGTTACAAGTGGTGAAATCAAGAGGATTATTACCTCTCCTTATCTCAGAACTAGACAAACTGCTACTCTGGTACAGTATGGACTAATGAAGCTGACTCAACAACTCATACCCATTACAGTGGATATCAGAGTAGGAGAACACCTGAACCGAAGATGTTCTTGGAACCTACCCACTCAGAAGGACTTTGACTCTGAGACTTGGAAGTTGTATGGGGGTAAGGTACCACTGTGCCGGGAGTCATCCGACCTCTTTATGATGAGGGTGTATCGATTCTATCAAGGTATGACTGATGACACTTTAGTCATTACTCATAATGGAGTAGCTGGGTTGATGGGAATGTTCAAGAAGCAGGTTATCAGTCTGGAGATGGGGCAGTGTTGTGTTTTGGGATCGAGTATCGGCTTATCTGCCTCGATTTAGAGTTTAAGGAATATCAGACACTCTAAAATGAGCGTAGCTGTCATGTTTCACATCGGCAATAGTATCCCAGTAGCCGAGATACTTAGAGACATTAACAACTTACGATTAGCACAAGTCAAACATGACTTGTTTGTCAACCTAGTGGAAGGAAAGGTAGATGTCAAGGCTATGACAGCCTTAATCAAGCTTAACTATCCATCAGCGATAATAGTGGTGTCTGAAAATAGAGGAATGGACATCGGTGGCTTCTTTAAACTCTTACCTTTAGTCTTGAAAGGCTCATACACCTATATCCTGAAACTACATACCAAGAGTATGATTAGCTGGAGAAGAAGTCTCATCGTTCCCTTGTGCGGAAGTGTGTATCACGTTCAGCATAACCTACGAACCCTAACAAGCTTTCCGACCGTCGGTATGCTCGGGGCGACGGGTCACCTCTATCGAGAGCTACCTCTAAGAAAACCTAACTTCTATTATCTTCAGAGATTAGCAAAGGAGTTTAAGATACCTTACCCTCGCCCATTTCACTTCATCGGTGGTACTATGTTTTATGTCAGAGTAAGTATCATTGAGAAGGCCTTCAGTGGATTGGACTTACAGGTGCTATGGACTGGAATGAACACACCTCAGACACTTGATAAGTATTGGTATCTCATTAATTATCGGGATAAGGGTGTGACGACGGTGGAACAGGCAGAGGCTCATTTCTTGACTCATGGAAAGAAGGCTGGTAGGTTTCACAACTGCTTGGACGCTAGAGAGAAAGGGAGTATGAGGTATATCCCAGATGGGATGATCGAACATGCTTATGAGAGGTTGTTTGGGTTGATAGTTGAGAATGGAGGTATGACGATACAGGGGGTGTATTGAGAGGAGTATATTATCCTTTATTAATAAAGGATGAAGTATTAATACTCTCTTAAGATACCCATAAAGCCAGGGAAGACGGTCATTCCACTATCCCAGAGAGATGATTCTATGGCTTGATGTCGTCGTTTCTGTTGGAACAGCCACCAGCGTTCAATGGCTCTGACTGGCTGTCGGAGGATGCGGGGATGGATTTTGACACCTTTCAAGTACCATCCTTCATAAGTCGATACCACCCGCCATAATCGATAAGCCGGTCCATCTATGCGATGACGTTGGTCATTCAAATACCATCCTTCAAGAGCTAATACTCCATACC
>JBAZAY010000065.1:9898-12972 GCA_041671725.1 Gallionella sp. | reverse complement strand
GTTTGAAATAATCACATCCTTTAAAACGACGTCCTAACTGATCATACACATACATACCAGATCCATATACCTCTCCGTTCTGGAAGACAAAGATGAGGTAAGAGTCGTGACACACCATTGACTGGACTGGATAAGGTAGCTCAAGTATCTCAAATTGAGGGTTCTGATCATAGAGCCTGAGTGAAGTTTTGACACCGCCTAGTTTAACTACTCCATCTGGTGTGATAATAGCCGTAGAGTTTTCACTACAGGCTACTGTCTGACGTATTGGAAAGAAGGATCGAAGCTCCTGCATATGAAAGAGAAGTTCTCAATCGACGAGATGAGATCTTTGTGTTCAGTTTAATACTCTACATCTGTAGAGTAATTAATAACCCACCTTCCGACAACACTGTAGCCACCAAGCACTACAGTCGCAACAGTTACGAGAAGTGTAGGCAGAGGGATCTATGTCAGAGGAAGGAACATCTGGATCACTGGTTTGGACACAACAAGCACAGCTGACATGTGAGATGCGGTCTCGGGTGGCAGAAGTACAACAGAGGAGATTTCCCATTCTGATAGAAGGTGCTGAGAAGAGAGGAATGAAGTTCAGTTCTCAATCCATATAAACCATTTTCACTAGCTGTGGTTGAGAGATGGTGTTTCCTACACCCAGTTGTCCTTTATCATTCATACCACGTCCCCAATAGCTTCCATCCTCTAACCTCACAATGATATAACTATGACCGCACGCCATATCCACCACCTTCAATCCGTCGGGCGTTGTTAGTTTGGTAGGCTGATGACTCACCATTCCCCATTCCAGGACATCTCCATTCTCAAGAAGGACAGCTGAGTACGTGGTATAGCAGATGACCTTGATGGCTGAGTGGGGTAAGACTATCCTTACAAGTGAGTCAGTCATTATGCCAACATTGTCGCTCAGTTGATTGTAGACGTTGTTTCCACAACCCCAGACACTACCATCTTGTAAGATAACCAATGAGTGACTGTTCGAGGAGGCAATGGCGATAGCTGGTTGTGGGAGAAGCATCTTGGAGAACTCGGATACATTACGATGATGACCGAGTCCTAACTGTCCATAGGCGTTAGCTCCGGAACCCCAGACACTACCATCTTCCAAAAGAACAAAAGATGTAAAGGTTGAAATAGAGATGGCGGTGACCGCTCCTTGAACTGGTAGTTTTACGGCTGGAAGCATCGCAGTATTATCTTCAGTCCCTAACTTTCCATTATAATTATAGCCATACACACTCCCGTCGCATAACAGAATGAGAGTATGATATGCTTCAGTAGCTATCGAGATAGCTGGCTGAGGTAGTGACAGCCTGGAAGGAGAGTTCATAGTTTCTTTCTCCCAAGTCCAAACACTCCCATCTTGTAAAAGGATGACTCCGTGATGTAATTCTCTTACTATCATAGTAATAGGTGACTGTGACGGAAGTGAAAAGGTGTGTTGTACCGGCTTGAGGTTATTTCGGTCATCGGTAACACGACCACTGAAATAGACTTTACCTTCTTTGGTGAGGATGGATGCGTTGTTGTAACAACATGACAAGGGTCGATGGGAAGAAGGAGGGAGAAAGGTGCGAAGCTCTTCCATGACGATGAAGTTCTCTCGATAGAAGAGAAGAGAGAATTAATCTGTTCTTTTTATACTCTACAGGTGTAGAGTAATTATCCTCTTTGAGATAGTGTAATTATCATCGCAGGCTTCAATCGATTGAGCTTCCTACCAAGACCCAACTGACCAGCCCAATTAGAACCGAAGCCATATACTTCACCGTTCTCTAACAGCATGACAGTGTGATGGTCTCCACTCGCAAGAGATACAACTTTGGCACTCAGTGGTGTCTCGGTCGGCTCCTCGTCATTACTACTCAACCAGAGACTTCCATCTTCAAGTACCATACAATCTTTACTATCAGTGGCACATACGAACTTAACTGGTAAGGGTAAGTATAGTATATGAGTAGTGAGACTTCCTGCTTCAGTCTTACGATAGATAAGGACAGTTCCATCCTCTAATAGCATCATATAATGGTCATGGTTATAAGCTATGTCAATGACTGGTTGAGGTAATTCTAGCTTCAGAGGCTTACCTTCTACCGTATTAAAGATGGTTAGTCCAAAGACCCAAACACTACCATCCAGCAGTAAGATTAATGAGGAAGTACCCAGAGCTATTATTTTAACAGCAGGTTGAGGTAGGTTCACCTGAACAGGAACAGAGGTCAGATAATGAGTCAATGTATTCCCCACTTGACCATGCCAATTATTACCACAAGCATAAACACTTCCATCTTGTAGAAGAATGAGACTATGTGATAGGTGAATGGAGATAGCAGTGGCTGGCATCGGAAGTATCATCTTTACTGCCTTAGGTATATGCTTGGTGTTATCTCCTACACCTAGTTGTCCTTCACGATTAGTACCGATACCCCAAACACTACCATCTTGTAATAGGAACAGAATGTTAGCATCACTTGAGGCTATTGAAAGGACGGGGTATGGAAGTGATGGGTTAAAGGGAGTCAGGTGATTGGAGGTGGGAGCAAGAATGAAGGAGGCGAGTCCAGTGATCCAGATTTGCTTATCTTCTGTAAGAACTACTGTGTTGGAGGAGCCACATGCTAGAGGTTGAGGGGTGGGGAGGAAAGAGTGAAGTTCTTCCATTGTGGAGATGTACTCTTTTGAGTCAGAGAAGAAGAATTAAAAGAGAAAGATGGGATTATACTCTACTGGCTTCTTCTCATACTCTACATCAGTAGAGTATCTCCTTACTTCCTCCCAATCTTCAGCTTCGAATACACCTTCCCATAAGCCTTGCTAAAATCACCCAACTCACTCTCCCACACATTTCTAGCACTCCTCTGTCTCACCTCCTCAATCTTGACCTCCACTTTCCTCGCCATCTCCTGATGCCTCGCCAAGCCATCCCAGGCAATGCTATCCAATGACATCTTCAAGAAGGTGTGAGGGTAGCCCTTCTCAGTCATCTGCTCCTTGACAAGTGGATTCTTCTGGATGGCCAATCGATCGTTCAGTACATCCTCTAAGAAGCTAATCTT
>JBAZAY010000065.1:7873-9888 GCA_041671725.1 Gallionella sp. | reverse complement strand
TTGAGCTTCTCAGCCTGAAGCTCTACCTCTAACTCATCCAGTTGTAGCTTCTTTCTTCTCTCATAAGCGTCGTAGCGGTGCTGACAGAAGTCCTCCATAATCGACTCAACGTTGTTGTATCTCACTAGATACCCTTCTTCATTAAACAAGACGAGATTAGTGGTACAGATGCTACTAGTGAGTTTCAAGGAAGCCAACGTCGGCTTCTCAAACCCGACCAAGGTAAAGTCCACACGCCCTGGAGCAGACGACTTCTTCTTGTCTCGAATCTTCTTGTCAGTGAGTAGCTGATCCACGAAGGCTGAGTAATCACTGATGCTAACGTTGATTGGTAGTTCGGTGATTCTAACCACATCACCGTCTACCGTCATCACACCCTCTGTCTGGAACTTGCCAGGCTTCACAGCCTTGACCGTTCCAGTAAAGCCACGATACCACGGAATCATCACGGGATACTCAAATGAGTCAGCTACCTCTTCACCCTCAGGGTAGTGATTACAGATCCAGGCTCTCACCCAGGCTAGAACGTCTAGAGGGTTGTGAGGAGGACACTTACTGGAGAAGCCCGTCCCGATACCCTCTTCGCCGTTAATGATGGTCATGGGGAGAATGGGATAGTAGTACTTAGGCTCAATCGACTCACCATCTCCTACCAGGTACTCCAATAGCACATCATCCTCCTTACGAAAGAGGAAGTCAGTGAGGGGCGATTTACACATGAAAACATAACGAGGGTCGGCACTATCAGCTCCGTTCTTGACTCGAGTGCCATAATTACCCTTACCTGTCAAGAGAGGAATGTTGTTAGCCCCAGGGAAGTCTTGGCACATGTTCATGATAGTCGAACCCAAGTTTTCCTCACCGTGTTCGTAATGGGTCTGCTCGGCGGTATAACCCATAAACTGAGCAATCTTGATGGGTTTATCAGCCAATTTCTTCTTACGACTAGAATAGAAGATCTGGCGTTGAGATGGCTTGTTGTTATCTACCATTGAAGGGATGGAGCGTTCATTGTCATCCTGTGAGAAGAGGATCAGGCGAGTGTGGATAAAGTCAGTGACCTCCTGTTCAACTCCCCCATCCTCAATGGGGAGGTACGTGGGAGTGGGAGGAGTGATATTGGATACCCAGTCCTTACGAGCGTCAGCATAGGTGGCATCAAAGGCTAGTTTGAGTGAGTCTTCTGCCATCTCGTCAAACTTGTATCGTACCTGAACGAACTTGTGATGGTCTTTAAAATCCACCTCATCCCAACCACCCAGTCCCTTCTTTAGGGCAATAGTCCACTTGTTCTGCTCTGACACCTCCAGCGAATCGTACCAAGCATGATACTCAGCCTTAGTCAAGAAGAATCGCTCGGTCTTACCTTTCTCAGCCTTCAAGATCGGTGTCAGCAATCCCCAGATGAAGCCGATCTGGGTCAAGGACTTATAAGAAAACCCGAAGAGGTTGATTCCAAGGCCACTGATGTGATCACCGTCGGTATCGGCATCAGTGGCATACATGACTCTCCCATACCTCAGTTCCTTTCTCTTTTCAGGGTCAGCGTAGTCCACTCCTGGCTTGATACCCACGATCTTACGAATAGCCTTTAACTCCTTGTTGTTTGACATCTGAAAGGCACTGGCATTGCGGACATTGACACCCTTACCTCTCATCGGTAGGACTCCAAAGTAATCGGCTCCATTGGGAAAGCAGTCTCGATAGTACAAGGCAAAGGTCTTGGCAGACAGTCCCTCAGTAAGAATCAAGGTACACTTAGCCGACTCAGCCTTACCTGCCAAGTTAGCACACTCATACTCAGGTACGTCAGTGATATGAACTGCCTTCGTCTTCTTCTCCTTCGAACTTTGACCCTTCAGATCAGAGTACAGAGCCATCTGTTTGACAAAGCTCCACTTCTCCACCTTCTTGATCATAGCCTGAGGAATGTTGATCTTAGGAGTCGGCTTGACTAACTCATCCTTGGTTTGACCATTAAAGACGGGATTGACCACAGTACAAGAGATGATCAG
>JBAZAY010000065.1:0-7863 GCA_041671725.1 Gallionella sp. | reverse complement strand
GATCAGTGACAGATGCTTCTTCACGTCTCGGACGTCAAAGAGTTGCTTCTTCTTGTTCAGCTTTTCAAGGACTGTAGTAGTGAATAGCTTCAGAGTATCATTGACGTGGACTCCACCTCTCTTACACAACAGGGTATTGACATATCCCAGCTGAAACGAGTTCTCAGGCGTATCCATCAGGCACAGCTCAACGTGTTCGTCTTTGAAGAGAATGAAGTTCTCCACCTTATCAGCAAAGAGACGGGCAAACTTCTCGATACTGTCAAAGCCAAAGCAGACACCGTTAAAAGTAATGGGAACCTTAGTGTTGAAGGAAGCACTGGCAGCGTTGAAGGCACAGACATTGATCATGTCATCGCTATACTCCTTAACTCCAAAGCGGTCAAAATCGGCCTCGTATGAAACCTTGGTGTAAGCCTTGGTTCCGGTGTAAGGAGTAATGACTGGAGGAGAGAGGCGTGATAGATTCTTGTCACACCTCTGCTTGTAGAGCAAGTGTCGCACAGGGTCGGCAATCTCTATCATCATCCAGTCTGAGAGAATAGCTACCAACGTCACACCGATACCGTTCAAACCAGCCCAAGTGCGATCAGCTGAGTCATCGTAGTTACTTGAGGTACGCAGGTTAAAGAAGATGAGTTCAGGAGTGAAGACTTTCTCGGTCGGGTGCATCTCGACTGGAATCCCCAAGCCCTCGTTGTAGACAGTCACGACTCGTCTATCAACTACAATGTCAATGACACCAGGAGCCACTCCTTTATTACGGGAGCGAGGGATGTTGTCGTAGGCATTGGTGGCAGTTTCATTCATCAGCTGATCAAGGCCAGGATTGTAGTCCATTGTCTTACGGATGGCTTTGAGGTGAGCGGGATCCAGAGTCCATTGGGTAGAGGGAGTAGTGATACAACTGCCCACGTACATGGTACTACGGAGGAGAACATGCTCGATATCGCTGAGACGCTTGAAGGAGGTGGAAGATTGGGATTGGGACATGGTAAGTTGATGGATAACATCAAAGATGAAGGTTAATCAGTTTTTGAACGAGTTCTATACTAACCCCTTCAAAGCTGAAAATATCGAAGAGTGGTGTGATTTATACCCTACAAATGTAGGGTATGTAGATGGTAGTTAGAGTGAAAAACATCACAAAAAGAGGAGATTGTTGTGTTATTTTATTATCTTACTCCTACAAATGAGTCGCTCGCCCCCTCGATCATCCCGATCCAGATCACCCTATCAAGCCTATAGATCACCCTCTGATTTTTCGAGTAATTCTCGAGGAGTTCGATACTACATGAACGGACAAGGCTCCAACATGTCATCCCAGCCACTCACCTTCCGTGAGATCCAACAACAGCGTCACGAGGCCAGAGCTAACCAGGCTCGTCGTCTGGCTCAAGAGCGGGAGCAGGAGCAGGCACAACTACAGCAAGAATCCAAAGAACAAGAAGAGCGAGCTTACGTTGAGGAGCAACGTCTTATCCAAGAGGAAGAGGAGCGGATCCGTCTAGAACAGCTTCGTCTAGACCGAGAAGCCGATGAGTTGTTCCAACGTGAGATTGAGCCTCTCATTGCTTTGGTTAATTACACTCAGAACATCGTCCCTATCGTTCAGGACGCTCGCTCACCGGACGAGGTCATCCCATACCTGAGAGAGATTTCGACCATGATTACCACCACCTACCATCCTGAAGACCTGCCACAGGAAAACGCCGAGGTGAGAGCCTTGACTGATGATCTACAGGTGGCAGTCGGAGCTATCATCCAAGCTCTCAACACCAACGAACGCTTCACTGTGAGAGTCGGATCTTATGAGATGAGTACTATCCAATCGTTGGTAGGAACCATCGCAGGTGCTACTGGCGTGGAGTTTGAACTCCAGGCACCTCTAATGGATACGACTGAAGATGAGAGACTGGCAATGGCAATGCAGGCCAACCCAGAGCTGTACTTCCAGGATCAGATGCCGGCTGGTGTTCAGGGATTGGAGGCGTTTGGGATGGGTGGGTTCGGGCTACCGATTGCCGGAGCTGGAGCTGGAGCTGGAGCTTCGGCTGCCTCAGCCTCCTCCGCACCTCGTGTCCAGTCTTGGAGTGATAAGTATGGTGAGGCTGTACCACTTCCCAGAAGACAAGCCAGTGGGTTCGGACAGCAAGTGCCAGCTGGCTTTATTAAGGCACGACAGGCGAGAGAGGATCGTTTGAGGGAGGAGATGGAGGCTCAGCTACAACAGTCAAGAGCCCAGCAGATGAGACCTCAACAGTCGAGGGTACAACAGATGAGACCCCAGCAGTCAAGGGTACAACAGGCGAGACCCCAGCAGTCAAGATCTCAGCAAGTGAGAGTCATCTCATCTCCCTCAGCCCAACTCCTCGCTGACATGGATAGCATGCTATCTCGTCTACAGGCACAACGCTCTCCCACTCTACAAAGTGTCCGTTCCATCCTTGAAGATCTCAGAGATATCAAGAGACGCAGTGAAGTGGACTTTGCCGGCTACACGATGGGTACTGATGAGGAAGTGGATGCTGTCTTGTCAAGCGTCCAGGATCGCATCGACTCCATCCTTGAGTATATCTTTGAGCTGGAGGGAGATTTCTCAGTGATCCAACAGGGATATTACATCAGCACGTTGGATGAGATCCAACAGCTGGTGGGACGATAAATGACATCTGTTTTCTCTTCGATTGAAGAGAAAGAGATACACTTATCACATGCTACAATTCTTAGTGGATGATTACTTGGGCGGGTGCGGATTACCTTCGATTAGGACAAGGAGTAATTACTACTCACTAATTCTAATAGATGGGATACAGAGTATTGAGTTTGGAGCTGGCATTGGCATGCCAGCTCCAAATATCGTCGCAATTACCTTTGATTACACGAGCTGGAAAACTGTAGTACTCTACTCTGATAGGACAGAGGCTGGGATATCAGATATGGAAAGCAGGGAATACGTTCCAGCTGGTAGATTCCACCTCTACACGATGTGATTTCTCTTCTTTTGAAGAGAAAGTGAAGTACCCTATCATGTTCCAGTACCTTGTTGAGGACTACTTGAAAGGCTATGGACTACCTAAAATCAGAACAGAGACTAACACCTACAGGTTGATCTTTGAGGATAAGGTGTGTACCGCAATTGAAATAAACCGAGGTAGTCAATGGCGACCAACTTACCTACCTGATAATATTATTGCTATTATCATTAGAGATGACTGGCATTGGCTTCTCTGTTCTGATAGGACAGAGAAGCCAATGTTTCATCCGGATCGTAAGAGTAGTGTTCCAGCTAACAGATTTCAGCTATACCTGATGTGCTACACTATTTAGTAGATGATTACTTGGGAGGTTATAACCTTCCTAAAATCAGAACAGAGACTAACACCTACAGGTTGATCTTTGAGGATGAGACAAGTACAGTGAGTGAAGTAGAAGACAACGGTCACTGTCCGCCATCGTACTCACCTGATAACATTATTGCTCTTATTACTGTCGGCCACTGGCACTGGATTCTCTGTTCTGACAGGACAGAGGCGAAGCTGTTTTATCCGGATCGTAAGAGTAGCGTTCCAGCTGATCGATTCAACGCCTACCTCATGTGATTTTCTCTTCTTAATGAAGAGAAATTAGACACCTGTCATGCTACAGTACCTCGTTGACGACTATTTGGGAGGCTATGACCTCCCTAAAATCAGGACAGAGACTGACCTCTACAAGTTAATCTCTGAGAATGGAGTGATTAAAGTAGAAGACCCCCGTGGATGGCTACTATCATTCCTACCTCGTAATATTATTTCCATTATTGTTAGGGTCGAAGGACATCGGATTCTATATTCTGATAGGACAGAGTCGACAATGATTTATCCGGATCGTAAGAGTATCATATCAGCTGATCGATTTAACTCCTACCTGATGTGATTCTCTTTTCGACTGAAGAGAAAACATGACACTTGTCATGTTACAGTATCTCGTAGATGATTGCTTGAAAGGTTATAACTTACCATGAATCAGGAGAGAGGCTAGCATCTACAAGTTAATCTTTGAGGATGGAATAAGTGTCGTGATCGTAGGAGACGACCTTAGATGGAGAATCCCGCACCTACCTCATGATATTATTTCTATTACTGCTATTGACAGCTGGCCTTGGATCCTATGTTCTGATAGGACAGAGGCGATGCTGGCTTATCCGAAAGATAAGAGTATTGTTCCATCTGATCGTTTCAACACCTATCTGATATGATTTCTCTTCTCATTGAAGAGAAAATGAGACACCTATCATGTTACAGTATCTCGTTGACGATCACTTGAGAGGCTATGATCTTCCTAAAATCAGAACAAAGGCTAACACCTGTAGGTTGATCTTTGAAAATGGGAGGAGTATCGTGGTTGAAGTAGAAAACAATTGGAGGTGGCGGACATCACACCTACCTTATAACATTATGTCTATTAGCTCCGACATCGACTTTGGCTGGCCTTGGATGCTGTATTCTGATGGGACAGAGTCGACAATGCTTTATCCGGCTCGTAAGCGTAGAGTTCCAGCTGATAGATTTCAGCTCTACCTTATGTAATTTCTCTTCTATGAAGAGAAATGAGACCTACCTCTCCCCGTGTTGTGTGAAATACCGAACTCGACCATGTGATTATTCCATCTCATTCTCGAAGGAACGGACACACCCTCTCATGCTACAGTTTCTTGTCAACGACTATCTCCCACACTATGGTCTACCCAAGATCAGAACCAACACAGTCAGTTACAAGCTAGATAGAATGAGTGGCGTTGTCGTTCGTCATGTGGATAATAGGAAGATGATGGGATATCCCCGAAACATCATCACTATCTATTCCGGTAGTCCATATGGGTTTGTTGGTACCTATGCTCTTCTCTCCGATCGAAGAGAAATGTTCTTTGAAAACCAGTATCCATTTGGTCTCATTCCATCCGAGGAGCTATATCGCTATCTCAGGTTATAATTCTTGTTGCTCTAACAAGAATCACCAGGTATCACTTCACTATTAGCAGTAACCCAAACTTTTATTTCTCCACACTAAAATGATCTTTCAGCGACGATATGTCATTTTTGGCGTCGCTATTCTTGCCATATTGCTGATACTGCTCATAATGTATTTTGTTACACGCACTGCCACGACAGAAATATCCGTCAACTATCCCCCAGGTAGCTACCCTACAATGCCAGTGATTGCGGGTGCCACTGGAGCATCTGGCCCAGTGGGACCGACCGGAGCTACCGGTGCCACTGGGATGGGACTTCAAGGTGTTGCGGGTATCCCAGGTGCGAAGGGTGCTACCGGAGCCACTGGTGCCACAGGAGCCACTGGTCCAATCGGACCCACTGGAGTAGCTGGCCCCACTGGACCAAAGGGTCCAATCAGCTTCCCATCATAACCTCAGTTTCTTTCACAAGAAAGAAGATAGCTATACCACTTTCACAACAACATTTAAGTTTTAAGGAATAGCCGTAAACAGCTATTACCTTCTTAAAATTGGGTTCACGACCGATGTAGTCATGATGACAGTAGCTCGGCTACCTTGGGTTTCAAGAAGTATGACGGTCGTCCCTTCCCGGCGATCGTCTCCTTCATGATGTTGTGAATGTTCAAGGAGGCGTTTACATCCCGATTCCACAGCGTCTGGCATCTTTGGCAGATGACGAGACCATGACGATCGATGACTTCTTCCCGCTTCCACGGCCTTGGGTTGTTACACTTACGGGCGTACTCGCACTCACAACTTCCATCTTTACAGTTAGAACAGGTCTTGCTGGTTCGGTGCTCATTAACTAAGAATACTTCGTAACCTGCGTTTCGAATCATCTTATGGAAACCAACACCTTTCAACGGCTCATGACCCTTTCTATGCCCGTGCTCGTTCCAGTCCCCGAAACCCACGACTACGTCATCGTGGTGACCGAAGGTCTCACGGAAGCGGTTCATGAAGTTACTTTCGCTTCGCTGAGTGTTACTGTAAGTATTGAGACGAAACTTACGGTAGATGGGATCTTGATAGAAGGAGTTTAGTTTGTGGGTGACGAGGTTCTTAAGACGGAGGTACTTTTGGTACTCGGATGACTGTAGTGACTTGGAATTGAAGGGGTGTCTGATACCCGTTTCAAGGTCATGAGCTAAGGACGATTCCCACTCCACAACCGTCTTTCCTTCAATGCGACTCTCCTTCTTCCACTTTAAGATCAGGTTACGGTGTTTCTTGGTCTGTAGTTCCTTCCGTCGTTGGTTCTGAGTGTAACGGAGCTTCACAGCGTTCTCATTCCGTTGACAGTTCGGGTTGTCATGAACGGTGATGGCAAAAAGAAGATCGCTCTTACCCGGGTCAATACCCACAACTGTCTTCCCGGCAAGAGACTCGGGGTCGGCAAGATCAGTGATGTAAAAACCATGACGTGTCTTCTTTTCCTTTGGATCCTCTGCAGTTTCCTTCTTAATCGCTCTCTCTATTTCCTTAGCCTTCATGTCCTTGTAACGTTCATGAATTAGTTGTAGGGAGACAGACACCCCGTCAGTACTAATCATGTAATTGAAACTGTAAGATCTACGTTTGAAACAACGCATTGTGGTCATGAAGAACGGTGACCATATTTCCTTCTCGTACTGTGAAAACTTGCTGATGTACGAAGGCTTTGCTGGGTGTAACTTGGTATCCATAAGAAGGTGGTACACTGTACTTGTGTCAATCGTAATATGGCGAGGTACTTGCGACGAGCACTGTGGGAACAAGTTGTAAACCTTCTCACCTTCTCCCTCAACCCCTAGCATCATGACATACATGGGTTCAAGGTAGTCGTTTGGATTTACGCAAACATCGTAACTGGTCTTGTGGTGCTCCAACTGTTCCTTGGCGAACTTGTCAATGACGGTCGTGGCGTACTTAGCAGGCAAGCAGATCTTCTTAAAGTCACTAACGTACTGACGGTAGTCGAGTGGCGACTTCATCTGTTCTTCGCACACTGACAACACATCATTACGAACCTGCCGGAGAGCGTAGTCATAACTAGACCTCTCTTCTTTGGAGAATGCCGGTCGAAGAGTCTTGTAACCGAGCCTATTGTAGACGTACCGCTGGACGTACTTGTAGTAGTTCAACTTAATGTTGTTCTGGTAGTCGGTTAGAATGGTCGTAGCGGTGTACTCGAATACGAAATTAAGATGAAGGTAACTCTGAGGTTCATCTCCGGGAGCGATCGTTGGTTTGTAGTGACTGTCGTAGAACTCCTTCAGCTTTCGTTTCAAGGTGACGGTTTCCAGTTTTGGCGGTCTTCCTCGTCCTGTAGGAGTGATACATACTGTCTTCATTACGTTCACAATAAGATCGTGGTCTATTGTAGGAAACTTACCTACCGTCTCTCGTTCATGAAGTAAGTACATCTTCATGAATTGAAGCGTGTGAGTTAAGATCTTATCCATCCTGATGACAGCATCGTTAATAATACACAAGGTTCTTTCATCGGTGACGACGTTGGAAAGGTTGTTCTTGACCGATTTGTAGGGATCGGGTGGTTTCTTCTTCATTATGCTAATGAACTGGATCAATTTGGGTCAATAAATCAATTGTAGACACTTTAAAATTACCTCTCACTCTAAAATGGAGATCGGTGACTTACTTCTCGTTATCGCTCTAGTTATTGTCGGCCTCTTAGCCCTAGCCTACGTGGTGTTTGGACTGGGTGGACAAAGTAATAAACAGTATTTACTGACCTGCCCTCCCTGTCGGGCTAACACAGCCTCCACGACAGTGGCTCCAGTAATGGTGCCAGTCGCTACTACTTCTACAACCGCCTCCACTACCACATCAGTCCCCATTACGCCCGTCATCCCTCTCCTCCCATT
>JBAZAY010000064.1:0-13463 GCA_041671725.1 Gallionella sp. | reverse complement strand
AGACGTGTGCTCTTCCGATCTCTGAGCCAGCGTTTCCTGAAATTCTGCACCCACAAGGCGGCCAGCTTTAATTATTCCGCCAGCATTCTGGATGAAACCGGATTTCTGATGCACAAGTACAACCCGGACGGCTCGGTGGGTAGTTCCTGGCACCCTTGGCTGGAGGGTGATGAAATGCTATTCCCCATTCAGGAAGACGAAACGGCGCTGGTTATCTGGGCGATCTGGAACCATTATTTGATTCATCGCGACATCGAGGCCATCCGTCCTTTTTTTAACCCGTTCGTGGAACATGCTGCAAATTTTCTGCTGGGTTTTCGCGATGACAAGACAGGGCTGCCGCTGCCCTCATACGATCTGTGGGAAGAGCGGCGGGGCATTTTCAGCTATACCACGGCCACCGTTATCGGCGGGTTGAAAGCGGCGGCCAGTTTGGCAACCCTGTTTCAGGAAGATGAACGCGCCCGGACTTACCTGACGGCTGCGCTTGAGATCACGGCGGCCATGGATCGCCATCTGTTCTGCCCCCGTACAGGCCGCTACGCACGCGGCATCCTGTTCAAGGATGGCCGGCAGATACTGGATACCACCGTAGATGCCAGCCTGCTTGGACTGGTGATATTCGGGGGGTATGATCCGCTCGACGAGCGCGTGGCTAAAACCGCCCTGGCGGTGGAGCAATACCTGTGGATAAAGACAGGTAGCGGGGGGCTGGCGCGCTACGAGGGCGACGAATATCAACGGGCGGTATACCGCGACGGGGTACCGGGAAATCCCTGGATAGTCTGCACCCTGTGGCTGGCCCAGTACCGTATCGCTGCGGCGCGCAACATCCAGTCGCTGGAACGGGCCTTGCCCTTACTCATGTGGGTAGCCGAAAAGGCGCTGCCATCAGGCGTGCTGCCGGAGCAGGTTCATCCGGAAACGGGGGAATTCCTGTCGGTTTCTCCGCTCACCTGGAGCCACGGTACGCTGGTAGCTGCGGTGCTGGATTATGTCGAGAAAGCTCAGGCGCTGGGTGGGCACGAAGCACGCTCTCTAGACGCCGGTCGGGTTAAAACGAGGTGATGGTATGACAGAACTGCTTTACGGCAAGATGATCCCGCCGAGCTTTGACGCAGCCTCACGCGATCAGCAGCTGGCGTTTGTTGAGTTCGGCGAACGGGATATTGAGCTTCTGCGCGATCTGGAAGGCATGCTCAGGGAACGGCTGGATGAAATCACCGAGCTGTTCTACCAGCATTTGCTCGGCTTTGAAGGAACCCGCAAGGTGTTCAAGGATGAGGCGATGATACGGCGTCTGGTCGAAGCGCAGAAAGTTTACCTGATGGAAGCGGTGCGAGGCCCTTACGATGCAGCCTATTTCGAACGGCGCTGGCGTATCGGTTACATCCACAACGCGATCCAGGTGGAACCACACTGGTTCATCGGCGCATTTCAACTCTATCACCGCATCATCTGCCGGATGATACTCGCGCACTATAAAGACGATGCACAGGCGGTGGTCGACCACATTCTGGCCATTGATAAAATCATGAATCTGGACATGCAACTCGGTATTCAGAGTTATTGCATCCATTACGGCGGCACCATGAGTCAACTGCGTGAGCTGAATTCGAAAATTGAGTCGGCAAGCACAGCCAAGAGTCAGTTTCTGGCCAATATGTCGCACGAATTTCGTACCCCGCTGAATGCGATTATTGGCTTCACCGAAGTGCTTCAGGATCAGATACCCGGGCCGCTCAACGCCGACCAGCTGGAGTATTTGGGTGACATCCACGATGGCGGACAATTGTTGTTGCGCCTGATCAATGACGTGCTGGACTTGTCCAAAGTGGAGGCAGGGCGGCTGGAGTTGTTTTATGAAACTTTTCCCATCGCCCAGATGGTGCGCGAGACCATCACCACACTGCGCGGCCTGGCGGAAAAAAAGGGCCTCAACATCCAACTGAACCTGCCTCCTGATCTGGGCCTGATCACCGCTGATCAAATCCGCTTCAAACAGGTGCTCTACAATTTGCTGTCGAACGCGGTGAAGTTCACCGACAAAGGGGGGATAACGGTGTCCGCCATGATAGAAAAACAGCAGTTGCACCTGACGGTTGCCGACACCGGTATCGGCATACGCGCGGAAGACATGGATCGTATTTTTATCGAATTTAGTCAGGTGGATGCTTCTCATAGCCGTCGCCACGAAGGCACCGGCCTGGGACTCGCGTTATCTAAACGGCTGGTGGAAGCGCATGGCGGGCGTATCTGGGTGGAGAGCACCATCGGCGCGGGCAGCACCTTGCATGTCGTCTTGCCGTTACAGCCCGAAGCAAGTGGCGACGAGCCCGGCGCAAGCCAAAAGAGCCATTCGTCCCGATAGAGGAGCCCTTATGGACAATCCGGCTGAACACATGGAACCGGGGAACAATACCGTTCTGGTGGTGGAAGATAATCCCCAGGCGTCTAAGCTGTTGTTCTTATACCTGGTTCAGGCAGGTTATCAGGTATTGATCGCGCAAAATGGCTGCGCTGCCTTGAAACTTGCCGCACACTATCAGCCGATGGCGATCACGTTGGATCTGCTGCTGCCCGATATGGATGGCTGGCAGGTATTGACTGAGCTGAAAGCCATGCCCGCCACCCGCAACATTCCCGTAATCATTGTTTCGGTGCTGGATCGTCAGGCATTGGGCTTCCATCTGGGGGCGCTGGATTATCTGGTTAAGCCGGTGGAGCGCGCAGCCTTGCTGCAAGCCTTGAAGCGTTGCATTCCCCATGAAGGCGAAAAAGAGGTGTGCCGCAAGGTGATGGTGGTGCATAGCAATCCGGATGAACTGAACCTGCTGGCCATGATGCTGGAACAGGAAAATTATAAGGTAATTCAGGCGCTTGGAACGGAAGAGGCCGCCAATCTGGCGAAATGTGCGCATCCTGATCTGGTGGTAACCAATCTGCTGGCGGGAGACATGGACTTTTTTGGCCTGCTGGCGGAGCTGAAGGCAACTCACGAGACCGCTCACATTCCGGTGCTGGTGTTGAGCAGCGTAGCGCTCAGTTCCGTTGAACAAGCGCGCGAGGGAGGCCGGATTGAGTTCGTACTGTTACAGAAAAACGAACTGATCGAAGAACGCCTGTTGAAGGCGATAACCATGCTGTTCCGGCGGAAATAACTGAGGTGGCGAAAATGGAACAAGCAATAAAAACCATTCTGCTGGTTGAGGACGATGCCACTAACCGCAAACTGGTGCGCGTCGTTCTTGGCAACAAGAATCGTTACCGCATCTTGGAAGCTGAGAGCACCACCGAGGCGCTGGCACAACTTAAGAAAGTGAAGCCGGACTTGTTGTTGCTCGATATCCGCCTCGTCGATGGCAGTGGCCTGGATGTAATCAGCGCTGTCAGGGGCGACCCCTCATTTGATGATGTTCCTGCGGTGGCGATCACGGCCCAGGCGATGAAGAACGATGAAAAACGCTTGCTCGCTGCGGGCTTCGACGGGTATCTGAGCAAGCCCGTGGATACCCGACGCCTTCCGGAAATTGTCGACCGGTTTATTAATGAAGGCAGGAAGACGGATCATGCCTGACGAGAATTCTTTCGCCAACGCGACCATACTGGTGGTGGATGATACGCCGCCCAACGTGAAGCTGATGCGTGTCATATTGGGGGACGCCGGTTACCGCGTAATTGAAGCGTACAGTGGGGCTGAGGGATTGGAGATATTGCACCGGGACAGGCCGGACGTCATGCTGCTGGATGTGCGCATGCCCGGCATGACGGGTTATGAAGTGTGCAGCAGAATCAGGGAAGATCCCGAATTCGCCACCTTGCCGGTAATCATGGTTACCTCCTTGTCATTAGCCGAGGAACGAATCCGGGGTATTGAGGCCGGCGCGACCGACTTTATCAGCAAGCCATTCAACAAAAAAGAACTGCTGGCGCGTGTGCGGGCCAGCCTTGTTATGGCGAAATATGGCAAGCATGGCATCGTCCCGCAACTGCCGGGCGCGGTGCTGATCACAGATCCTGCATGGAAAGTGATTGTTCTGTCGCCGTTGGCCGCAGTGCTATTGAATATTTCGCCGTCCGGCGCCATACAGTTTGATTTTGCGCAACTACTTGAAAATAATGAAAAATATTTGCTTGCATCTGAAGATGTGTTATTCGACTTTCAATTGCACCCGGGTCGTACGCTTCAGGCCAGGCATATTGCCGTCAGGAACCCGGACGGCGAGCTGATTATGCGGCTGATCTCGTTGAGTGAACGGGGGGCGCCTGAAACAGCGGCCCCGTGATAGCACCTGTCTTCACCTGCGGAATGATGCGGTAGTCGCCCTGCAGCCTATTACTATCAGTAATGACAGTGGCGGGCGAATGGTTTTGCTGTTAGATTTCGGATGTATGTATGTATTTATAGCCCCCGTGTTACTTGAACGGGGGGTATTCTGGTATCATCAAACGCATATTTTTTACTTAAAACATGGGGCGAATGAGTGATATGACTTCAAACCTTCCAATAAAGCTGAAAAAAGAACCGTTGATTGACGCCGTCTTTGAAGTAAGGTTTTCTTGCGCCGTACCAGCATCAATTGTTGTTCCTGGCTCATTGTTTAATAACCTTGAAGGGGGGAAAACGATTGAATCACTTCCACTTTCACAATTGCCAAAGCCAATAAGGGATGCAGATCCAAATCTAAAATTTGCACCGCTAAGCCGAATTGATTGGAATGGTTTTTTTATTAGTATTGGTGATTCTAGCCTGTCAGTAAGCTGTAAATATCCTTACTGTGGGTGGAGAATTTTTATCAAAGCTATAGAAGATGTGATGCAGGCACTTGCGCAAAGTAATGTCGTTACCGCTGTAGACAGGTACTCCATGAAGTATGTGGATTTAATACCTTCTTCTAGTAATCAGCAAAAAGTATCTATGATTAACTTCAAGGTTTCTATTGCCGATCATCAGTTAGAAAAGGAACCATTTCAGCTAAGAATAGAAATTCCACGAGATGGCCTAGTTCATGCGGTACAAGTGGTTTCATCGGCTCAAGCTACCTTACATACTGGTATTGTGAAGGAAGGACTTATTATTGATGTTGATAGCTTTTCTGATCAAAAGGGAATATCAATACATTCGCTACTCAATGGGTTCACTGAAAAATTAGAAGCCATTCATAAAGCCAATAAGGCGATGTTTTTTGATTGTATATCAACTGAAACTCTCGAATTGTTGGAGCCTGAATATGAATAATATTTCCTACGGTCAAGTATCCAGCACTTTTAGCCATGTATTATTAACAGCAGGGTTTCTCGCATTACTGCAAGGAACCACAATGCAAAATGATAATTTTGCTGATCGTAATATCAATGGATTGTTACACAGCATGTATGTGGCAGGTGACAATAAACCAACTTTTAATACTGTTGGTAGTTTAGTTGTTGGGTCATACGATTTAACCATCAATGAATTAGAGAACTCTGTCAGTAATTTCTATTCTCGTTTGTTAGCCAGCCAAGAATCATTGGGGGCGGAATTCGAGAAAGTTCTTTACGCGAATCTTTGGGATTTATACGAAAGTTAATTGGGGTGATATGAATATATCTTCTGAGTCCATCAAAGAACAGATTCCTTATTATCTTACACAGGAAGCAAAGAACAATCTGATAAAGGCACTGGATAGCTTCCCAAGACAGATTGATTACTATATCAATCGCTTTAATAATGAGATTTTACAAGGTGATGGCTGGACATCTGTTGATGTGATTAGTTTTGAAAGCGCAGAGAGAAAATCGATAAAAGCTGTTCTTTTATCAAACAGTTGCGACATAGACCCAGAAAACAAGCGTGATTTTCCAGCAAAGCTAACGTTTGCGCCACTCATAAAGCTTCACTCATACCAGCAACTGTTGAAAACGGCTGGTCTTGATGAACAGCAAATTGAAGGAAAATTCACGGCTATTAGAGAGCAGAAAATCACGTCTTTGTTTTATTTCCCAAAAGGTGCATGCCTTGAGGAAGATTATGTTGCTTTGCTTGATGATGTTCATACTGTTCCATATCAATTCTTCAGTACACAGGCGGCAAGGAAAAAGTTATTTACACTGAGCCAAGTTGGTTTTTATCTTTTTTTGCTTAAGTTGTCAGTGCATTTTTGTCGATTTCACGAAGAGATTCATCGTGACCCAATTAATGTGTGATTGCCAAAAATAGATGATTGTTAACAAGCACTCCCAGTGCCTAGATTTATCGCTCCGGGCGCACCCGAAGAGATTTGAACTTCCGATCAAATCGCAAAAGAAGACGAAAGTACAGATAGTTGGAACGAGCGCTTTGGCCGAAAAATAGACGTTTGGCACAACAACTTCGAACGTCGGCAACGTCTCGTCAACAGTACGTCGTGACCATCTGCAATCCGGCGCGCTAATTGCCGGAGCGAAAGCGGTGAAGGGCAGGTTTGTGGCGATGATTTTCGATGCGCGAAAAAGCGTTGTGTACCAATAGCCGCACTTCGACCACAAGATTCTGAACCCTCTCGTGCTAAAGTTAAGTCGAGCCAATACAATTTAAGCGATAAATATGAGCGGTTTCAAATCACTCAAAGAAGGACAAAAGGTTGTCTTTGAAGTGACGCAAGGACAAAAGGGCAAGCAAGCCTCCAACATCCAGGCACCTTAATTCGGTTCCTAAACTGACAAACAGCCCTGCATATGCAGGGCTGTTTGTATTTAGAAAAGGCTATATCATCGTTAATTGTTGAACAAAGATAATGATTAGCAAAGTTATCCCCCTTCCCCTGCAAGAGGGAAGGGGCTATCCGGCTCTAACGAAGGTTTGGCTGAAGTAAAAATATACATTTAATTTTTGTTTAAAAATCAACAAGTTGTTGTATTTTTATAACCAACATAAACCAATCCGCGTGAGGCTTGCGTGACCACCACTATTTAACTGTGACATAGCCAAAATAAATACAACCTTGGAATGCGACAAGATGCCGCACCCGGAAATACGTTCACTTACAGCAACAGTCCGCTTTGTACGGCGTACTTAACAAGCTCAGCCGTGCTTTTCATTTTCATCTTTTTCAGCAAATTAATTTTGTGTGTGCTGACCGTTTTATTGCTGATGCAAAGCTCCTCTGCAATCTCATTGGTATCCTTACCAATAATCAATAAATCGAAAACGCTTCTTTCGCGCGCAGACAAAGTGCAATGCAGTGCGCCTGTGGAATAGTCATTAAACAGCAGGTGCTCAGCAATACCTCGTTCAATATATCTTCCGTCTCCCGCCACCGCCCGTAATGCCGTGAGCAATTCTGTGGCGTTTCTATTTTTAGTTATGTAGCCATGCGCCCCCGCCTTGATGGCATACGATGCAATCTGTGGCTCATCAAGCATACTGAGTACCAGAATGGGTAGTCTCGGGTATTGGCTATGAATGCGTGCAATCAGATCAATACCGCTGATACCGGGCATATTGATATCAGTAATTACAACATCAGGTTTGCATTGCCGTAATAGCTCAAGCAGCTTACTGCCGCAGGAGACTTCGCCTATCAGATTGAATCCATCTGCAGAAACCAGAATTTCTTTGAGTCCGTCACGAAAAATGGCGTGATCATCAGCCAATACAACATTTATCATCTTTTCTTTCACGCCTGTACTTCCAAAACGACGAGGCTATCTAACATGTTCTGGATAAACAATTTTCAGGCTGCTCGTAATTAAAAAAGGCAATGCTAGCATGTAACTGTAAGCAGTTAAAACTCAAGCCTTGAACAAATATGTTCAATTATCTGAAATCCGCCGGTTTGGAAAAATCCTAGTAACGTTCTCACTTTCCTAACGCTACTACATCTAAGTGGCTATTTGTGTTAATTTCTCCCGCATGCATTCGTAGCGTCCTGGATCAATATAAAGGTGTGATAATTCAGGTTTTAAATGAGTCATCGCTGATTGTATTGCCATCCAGCTGCTAGTGCAGTTGGCGTAATTGCAATTATGGTGTTGAAGCTGCCATGGTCTACGTGGTTTAGTGATGCGGATTGAGCGGATGCCTTTAATCGGTTGATGACTATTTCCTGGATTTGTAGAAGGAAGAAAACCTTGCTTGGAAGTGAAAAACGTCAGAGCTTGCTTGAACATCAGAAACTCATCCAGACCTCTCTGGATGGCTTTTGGGTAGTGAGTACAAAGGACGCGCTAATCCTGGATGCCAACGAGGCATTTTGCAACATGGTGGGATATTCGCGCGAAGAGTTGTTGTCCATGCGAGTCTCCGATCTGGAGGCTGACGAATCGCCTATTGAAACAGCGGCTCATATCAAAAAAGTCATGGAAGTCGGCTATGACCGCTTCGAAACACGCCACCGCCACAAGCAGGGGCACCTGCTCGATCTCGAAGTCAGCGTCAGCCACTCGAAATTAGATGGCGGAACAAATTATGTGTTCGTCCGCGATATCACCGCGCGCAAGCGCACCGAAGATGCCTTGTACTTTATTGCGCAGCGCGGCTGGATGGATAGCGCCGAAAACTTCTGCGATGCCCTGGCGCAATTCCTGAGCGAAACGCTGGGCGTGGATTACGTTGTCATCGACAGACTGGACAAAAAGCCGGGCGTCGCTGAAACGATTGCGTTATATGCCAAGGGCGCAATCGTTCCGAACATGCACTACGATCTCAAGGGCACGCCATGCGAACACGTCATAGGGCGAAGATTCTGTTTTTATCCGCAAGGCGTTCAACAACTGTTTCCTGATGACGCTATGCTGGTGGAAATGGGAGCGGAAAGCTATGCCGGCATCCCGCTGTGGGATGCCGCAGGTCTGCCGATAGGCCTGATCGCCGTCATGGACAGTAAGCCGCTTGTCGACGAAGAAAGCGTCTCCAGGCTGCTGCAACTGGTGGCGGTCCGGGCAGCCGCAGAACTGGAGCGTGAGCGCAGCGACCGCGTCCTGCGCGAGCGCGAACGGGAATTCCGCAGCATGGCGGAAAGCTCGCCGGACTTCATCGTCCGCTACGATCATGAGGGGCGACATCGCTACCTCAACGCTAGATTGCTGAAGCTGTTGGGGCTCGCCCGTGCGGAAGAGGTGATCGGTAAGCGGCCCGGTGAGGTGTGGGCGGACGGTCGCTTCTCAGAGATAGAACAAGCCGCTGCGCGTGCGATGACGAGCGGAAGCCAGGTGGACATCGAACTCGTCGCGCCAACCGAGAACGGCGCTTTCCATTACCACCAGATTTTCGTCGTGCCGGAGCGCGATGTGGGCGGGCAGATCGTCGGCACCATCGCTTTCGGGCGGGAAATCACCGTCATCCGCGAAGCCGAACGGCGGCTGAAGCACTTTATCGAGAACTTGCCCGGCATGGCTTATACCTTCCGGCTGTCTCCCGACGGGCATGCCGGCTTTCCCTTCATCAGTCCCTCCATCGAGAAGTTCTACGGCCTCAAGCCGGAAGATGTGCAGGACGATATAGCTCCGCTCCATAGCCTCTGGCATCCCGATGACCGGACGCACATCGAAGCCGCCTCTGCCGAATCGGCGTGCACGATGACGCCGTTCCGCATCGAGTCCCGCGTCTGCCGCCCGGGGCAGCCAGAACGTTGGCTCGAGGCGCGTGCTTTGCCGGAGCGCGAGGCCGACGGCAGCATCCTCTGGTACGGCCTCCTGCTGGACATCACCGAACGCAAGCGGGCCGAAGAAGCGCTGCGCCAGCGAGGAAAAGTTCCGATCTCTGGCGGAGAATATGCCGGACAACATCCTCCGTTACAACAGGGAAGGGGTGACGGTCTATGTTAATCCGGTGCTCGAACGAACTTTAGACGATACTGCTGCCGCACTGATCGGCACGACTCCGCGCGAATATCATCCCGACGGCTCATATGAAGATTACGCGCAATTGCTGGATAGGGTACTCGCCAGCGGCGAGGCGGGCGAGCTGGAAAAAATATTGCCCGCTCCGGACGGAAAAATATATATCCATCAGATACGTATGGTTCCGGAGCGCGGCGAAAACGGCGAAATGATCGGGGTTCTCGCCATTGGTCGCGACATCAGCGAGCACAAGCGGATGCAGCAAGCGCAGCAGGAAAGCGAGGCACGCTACCGTTATCACTTCAATTTGCTGCAATCGATGCTGGAAAGCTCTTCCACCGTGAGTGTCTTCGCGCTCGACCGGGAATATAGTTACCTTGCTTTCAACAGAAGGCATAGCGAAGGGGCAAAACGTCTGAGAGGAACTGACATCGCCGTCGGCATGAATATGCTTGAGAGTATAGACGATAAGGAGTTCAGGGAGTTTTGCCGACTAGGCTTTGATCGTGTGCTGACCGGACAGAATTTTTCCGTCGAATCGAAGGAGGCGGTCGCCAAGGACGGTTGCACGGTCTACGAATACAACGAAAACTACGGTTCGCCGATTTTCAACGATGAGGGCGAGATCGTCGGCTTGACCGTTTTCGTCATCAATGTCACCGAGCGCAAACAGGCCGAAGAAGCACTGCGCGCCAGCGAGGAAAAGTTTCGTTCTCTGGCGGAAAATATGCCGGACACCCTGATTCGCTATGACCGAGAAGGCCGTCGCACCTACATCAATCCGGCGCTGAAGCGGATTTCTGCTGTCAGAGACGAACAAATGATCGGCTTGACGCAGCAGGAATCTAATCCTTTTACCATGCCGGAAATTTACCGGCTGGCACTGGAACATGCGCTCGCCTCGGGTCAGCGCAGCGAGATCGAACTGCAGATACCCACACCATCGGGCGACATACGCACCAACCTGGTTTTCATCGCGGCAGAGCGGGCGGCGGACGGGCAAATTTCCGGCGCGATTACCATCGGTCATGACATCACTGAACGCAAACAGGCCGAAGAAGCGCTGCGCGCCAGCGAGGAAAAGTTCCGTTCTCTGGCGGAGAATATGCCGTTTATCCTTGTACGCTATGATCGCGAAGGCCGCCGCACCTATGTTAATCCTTCCGCTGAACGGAACTTTGGCATCGTGGGCGAGCAAATGATCGGCAAGACGCTGCCGGAAACCAACCCCCTGAACATCCCGACGGTCGAAACTTACCAGCGTGCTCTGAAGCATACGCTCGCCACGGGTGAACGCAGCGAGTTTGAAATGCAGGTGTCGGTTGCGTCGGGTGATGTGCGTATCGGGAATACGGTTATTGTGGCCGAGCGCGCTGCGGACGGGCAAATTTCCGGCGCCATTACCATCGGTCGCGACATTACCAAGCTCAAACAAGCGGAGCAGCAACTGCGCGAACTCACGGCGCATCTCCAGACTGTGCGTGAGGAAGAAAAAGCCCGTCTGGCACGCGAAATACACGACGATCTGGGGAGTACGCTGGCCTCGCTTAATTTAAGATTATCCCACTTACTGGATGTTGAATTTTCTGAGGATATGAAAAAAATGCCGCTGTTCGCGCGCCTTGAGGCTATGTCGCAAATTCTGGAAAGCGCCATTGCGGCCACTCGCCGCATCATCACCGATATGCGCCCGGATATACTCGATAATCTTGGGCTGTTTGCGGCGCTAAAATGGCAAGCCGAGCAGTTTCACAAACACACAGGCATAGTGTGCCGGATCGTCTGCGCCGATGACCGCGTTTGCCAAGACTGCAAAGGGTGTGAATATCAGCTGGACAAGACGCTGTCGATCAACCTGTTCCGTATTTTTCAGGAGTCGCTGACCAATGTTGCACGGCATTCCGGCGCATCCCGCGTGGAAGCCGAATATCGGCCGGGAAACGATCAGATATACTTGACGATAAGTGACAATGGCTGCGGTCTGCCGGAAGGACATACCCCTGCATCGACCTCCTTTGGTGTACGCGGCATGCGCGAGCGCGTCGGGCAACTGGGCGGACAGATTAAATTCGACAGCCCGCCTGATGGCGGATTCAGTGTAATGGTGAGATTGCCGCGGCCCGCTGCATCTCAGTAAGGAAGCAAACAATTGGTTAAAAGCTATAAAGCATGTTTGCTGTCGTGACCATCTGCAATCCGGCGCGCTAATTGCTGGAGCGAAAGCGGTGAAGGGCAGGTTTGTGGCGATGATTTTCGATGCGCGAAAAAGCGTTGTGTGCCAATAGCCGCACTTCGACCACAAAATTCTGAGTCCTCTCGTGCTAAAGTTAAGTTGAGCCAATACAATTTAAGCGATAAATATGACCACACTAGCCCAACTCCATGTCGATATTGACGTGCGCGTACAAACCATCCTGGAAGATCGCGCCGACTGGCTGTGCGGGAAGGGGTGCGATAGTTGTTGTCGGCGGCTCGCCGATGTACCTCAACTAACGTTGGCAGAATGGGACTTGCTGCGGGAGGGATTGACAGACCTGCCGCCGGGACGACTCCAGGAAATCCGCAGCAACATGGCTGCCTTGACCAGCGATCGGTCGCGTCCCGTCGTTTGCCCGCTGCTGGACCTTGCTACCGGCACCTGTCCTGTCTATACCCGGCGCCCGGTGGCGTGCCGCACCTACGGCTTCTACGTGCAGCGCGACCTGGGGCTTTATTGCCACGACATCGAATCGAGTGTGGCCGATGGCGCACTGGCCGACGTGGTGTGGGGTAATCACGATGCCATTGATCGCAGGCTTGCCGGCATGGGCGAAAGCCGTGCTTTGACCGACTGGTTTGAGCGTTGGATAGTGGAGAATAACTAGCGGGGAAACAGCTTTCGCGTAATAGCTGACGTCGGGGTTGCGCGGGTTTCACGTTAAAGCTTGACTTGAAAACTACGGAATAATCGCTACAGCCATTCTATAAAAATCGAGCTGTTCGCAGTCTACAAGCTCGCAGTTTGCATAAGCTAGTTCCCGTATGGAGTCGATTTCTGCCAGCGGTAGACGCAAAACTTTGCAGCATGCCTCCATCCGCGCCCATGCCTCCGCGAAGTTTGACTCCCTAAGGCCAGGCGGTGCTTCGAGTGCGGCAAGGCAAGCGGCCTTAGGCAGATAGAGTCTGGATAGCGCCTCTGTTTCGGCAATGCGATCAACCTGCACGATATCCACGCCCAGCGCACGGCCGCAGGACAGGCCGATCAACACCTTGTCGCCCGCATAACTCAGACTGATTCGAATGTCGCTGGCGACACCGGTAAGCAGCGGTCCGTGCGAACCTTCAATAACCGCGATTTTCGCTAAAGGCAGATCAAGCAGATGCGCTGTCAGTTCTTGCAATGCCGATCTTGCAAGTAACCGTGCATCCGCTCTGCGGGTGTCCTCAGGCAGCGTCAATATGACTAAAGCGATCTCGCCCGGATTTAACCTGGCAGGGCGCTCCGGCCAGATCGCAGGCTTCAGGGGGGCGTGTTTCATACGAGCGTTTTTCAAGGTTATGTCGCAATTAACTGTTGGCAGTAATTCAATCGCACTAAAAAGCGATGTCCACGCGGAGGCGCGGAGAACGCGGAGATAAAATCTACCAACCAACTAACTGGCTACAAGCGCAAACACATGCAG
>JBAZAY010000063.1:0-13694 GCA_041671725.1 Gallionella sp. | reverse complement strand
GGACTGATACCGTGGCGGGACCCAATACGCGTTTTCTCTGCACCGGACGCGCTTTCATTGTGGTTGGCGATGCGCAAGCCGAATATTTCCATGACCAGACGCGGGGTATCCTGGCGCAGTTCCGTCACCAATACGTGTTGTTGTTTATGATCGCGCATTTTCATCGCGCATCGCTGCTGGTGTTTTCCGACCGCATGGTGGATGCGGTGCATGATTTGGACATCCGCATGTCGCAATCCATCAGCCGTTTCAGGCGCAGGGTTTACGCCAGTTTCGAGGCTTTCCTGCGTTTCACCCACCGCTACTGGTTTCACGAGTTATCCGAGCGCGCCCACGTGCAGGCGCTGTATCGCATGTGCAGCGAGCATCTGCGCAACGAGGCTCTGTATCAAGAAGTAAAGGAAGAGCTACAGGACATGAGCCAGTATCTCGACAGCAATGCGCAGCGCCAGCAATCCACCACCATCGTCCGTCTCACCGTGGTGACGGTCTTCAGCATGGTCGGTGCTGTAGCTACCGGCTTGCTTGGCACGAATCTCATTGCCGAGGCTGATGCTCCCATTGTTGTGCGATTGACCTATTTTTTTGTCGCTGTGCTGATCGTGGCACTGCTCATGTTGTTGGCCATTTTAAAATCTAAACAGCTCTCCGATGTGATGGACGTGCTGTCCGATGATCAGAAAAGCCTGCGCACTCGCCTGTCTTCTTTGGGTAATGCCTGGCAACGTAGTCCCAAGCCATGAACGATCAACGTCCCGACCCCGATGCACTGCTGGAAAAAGTGCAGCTTGCCGAAAACAGGCGTCGTCGTGGACGCCTGAAAATTTTCTTCGGCGCCTGCGCTGGTGTAGGCAAAACCTACGGCATGTTGCTGGCGGCGCGCGAGCGCCGTGCGGAGGGCCTGGATGTGGTGGCGGGCTACGTGGAAACCCACAAGCGGGCCGAGACGGAACTGTTGCTCGACGGTCTGGAAATCTTGCCGCAGCGTTTGGTGGAATATCAGGGCACGCAATTGCGGGAGTTCGATCTGGATGGCGCGCTTAAACGTCATCCGGCGTTGATTCTGGTGGACGAACTGGCGCACACCAATGTGCAAGGCTCACGTCACCCGAAGCGCTGGCAGGATATTGAGGAGTTGCTGGAGGCGGGCATTGATGTCTATACCGCGATCAACGTCCAGCACATCGAAAGCCTCAACGATGTGGTCTCGCAAATCACCGGTATCCCGGTATGGGAGAAGGTGCCCGACACCGTGCTTGCCAGTGCCAATGAAATTGAGTTGATCGATCTTCCACCGGATGAGTTGTTGCAGCGACTGAAGGAAGGCAAAGTCTACCTGCCCCAGCAGGCGGAGCGGGCGGCGCAGAATTTTTTCCGCAAGGGCAATCTGATCGCGTTGCGCGAGTTGGCATTGCGGAGCACTGCGGATCGGGTGGATGCGCAGATGCGCGACTATCGCGAAGACCATGCGATCCAGAATGTGTGGCAAGTCAAAGAGCGGATGCTGGTCTGTATCGGTCCTGGCGGTGATACGGAGAATCTGGTGCGTGCTGCGTACCGTCTGGCTCAGTTGCTAAAGGCGGAGTGGATCGTGGTATACGTCGAGACGGCGAAACTCCAGCGCTTATCCCGCGAGCAGCGAGATGCGATACTGCACACGTTAAAGCTGGCGGAAGAGTTGGGTGCGGAAACCGTCACGCTGAGCGGCTACCGTCTGGCCGATGAGGTGATTTCCTATGCGCGCACCCGCAATGCCAGTCGTATCGTGTTGGGCAAGCCGACCCGGTCTGGATGGCAACGCTGGATGTTGGGATCGCTGGTCGACACCATCGTTCGCCAGGCCCGCGATATCGATATTCATGTGGTCGGCCGTGAATCCAATTTCCTGTCGCAGGCGAGGGAGAATCCTTATTTTTCACGCAGCCGCCTGTATCTGGGACTTGCATCCGAAGAGCCGGGCACGATGTTCAAATGGCGCACCAGCTATCTGTGGGCGGTTGCCGTAACGGCAATCTGCACTGGCATCGCCTGGCTGATGTACGAGCATTTCGACCCGGCTAACCTGATCATGGTTTACCTGTTGGGCGTGGTGGTGGTCGCCGCGCGTTACGGGCGCGGTCCATCGGTGCTGGTCTCATTTTTAAGCGTGGTGTTGTTTGATTTTTGCTTTGTGCCACCGCAATTCAGCTTTGCCGTATCCGATAGTCAATACCTGGTCACTTTTGCCGTGATGCTGCTGGTAGCTCTGGTGATCAGCAGCATGACGGTCAGCATCCGCCATCAGGCCATGATAGCCGGGCACCGCGAGCGCCGGATAGCCTCGCTATATGCCATGAGCCGCGAGTTGGCCGTAACGCGCGGCGAGGAAAATATCGTACGCATTGCAGTCAAACATGTGGCGGAGGTGTTTGAAGCGCAGGCCGTGGTGTTGTTGCCCGATACGACGGGGCGCATCGTTTATCCCAGGGAAGAGGGGGCTGCGCAATCCTGTCATGGCAGCGACCTGAGTGTGGCGCAATGGGTGTATGACCATGAGCAAATGGCGGGGCAGGGGACGGACACCCTGCCTGGGGGCGAGGTGGTTTATCTGCCTTTGGCAGCTTCTTCCGGAATGATAGGCGTGTTGGCCTTGCTGCCGTTAAATCCGGCGCGGATCGCACTTCCCGAACAACAGCGTCTGCTGGAAACGTTTGTCAGCCAGATTGCGTTGGCGCTGGAGCGGGTCAGGCTGGCAGCGGATGCGCACCGCGCCCAGATAAAAATGGAAACGGAGCAGTTGCGCAACTCCTTGCTGTCGGCGATCTCGCATGATTTGCGTACGCCGCTGGCTGCGATTGTGGGCGCATCCAGCACTCTGGTACGGGATGACGACAAGCTTGATGGTCATGCCCGCCATGAGCTTAGTCTGACTATTTATGACGAAGCCATACGCATGGCCAGTCTGGCCAACAACCTGCTGGACATGGCACGCCTGCAGGCGGGTGCGGTCGTGCTACACCTGCAATGGCAACCGCTGGAAGAAGTGGTCGGCGGTGCGTTGGCAGGGTTGACCGGACGGATGGCTAATCATCCGGTAACCATCAAGCTGCCGCACGGCTTGCCGATGGTTGAGATAGACAGCCTGCTGATCGAGCGGGTATTTGTGAATCTGCTGGAAAATGCCGTGAAATACACGCCGCCCGGAACCCCGATCGAAATTTCTGCCGCGACCGGATCGAATGAATTGGTGGTGACCGTTTCCGATCAGGGGCGCGGTATTCCGGCTGGCGAGGAAAATCGCATCTTCGAGAAATTTCACCGTATCGATCATGAGGGTAATCAGGGCGGGGCGGGCTTAGGATTGGCGATTTGCCGCTCCATCGTAGAGGCACACGGCGGCCGGATATGGGCAGATAATCAGCCTTCCGGCGGTGCTGCATTCCACTTTGCATTGCCACTGACTGAATCACCTTTGATCGAGCATGAAGAGGTGCTTTCATCGTGAACCTAGAAAAAACAATTGTCCACGAAACCCACGAAGTGGATTACGCAGGCAATCCGCATAGCGGATACTCGCAAAAAACACGAACAAATTCAATTGTGTGCCACGATTGGCTGTGTCACCTGACGAGTGAGTTGTTAAATTTATGTAATATATTGATTTACTTGATAACTTTCGCCTTGCGGCAAAATACCTTCTTACAGAATTTCGTGACTTTCATGCTTTTTGTGGACAAAAAAGGTTTTAAGAATGAATAATTCCGCCACCCTGATTGTCATCGAAGACGAAGCGCAGATACGCCGTTTTTTGCGGACTTCGCTAGCCTCGGAAGGCTATCAGGTGTTCGAGGCGGAAACCGGTCGTCAGGGGCTGATTGAGGCCGCGATGCGCAAGCCGGATCTGATTATTCTAGATCTTGGCCTGCCTGATATGGATGGCATTGAAGTGGTCAAGGCGTTGCGTGCGTGGTCTTCTGTTCCTGTCGTTATCCTGTCGGCACGCTCACAGGAGGGCGACAAAATTTCCGCTCTGGATGCGGGGGCGGATGACTATCTGGTCAAACCTTTCGGCGTAGGCGAGTTGCTGGCACGGATACGCGTGGCTTTACGGCATGTATCTACTGTTGCAAATGGCGAGGAAGAAGGCATTTTCTCGGTGGGCGAGCTGAAGGTGGACATGATTCATCGCAAGATCACGGTCAGCGGTGCGGAAGTTCATCTGACGCCAATTGAATACCGCTTGCTGACCGTGCTGGTCAAGCACGCCGGCAAGGTGTTGACACACCGCTTGTTGCTCAAGGAAGTCTGGGGGCCGAACTATGTGGAGCGCGCCCACTACCTGCGCATCTATATGGGCACCCTGCGCCACAAACTGGAGACCGACCCGGCCCGCCCGCGTTTCCTGCTGACGGAAGTCGGGGTGGGTTACAGACTGGCTGTTGACTGAACACCTTCAGTATTTTTTCGTTCTGACGTACTCACGATGATGCCCTTACAGAGGCTTTATCTCCTGGCAGGAAATTCCCTCTCCTTCAAGCTGTTTTGCGGCGCGCAGACAACATTTTTCGTGCCCGATACCTTACATACAAAATCCTTGTAACAAACCCGACAACTTCCGATGCTCGTCCTGTTTCAGACAGGCGAGTTGAGCGGCATTGATAATAAAACTACATATAAAACAGTAACCTATATAAAAGCTGGTAAGCTGGCACGCTGTTTGCGTTCTATCAGGCACAAACCCTGAATTCCCTGATAGGAGACTTACCATGCTTAATCTGACACCCAATGCAATTTCCGCCGTAGAAAAATTTATCAAAGGCTCAGCCACGCCCGTTGCCGGACTGCGCATCGCCATTTCCGGCGGTGGCTGCTCCGGTTTTCAGTACGGCATGACGCTGGAAGAGAACAAGAGCGAAGACGATGTGGTAGTGGAATACGGTGCGGTGAGGCTGCTGGTTGATCCGCTGTCAGCCCCTTTGCTCGAAGGCGTTACCGTGGATTTCGTGGACAGCTTGAGCGGCAGCGGTTTCAAATTTGAAAATCCGAACGCCAGTTCCAGCTGTGCGTGCGGTTCATCTTTCTCGGCATAAGGAGCGCGTCATGTGGGATTACTCGGACAAAGTTAAAGATCATTTTTTTCAACCGCGCAATGCCGGAGTGCTGGCAGATGCAAATGGCGTGGGCGATGTCGGTTCGATCAGTTGCGGTGACGCGCTGCGCCTGATGCTCAAGGTCCAGCCTGAATCGGACATTATTCTGGATGCTCAATTTCAGACCTTCGGCTGCGGTTCGGCAATTGCCTCTTCTTCGGCGCTGACCGAGATGATCAAGGGTAAGACGCTGGATGAGGCATTGAAGGTCAGTAATCAGGATATTGCGGATTATCTCGATGGCCTGCCGCCGGAAAAGATGCACTGCTCGGTGATGGGTCGTGAGGCGCTGCAGGCTGCGGTGGCCAACTATCGCGGCGAGGTGTGGAGCGACGATCACGAAGAGGGGGCGCTGGTGTGCAAGTGTTTCGCGATCGACGCAGTGCTGATCGAAGACACCATCCGCGCAAATAATCTGTGTTCGGTGCAGGACGTGACTAACTACACCAAGGCGGGCGGCGGATGTTCGTCCTGCCACGAGGGGATCGAAGATATTCTGGCACGGGTGATGGTGGAACGCGGCGAAACATACAAGCCTGGCAGTGCGCCCAAGGAAGAGGCATCACCCGTCGGACTGACCAATTTGCAACGCATACGCAAGATCGAGGCGGTGTTGGAAGCTGTTCGTCCGCAGTTGAAACGCGACGGTGGCGACATCGAACTGGTGGATGTGGATGGCAAGACCATTTACGTCAACATGACCGGCGCGTGTGCCGGTTGCCAGATGGAAGCACTGACCTTGCAAGGCATCCAGCAGAAACTGATGGAAGAGTTGAAAGAATTCATCAAGATCGTGCCGACTAAAGTCAGCTCACTTACCCGCGCAATGAAAGGCTGATCATGAACGGCATTTATTTGGACAACAACGCAACCACACGGGTTGATCCCGCCGTGGTGGAAGCCATGCTGCCGTATTTCACTGAGCAGTTTGGCAATCCGTCTTCGATGCACAGTTTCGGCAACAAGGTCGGGCTGGCGATCAAGAAGGCGCGTATGCAGGTGCAGGAATTGCTGGGCGCTGAACATGATTCAGAGATTATCTTTACCTCATGCGGTACCGAGTCAGATTCGACGGCTATCTTGTCGGCGCTGAAAGCGCAGCCGGAGCGACGGGAAATCATCACCACGACAGTCGAGCATCCTGCCATCCTGACGCTGTGTACCTATCTGGAAAAGGAAGGTTACAAGGTGCATCTACTGGCTGTGGACAATAAGGGCCGGCTGGATCTGGAAGAATATAAAAAACTGCTGACAGACCAGGTGGCTGTGGTGTCGGTGATGTGGGCAAATAACGAGACCGGCACTTTCTTCCCGGTGGTTGAGATGGCAGAACTTGCGAATGCCGCCGGTGCTATGTTCCATACCGATGCGGTGCAGGCCGTCGGCAAGGTGCCGTTGAATCTGAAAGACACCAAGATCGACATGCTGTCCGTGTCCGGCCACAAGCTGCATGCGCCCAAGGGCATCGGCGTTCTGTATCTCAAGCGGGGTACACGGTTCCGCCCGATGTTGCGCGGCGGCCATCAGGAGAGGGGGCGGCGTGCCGGCACCGAGAACTCCACCTCCATCGTCGGTCTTGGCAAGGCAGCAGAGATGGCGTTGGCTGCGATGGACTATGAGAACACCGAAGTGGCACGGTTGCGCGACAAGCTGGAGGCTGGAATTCTGGCGAAAGTGCCACGTTCATTTGTGACCGGAGATCCGGGCTATCGTCTGCCCAATACCAGCAACATCGCGTTCGAATTTATCGAGGGTGAAGCGATACTGTTGTTGCTGAACAAATTCGGTATTGCGGCTTCCAGCGGTTCAGCCTGCACTTCCGGCTCGCTTGAGCCTTCCCACGTGATGCGTGCAATGGGTATTCCCTATACCGCCGCACACGGCACAGTGCGTTTTTCACTGTCGCGCTACAGCACTGAATTTGAAGTGGACCGCGTAATTCAGGTGGTGCCGGAAATCATCGCGCAGCTGCGCCGTCTGTCGCCTTACTGGGAAGGGGATGGCCCGGCAGCAGAACCCGAAAAATCCTTCGCGCCCGTGTACGCCTGAGAAAGGCTTTTGCCACAGAGATCACAGAGCACACAGAGATGAACCAAAATATTTCAAATCCGTTCGCCCTGAGCTTGTCGAAGGGCTGTTCATGGTTCGGCAAGTTAACCACGAACGGCTTGCAGGGGGTGCTGATGCTTTTCTCAGTGAACTCTGTGTTCTCTGTGGCTAATTTAGGTTGAAAGGGCAGTCATGACCCGCTCCATAATCATCGATGACACTACGCTACGCGACGGTGAGCAGTCGGCTGGCGTGGCATTTACGCTGGAGGAAAAACTGGATATCGCAAGGCAACTCGATGCACTCGGTGTGTCGGAGCTTGAGATCGGTGTGCCAAAGATGGGCGAGGAAGAGCGCGAGAGCATCAACGCTGTCGCCGCGCTTGATCTCAATGCGAGACTGATCGTGTGGAGCCGCATGTGCATGGAGGACATTAACGCCTGCGAACAGGTCAACGTACAGATGATAGACCTGTCCATTCCGGTGTCTGACATCCATTTGCAGAAGAAGCTTAAGCGTGATCGTGCCTGGGTCATAGCGACCATCCACGACATCGTGCCACGCGCCTACCACATGGGGCTGGATGTCATCGTCGGTTGCGAAGATGCATCGCGCGCCGATCCTGAGTTTATGTTGCAAGTGGCGGAAGCGGCTCAGGCCGCAGGTGCGCAGCGCATCCGTTATGCAGACACACTGGGCGTAATGGAGCCGTTCGGTGTGCACAAGGCGATCTTTGCATTGCGTGCTGCGGTGGATATTGAGATCGAGATGCACGCTCACGACGATCTGGGACTTGCGACGGCCAATAGTCTGGCGGCTGCATTAGCGGGTGCGACTCACCTCAACACCACGGTCAACGGGCTTGGCGAGCGAGCCGGGAATGCGCCGCTGGAGGAAGTTGCCCTCGGACTTAAAAAGTTATACGGCATGGAAACCGGCATAGACCTGACCCATTTCACCGCATTGTCAGCCTGCGTGGCTGCAGCATCCGGTCGCCCGGTACCCTGGCAGAAGAGCGTGGTGGGCGAAGGGGTGTTCACGCATGAAGCCGGTATTCATGTCGATGGCTTGCTTAAAGACCCGGACAATTATCAAGGTTTTGATCCCGGTGAAGTAGGGCGCAGCCATAAGTTGGTGGTGGGCAAGCATTCCGGTGCGCATGGAATTATTGCAGCTTACGCCAGCATGGGCCTCAACCTGAGTCCGGTTGAAGCACGTGCATTGCTACCCGACATCCGCAGCTTTGCCGAACGGGCTAAACGCTCACCTGCAGATCAGGAATTATTGTATATATATCAACGATTTATTGGGCGAAGTTTACCCGGCATGATGCACTAAACGCGAGTTTCAAGTTAAGGAGAGCGACATGGAAGACACGCTTGTATTAGGCACACCTGCAACGCCGACTTTTTTCACGCTGTTGCGCGAAGACGTGGATTGTGTGTTCCATCGAGATCCGGCGGCACGCTCGTGCTTTGAGGTGTTGACTACCTATCCTGGTGTGCATGCGCTGTTGCTGCATCGCATCGCCCACCGCTTGTGGCTGTTTGGTTTGCGCTATCTGGCGCGCCTCGTATCCTTCCTGGCAAGGCTAGTCACCAATGTCGATATCCATCCTGGTGCGCGCATCGGACGGCGTTTTTTCATCGATCACGGTGCAGGTGTGGTGATTGGAGAAACCTCGGAGATTGGCGATGACGTGACGCTGTACCACGGCGTGACGCTGGGCGGCACCACCTGGAACAAGGGCAAGCGTCACCCGACGCTGGGCAATGGGGTTGTGGTCGGCGCAGGGGCAAAGATACTGGGTGCAATTACGCTGGGTAATCAGGTGCGCGTCGGCGCTAATTCAGTGGTGGTGAGTGATGTGCCCGCAGCGCGGACTGTGGTTGGCATACCAGGCAGGATTGTGCTGCGCACCGAGGATGCAGGGGTCGACAATATTTACGGTATCAATCTGGATCATCACCTGATTCCTGATCCGGTGGGCCGTGCGATCGCCTGTCTGATGGAGCGTATCGAGGTGCTGGAAGCGCGCAAGCACGGCGATGCAGTGGATGGTCAGTGCCGTACCTGTGAGGCAGACGATCTATGCGGCACGGAAATTGCTCTAAAAATCAGGAAGGAATGAATATGAAACCGCAATTCAAGCCACATCAATAGCGGCTCAGTGTGCGTCTTATGCTCACATAGCCCGATATTGAGTTGTTTCATCAGAGTTCACAGAGTACACCGAGGGTGAGGCGGATTTCTCTGTGCTCTCTGTGTCCTCTGTGGCCAAATTTTTCATAAAGGATTAAACCATGGACTTGATGGATTTTGACCAGACCGCGTTGTATTTCGATGAGCCGATCAGCCCGGAAGTAGAACGGTTGATCGCAGATGCGGCAGCCAGTTATGGCAGCGAAGAAGCAGAATTGCTGCTGCTACGCGCCAATTTTATCGCACCAAAACAACTGATTGTACTGGTCGCTTTGTATCGCTATTACTTTTATCAGCACAGGCTGGAAGATGCATTGCTGGTGGCTGAGAGTGCGCTGGCGGTGGCCGGATGCCGACTGGAATTTCCGGATACCTGGGTCTGTCTGCACAGCGGGAATGTGGCGGCCGGGGTGATGCGCTCGATGGGATTGGTGCGCTTTTACCTGATGGTGCTCAAGGCGGCCGGATACATCAACCTGCGCCTGGGCAGGTATGACACAGGTCAGGCGATGCTGGAGAAGCTGGTCGAACTGGATCGCTGTGACAGGTTAGGCGGTCGTGCTTTGCTGGATGTGGTCAGGACTGAATCTGAAAATAGACTTATTGAAAGGAGTGCGTGATGGACGAATTAACATTAGATGAGGCAATGGGTGAACTCGTAGCGGCAGAAGAGTTTCTGGAATATTTCGGGATTTCCTTTGAACCTGCCGTCGTGCAGGTAAATCGTCTGCATATTCTGCAGCGTTTTCACGATTATCTCGCCCGGGCAGGGGAGTTGTCCGAAATCGAGTCTGCACGTCGCGTGGTGTATGCCACGCTGTTGCAGCAGGCGTATCAGGATTTTGTCGCTTCCGATGCGCTGACCGAAAAAGTGTTCAAGGTGTTTCATATGCACGAGCCTAAGACGCACTTTGTTCCTTTGACCTCAATCACGCTGAATAAAGCCCATGCTGCCTGAATTTGAATTCGGCGATGAAGTGCGCATCATCCGCAATGTACGCAATGATGGTACGTATCCTGGGATGAGCATCGGAGAGCCACTGGTGCGGCGTGGCAGCACCGGTTTCGTAATGAATGTTGGCACCTTCTTGCAGGATCAACTGATCTATACCGTGAATTTTTTGGCGCTGAACAAGATCGTTGGTTGTCGCGAAGAAGAACTGATCAGTATCGATGAGGCCTGGATACCCAGCAAGTTTGAGAGCCGTGAAAAGGTGCGTAGCCGCATCACGCTGACGGTGCGCGGCGAAGTCAGGGTTACGCCGGGTATGGAAGGCGAGATACTGAAAGTGTTTCGCGATGAAAACGATGGCGTGCAGTATCACGTGATTTTTCACGATCAGGTTTTGCAAGTACCTGAAAATTCTCTGGAAGCAGCCCGCGTTTATGCAGATGAGGAGATGAGCAATGCCTGAGATCATTGAAAGTGGCGTCGCCTATCTGGCGCTCAAGGCAGCCCATAAACTGTACGGCAAGGCAACCGCTGCGTTGCAACCTGCCGAATTAGCGCATGTGCAAAGCCTGGCGCAGCATCAGCATGAGATGGAAGCGCGCGTGCTGGTATCTATTGAGGCGTGCGATACCGTGGTGCCTGTGGCCAGTCTTGACGCTTTGATGTCAGAAATCCGTGGCCGCTATACGGGGGATGACGAGTTTATCGAAGATCTGGCGAAGAATGGACTGGACGAAGCAAGCTTTGCGGCGGCGATGGAGCGGGAACTGAAAGTCGAAGCGATTCTGGAGAAGGTAGGCACGCGTGCCGGCAAAGTCAGCGACGTGGATATCGAACTGTATTATCTCTATCATCCGGATCAGTTCCGCCGACCGGAAACACGTGCCGCCCGCCATATCTTGCTGACCATCAATGAAGATTTTGCCGAGAATACCCGTGCGGCTGCCTTCGTGCGCATAACGGCAATTGCCGCCCGGTTAAGTAAAGAGCCGGAGCGGTTTGAAGAGCAGGCCTTGAAGCATTCTGAATGCCCCACTGCCTTGCAAGGCGGTGAGTTGGGGGTTCTGCCGCGCGGCAAGTTGTATCCGGAGCTGGATGAAGTGCTGTTCAACCTGCCAGTCAAAGGCATCAGCGGGGTGGTCGAATCACCTATCGGTTTTCACATTCTGCGTTGCGATGCGGTCAATAAAGCGGGCGTGCTTACACAAGAACAGGCGGGTCCGCACATCAGAAAGCTGTTGGAACAGAAACGCCGTCGCGTTTGCCAGAAAGCATGGATCAAGCAGTTACTGGAAACAAAATAGCGGGTCAACAGTGGGAAAATAATGAAAAGAAATTTGCCAGTGACGCAGCGTGAAGTTGATTATGCTGAAAGCAAAGTCTTTGTCACCAAGACCGACACCAAGGGTGTCATCACCTACGCGAATGATTCATTCGTAGAAATCAGCGGTTTTTCCCGCGAAGACTTGCTGGGTAAACATCACAACCTGGTTCGTCACCCGGATATGCCTGAATGGGCATTTAAAAGCCTGTGGGAGACAGTTCAAAGCGGTCATCCGTGGCGTGGTATTGTAAAAAATCGTGCCAAGAACGGCGATCATTACTGGGTGCGGGCCACGGTGTCGCCGATCACGGATCAGGGAACGGTTGTCGGCTACATTTCACTCAGGAAGAAACCGACGCATACCGAAGTATCCGTAGCGGAAGCGTTGTATAAATCGGGCAGAGCGCCTTCAATGCAATTGCCGCTGGCCAAGCGGTTCCAGAATCTCAGCCTGCAAACCAAGCTGCAACTTTTGATCCAGCCAGTTCTGTTACTGATGATGAGTGTCGGTCGCAAGGTTGACGTTGAGCAGATTATTATTCAGATTGCTTTTCAGCTGGTGCTGTTCTTTTTTATCAGGTGGATCGTACGCAGCTTTGTGGTAAAACCGGTCGATGAAATCAAGGAACACTTGAGTGAGCTTGTAAACGGTCATATGTCAGGTCAGGTCGATATTTCAGGTCGTGACGAAATGGGGGAGGTGCTGTGCTCCGTCCAGTCGACCAATGTGTTGCTAGGTTCCATCATCGATCAGATTTCCTCGGTATCCGGTCATATTGATGGCCGTGCAAAACAATTATCGGAAGCGATGACGAAAGTGGCAGAAGGCTCACGGTCCCAGTCGGATGCGGCAAACACCATGACTACTGCCGTTGAAAAAATGACCGTAAGCATAGATCAGATCGCGGAGAATGCAGCAGAGGTCAGGCGTGTTTCGGATAACTCGACTTCGTTAGCCTCAGAGGGTGGCAAGATTGTGCGGCAGGTTGTTGACGATATGTCCAAAACCAATCAGGCGGTGATGAATACGGCACAAACGATGCGGAATTTGGGTGAACAATCAGACCGGATACAAAATGTGGTCAAAGTGATCAAGGAAATTGCCGATCAGACCAACCTGCTTGCACTCAATGCGGCGATTGAGGCGGCGCGCGCAGGAGAGCAGGGGCGTGGTTTTGCCGTGGTTGCAGATGAGGTGCGCAAGCTTGCGGAAAAAACCGCTCGTTCGACCCAGGAGATTGCCGGGATGATAGATGAGATCCGTGGCAGTACCAGTCATGCAATTGCGGAAATGGTGGCGACCGTCGAGATGGTTAAAGCAGGTTCTGTGCAGGCTGAGCAGGCCGGTGGCGCCATTGTGAAAATCAACGAGGGCGTGTCACATGTGCTCGTCGGTGTCGAAGGTATTTCTTTGTCTATCAGGGAACAGAGCGTGGCGAGCCGTGAGATCGCCGTCAACATTGAAAGAGTCGCCCGGATGTCGGGTGAGAGCAGCGATGCCATCAGGGATGTGTTCGGCACAGTGGGAAATCTTGAAACCCTCTCCAGTGCGCTTGATCAGTCCGTCAGACATTTCCGCATCTGAGCTGCGACAGGCTACACCGGAGGGGACAGAATATTGCCGGCTTCGTACGCTACGTGAGTTTCACGTAACACAGGACTTTGACAGCTGGGCAGGCCGTAGCTTTCTTTGTTGATCAGTTCTCTGGTGAAACAACTCAATTCTTGCTAAGAGCTTTGCTCTTGCAATCATTGATGTGGCGTGTGTTTTTTATAGGTTGGTTGATTCGCCCGCCAGCTGAATGAGTGCGCACGCCTGGGCTTCGCATGAGCGGCGGATGTATACATCCAGCGTTCTTTGCCATGCGTCGGGTATTTCCTTCGGGCCATACAATGCACCGGCCAGCATGCCGGCAATCGCACCGGTGGTGTCGGCATCGCCAATACATTGTGCACGATTGATTCTCCTCCGCTTGCATTTCGGTTCGCCCAATTTTGGTGCATCTGCATGATGCGCCGCACATTTTGCGACCATTTT
>JBAZAY010000062.1:0-14739 GCA_041671725.1 Gallionella sp. | reverse complement strand
CCACGGCGATGGATCAGGTGTCCACGGTGATGAATGCGGATGAGAACGTGATTGAAGGATTGCGGGCTGTGTGTGAGAAAAGCAAACCCGCGTTGATCGGTCTGCCCACCACCGGCCTTTCCGAAACGCAGGGCACCGACATCAAACGACTGGTAAAACAGTTCTACAGCAAATACCCCGAGTTCGCACATATACCCGTGGTTCCGGTGAATACGCCCGATTTTACCGGTTGTCTGGAAAGCGGCTATGCGCTGGCAGTCAAGGCGACGCTGGAGGTGTTGGTGCCGCAGAGTAAACCCATCCCCACCCTAACCCTCCCCTTGAAGGGTAGGGAACTAGTACACCTTCCCGTTCAGGAGGACGGGGGGAAAGAGGGTGGGGTTGAACCTGCTCATCGTGCAGGCCGCCGCAAGAAGCAAGTCAACGTGCTGGCCGGATCATTCCTGACGCCTGGCGATATCGAGCATGTTGTGGAACTGATCGAGGCATTCGGGCTGCGAGCTGTGGTGTTGCCGGATATCGCTGATTCGCTGGACGGACATCTGAGCGATATGGAAACCAGCCCGGTGACGCTGGGTGGCACGCCTGTTTCGGAGATTCACAGCATGGGCGATTCGGTTGCCACGCTGGTGCTTGGCAACTCCATGTATGACGCGGCCGACCTTTTAAATGAGCGCACCGGCGTGCCGGATTATCGCTTCAATAGTTTGATGGGCCTGGCAGCAGTGGATGGTTTTATCGCGGCACTGAGCGACATCAGTGGCAAGCCCGTGCCTTCAAGAATAGAACGTCAGCGCGCGCAACTGCAGGACGCGATGGTGGATAGCCATTTTATGTTGGGTTTTGCACGCGTGGCGATTGCGGCTGACCCCGATTTATTGTTTGGATTTGCACAGCTGGTGACAGAAATGGGCTGCGAGGTGGTGGCGGGCATCGCCCCCGCGCGTGCGCCGATATTGGAAGAAGTCGCTACGGTGCAAGTTGCTATCGGTGATCTTGAAGACCTTGAAATTAAAGCCGGGCTTAACGGCGCGCAGCTTGTCATCAGCAATTCGCACGCGGCAGAAACCGCGCGCCGACTCGAGATTCCGCTGCTGCGTGCGGGCTTTCCGCAATACGACCTGATCGGCGGTTACCAGCGTTTGTGGGTCGGCTATCGGGGCACAAGGCAGACTTTATTCGACCTTGCCAACATGCTGGTTGAACATGGATATTGCGAGATCGAACCTTATGTGTCGATCTACAGCCAGCGTTTAGACGATAAAGCCAACGCAGTTTTACCGAAGCAATGGGATCGGAATCATGAGACATCTGCGGCTGGTCAAACCCATTAAGGAGAAAGACATGACGGTGAAAATCGCATTTGCCAGCAATGACAGGCGTCTGGTCAACCAGCACTTTGGTGCGGCGGAAGCCTTCGCCATTTTTGCGATGAATGAAACAGACTCGCATCTGGTGGAAGTGGCTGAATTCATCGAGACCGCGATGGATGGTCACGAAGGCAAGCTGGCCGCCAAAATCGAACTGCTGGAAGGTTGCGCGGCAGTGTATTGCAATGCAGCAGGTGCCTCCGCGATACAGCAGTTGCTGGCCAAAGGCATACAGCCGATGCGCGTGGATGAGGACAGTGCCATTGATGGCCTGCTCGGCAACTTGCAGAAAAGCATGCAAAGTGATCCTCCCCTGTGGTTGGCTAAACATCTCAATAAGCAGGCAAGCACGGATCGTTTCTCGGTTGATGAGGAGTGGCAGGAATGATAGCGACTTCTGCCCGCGTGATCACCATCGCAAACGGAACTGCACAGGTCGAGCCGACTGCTCAGTCCGGATGTGGCGGTTGCAAAACCAGCAGTTCGTGCGCGGTCTCAGGCCTTGGAAAATATTTTTCGAATAACCGCAAGACCATCGAAGTGAAATGCGATGCATCGGTTCGCGCCGGTGATGAGTTGCATATGACGATGAGCGAGGCTGATTTTCTTAAAGCGGGGGTGTTGGCGTATTTGCTGCCCAGTTTGTTCACCATTATCGGTGCAGGTCTTGCCGCCACGCTCAACGATAGCGATGTCGGAGCAGTTGCGGGCGCAGCACTGGGTTTTGCCAGTGGATTGTTGCTGGTTCGATTACTCGCCTGGGTGCCGCGCATGACGGTGCGCCAGGTAAACGGTTTATTTAACGAAGGAGATGCACCATGAATCAGGCAGTAGAGCAGGACGCATTGTTGTCCACCGATTTCATCAAGGAAATGGTCAAGCAGATGCGGGCGGTAGACAGCTACGGCACCTATGACGGCTGGCCGGCTGACCGTATTCTGGCGCCTTACGTGGTTACCAAGGAACAACGCCGCTCAATACCGGTGATCGGTGATCCGGATGAAATCATGCTGGCGCGCATCAGGGCTTTCTACAATGCGGTTTCTTCACTGATCGAAAAAGAATGCGGCTTGATGGCGGTTCCAAGCATCAATATTACGCATGAAGGATTTGGCCGTGCGCTGATCACCGTGGGCAAGCTGGTGGTGATGGATCGTACCCTGCGCGACGTGCATCGATATGGTTATGAAAGCCTGTCCAAGTTGAAGGACGAGGGAGACAAGCTGTTGTCCGTGGCACTGGAAATTATCGGCAAGTATCCGGAAGTGGCAGGAATGTAGTCGTTAGTCGTTAGACGTAAGTCGTAAGTTAAAAAAATCAGCGTAGCTGACAACACCAACTTTCAACTTACGTCTTTTAACTAAAAACCTAGTCATAAGTTTAAGGGGTAAGCAAATGACCGCAGATGAATTGAAAGCACTCGACAAGGAAGTCAAGAAACTCAAGCGCATTTCCAGCGAATGGGCGTCAAAATTGCACGATCTGGTTGAGGATGGACTGCCGGCGGGATATGAACAAATCCACGGGATTGCGCAGTCCACCTTTGATGCGTGTAAGGCTTGGGCGGATGCCAATGCACGGTTGATGGCAGCACAAAAGGATAATTAGAGATGGAACCGATTACCGGAATTACACGCGGCGGCACGCCTTATACGCCGGAGTTCGTTACCGCGTTGAATCAGGCAAATTGCATCGGCTGCGGTCGTTGCTACAAAGTTTGCCCGCGTACTGTGTTTGAACTGATCGAGCGTAGCGAAGATGACGAGGCCTATGACGAGGATGAGGACAACAGCATGGTGATGGCTATCGCAAATGCGTTGGATTGTATCGGTTGCGGCTCCTGTTCTCGCGTCTGTCCCAAGCAGTGCCACACCCATGAAGCGCTGCCACTGGCCGTTTGATTTTATAAAAAGCAGTTAGCCACAGAGGACACAGAGGCCAGGCCATAATCGTTATATTTCAAGCAGATGACCATTTGCGCCTCTACAATTCGCGAATTCTACCATGCGTGCAGCCCAGCATCCACGGCACCCTCTGAAGAATTGTAGAAGAAAATCCCCCGACAACTCAGCCTGTCAGCTTATCCACGCTGATTGACACGCACAACTGATAACACTTGTTAAAATTAATGGATTCCATATAATAAGCAGCATGGAAAAGCGCACGCCCCACTACAACCTGAATGACGTAAAAACCATCGTGCTCGATCGTGGTATGGATGCGTTTACAAGCACGGCGAAGAATAACGCAAGGCTGATGGGGCTGGATGGACAAGCGGCTTTACAGGTTGTGCTGAGTTTGCAGCGCGGTATGTTGTTTAAAAGCATGACCACGCACACCAGCAGCCAAGTGTGGCAAGACGTGTATCACGCGCCTTGTCCGAACGGTCAAATTGCTTACATCAAGGTGACGATTCAAGCCGGTGCGACGGTGATTCAATTCAAGGAGAAATGAGATGAGCGATAACAAATTTTGTTTGCAATGCGACGATGGCACGTTGCTGGAGCATGCCAAGCGCGATTTGTCGTTTACCTATCGGGATCATAATCTGACCGTACCAGAGGTTTCGGGTTGGCATTGCCCTGCGTGCGGTGAATGCGAGTTCGATGATGGCGAGGGCAAACGGTATAGCGATTTAGTCGATACATTTTGCGCCTCCGTTGATCATGAGATTGCTGACTCTTTACGCGTCATCCGCAAGAAACTGGGCTTGCGCCAATCCGATGCAGGAAAGTTGTTTGGCGGTGGGGCCACTGCGTTTTCAGAATACGAGCGGGGCAAGACTCAACCACACAAATCCACAGTGCTGCTTTTGAAGCTGCTGGACAAGCACCCTGAACTGCTGGATGAACTGCGGGCGGCGTAGCTCCTGAACTCCGACTATTTTCAGCCTTGCCGTAAAAATCTCGGTTTTTTACGGGGCTGAGCGGCCACCCCGCGAAGTCTGTCCGGCATGATGATCGGGGCGCGTGTGGCCCTTGGTGAATTTCTGAAGCTCACCCCTTCACCTCTCTGTAAAACAGCGTAGATCACCCCTCTGCAAAACAGTTTTGATTTGTGTTTTAAATCCTCACCGCCCTGTCAGTGACCTACCACTGGCACACTGTCCACAACCCTGCAATAATGCGTCCCGAACAACCGCACTGTATTTCGGTGCGGAGCTTGTAACGACAAGGCTTCGACAGCGTGACATCAACCTGATAATCACCCTGTACGCCAGCGAAAATATAAATGACAGACGATACAATACAGGGCAGCACTCAATCTAGTCAGCAACAAGATACTGATACCCATGTGGAAACTATTATGGCTGTTGCCGCCCCTGAAGAGAGCTTTCCAGAAAGGTTGGCGGCGCTTAGATCAGAGAAATCTTTAAGGCACGATTCCCTAAGCGAATTAACCAAACATGTTGATCCACAAAAGCGAGGCATTGCCCGAACTACTCTTCGCGGGTATGAGCTAGGAGTAACAAAGCCAGGTATTCGTGAATTGCGTATTTTGAGCCAAGCTCTCGGGGTATCAACTAACCAACTTATTTTTGGAACTGATGAAGTTGATTCCGTTTTTCATCGAGGAGACTTTGTCGTCGAGCGTCCGACTTTGCTAGGAAAAACACCTGAAGAAATAACAAATCTTGCCCGTTTTTTAGTTGCCATGTATAAAGTTGGAGATCAAGAGCGCGACGCTGTTTATAAGGTTGCAGCTTCCTTGGCTTCTTCAAAGCTTGGAGAGGTTGAATACAGAAAACTAATGGACTTAACTCAGGAATTGGTTGAAACTTATTTTGACGTCCACGCTGAGAACATACCAAAAGGACAATTACTTAAACCCGAATACGCTCAAACTATGATTGAGACCTTTGCACCATTGCTAGATGCTACATTTTCCAAATTTGGCATTGAGTTTTCAAGAAAGCCACAAAACAAACCCACAAACAATCGGGAATAAAAGCACTTTTTAATTCAACCGGCATTTATGTGCCGGTTTTTTTACGCCAACAAAGTCATATTCATGACAATTTACGTCAATTGCTTGACAATCTTAACGCAACATCCATAATGGCGACTCCTCGACAGTTTTTGTCGAAATCAAAACAGGAGGCCATCATGGCAATCAAGAAACAAACTGCCCTCACCAAAGAGGATTTTGAAGCAGCACTGGTAACACTACGTCTCAGCGTATCTGAGGTATCAAGAGAATCAGGCATTCCCCGTCACATAGTCAGCCACTTCCGCAATTACGGGGACGGGCTCAAGCCAGAACAGGCGGCCAAGCTGCAAGACTTCTTTGAATCAAAGGGAGTCGAGTTCACCGACGAGGAAGAAGCAACACCTCAAGCAGCTCAATCACACTCTGTCTCCAGCCCAAGCCCACGCCTAGACGCATCCCTTAAGGTCGAATACTTCTTCCCTCTGAACAACAACATTCCTGATGACGTGATCTGCAACGCCATGGACATCATGGAAGAGAACGACGCACGCCTGGCTGTGTTGTTGAAGACCAAGGCTGAACACGACGAAGGGTTTTTCAGTGATGGAGAACTGACCAAGGAGACGCAGGCCGCACTTCAGGAAACCTTCGCGCTACTGGCCGGCAACTACGTTATTTTCCGCATGTTGCGCGGCTGGCGCGCCTTCAATCAGCCACCTGCTGATGAGAACTCGAAAACCGTGCGTGACATGCTGCTGGAGACATTCAAACAGCCATTGGTTGACGCAGGCCTTATCGAGGCAGACATGGAACCGGCGCAAGAAGTTGATGAGGTGCAATCATGAGTATCTCTCTCCCAGTGAACATGATCCCCTTGGCCGGTCGTGCTGCGAAGTCAGGCGGCTTCGTCATTGCCGTAATGATCGGCCTGGCTCTATTTGCAGCTGCTCAAGCTGCCAAGAAGCCTGCAGCACATGGTCAACCTGGTCAGGTATAGCTGCCATGTATGCCGTCATCAATGTTGAAACCGGCGACTTCTATTCGGAGTCGCCGACCCTCAAAAAAGAAGTGAAGCGCGCAGGGAAACGCTGGGACCACTCCAGCATTCTCCCTGCCTTCGCACGCCGCTACGCGCGCCACCAGGATGCACTGCTCCGTTCACAGAAGCTATCTGATAGCACTGACTGCATTTGTGCAGTGATACCGCTCGCGTAACGCCTGCCACCACTGATAGGAGACTGCCATGTCCAACCGCCAAACACCCAAACACCCAAACACCCCAATTTCCCAGGCCTTCTTGAAGACACTCAGGCGCAAGCACTTGCGCGTGTACAAGCTGGACTTATCCAAGCCCACAAAGCCATTCAGCGCATCAATGGCCTGATCGTGGACAACAAGCTGCACCTGCGCACGATCAGTGCATATGAGTTAGGCCTGGTTTATGGCTCCTCTGAACAGATGGCATTTACCCACGAGCTGGCAGAAAAACAACTTCGTCAGGCATGCAATGCGCCTGAAAGGATGGCGGCATGAACCCCGGTTACAACCGCCTGCAGGAGGCAAAACCAGCAGGCCGTGCTTCTCTTGGTATATATGCGAATACTGTACACGCACCGGATAGCCAAAAACCAAAACGTAAAACAAGCAGTGAAGCAGTGGATGCGCCGCGTCGGATGCGCTACCAGTTGCAGCGAACCGCACAAGGCTTGCTCCCGGGTGAACGGGTAAAACACTGCCAACGCAGCTGCATGAATGATAACGGCGTGAGTGTGTTCCGTACTGGTGACAAAGGCGCATCATTCGGCAATCTCTCGACCTGCGGCAGTGTGTGGCATTGCCCGGTGTGCGCAGCCAAGATTACCGAACAACGCCGCATTGAGTTGCAGAATGCAATCAGTGCCTGGGCAAAGACGGGCGGCAAGGTTTACCTGATGAGTCAGACATTCCCGCACCAAATGAATCACCTCCTGGCCGACAACCTCAAGCTGTTTTCATCTGCACAAACCAAGTTCAAGAACAGCCGGTCATACAAACGCATCATGGAACAGACGGCCTGCCTGGGTAGTATCCGCGCACTGGAAGTCACTCACGGCGCCAACGGGTGGCATCCACACACGCACACATTGGTATTCGCCAAGCCCGAGCAATTGGAACTGCTCAAGACTTTGGACATGGTTTGGATTGAGACGCTCATCAAGATCGGGCTGGCAGATCGCGACCAAGTGAATGAAATGCTGATGTATGCGTTTGACGTTCAGGCTGGTGATTACGCTGCTGAGTACGTTGCCAAGTTCGGCCACGAACCAAGCACCGCATCAAAATCACTGACAGATTCCCATTGGAGCGCATCACACGAACTCACCAAGGGACACGCCAAAGTTGGCCGCCGCCTCAATGGCCGAACTCCTTTCACGTTGCTGCGCGATTTCACCGAAGGTGATTCGATGGCCGGTGAATTATTTATTGAGTATGCCAAGCAATTCAAGGGCAAACGTCAACTGTTCTGGTCGCCCAAGTTGCGCAATGCGCTGGTACTGCCTGAAGAGGAAAAAACAGATGAAGAAATCGCCGCTGAGGAAATGCCTGAACGCGAATTGGTAACCATCTTGAATCACGACATGTGGAAGCTGGTACTGAGCCGCAATGCGCGCTGGGACGTATTACAAGCTGCCGAACACGGCAAGGAAGCGGTAAATGAACTACTTGCGGATTTGGCACAGCGTCCTGCATCACATCAAGGCGCGTACTACCACAAGGGACATTTCAGCGGGAATTGGCATTTATTGAACGCTTAGAAAGCGTTACGCGTCGGAACCGCCAAGCACCGACGCGCAACTCGCCTTGATAGGAAAAGGCTAAATGAAGAATACCACCAAAAACAGCATGACGCAGCAGCCCAGCGACAAAACGAAATGGGCGTACTGGATGCAGGCCATCGAGCCGACTTCCGAGGCAATCAACAAGGCATTCCCAGGTTATCACCCGCAATGGGTGCAGTTGTCGCAACAGCGTGACCTTTCATCGGCAAATTTTACTGGAATGCGTGAGAGCTTGCACATCACACAGGAACAATGTGCGGTATACCTTCGCGTATCACCTCGCACCGTTCGCAGATGGGAGAACGGCAGCATTCCAGTGTCTTTCAGCGCCTTTGAACTGCTGCGCATGGTACTGAAAAGCGTGCATGCCAGAGTGTCACATACGAATTGGGACGGCTGGTTTGTCAGCGAAACCGGGAATCTGGTGTCGCCAGACGTTGGCGGCGAAGGCTTCACGCCTGAACAGCTGAATGTCCTATCGTTCCAGCGCGGCGAAGCGCCTGAATTGCGAATAGAAAATGCACGCCTGCAAGCCTTACTGGATGAAGCACAGGCGGAAAACACCAAGCTCCGGCAGATGTATGTCGCTCAGGGCGTAGTGGATGAACTCGCCGCCATGCAGGAAACAATCAACGGCCTGATGTTACGTATTGCCACGGCCAGAATCATTCCATTCGAAGTAGCCAGCACTCAACCAAAGAAGAAAACAGCATGAAACCAAGGCGCGCCATAACACCACACATGACCAGCTCAGACATGACCATCAACGCACGTCTTACGATCATGAAAATACACAAACGCCTGCGCGAGATTGACCCAGCACACAAACCAGCCAGCCGCTACCAGGCACGCCTGATGCACAAGCGAGCTGCGCGCCGCACACGTTCCAGTATCGTAAGGTAACATGATGCTTTTCCTCACACAATCAGAACTGGCCGAACTGACCGAGCGTAAGCGCAAGGCCGAGCAGATCGCCTGGCTAAAATCCAACGGTTTCCTCTTCGCCACCGGTGCAAACGGCCACGCCAGGGTATCTCGTGAACACGTGCAGGCGCGCCTATGCGGCAACGCCATCACAAACACTGCACCGGCAGCACCGGAGCCGAACTGGAGCGCGATATAACGCCACATCATGGGACGGCCTCGCACAATCAATCACAACCTGCCGCCGAGGATGAACCTCAAAGGCAAAATGTATTACCACGTCTCGACCGACACGCCGCGCAAGTGGACAAAGCTCGATCAGGATTTGTCTATTGCAAAACGCCTTTGGGCTGAAATTGAAGGCGAACAGCCTGAACCGAACACCTCCACATTCCAGGGAATCGCCACACGCTACCGCAAGGAAATATTCCCGACAAAAGCTCCGCAAACCCAACGCGACAACGAGAAGGAATTGACCAGGCTTGAAGCTGTGTTTGGTGCGATGGCTATTGATGCAATCCAGCCCAGACATATCAAGCAGTACCTGGTCAAACGAGGCGAAACGGCCAAGGTGCGCGCAAACCGTGAGAAGGCGCTATTCAGTCACATTTTTAATTTTGCGCGCGAATACGGTTACACCAATGCAACGAACCCCTGCGCCGGTGTGCGAGGCCACCGGGAAAAAGGCCGAGATCGATATGTTGAAGACGATGAATTTATGGCTGTATGGAATGCTGCACACTACACCGTACAGGATGCGATGGATTTAGCTTACCTCACCGGTCAGCGGCCGGCAGATTTGCTCAAGTTCAACCGTAGCGACATTCGAGACGGCGACTTGTGCCTGACACAGAACAAAACCGGCAAGCCCTTGCGCATTGCAATCGAAGGAAAGCTGGAAATCCTCATTGAGCGCATCCTAACCCGTCAGCATAGCGTCATGGGTGGCTCTGGACTATTGCAAGACGGCAACGGCCAGCGGCTCACCTCCTGCGCATTGCGCACACGTTTCGACAAAGCGCGAAAGGCTGCTGGTGTCAGCTTCCAGTTTCGCGATATTCGTGCCAAGACTGCAACCGACATTGATGATTTGCCCCACGCTCAAAAGCTACTCGGGCACAAGTCCCGGGAGATGACAGAACACTACACCAGGCACAGAAAAGGCGAAAAAGTCAGCCCTCACAAATGAAGAATTGTAGAAAATCGCTAGGAATTGTAGAAAAACAAAAGGCTCACATCACTGTAAGCCTTTGTTTTATTGGTGGGTCGTCACGGACTTGAACCGTGGACCAAAGGATTATGAGACCACCGAGCAGCGGGGAGTCAGGAATCCGTGGGTGATAACTCGTAAAAGGGTATGCAGGGGTTTTCCCTTTGCTGACAATAACTCGCACAAAACATGCAGTTGTAACGAAATTTATATTCACTTTTTGGGTGGTTACACCAAAAAAGGATGAACATTGGAACGCTCTGTGTTCTCTGAGAACTCTGTGGCTTGAATTGAGGTTTTTAGCTTGATTTAAAGGAGAATATTTTGCCAAGGCCAGTAAAACATGTTTTTGTCTGTTCACAATCCCGTCCACCCGGACATCCGCGCGGTTCATGCGGTCAGCGCGGCTGCCGCGAAGTGGTGGACGAGTTTACAAAACAGTGGCAACAGCGCCAACTCTTCACTCAAGTGGCGGTGACGCCGACCGCTTGCCTCGGCCCGTGCGGCATGGGGCCCAGCGTGCTGGTTTATCCGGAGGGCATCATGTACGGCAACGTCACCGTCGCGGATGTGAGCGTTATATTCGAAGAACATTTGCTGGGTGGACGTCCGGTCGAGCGTCTGATTGTGCCAGCCGACATATGGTAGCGCTGTCCACGCGACTTCCAGCCGAGCTGGAGGGAATGGCCGAACGCATTGTGGTCGCGTTGACGGACGAGGCGGCGCGCTTCACGGTAACGGGAAGTGCGCCGCAAATAATGCTGGCGGCCGTGAATTTCACCCGGGTCATCGATCCCGGCAACCAGTTGCCAGGCTTCGAGGGCGTTTGGCGCAACGCGCGTCGTGAGCGTTGCGGCTGCCTGACGTTCAACAGCGACGGCAGTTTCTATGCTGAATACGATTTATTTTGTCCGCACCCGTATGATGCGCGCTGGTTCATCGAGATGGTCACGGCATGGGGGAGAGCCGATTCAGTGCGTGTCGAGGTTCAGATGATTCCGAGTTTAGATGATGCCTGAACTACCAAAAAACATGCGTCTGATTTTGGCGCACAAACAATCCACCAGCGCGCGGGTACGCTTTTTGTGTTTCGCGCACGGCATCAGTGCCTTTGAACCGTTGCCGCCATCGTCATCGTTTGATGAAGCAACACCTGCCCCGCATGTGGTGCATCATCCAGCCGTCTATTTGCGTGCGGCACAGGCACGACTGGGTTTGCCCGATGGCAGTCTGAAACATGAGCCTGAGTTTGTTGCCTTTGTAGAGACACCTGACGAATTGATAGCGGTGTGCCTGGTTGTTTTTACCAGTATCGATCCGCCTTTTGCTGCTGCAGAAGCCGTTGGCGCCCGCTTCATTGCCATCACCGAAGCGCGCAATTTTTCTGAAGTGGAGCTGGGCTTGTTGCAACATGCTTATCCTGTGCTGGTTTAATTCTGAAACCTCAGTTCGATCCACATATTACGCAGATTTTCAAACACATTATGAATGTTGCACTATTTACCTGATAGGATGGATGGTCTTTCGATAACCCATTGTTTAATCTTGTGTAATCCGTTTAATCTGCGGACAAAAGTATTTAGGTTAATTTGAAGGAGTCATGATGAGTCAGTTTCAAATGGGTGACATGGTGTTCGCAGCGGAAGATTTGTTTAACGAACCGATAGAAGAAACAGGGGAGAGCGGTATTCCTGGCGTGGCACCCGGCGAGTTGCTGGCGGCTGCCGGTACGAGAGGTGTGGTGGTAAATGTCGGTCAGACGGAAGCCGTACCTAAAGAGGAAATCTATCTGGTGCGTTTCGAGAACGGGCCTGATGGCATGCTGGAAGAGCCGGTCGGTTGTTTGGCTGAAGAGCTGAGCGATGAAAAATTATAAGTATATGATTTGTAATGGTTATTTATAATATGCGTCGGGAGATGAATAGCCGGATTTCAACCGTGCGATCTTATCACACGCGTAGCAAACACAGCCTGGACCGGTATGCCGCAGGACCTGGGACCTTGGACTGGGAAGCTCAGCCCAAAGCGTTTCGCGACTGGGCAGGTACACAACAAATCGCGCTGCCGCGTGATGTCGTTGTGACCGAAATTTCCTGGAGCGAGCTTGCTGTCGCGCGGCCATCGTTACCACTGAATGCTGCCAATATTGGATCGTTGCTGCGTTTGTGCGCGGGGCTTACCGCATGGAAGGAATATGCCGGTTCGCGCTGGTCACTGCGCGCGCATCCTTCGTCCGGCAATCTGCATCCCACCGAAACATGGCTGATCGCATCGGGTGTCGCAGGTCTGGAAGACGGCTTGTATCACTATCAGAATCTGCACCATGCACTGGAACGGCGCGCATGGGGAAGCTCTTGCCATGCAGCCGGACTGTGGCTGGGTTTCAGTTCCATCCACTGGCGCGAAGCATGGAAATACGGCGAACGCGCATTCCGCTATTGCCAGCTCGATCTGGGTCACGTGCTGGCCGCTGTATGCTATGCGGCGGTCCTGCATGGCTGGCGAGTGCGCTTGCTGAATATCGATTCGGCATCGGTGGCAAATTGTCTGGGGCTGGATCGCGAGGCCGATTTCGCAGGCGTGGAAAGTGAAGAGCCGGAAGTGATCGTCGCGCTGGAGGCAATCGATAGCATTCCCAGTTCAAAGTCGAAAGTGAAACAAGGCGGCGACGAGCGAACGACGATGACAGTGCAAGTAGCACGGCAAGCAGTGAGCGAGGAAGCCAACGTAGTGTCACTGATGAATTTGAGTTGGAAACACTGGGCAGGCAAGCCTGGCTTGCTGGATGCTCGTCCTTTGTACCAATGGCCGGTGATCGAAGAAGTGGCCGATGCTACGCGTGGCGCACCGCCAGCAGCAGATTCATTGCTCGCGCATGCAAGGACTGAAGGCAGTCTAAAAGCTGATATCTCAGCCAGCCAGGTCATTCTGAAACGCCGCAGTGCCCAAGCCTTCGACGGTGAGTCGGTAATGCCGCATGCCGTGTTCAAACGAATACTCACTGGTCTCTTGCCCGGCGGCTCACCGGTGTGGAATATGTGGCCGCACAGCGCGCGTGTGCATCCGGTGCTGATGGTGCATCGGGTAGAAGGCGTTGTGAACGGCCTGTACGTGATGCCGCGATCAGAGGTTGCCCGTGCATCGCTACAGACAACTTTTCGCGATACGTTTTCCTGGCAGCCAGCCGATCCTGAACTGCCATTATTTCAACTGGTTTGCGCACGTGCCGGAAAAACGGCACGCACGCTGTCGTGCCACCAGGACATCGCCACGCAATGCGCAGTCACTTTCATGATGGTGGCGGAATTCGCTGAACCTGTTTCATCTGATCCTGCCGCCTATCGCCATCTGCACTGGGAGGCGGGCATGCTGGGCCATGTGATCACCCTGGAAGCCGAAGCTGCCGGATGGCGCGGAACCGGCATCGGCTGTTTCTTCGACGATGCCGACCATGAAGTGCTCGGCCTGAAAGACGATCAGTTTCAAGTGATTTACCACTACGCAGTAGGGATGGCGGTGGACGACCCGCGACTCCTTACCTTGCCTGCTTATGATAAATAAAAACCGAAATTCAAGCCGCAGAGAACACAGAGGGGTCGCCGCTTTGGCTTTTTGTCAGGGTTATCCAGAAGGTAACTCAATTATTGAAGTGGAGAAAATACCTTATCCACCAACCTGGTTTTCTCTGTGATCTCTGTGATCTCTGTGGCAAATTTTTTCAGGATACATAAAAGGAATCAACATGAATGAACGATCAGGCGTGCCATTTACTGTGAGCAGCATTCGGCACCGCGCGCTGGGCAAGCTGGTAGGATTGCAATTCGCAGATGATTTCGTATTGAGACTGACCCCGGTCGAGGCATCAAGCATTTCATTCGCGTTGGTCGCCGTGCGCGATGGTATCAGTGAAGAGCGCGAGATCTACATGAGTCCAATTGCCAGCGATGCCGCTTTCGTGGGTTCCGTGCACGATCGCGGGGTGAGCATCGCCACCCCCGCAGGCCAGCTCGAACTGGACTGGCCTAATGTCGGATTTCTGGCCGAGGCGCTGGCTGCCGCTATCGATTAGCCTGAAAACCGCAGTTCTATCCGCATAACCAGCCACTTGGCAATCGTTCTTTGCGAGTTGGGCGAAATACAGCCCATCCCTGCGAACCCCAGTTGGTTGCTTATAAGTAGTGGCTTAGACGCAGTTTTGTTGCGTCTTAGTCCAATACTTAGTTGCTCCATCAGTGGAATGGCTAGTCGTTTCATCAGATTACGCAGATTCTGCGAGTTGATGCCCGCAGGGCATCATCCCTGCGAGAAACTTTTCACAGATTTACAACAAGTTACGAAATAACTACTCGCCACCTAAGTGGTGAACCAAGTGTGCGTATAAGTATTTGTTGAACTAAACCGCTAACGCGGTGGCTGGGGTGCCCTGTCGCCGCATTCTGCTTTGAACCAGACTTGCATTTGAGGTTGTTGAGGTAAAACCTTGTCG
>JBAZAY010000061.1:0-14905 GCA_041671725.1 Gallionella sp. | reverse complement strand
CGAATGCGGCTGCGGCAACACCGCTGATATCCAGCGGCAGCCCGATGGTTTTTTCCAGTTCCTGGCGTTGTAATTCCAGCCAGCACAGGCGCGGTGTAACGCCGATACGAGCCAGGATGCACAGCAACTGGTATACGCTGGTGGCGGTGGATACCCCGTGCGGGTCGAAACCCGGGGGATGTTCGCGCCGGGGCCAGGTATCCACCTCGTCGTTTCGTGTATCCCGGCGGTTGTAAGCATCCCAAGCATTCAGATCGGTACCGCAAGTTTCCCATGCGTTCATCGCGTCAAATACCTCGCGTGCCCCGCGATAGCGTCCCGCACCGACGGACAGGGCGGCGATCAGCGAAGCTGCTGCGCTGGAGCCGCCCACGCCGCCGCACATGGCGGCATGCACCGAGGCATCGCGCGGGCCGGGATTGGCGAGCGCGACCGCCAGTGCTTCGAGCAAATCCGCCTGCGATGCCGTTGGCGCTTCGCTGCGGAACAACAGGTAGAGCATTTCGACCCAGCGCGAGTTGCCCAGCATCTCGCCGTAAACGTCGTAGCCACGACAAAAGGCCGCGCGCGTGGCGAAGGGATTGTCGGGTTCGGGTTCTTCGCGCCAGATACGCGTGTGGATTTTGTCGGTGCTCATTTCAGGGTTCCTAAGGTTTTCATGCGCAGCACCATCGGCGGCACTTCTTCGGGGTCGATACGCACGTCGAGCAGCGTCGGTCCCTTGCGTTGCAGGATCGCGTTGAAATCAAGATTGTCCAGCTCCTGCGGCGAGTGGATGACGTGACCGGGTATTCCCATGGCTTCTGCGAGCTTGCAGTAATCGACCCGGGGCAATTCGTAACCGATGGGTTCGGCACCCGCCAGCCGCTGACCGTGCTTGACCATCCCCAATGCACCGTCGTTGAGCACGACGAAAATGACGGTAAGGTGTTCCATCGCGGCCACGGTGATTTCCTGCCCGCTCATCAGAAAAGCGCCATCGCCGGTAATGCAGACGACAGGACAGACCGGATTGCCCCGTGCTATGCCGACCGCAGCACCGATGGCCCAACCCATCGGGCAAAAATCCATCATCACGCGTAACCAATTGGCCGTTCCCGAGCGTTGCTCAGGCATTTTTCCCTCGACAGGCAGGCGTGCCCGCTCAATTCGCCGATTAAGCGGCTGGAGATAATGTACCGTCCACACCATGCTGTTGCCGGAGTCGGCAAGAAAGCGAGTGTCGGGCGGACAGCGCTCGGACAGCACTTTCATCAGGCGTTGCGGCTTGATCGGTGTGGCGTCGGAATGGTAGCTGTCAGGTGACTGGAAGGATACTTTAGTCTGATACGTGCCTGTGTCCAGGCGTTTGATGCTCCCGGCATCGGAAGGGGAGGCGGTTTTCAGCAGTTCGATCAGGCGTTCGCATATCGAGCGGATGTGGCCGTGCACGTGCAGCATCGCCATCGGCGAACGCATCAGGTTATCCTCTGAATTGTCGATGTGTACCAGGCGGTTGTTGAGCAGGGAATCGCACCAGCCGCCGCTGACAAATTCGCTGAAGCCGGTGCCAAAAGCCAGCACGATGTCCGGTGCGCTTGACAGCAGGGCTGCAGCACTGTCGTGACCGCCAAAACCGAATACACCGCAATAGGCCGGGTGGCGGGGATTGATGTAGCCTTTTGCATCGGGTGTGGTGATGAATCGTGCCTGGGTCAGCGCGGCCAGTTCCATGATTGCCTCGATGGCATCAATACAGGAAGCGCCGATTACGAATACGGCGCGCGGGAACTGTCGCAGTTCGTCATTGAGTCGCTGTATCGCGCGTTCATCGATCAGAACGGGCTCCTGTTTGAACAAGGCAGCCAGATTATAGGCGGGAGTGGCACTGGGTATTGCGCCACGCAGGATGTCCAGCGGAATCGCCAGGTGTGCCGGACCGCCGGGGGCTTGGTGCGCCGTCATCAGGGCGTTGGCCAGCTTGCGTTCGAACTGGCTGGGGTGGGACACCATGGCGTTGTAACGTGTACAGTGGTGAAACATCGCAAAAGCGTTGACGCCGGTGCTGGACGATTCCTGCAACGCGCCTCTGCCGAACGAAGGCAGCGCCGGGAGGCCGCTGATCGCCAGTAGTGGAACATTGTTATCGTGAGCGCACGCCACGCCGGTGATCAAGTTGGTCGAGCCGGGGCCGGAAGTTGCGCAGCATACGCCCAGACGTCCAGTTTCGCGGGCATAGCCATCGGCCATGAACGCCGCGCCCGCTTCGTGTCGCGCCACGATAGGCCGCAGGCCGCCGCGCCGTTCGCTGCGCGCCATGGCATTGAACAACGGTTCGATGGCGCCGCCCGGCACCCCGAACACGTATTCGACGCCGATCTGTTCTAGATAGGCAACCAGCAGATCGGCCACCTCCAGCGCTCGAGCCGGTACGATGACAGAGCCTTCCTCAACCACTTCTATAGGGTTGTTGACAGGCAAATCATTAGCGCCCATAGATGGAACTCCTCCCCTGCTAAAACACTCTATTATCATTATTTGCCGGTCTGGAGCCGGCTGTTTTTAATTGCGCGGCAATGCTACCGTAATTTCCCCCGAAATTGTGTTTTTTAACCATGAACGGGGTAAGGACGTAATAAAGCCAGATACTATCGCAACAGGTGAGGCAGCGGCTAGCACTTGGGTATATCGATTTTTGGCGGACATCAGCTGATCGCTATACCGTTTTTCATGGAAGAATGGTATTGTAAGAATGAGTTATTGCGGGTTTTTTGAAGTACAACCAGTCTTGTCTGAATGGCGCTAATAAAATAAACATGGGTACGCTCACACTCTGCGCTTTTTCGCGGTTGCGCTTCAGTATCGGTTTGCTGGCGACACTGATGACCGTTCCTGCGTGGGCAACCTTGCAATCTCCTGACCGTTTGCCTGGAACAACATCGCAGGGAAATTTCGACCGCGTTTTTGATGCACTGTCTTCCTCTTCGCCCACGATGCTGCAGGATAGTTACGCCGAGTTGCTCCGCAACATCGAAGCTTTTCCGGATGTGGCGGTTTTCCCTATTTTGGTTGCCGGCCCCGTTTTTGCCGACACAACCAGCAACCTTGCCCACAAACTTGCGCAGGCATCGGGGGCAGGTAATATTGCGGTCATTTACCCTGACATCAGTGAACCTTATCGCAGTGTATTCACGCAAATTATTGGTGGAATAGAAGGCAAGGCCAAAGGACGCGTTACCAATTTCGCGGTAGGGCCGAACGTGGATGTCGGTGAGCTGAGTAATTCGTTGCGCCGCCAGAATACCCGGGTGGTGATTGCGCTGGGCAGGCAGGGCGTGAAGGCCACCTCAGGTCTGGACAGCAACATCGGCGTGGTGGTGGGCGGGGTATTGACGGCGTCGGAACATGAAGTGCACGACCATCAGGTGAATAGCTTGTCGCCGGATCCGGCGCTGCTGTTCTCTCGCCTGAAGTCCTTAAAACCCGGGGTGCGGCGGGTGTTCGCCGTGTACGATCCGCGCCAGAATGCATGGATGATGCGCCTGGCGAAAGAGGCTGCGCGCACCCATGGGCTGGAGTTTGTGGCCTTTGAGTCGCAGGACTTGCGCAGCGCGATGCTGGCTTATCAGAAAATTCTCGCCACCGCCGACAGCGCTCAGGATGCGTTATGGCTGCCTCAGGATTCCACCACGGTGGAAGACGGCTCGGTGCTGCCACTGGTGCTGCAGGAATCCTGGGCACGCAACCTGGCCGTGTTCTCCAGCAGTTTCGGTCATGTCAGGCGTGGCGTGCTGTTCTCGTTGTATCCGAACAATATCGAATTGGGCCGTCATCTTGCGGGTTCTGCACTCGGCTTTCTGGCTTCCGGCACAAATGAGGCATCCGGCATGCTTCCGTTACGCGAAGTGTTGATGGCAATCAACCTGCGCACAGCCCGTCACCTTGAAATCAATACCAGTCGACAACAAAGTTTCGACATGGCGTTCCCCGAACAATGAGGCGCGCCGATAATGAATAAAAAATTGCCGTCAATTTTTCAAAAGCTCACCTTCCAGCGCCAACTCGGCATCACGATTACACTCGGCATTCTTTTTCTGGCGTTATTTTCCTCCATCGTGGGATCGTGGCATGGCAATAAGCGGGTGCGTGAAGACCTGATCGAACAGGGTCGCCGTATCACCGAGAATTTGGCGCGCCAAAGTTCTCTGGCGCTGATTTATGCTTCTGCCGACAACGCCGCCGAGGCTGTGAACGTCACCATGGCTTTCCCGGGGGTGATCGGCGTAGAAATTCGCAATGTCAACGGGCGCGTGTTGGTGGCGCGTGGCAAGATCAATCTTGCCGAATTTTTCGAACAATCCAACCACACAGACGGATTGCAAGCCGCCGCGATGCTAAATGCGGAAAGCAGTAAAGCATGGCACTTTGAAGCGCCGGTTTATTCGAAACCCGCCGCAGAATCGCCGTTCAGTGAGGCTGCAGATCCCGAGTTGCTTGGCAACGTTTCGGTGATGATGAGCAAGGCGGCGCTGGACAAGATGACCTCCGATATTTTCATCTCCAATCTAACCTCATCGTTCTCCTTTGCGCTGCTATTCCTGTTCCTGATCCGCATCCTGACACGCAACATGGCGAGACCGCTCAACCAGTTGTCACTCAGCATGGGGCGCGCTCAAATGGGTGAGTCACAGGTGCGGGCCGTGCCTGGCGGGCCGAAGGACATCGCCGACCTGGCGTACGCGTTCAACAGCATGATGTCGGTACGAGAAGAGCACGAAGCGGCCTTGCGCATCGCTGCCATTGCCTTCGAGATCGATGAAGGCATGCTGGTAACCGATGAGCATTCAGTGATTATTCGGGTCAATCAGGCGTTCACCCGTTTGACCGGCTACAGTGCCGAAGAGGTCATTGGAAAAAATCCGTCTCTGCTTCAGTCTGGTCGCCACAACGCAGCGTTCTATCAGCACATGCGGGAAAGCATACGGCTCAACCATCAATGGCAAGGGGAAATCTGGAACAAGCGCAAAAATGGGGAAGTTTTCCCGGAATGGCTGAATATTTCCGCCGTCCTGGGCACAAACGGAAATGTCACGAATTATATCGGTTCGTTTATAGACATCACTCAACGCAAACAAGCTGAAGATGAAATTCACAATCTCGCCTTTTACGACCCGTTAAGCCAGCTGCCCAACCGGCGTTTTTTGCTTAATCGACTCCGGCAGGCAGTTGCGGTCGGTGCGCGCAACCAGACCGGCGGCGCACTGCTGTTTATCGATCTTGATAATTTCAAGACCCTGAATGACACCAAGGGGCACGATATAGGTGATTTGCTGCTGGTCGAGGTGGCCCGCCGCCTGCAAAACTGCATTCGCGATGGCGACACCGTGTCGCGTTTCGGCGGAGATGAGTTCGTGCTGTTGCTGGAGGGTTTGAGCGAGGAAAAGGCGCAGGCCGCCGTTCAGGCGCGGGGTGTAGGGGAGAAAGTGCTTGAAACGCTCAGTCAGACCTACCTTCTTGAAGGCTGCGAGTTCCATAGCTCATCGAGCATGGGCATCACCTTGTTTATCAATTACCAGCAGAAGCTCGATGAGTTGCTAAAACAGGCCGACACCGCCATGTACGAAGCGAAGAAATCCGGCCGCAACACCCTGCGCTTCTTTGATCCCATGATGCAGGAGGAATTGGAGAGTCGCGCCCAGCTTGAAGCCGGGTTGCGGGAGGCCTTGCGAAAACAGGAATTCCGGCTTTATTACCAGATGCAAGTCGACCACGCCGGGCATATTCTGGGGGCGGAAGTTTTGCTGCGCTGGCTTCATCCGGAACGCGGGTTAATCTCACCGCTGAAATTCATCCCGCTGGCGGAAGAAACCGGTCTTATCCTGCCGATTGGAAAATGGGTTCTGGAGGTCGCCTGCCGGCAAATAAAAGCATGGGAAGATGACCCGCACAGCTGTGACTTGCAGCTTGCCGTCAACGTCAGCGGACGACAGTTCCGTCAGGCAGATTTCGTTGCGCAAGTGATCGAAATACTCGATCGAACAGCCATTAATCCGCAACGCTTAAAGCTTGAACTGACCGAGAGTATCGTGCTCGACAATGTCGAAGACACCATTGTGAAAATGCAGGCACTGAAACAAACCGGCGTGCGTTTTTCTATGGATGATTTTGGCACGGGTTATTCATCGCTGTCCTATCTGACCCAGCTGCCGCTCGATCAACTTAAGATCGATCAATCTTTCGTGCGCAACATCGGCACAAAATCGACCGATGCGGTGATTGTTCAAACCATCATCGGCATGGCTAATAATCTGGGCATGGAGGTGATTGCCGAAGGCGTGGAAACGCAGGCGCAATGCGATTTTCTTGAGGGCGCCGGATGCTTGCGCTATCAGGGGTATTTGTTCGGCAAGCCCGTTCCGGTTGAGCAGTTTGAGGCGCAGTTGAAGCAGGATTGATCGTTTATGATGGCAAATTTATTGCGGGTGCACGATTACTCGCAGCGGCTTTTGATGACGAGAAATGCGCCCAGCAAACTTTCGATCAGGTAGGCAATGCTGGAGATGCCATGCAGTATTTTGAATTGCCCGGCGAACGTGCTGTGCATCACCTCAAGCGGCAAGGCCTGTGACTTCAGATCGGACATGGCAGGTTGAATGAAGGTCTGTATTATCAATGAAATCAGCAACATGCATGAGACTGTCCAGAACAGTCGCTGACGAATAACCGCGCGACCCGACTGGCTGATGTAAAAGACGAGCAGATACAAGCCGCAAATCAGGCCGAGATAACCTGCCCCGACAAACATTTGTCCTGCCAGCATGCCTGCCAGTTGCCTGTCGGGTTGCGAGTGAAACAGCACGGGCACGGCGAGATAGCCGATGGCCCACAAGCTGCCGACCCAAGCGGTGATCGACAGTGCGGCTAAGTAATGAGTGATATTTTTCATGCGCCCGAGAATATCACAGCTTGTTCAGACTACTCCAGCTTGCAGGCTAAAGTCTGTCAGCGACTCATTTGGCTGCGGGATTTTTGAAAATTGCGAGTACAGCCTGCGTGAACGAGTCAATTGGAGATTCCTGTTTCTCCCATTCGAAAGCGTCTACATTCGCTTCATCCTGTAAATGTAGTTCGGAAAAATTTTCCGGCGCGACTGTGTAGAGCAGGCCGGGCGAAAATTGCTGGTCCATGACACATTCTCCTTTCAAGTCTGATGGTACATTTAACTTGCATTAACAGTATATACGGTAATATCGTTAATGCAAGCTGATAATTGCTGCCGCTTAATGAGATGCATTTGACTGGCAAGACGGAATACCGAAATATTCACATCCTCTATAATTTTTGTTACAAGCAGATAAAACAACGCATAGCGTATTTGCGGCTGTTTATCTTTTTGCGTGAAGTCGCCGTGACCGGATCCGGCCTTCACCGGATTGGAGATTTTTCGCCCCCCCTCACAGCAGAAAGTGAACGTTTGTTTGCGGTAATTGATTGCGCGAGTGAGTTCAGTCACCCGCAGCAGCTGAGGCTTATCTCAAAAAATGGTGCCGCAGACATATTGACAATTCTGAATTGTGCACAAAGCCAGATAATTCGTTGCTGGCGGCGAGTTGTCCACAACAAAAACTTTATGATTTAATTAACTTACTGATTATTAAGGATATAATTTGATGTCAAAAAACAGGCAGGATAATAAAAAACCTTATGCATCACGGCTTTAAAGGTACAACCCGCCGCTTTATCCACAGCGTTATCCACAGATATTGTGGGCAACTAAAAATTTGCTTTTAAAACCGGGGACTAGAATAGTGTTGTATCAGAATATGCCTGGCAATACCGGCTAAGAACGGCTTTCAGTCCTCGCAGTAAAATGGCGTATTTTCGGTTTAGTGTTGGAAGGAGGCATATGGCATGCTCTTTCGGAGAATAGACACGTCAGTCTGGCGAATACTGGTTGTACCTGATTGACTGCAACAAGACAACCGATGATGCTGCAGTCATCCGGGTGTGCAGCGTGATGGCTCGATTTGCACGGCCCTTGAAAAATATTTTCATCCACGAAAAACACGAAATTCACGAAATAGATCAGAATATTAGGTTGGTTTTATGACTCAGCAAATCGGTGAGAAACCAGGCCTGAGTAAGAGTTTGAATTTGTTCGTGTTTTTTTGTGCCTTTGCGAGTTATTGCCCGTGGGCAATAACTCCGCGAAAACCAATTCGTGGACAACTGCAGTTTTAAGGATGACTGTTCTCTCCTCAGGATGCTCATCCGCCAGCCGATATCGCAGGGGAGGCGCCCTGACAGGTCGTCATATGCCCGCTTTAACGGGCCGCAGAAACGAGGAGATGTGAGCCGGGTGGCCGGGCAGGGGGCAAATTCGGTTTTGATTTTTGCTTGCACGGCTGCGGGCATCGCAGCGAAATTTGATGAGGTGATGCAGATTGATTCTGCGGTGTGATCGCGCTGTCCTGAGTTGTTTGAGCGGTTGGAGCGCGAGACGGCACGTTCGCAGGATGCCCCATGGACAACGTCATCAATAAATACAGAAGTTGGGTTTCATGCATGGTAACCCCCTGATTATTTATATTTACATAGCGCAGTCTTTCATGTTTTTGGCCTGTGGGCAATAGGTCTGAATGCCTAGATAATTCGGCCTAATCAATTTGCTGTACTCATGTGTGTCCAGTAATGGCGATGGGTCTTGCGGTAGCGTTCAACGGTCATCTCCTGTGCGTTCATCGAGACTACAATCGCGCCGTCCTCATCCGAGCGCAGCAGCGTTGCGCCGCTGTCGGTATAGCGTTGCAGGATTTCTGCCTTGGGATGCCCGAAACGGTTGCGGTAACCGACTGTGAACACGGCGTAGTCGGGCAAGACGGCGCCAACAAAATCTACGTCAGATGAACTCAAGCTGCCGTGATGCGGGACAACCAGCAGGCTGGCGGGAAGCTGGTCGGCAGGTTTTTCGAGCCGGCGCTGTTCGCCGCGTTTCTCGATATCTCCTGCCAGCAGAATGTGCTCAGAGCCTGTGCTGATGCGCAGCACGCAACTTTGGTTATTATCGTGGTGGCGGGTGGTGATACTGTCTCTGCCGGGGTTCAGGATATCGAATTGCACACCGTCCCAGTTCCAGCTCACCCCATCACGGCAGCGGCGGGTCTCGCCCGAAATGGCCGCAACGGTTTTGAGCCGATCAGCCGGGAGTGATGATGATACCCAGCCAACAGGCATGGCTTGCAGGATAGATGACGTGCCACCGGTGTGGTCTATGTCATCGTGGCTTAAAATAAGGCCGTCAAGCGCGCTGATGCCCATGAGACGAAGGCCGGGAATCAGAATGCGGTTGCCGCTATCGGCATCGCCGGCGAAATCAGGTCCGGTGTCATACAGCAGGGCGTGATGGCGGGTGAGCGCTGCGACCGACAAACCTTGCCCGACATCAAACACGATCAGGCGCAACGTGCCTGGCACAGGTGGTTCCGGACCGTTCAAAAACATCGGTAGCATTAACAGCAGTCCCAGATAGCGCGCTGGAAATCCATAAGGCGCCAGTACCCAGATTACGCCCAGCATGCCGGATACGATGCTCCATGCAGGTGGTGCATGTTGTGTCCACACAGCTTCAGGCCAAACACTCAAAAATCGCAGCGGGATCATCGTCCAGTCCATCACGATATGCGCCAGCCAAAGCGGCACCTCTGTCGGCAATGCAGCACCCAGCAAGGCCAGCGGCACGACGATCAGGCCCACCAGCGGAATTGCAATGGCATTGGCGATGGGTGAGTCCAGCGAGACTTGTCCGAATAGCGCCAGCAGCAGCGGGATCAGGCCGATGCTTATCGCCCACTGTATGGTGGCATATTCGCGCAGCATCGTGCGTAGCCGTAGTGGATAAGCCAGTCGCTCACCCTGCGGGTGGCCCAGGTGCAGGCTGAAGGCTTTGCCATCTCCCTCCGGATGCCAATCCATACGCCCGATACGGTGGGCGGTTGTGTACAGGATTAGTGCCACAGCACCGAACGACAGCCAGAAACCGGGGGAGAGTACTGCCCAGGGATCTATGAGCAGCACGCCAAACAGGGCGATGCTGAGTATTTGTCCGAGCGAGAAATTTCGATTCAGCCAGAGTGCGCAGCTCACAGCCGCGACCATATACACCGTGCGTTGCGCGGGCACACCGTAGCCGGATAACAGTGAATAGCCCAATGCCACCAGCAAGGCGACGGTTGCGGCGGCGCGGCGTGCCGGCAACCATAAAGTCAGGCGTGTGCTGCGTCGCCACAGCCAGTAGACGAGCGCAAAGCCCATGCCAGACAGCATTGTGATGTGCAGGCCTGAGATGCTCATCAGATGGATTACTCCGGTGCGTCTGAATACCTGCCACTGAGCTGGCGGAATGCTGCCCTGATCGCCGATGGCCAGTGCGGTCAGTATACCGGCGTAGGGCGCACTGCCCAACGTGGCGTTAAATTTGTCGCGTACCGCTTCGCGCCATGACTCAATCCGGTAGAACAATCCATCGGCCAGTTCAGCCAGTCGAATATTGCTAACCTTCGGGTGCCCGGTCATCAGTTTTTCGGCGTTGTGTACGTAACCTGTTGCGCGCACATTGTTTTCCAGCGCCCATAGCTCAAAATCAAAACCGTGCGGATTGCTGCTGCCATGTGGCTGTTTCAGACGCACGGTGAGCTGCCAGCGCTCGCCTGCGTGCAGTGTCGGAGGCGGGTTTTTCGGGGCTGAATAAGTGCTGAGGTAGATGTGCTCCGGTACGCTGACATTAACGGAACGCTCGCGCATCGATTCGTTTGCTCCCTCTCCTGCAACGCGGGAGAGGGTTGGGGAGAGGGAACGGGCATGGCGAACTTTATCATCGGTGACGGAATTTTTGTCATGCACGTCAGGGGTAAGTGTTTTTTCGACATCGAAACTAAAGCGCTGGCCGCGCTCGGTTGTGTGCGGCAATTCGGCAACCACGCCGCTTACCTCGATGTCGCGTCCCTGCCATTCATCCGGCAGACTGACTGCCAGTCGTTGTTCGCCCTGCCAGGCCGCGTGAAAAAAACCAAGTCCGCATGCACAGGCGGCGATTAACAGCGTGCGGGCAAGGCGCAGCGCCATCGTTCTGGTTGGAATGATCAGTGCAAGGGGAAATACAGTCAGCAGCCACGCCCAGATAAAATCCGGCAATGCAGCTTGCTGTTGCAGCAGCCACACGCCGAGTGTGAAGCATAGGGTGAAGAGAATCATGCGCGTAGCGTAACGCGCGGATAGAATGTCGTCATGCGAAAATTTTTACGTCGGTTCCTGCCGCATCACGAAACGGTTAAAAGCAACCGCTGGCTGAAGCCATTTGGCGGCTGGTTGCATGAGCCGAATCTGTGGCATCTGCATCGCCGGGGGGTGGCGGGGGGCTTGGCAATAGGCTTGTTCTGCGGGCTGATTCCGGGGCCGCTACAGATGATCGCAGCTACGTTGCTGGCTGTGCTGTTACGCGTCAATTTGCCGGTCGCGCTGTTTGCCACGCTGTATACCAACCCGTTCACTATCGTGCCGCTGTACATGCTGGCATATCAACTCGGCGCATGGGTGAGCGGTGCGCACAATGGCTTGCCGATATCGCAACTGGCGTTTCCGGAGTTGCACTGGCTTGGATGGGGAAGCGAGTTGGTGAACTGGCTAATGAGGCTGGGCAAACCGCTGCTGATCGGCTTGCCGTTGCTGGCGGGGGGATTGGCAATGATCGGTTATGTGGTGGTGCGTTTAACGTGGCGAATGGCTGTGGTTTTAAAATGGCGCGCCAGAAAACGGCGGCGTACTGCTTGATGCTACCCGAAAAAAGCAGTTGTCGTAAAACCCGTGGTTTCATCAGCCATGATGTTTGTGTCGGCCTATTTGGTCTGGAACACGAACACGCCATCCCAGTCTGCGGCCGGCGGATTCTTGCGGAAATATACAACGCGCTCGGCATAGATTCCGTATAGCTTTGTATCGGGTGACGTTTGCTGCAAATTTATCAACTGCAATTCGGCATGATCCCAATCCTGCTTGCGGTACAGGCGAAGCACTTCATGGAACAACTCGACTTCATCCTGCATTGCTTGACTTACTTCAGTTATTAAGCCAATTGGCTCATAAATCGCCACGGGCTTGTCTTTGCCTTTGACTCGCACATGATCAAGCTCGCGATAGACAAAGTCCGTCACGGTATTGCGGGTGTTCTCACCAACGATAATGCCCACGCCGTATTGCTTGGTGATTCCTTCCAGGCGCGAAGCCAGATTCACTGCGTCACCCATCACCGTATAAGCGATGCGCACCTCCGAGCCCATGTTGCCGACACTGACGCGCCCGGTATTGATGCCCACCCCGACGTGAATTTCCGGCCAGCCGCGTTCCTTTAAGCTGGGTTGCAACGCCGCCAGTGTGGCCTGCATCTCGATACCAGCCAGTATGGCGTTGCGCGCATGGTTCGGATCCGGCAAGGGCGCCCCCCAGAATGCCATGATGCAGTCGCCCATGTATTTGTCTATCGTACCCCGGTGTTTGTAAATGACACGCGACAAGGGCGTCATAAACGCATTCATCAACACCGTCAATTCTTTCGCGTCCAGTCCTTCTGAAATAGAAGTGAACCCGCGCACATCGGGGAACAATATGGTCATCTCGCGGCTTTCGCCTTCCATGGATACGCTCACGGGATGCTGGCTCATTTCCTCCACCAGTTCGCTAGGTACATATTGCCCGAACAAACCAGTGATCTGACGCTTGGTACGCGATTCGACGAAATAACCATAGGACATATCCAGTGCGAATAACAGTGTGATCATTACCAGGCTGTTCGCCACCGGCATCAACAAATTACCGTATTGCCAAATGAATACACTCATCCCTAGCGTAACGGCAAACATCAAGAAGGAGCCCATTATCGCTTTGGCAGGGCTCAGTCGGGGCAGCAAAAAACTCAACGCGATGCCAATCAGTAGCAGCCAGACCACTTCAGCCCCGGTCATATAGGCGGGCTGCTGTTTCAAATTCTGGTCGAGAATGCCGGCGATCATATTGGCGTGTACTTCCACCCCCGGGTAGACTTCCGCCACCGGTGTAGCGCGCATGTCCAGCAGCCCGGGGGCCGTCGTGCCCATCAGCACGATCTTGTTTTTCAGTTGTTCAGGAGCAATACGGTCATGCAGCACATCCGCGACGGAAATATAGCGGAAGCTGCCCTGTTTGCCGCGATAAGGGACAAACGTCGCCACATCATGATCCACCGGGATTTTCAGTTTAACGCCGGCAGAGGCCAGTTCCAGCCACTCCAACCCGGCATACCCGCTGCTCTCACCCTCCGCAAAACCCGGCAGAACTGCAGGCCGCCCAAGCAAGGTGCGCACCATCGCGATTGACAATGACTCATAGTATGCGCCGTTATATTCAACCAGCATCGGCACGCGCCGCACCACTCCATCGGCATCCACGGCAGGATTGAAATGCCCTGCGCTGGCGGCAGCCTGCTGCAATTCAGGCAGATTGGCTCCATAACCATTCCACGTGGTAAATGCAATGGGATGGTCCATGAATGTGCCAGCCGGAAATGTCGGCTCCGGCAGCATTCCGGAGATATTTTTATCTTTCCGGTTGGTCAGGTAATAGCCCAGCACCACGTTGCGATTTTTGATTTTTTCGGTAAAAAGCTTGTCGTATTCGAGTTGCGGCCGAATTTTCGTCAGAACAGATTGGAAATTCGTATCACCCTTAAGCTGATTCTGTCCAAGTTGTTGCAACACCCTAAGCCCGGAACTCTCATCCCTCTCGGCAAAAACCACGTCGAACCCGACCACCGCGATGCCGTATTTGTCGAACAACTTGTCCATTAACAGTGCAAGCCGGTCGCGACTCCACGGCCAGCGTCCTTCTTCCTTCAGGCTTTTTTCGTCGATATCGAGAATGACAATGCGATCATCCACCGTGCCCGGCATGGTCAGCTTTAAACGGTAGTCGTACAGGACGTTAGACAGTTTGTCGATAAACGTCATCTGGTAAAAGTTGGCCGCGTTGCCGACAAAAAACAGCACGATCAGCAGGCCAAGACCAATCAAAATTGCATTTTTTTTCATGCTAGCCCCCTTATAACAGCTGGATAAGTATGCCAGATACAGCCTGATTGCCCTGCGTTTTTCGTCTTACGATATTCGGAATGAATTGCATCGTCTTTATTCGTTGATAATCGAATATGCTGCCGACTTCAAAATAATAATCAATATATTATATGTATTGCATAATAATCATATAGTTAGCTAGCGATGAAACGCCGCCACACCATTTGTCACGGTACCACCATTGTTAAAGCCGTAGGTCATGGCCGCCCCCTGACCGGTCGCGCCAGTGAAAGCGCCAGAGATCACAGCTTGAGGCGAGGGGCCCGCCCAGCGTCCCCAACTTATTCCGGATACAGGACCGGTCCCCAGCCCGGCAGGCGTTGCCGTTACCAGTGCCACCGCACCATTCACTGTCCTGAAATCAGGGCTTGCTGATATCCTGATTGGCGGCTTCCAAGGCTTATGCATTGTTTACAGTCAGCATCAACGCGGAGAACAGCCAGGCTGCGGAACGTAATAATTTCATAATTGCCACCCTGATTATATCCAGTCTGCACATACACGAAATACGCGACCGACATTACAACTAACTCGTCAAAAGATCCAGTAATATCAGTCCTTTCCTATCATTCTTCAGCTCTCATTCAACGCGAAACAATATGCAAGATTGCATATTGTTTTTGGCACAGGAAAGGAGCAGAATAACCTTGAATTTTGCGTGGGCAGGGATGGGCTCTTCGATTCCCGCGCTTTATGGGCTGTTCAGGGCGAACGGTCTACACCGGTGGCGATTCCAGCCAGAGTCAGGTTGCAATGCTGTTGTTGTCAGT
>JBAZAY010000060.1:0-15426 GCA_041671725.1 Gallionella sp. | reverse complement strand
TTTGCTGATTCTATTTAACTTGTTGATACGTTTGGTTACTTTCGTGGCTGTCGTGCTTTTGCGAGTTGCTGGCTATTGCCAACAGCCCTGCGAGAATCATTTCGTGGATGAAAAAAGGTTTTTAAGTTAATGGCAGCAAAACACGCCGCTCCTGAGTAGCCGCGGTTTAAAAATTATCAGTTTGATATGCTTCGTAACAGAACCGGTTTAACCGTGACAGGCCAGAGACAGTTCCTGATGATTTATATTGTCAAGCAGGCGATGAAATTCATTCTTAACGACGTGGTAGCACTCACATGCGTGGGATTCCAGTCCCGACCGGTCCAATACGGTGATATGGCCGCGACGGTAACTGATGAGACCTGCTCGCTGCAAATTGCCGGCCGTTTCCGTGATCCCTTCGCGGCGAACGCCCAGCATGCCGGCAATCAACTCCTGCGTCATGGTCAGTTCATTGGTGGACAGGCGATCCAGTGTCAGCAGCAGCCAGCGACACAGTTGCTGTTCGACCGAATGATGCCGGTTGCACACGGCTGTTTGGGACATTTGTGCCATTAGCAGGCTGCTGAAAAACCCGGACATTACGCCGGTTTGGTAAAATAGCGCCATTGTGAAACGGGGTGATGGCAATGCGAGGAATAGACGTTCAACCGAGAGATCTGTTCAGTTACATTCAACTGGAGCAGCGCGTGCCGAGCAAACATCCGCTACGCGCGATTCGCAAGATGGTCGATGTGGCGCTCAGTGAAATGGACGCGCTGTTTACCCAGATGTATTCGGACACCGGACGCCCCTCGATTGCGCCAGAGCGGTTGCTTCGCGCACAGACGTTGCAGATTCTGTATACGGTGCGTTCTGAGCGGCAGTTGATGGAGCAGATTGACTTCAATCTGCTGTTTCGCTGGTTTGTGGGGTTGGAACTGGACGATGAGGTTTGGGATGCCACCGTGTTCTGCCATAACCGCGACCGGTTGCTGACGCATGAAGTGGCCGAGATGTTCTTCGAACAAATCAAGGCGCAGGCCGATGCGGGCGAGTTGTTATCGAAGGAGCATTTTTCCACCGATGGTACCTTGCTGGATGCGGCCGCCTCAATCAAGAGTTTCAAGCGTAAGGATACAGATGATACGCCCGGCGGCGGCACAAAGTCCGACGCGCAGGAACCCGCCAAGCAGGGACGCAATGTGGAAGTGGACTTCCACGGAGAGCAGTTCAGCAATGCCACGCACCAGTCCTCCACGGATGGCGAGGCACGTCTGTACCGCAAGGCAAAAGGCAAGGAGGCCAAATTGAGTTTCATGGGCCACCTGTTGACCGAGAATCGTCATGGGCTGATTGTGCAGGCGGGCGTCAGTCAAGCAATGGGAACCGCAGAACGCGACGTATCGCTGAAGATGCTGGATGCGGAATCGGGTTCAGGCCGAAAGACGTTGGGGGCGGACAAGAATTACGATACCAAAGCCTTTGTGGCAGCGTGCCGCGAGCGCAAGGTAACACCGCATGTGGCGCAAAAGAAACATACGGCGATCGATGGTCGCACCACCCGCCACGAAGGGTATGAAATCAGCATCAAGAAACGCAAGCAGATCGAAGAATGCTTTGGCTGGATGAAAGACATTGGCCTGATGCGCAAATTGCGGCATCGCGGACAGAAGCTCGTAAACCAGCTGTTTCTGTTCACGGCTGCGACTTACAACCTGGTCAGAATGCGACGATTATTGGCGTAGTACGCCAGAAATCCGCCCAAAAGGCGGAAAAACGGGGATTTCTCCGAAAAACCGGCATGTTGCCGGGCAGAAAACTGAAAATTCGATGAAAAATTTACCCGCCGGAGCGGGTAAGGGAAAATAAATCAGCGTTTTTCAGCAGCCTGTTAGTGCCTGAGTGTAATGCAGCATCAGCCGCATCATCGGCCCTGCACGATTGAATTCCTCCATGATCAGGTGGGCCTTCATACGGTAACCGTGGCCGCCGCTACACACGGCAGCCCGGCAAGAGGTGGTCTTGCAGCCCATAATGACCGATACGCCGAGTACGCCCTCATTGCCTACCCCCGCGATTTCGGTCGATGCGCCGTTCTCCGTGATGTAGTGCAGGGACGCGACGGCGTTGGTCGGGAAATAGACGTGCTGCAACTGACAGCCATATTCGAAGAGGACAGTTCCGAGCGGCATTTCGACCAGTTCCAGCTCGGGGGCGATACGCTTGAATATATCGGGAGGCAGGGCTGCAAGAAGATGGTTGTGATCAGGGGAGTGCCGTGTCGGCATGTGCAGGATTTTAGCAGGCGTCGTATACATCGTGATCCCCTAATGTTTTTTGTTCGCGGTAACGGTACACGCCGGACTGCTTCAATAGCTCAATGCTGCTTGAGACACGGTGCCATTATGTTCGAATCAGACAGAGTTGCACCATCAGACAATGCTGTTTCTTTATCAGAATATAAGTAATGGTAAGTAGGAATTTTCTATGTTTTGACCTTGGTCAATTATATGATTTATTTGTATAAATACTTTCTTGCGTGTCGGTGCTCACTGTTATAACCGTAGCGCGCTTCGAACCTGTTCGGTCAGGTTGTCGGAGAGGCAGTCGATTTCGATATTTTCCTGCATGGAACGCAGCCAGGTCAGTTGCCGTTTGGCGAGCTGGCGGGTGGCGATGATGCCGGTCTCCAGAAACTGCGCCTGAGTAATTTCGCCTTCCATATATTGCCACGCCTGCCGGTAACCGACGCAGCGCATCGAAGGCAGCTCGGGGTGCAGGGCATATTTCTCCCGCAAGTTTTTCAGTTCATCGATCAAGCCCTGTTCCAGCATCTGTTTGAAGCGGGTTTCGATGCGCTGGTGCAATACGCTGCGTTCGGAAGGTATCAGCGCGATCGACCTGATGTCATAGGGCAGCGCAACCTCTTCCTGGGTCTTTAGCAGCTCGGACATTGGCTTGCCGGTGATGAGATAGATTTCCATTGCACGTTGTATGCGCTGGGTGTCATTGGGCGACAGGCGCGCCGCAGTTTCCGCATCCACTGCGGCTAACTGCTGGTGCAACCAGGGGATGCCATGCAGGGCGATTTGTGCATCCAGTTCTGCACGTACCGCCGGTTCGGCTACCGGTAACGGACTGAGTCCTTCACGTAAAGCCTTGAAATACAGCATGGTGCCGCCGACCAGCAGCGGAATCTTGCCGCGAGAAGTGATGTCCGCCATCAGGGCCAACGCATCGCGGCGGAATGCGGCGGCGGAGTAGGCCTCGCTAGGGTCGATGATGTCGATCAGGTGATGCGGTGCGGCAGCCAACGTTGCAGCGTCCGGTTTGGCTGTGCCGATATTCATGTCGCGATACACCAGTGCCGAATCGACGCTAATGAGTTCCACCGGCAGACTCTGCACCAGTTCGACCGCCACGCCGGTCTTGCCGCTGGCGGTCGGGCCCATCAGAAAAATTGCCGGAGGCAGATTTTCAGTTTGCGGTTTTTCGTTTTCTGTTTGGAAAGTGGCGTGATTCATGTCAGATCCTTGTTGCGGGTTTCGCGCATAGATATTGCTGCCAGCACGCTGATTGCGGCGGCAACGGATATATAGCCGCCCACCCAGGATAAACCGCCGTGCAGCACCAGTTGCTGCGCGATGTAGGGGGCGAGCGATGCGCCGAGTATGCCGCCCAGATTGTAGGCCGCGCCCGCACCGGTATATCTCACCTGTGTCGGGAACAGCTCAGGCAGCAGGGCGCCCATCGGTGCGAAGGTCGCGCCCATCAGGAACAGTTCGAGGGACAGGTATGCGGTGATCTGCCAGAGTGAGCCGCTGGACAACGCAGGTTCGAGCAAAAATCCTGACAGCAGGGCTGCGCAGCCCGCTGTGATGATGACCCGTCGCCGGCCGAAACGGTCGCCTGCCAACGCCGAGAGCGGTGTGGCCGCAGCCATGAACAGCACGGCCACGCACAGCATGGACAGAAATTGCGGGCGGGGAATGCCCAGTGTGCTGGTGCCGTAGCTCAGTGAAAATACCGTGGAGATATAGAACAGCGCATAACACACCACCATGACCAGCGCGCCCTGCAGCAGAGGAAGTGCGTGATGATTGAACAGTTCGATTGCCGGCAGCTTAACTTGCCGGTGGGCCAGCTGAGCTTTGGCGAAAACCGGCGTTTCAGACAGTTTCAGTCGCACGTAGAGTCCGATGATAACCAGCACGGCGCTGGCCAGAAACGGAATGCGCCAGCCCCATGCGCGAAATTGTGCCTCATCCAGAAAATTCGACAGCAACAAAAAACTGCCAACCGCTAACAGGAAACCCACCGGTGGTCCCAGTTGCGGGAACATGCCGAACCAGCCCCGACGTCCCTCGGGTGCATATTCTGCCGCCAGCAAGGCAGCACCCCCCCATTCACCCCCTAAGCCTATCCCCTGACCGAAACGCAACAGACAGAGCAGGGCGGGTGCGGTCCAGCCGATGAGTTCGTAGCCCGGCAAAATGCCGATCAGCGTGGTCGAGGTGCCCATCACCAGCAAGGACGCCGCCAGGGTTGTTTTTCGTCCGATCCTGTCGCCGAAATGGCCGAATACCAGCGCGCCGATAGGTCGGGCAACAAAGGCGATGCCGAAGGTAAGAAACGCGTTCAATGCTTGCACTGCGGGATCGCTGTTGGGGAAAAATACCGGGCCGATCACCATCGCCACGGCCAGGCCGTAGATGTAGAAATCGTAAAACTCGATGGCGGTGCCGATGAAACTGGCAAAGGCGATGCGGAAGATCGAAGGGGGAAATTCAGTCATTAGTCGTTAGTAGCTGCTCGTTAGTTGGTGTTGTCGCTGCGCGGATTTGATTTTTTAACTAGCGACTAACGTCTAGTGACTAGTTGCTGGTTTACTGTCCCCTCATGAACATCTTGTCCAGCTCGTTCATGGAAAGGGCAAACCAGGTCGGGCGGCCGTGGTTGCATTGACCTGAGCGTTCGGTCTGCTCCATTTCACGCAGTAGTGCGTTCATTTCAGGCGTAGTCAGGATTCGATTGGCGCGCACCGCGCCGTGGCAAGCCAGACTGGCCAGCAGTTCATTGCGGCGTTCGGTCAGCATGCGGCTGGCGCCATATTCGCGCAGCTCATGTAAAACATCGCGTGCGGCGGCTTCGGCTTCTGCCTGCTTGAGCAGTGTCGGCATGGCGCGTACCGCCAGTGTGGTGGGCGAGAGCGGCGCGATATCGAAGCCCAGTCGGTGGAGCGCATCCTGCTCCGCTTCCACGGTGGCAACATCGATTGTATCTGTATGAAAACAAACAGGAATTAGCAATGGCTGCGTGGCGATTTTTTCCGTGTCCATTGAGGTCTTGAGCTTTTCATAGACGATGCGTTCGTGTGCGGCATGCATATCCACCACGATCAGCCCCTGCGCATTCTGCGCAAGGATATAGACGCCGGACAACTGCGCCAGAGCGAAACCCAAGGGTGGGGAGTCGGGGTAGTGCTCAGTGCTCAGTGACGAGTTATGAGTTGTGAGCGTATTGCTACTCGCTACTGGCCACTCGCTACTGGCTGGTTTTGCATCGCCACTCTCTACTTGCCATTCACTACTTATCGTCTGCGCTGCTGACTCCTTCACGCAATAACTTGGTGCAGCCCCTTCATTCAGGAGCAGGAGATTCATCTCCGCAGCTCCGAGGGAAACCCCTTGCGGGCTTAGTTGTGCGGGGAAGACCCCTGCGGTCTGAGTCTGCATTCCCCATACCTGATACGACGCATTTAACTGCGCTGTGCCAAGCGGAATTCTTTGCTGCGTCGGCATGACGAAAGGCGTCTTGGCCGTGGCGTCAGGAGCGTCGACGCCTGATAGTGCCGGGGTTGCCAGTGCCTGTTGCAAGGTGTGGAAGATGAACTGGTGTATGCCCTGGCTCTCGCGAAAGCGCACTTCGCTTTTGGCCGGATGCACGTTCACGTCCACCTGCTCGGGCGGCAGTTCGAGGAACAGCACGAAGGCCGGATGGCGCTGATGATGCAGGATGTCCTGATATGCCTGACGCAGTGCGTGGCTGGCGACCTTGTCGCGCACGAAACGGCCATTGACGAAAAAATACTGCGCGTCGCGGGTGCTGCGCGAATAGGCGGGCAGGGCGGCCAGGCCATGAAGCGTCAGGTTGGCGGCGCTGCGTGATACGGGTACGGCTGCATTGCCGAATTCATTGCCCAGCAAGGCAGAAACGCGTTTTAGCGCCGCATTTCTCAGCCAACCACCGTCATCGTGATCGTCAGTCCTGAATCCTGAATCCTGAGTCCTGAGTCCTGTCGTTAGTTGCCACACGGTGCGTCCGTTGTGTTGCAAGGAAAAGCTGACATCGGGGCGCGACAGTGCGATGCGCTTGAAGGCCTCCTCGCAATGGGCGAATTCGGTGGCGTCAGATTTGAGGAATTTGCGTCGTGCCGGCGTGTTGAAATAAAGCTCGCGTATTTCAACGGTGGTGCCAGGTGTCTGATTGGCAGGTGCAGGCTCGGACAGTCGTCCGTCCAGCGCTTCGAGCATCCAGCCGTGTGTATCGTCTGCGGTGCGGCTGGACAGCGTGAGCTGAGCCACGGCAGCGATACTGGCCAGTGCCTCGCCGCGAAACCCCATGCTGGCGACATTCTGCAAGTCATCCAGCGAGCCGATTTTGCTGGTGGCGTGGCGCATTAGCGCCAGGGCGAGTTCATCACGAGCAATCCCACGGCCGTTGTCGCGCACTCGTAACAGTTTGATGCCACCATTATCCAGCTGAACGGTGATGTCGGTCGCTCCAGCGTCCAGGCTGTTCTCCATCAATTCCTTGAGGGCGGCAGCCGGGCGCTCGATTACTTCTCCGGCGGCGATTTGATTGATCAGTAGTTCGGGAAGTACCCGGATGTATGAGGGCATGAAGAATGCGACGCAAGAGTTAAAGTCAGGCACGGATTATAGTGGGGTTTTATGTTCGGCGAGAATCGGTATAATCGCGGGCTTAATCAGAAGTGCATTGATGCACGACTTACACCAGGGGAGAGACAGATGCGTATAGGGATTCCTGCGGAAACGCTTGCAGGCGAGAAGCGCGTCGCGACGGTACCGGAGATCGTAGAGAAGCTCATTAAAATGGGTTTCAATGTCGCGGTCGAATCGGGTGCAGGTGATGCGGCGAATTTCAGTGACGAAGCTTACCGCACTGCTGGTGCTGAAATTGTCGAAGGCGCTGCCAAACTGTGGGCTGAGTCCGACATCGTGTTCAAGGTGACCGTCCCGACCAGTGCCGAGGTTGACTTGATGCCGGATGGCAGCACCTTGATCGGCTTCATCTGGCCCGCGCAGAATCCCGAACTGATGCAACAACTCGCATCGAAGCGCGCCACCGTGCTGGCCATCGACGCACTGCCGCGCCAGCTTTCCCGCGCCCAGAAGATGGACGCGCTGACCTCGCAGGCCGGGGTTGCCGGTTACCGGGCCGTCATCGAGGCCGCCAACGTTTTTGGGCGCTTCTTTAACGGCCAGATCACGGCTGCGGGCAAGGTTCCTCCGGCCAAGGTCTTCATCGCCGGTGCCGGTGTGGCCGGCTTGGCCGCCATCGGCACTGCCGCCGGTCTGGGCGCCATCGTGCGCGCCAACGACACCCGTGCCGAAGTGGCCGATCAGGTCAAATCGCTGGGCGGCGAATTCGTGAAAGTCGAATATGAGGAAGAAGGCGGCGGCGGCGGTGGTTATGCCAAGGTGATGAGCGAGGGCTTTCAGCAGGCGCAGCGCGAGATGTACGCCAGGCAGGCCAGAGAAGTTGACATCATCATCACTACTGCGCTGATCCCGGGCAAGCCAGCGCCCAAGCTGATCACCGCCGAGATGGTGCAGTCGATGAAGCCGGGTAGTGTCATCGTCGACATGGCGGCTGAGCGGGGCGGCAATTGCGAACTGACCGAGCCGGGGCTAGCGGTGGTGAAGCACGGCGTGACCATTGTCGGCTACACCGATCTGAATAGTCGCTTGGCCCGCCAGTCTTCCACCCTGTATGGCACCAATCTGTTCCGTCTGCTTGAGGAGTTGTGCAAGACGAAGGATGGCGTCATCAACGTCAACATGGACGACGATGCGATTCGCGGCCTGACGGTCATCAAGGATGGCGAAATCACCTGGCCTGCGCCTGCGCCGAAATTGCCGGCAGCAGCAGTCAAACCGGCTGTGGCCAAACCGGTTGCTGCACCTGCCGCACATGGTAAGGGTGGTGCTCCGGCCTCGGCAACCAAAACGGCGGTGATATTCGGCATTGCAGCACTGTTGTTCCTGCTCATCGGCGCCTTCGCCCCCGCAGCGTTCATGGGACATTTCACCGTTTTTGTGCTCGCGTGTTTCGTCGGTTACATGGTGGTGTGGAACGTCACTCCCGCGCTGCACACGCCCTTGATGAGCGTTACCAATGCGATCAGCAGCATCATTGCTATCGGTGCACTGGTGCAGATCGCGCCGCCGCTGGCGTTTGGGCTTGATCGTCCGGATGGATGGATACGCTGGTTGGCGGTGGCGGCTATCGCGCTCACTGCGGTCAATATGTTCGGCGGCTTCGCCGTGACTCGACGCATGCTGTCGATGTTCCGCAAATAAGGATAGATAAATATGTCTGCAAGCTTGACAACCGTTTCATATATTGGCGCGACCATTCTTTTTATCCTCAGTTTGGGCGGCCTGTCCAACCCTGAGTCTTCGCGCCGAGGCAATCTCTACGGCATGATAGGCATGACCATCGCCGTGCTGGCGACGGTGTTCGGCCCGCGCGTCACGATGGCCGGCCTGCCATGGATCATAGGCGCGATGGTGGTGGGGGGCAGTGTCGGACTCTACGCCGCGCGCAAGGTGCAAATGACGCAGATGCCGGAACTGGTCGCGCTGATGCACAGCCTGGTCGGTCTGGCTGCCTGTCTGGTCGGCTTCGCCAATTACATCGACCCGATGGCGGCCCTGAATTTGTCCGGTGCTGAGAAGGCGATACACGAGTTCGAGATCTATCTGGGCATACTGATAGGCGCCGTGACCTTCGCAGGTTCCCTGATTGCCTTCGGCAAGCTGTCAGCCAAGATCGGCGGTAAGCCGCTGTTGCTGCCGGGACGCCACTTCCTGAATCTGCTGGGCCTGTTGGTCGTTATCGCGTTCGGTTGGCAATTCATGCATGTTGAAACGGTCAGTGCGGGCATGATAGCCTTGGCCGTGATGACCGCCATCTCACTGTTGTTCGGCATTCACATGGTGATGGCCATCGGTGGCGCCGATATGCCGGTGGTGGTGTCCATGCTGAACAGCTACTCCGGCTGGGCGGCCGCAGCAACCGGCTTCATGTTGAACAACGATCTGCTGATCGTCGTTGGTGCCCTGGTGGGATCCTCCGGCGCGATTCTGTCCTACATCATGTGTCGGGCGATGAACCGCAACTTCATCAGCGTGATTGCAGGCGGATTCGGTGGCGGCGCTCCTGCCAGGAAGGCCAGCGGTGATGCGCAACCGGCGGGCGAAGTGGTGTCCATCAGTGCAGTCGAGACGGCAGAGCTCTTGCGCGATGCCAAGAATGTGATCATCGTGCCGGGATACGGCATGGCCGTGGCACAGGCACAGCATACGGTCTATGAGATCACCAAGTTGCTGCGCGAGAGGGGCGTCAACGTGCGTTTTGGCATCCACCCGGTTGCCGGCCGCATGCCAGGTCACATGAACGTGTTGCTGGCTGAAGCCCGGGTGCCTTACGACATCGTGATGGAAATGGATGAAGTCAATGCGGACTTCCCGGATACCGATGTCGCCATGGTGATTGGCGCCAACGACATCGTGAATCCGGCGGCTCAGGAAGATCCGACCAGCCCAATCGCCGGCATGCCGGTGCTGGAAGTCTGGCGTGCCAAGACCTCCATCATGATGAAGCGCAGCATGGCTACCGGCTATGCGGGCGTGGACAATCCGCTGTTCTACAAGGAGAACAACCGCATGTTGTTCGGCGATGCCAAGAAAATGCTGGAAGAAGTTCTCACAGCGTTGAAATCATAACTGAACAGAAGACCTGTCGCAGCGGTAGTGCCAACGACGTGGTGAATCCTGCCACCAAGAACGACAAGGCAAGTCCCTGTTAATTATCTAACTTATTGAAGATACAGCTGTTTTTGCGCTCCGGAAACAGCTGTATCTTTGTCGGCAGCAACCGTCTGAAGCCGCCTTCCTCTGAGTGGAACAGGTTTGCGGCCTTATCCTGAATACTCCAGTTCAAGCCCTGTTAGTAGTCCCCCGTTCCTGCTACCTCATTGTGATCGCCGTGTTCTCGGTGGCGCGAGCTTTTTGCTAGATTATTTACCTTGCGCAAAAGCAGTCGTCTATCCGCACCGTTAAAAGCCTGAAAGGCGGTTGCTGTCGCCAGTCATCTCATTCATATATCCGCCTTTCACGAAGGTGTAACAGTCGTCTAATAAGCTTGTTGCGAATATGGTTTTTAGTATAGTCTGTCGTACCACGTATCTCATCGGAAATACTCAAGGTGAGCGGCACACTACTTGCTGGCAACCTATACAAACACATGTAAATACAATTTATTGAATTTAAACAGATAGTTGGATATCCGGGGGTGCAGCTTGCGCAACAATAAACAGGTTACAGGACGAGAATATCCCTTCCCGCAAGGCAAGACGGTTATTTCTTACACCAACCTCAAAGGGCAGATTAGTCACGCCAACGAGACTTTTATCGAACTGTCAGGTTTTACAAAAGAAGAGCTGATAGGGCAGCCGCATAATCTGGTGCGCCATCCTGACATGCCGGCTGAGGCTTACCGGGATTTGTGGGACACGCTGAAAAAGGGGCACCCATGGAGCGGTGTGGTGAAAAACCGTCGCAAGGATGGCGATCATTACTGGGTGAGAGCCTATGTGTCGCTCCTGGCAGATGGCAGCGGTTATGTATCCGTCCGGGTGGCGGCAAGCCGTCAGGAAATCAGTGCCGCAGAACAGCTTTATGCTCGGATGCGCAATGATGACAGCATCAGTCTGGACGAGGGGCAGCCGGTCAGCAGCAATGTTTTTGCGATGTTCATGCGACGAATTGTCAATATCAGAATCGCAACGCGTTTATGGTTGATGGCCGGCAGCGGGTGCTTAGGGTTGATCTTAACTGTCGGCGCCGGACGGTATGGCGCAAGCGCAACAGCGCTGATGGCGTTGGCTACGCTGGGTTCTTTGGCGCTATTGATACAGGCGGGAATGGTGATCGGTAAACTCAAACAGGGCTTGCTTGAGTCGCGGCGTGCGGCAGAGTCGATTGCTGCCGGCGATCTGACAAGGCTGCTTCCTGCAGCATCAAAAGATGAGCTGGGCGATCTCAATGCCGCACTTTCCGTCATGCGCAACAACTTGCACGAATTGATTGCCCATGTCAGGGATGGCATAACGGAGCTTAACCGGCATTCTGAGGATGTGTCTGCTTTTGCACAGGTCAGCTCTAAAGTCACGGAGATGCAGTCTGAGGCAGCATCAGGTATGGCTGCCGCGATGGAGGAATTATCGGTCTCGATTGATCAGGTAAGTGACCACGCCAGTGACGCTCATCGTGTCAGTCAAATATCAAGTGAACAGGCCTGCGAGGGGGGGCGTGTCATTCACAGTGCGGCGACTGAAATGGAGCATATTGCCATGGCAGTGAATAATGTTTCGGGAACCATACGCGGTCTGGAGGAATATTCCGGCCAGATCTCCTGCATTGTGAATGTCATCCGTGAGATCGCAGATCAGACCAACTTGCTGGCACTCAATGCCGCGATTGAAGCTGCTCGTGCCGGTGAGCAGGGGCGCGGTTTTGCTGTGGTTGCCGATGAAGTCAGGAAACTTGCAGCACGCACTTCCTCCTCAACAAAGCAAATTACCGGGATGATTTCCAAAATACAGGAGGATACCAGGCAGGCTGTGCACGAAATACAGATTGGTGTGCAAAGAGTCAGTGACGGTGTGGGGATGGCAAAACAGGCGGGAAATTCAATTGGTGGTATCAACGATGCTGCGCAACAGGCAACGCGTGCGGCTGATGACATTACGCTCGCAATAAAGGAACAGTCATTTGCTGCACGGGATATTGCTCAGCGCATCGAAACAATTGCGCAGGGCACCGAGCAGAATAGTCAGGCTTCATCGAAAACCGCCAACTCCGCGAAACAAATGTCGGAGCTTAGCTGGCAACTCGAAAATTTGGCAGTACGTTTTAAAATTGCATGATCCGGAAAGCTGTTACAGCTTAGCGGTACTACGAAATCGCAGGTTGAAGCGCGTTTGCCTGAATCACACGTTGGTCACACTCTTTAAGTCTGCTGGCCATGACCCGCATCACATTAATGGCAAACCCGGGGGTTTCATCAACCAGAAAATGGAAGCGTTTTGAATTAATCACTGCAAAATTACAGTCTGTGCGTGCCGTAACGGTTGCAGAATGCGGGGAGTTATCGATCACAGCCATCTCGCCCACGAATGATCCTTGAGTACATTTTTCGAACATTATCCCGCTGACAGTAATTTCTGCCTGGCCGGATATGAGTACATACATTGAGTTTCCGACCTCTCCCTCACGAAACAGGCAATCGCCGCTTTTAATACTTACAAATTCAGGGTCGTGGCGAAACAGGTCAAAAAATAACATAAAAAGCCTCACTGATTAATCGTTCGGTAATACGAAATTGCTACATTGAGTAAGTTATACCCATTTTTATGGTGAGTATTTTACTGCATTTCATCCCGGATTGATGGCCCTTTGTTGCCGAAATGCAGCCAATTCAAGGGTGTCCTGGACTTAGTGTAAACGTAATCCAATTTGTCGTACAAATTACATTCATCTCTCGGTGATATTTAGATAAAATGAATTACACATTAACATATAGCTGCCTGCCTGAAGCAACGCAGGCATCCACAGCAGGGGTTGTCATGCCAGACGAACACGCCGAAAATTCCGGCAAAACGGTTGAATATTTGCTTAGAAGTGTGCCTGCGGTGAATGAGGCGACAAGCTGCATCAAGGTCCTGGAGTTGTTTCACGAGGATAAGAAATTATATGCATTGCCTGTTGTGAATGATAAAGACCGGCCGGTAGGGATTATCGTCCGGCAAAACCTCACCGAATTCTTCAGTAAGCAATACGTCAAAGAGCTGAGAGGCAAAAAACCAATTGCCACGATAATGGATGAAAAGCCCATTGTCGTCGATAGAAACACCAGTATTGATGATATTGCCCGCATCATCCTGGATGCCGGGATGGAACACATGGTGAGCGGCTTTATCGTCACCCGTGAAAAAAAATATTTCGGCATGGCCAATGGCTATGACCTGCTTAAAGAAATAACGCACCGCAAGCAAAAACACCTTTTTGGCCTTGCGCATTTCGATCAACTGACCGGCCTGCCTAATCGAACGCTGCTGCTGGATCGCTTGAATCAGGCGATTTCTGTTGCGAACCGGACATCGCGATCCATATCGCTTATTTTTATCGATCTGGATGGATTCAAGCCGGCAAATGATACTTATGGTCACGCTATTGGAGATTGCCTGCTAAAAGAAGTGGCGGCAAGATTGCTTTCCTGTCTGAGGGAAGGAGATACGGCCGCCCGCCTGGGGGGGGATGAGTTCGTTGTAATCCTGCTTGAAGCCAACATTGGCAGAGCCATCACCGTGGCGAACAGGATACTGGAAACGCTGAGAACCCCCTACGAATTTGGCAAAAAAACAATTTCCAGTATCTCCGCCAGTATCGGCATAGCGGAATACCCAAATCATGCCGATGAACTGGATGCATTGCTAACCGCTGCGGATAGTGCAATGTATGTCGCGAAAAAGAACGGCAAAGATCAATTCGCCGTTTTTACGCCGACCGGCCAAGACTAAACTCGCCAGCCGGAATGCAAAATAGCCGCATTAACCTATAAAAAGCATTTGGCCACAGAGAACACCGAGATCACCGAGTAAAGCTGGGTAAGCAGCGATGATGTCCTGCGGGCATCAACTCGCAATCGCATCTCGCAGGGATTTTGCCCTGTGGGCAAAAACTCGCAAAACAAAAAGTTATAATTTTAATCATCTTTCGGGTGAGTCAATAAAAAGTGAAAAACCCATGTAACTCTCTGTGTTCTCTGTGAGCTCTGTGGCTTGAACTGCAATTTTCAGGATTAAGTATGTTTTTCAAAGACTATGCTGAATCTGCAGGTAAACAGCGCGTCCGGGCAACGGCAGATCGGAAGTCATGCCGACTGCCTTGAAGGTCGGTTCTCTGGCATCGCTGTTGAACAGGTTCATCACCTTTGCGCTTACCTCCCAATTGTTGGCGAGTTTCTCGCGCCGCAAGATTAAATCCACCGTGGTGTAGTCCGGAATCAGCGGACGGGTATCGCCCGGCTCACGCATGCGTCCTGACACACGGTTGATCGTGGTGCCGAACTGCCATAGCGGCACGAAACGCCAGTCCGCGCGGGCGAAGGCGCGTTGATGTGGCGCCAGACCCGCATCCAACCCTGTGGCTTCATCCTTTGAATGCTGCACTGAAACATTACCTGTCAGGCGCAGGTTGCCGGCAGCCTCGAATGTTGCCTCAAATTCAAAACCACGGCCTGTCTGCCCTCCGCTGTTCAGATACGTAGTACCTACGGGCAGAATAATATTGCGGATGTGGTACTGGAAATAACTCAGGCTGGTTTTCAGTTTGTCCGTCGGCTGCCATGAAAACCCCAGTTCATCCGTGGTGATGGTCTCAGGTTTGAGGCGGGCATTGCCGATGGTCACAGGATTGTTGATGTTGTAAAGTTCAGTGAAGGAAGGCGCACGGAACGCCGTGCCGTGCATGGCTTTGACCACGATATTGTAGGATGCATCCCACACCAGCGCGAGGCGGGGATTGGTCGTTCCGCCGAAATCCGAGTAATTGTCCTGGCGAATTCCTGCCGTTAATGTCCAGTCCCTTGCAAAACTATATTCATCCTGGGCGAAAGCAAAGGTTACGTTGCGTTTATGCGGCAGCAAAAAGACCAGCGCCGGATTGGCGCTTGCATTGATCACACTGGGCAGAGGTGCATAATTCGCATCGAAATTTTTGAATTCCTGTGTCTGGTATAAATCATCTACACTATATCCCGTGCCCGCACGTAAGCGGTGTTGCTCAAAACCAGTATAGACGGCGGTAACGCTGGCATGGGTATGCTGCTCGGCGTGTCCGGGATTGCCGATCATCCCATTGGGAAAGCCTGGAATCGCGCCTGCGGGGAACAACGTGTAGGCCGGATTGGCGGGATTACTCTTGATGTCGTAATAACCTGCCACCCCGGATACATCCAAATTCGGTGCCCAACCGGCTTTTTCATAGCTGGCATCCAGATACAATCTGGACTCGGGAATGCGTGCGTTCGGGTCGAGCGCGCCCGCGAGTCCTGCGCCGGTTTCGACTCATC